>NZ_JBIANZ010000005.1:0-561733 GCF_042875075.1 Streptomyces sp. NPDC003720
CTCGTACTGGGTGTACTCGGGCTTTCGGCCGGTGCGGCGAGAGTGCGTGCCGGGCGTCGCGACGCAGACGCGACTTTGCGGACACGGCCTAGCGCTCGCTCCCGCGAAGACGCTTCACGGCACTCGGCGCGGCGCCGATCAGCAGGGTCAGCGCCACCGCCGCTGCCACCCCCTCCCAGGGCTCCGGGAAGAGGGAGCCCCCCAGGATCCCGATCACCTGGTACGTCAGCGCCCACGCCAGACAGGCCGGCAGGTTGCCCCGGGAGAACCGCCGCAGCGGCCACTCGGCCAGCAGGCAGGCCAGCATCACCGGTATCCGCCCCGCGGGCACGAGCCGGGACAGCACGAGTACGGCGACCCCGTGCTCGGCCAGCTTGCCCTGCGCCTGTTCGAGGCGTTCCTCCGGCGCCCGCGAGCGGATCGCCTCCAGCCAGCGCGAGCCGTTCTTCGACCCCAGCCCGCGCCGCCCCAGCCAGTACAGCGCCGCGTCCCCCAGGAAGGCCGCCAGGGAGGCCGTGACGAACACCAGCAGCATGGAGAACGGCGCCGTCTGATGGAACGCCACCACCGCCGCCGTGCTCACCAGGGCGCCGGTCGGCACCACCGGGACCAGCGCCCCGATCAGCACGAGCAGGAACAGCGAGGGATAGCCGAGCGCCTGCTGTGTGGACTCCGGCGGCACGGACCGCGCCGAGGCGGCGGCCAGCGTCACCGCGTCCGCCAGCCATCTCACCGGGCGACCTCCAACCGCACCCGCTCCCCGTGGCCCAGCTTGTGCACCGCCACGTCCGGCGCGGCCGCTGCCGCCAGGCGCACGAACTCGTCGCCCGGCGCGTGGAATTCGTGCGGGCGCACGGCGTCCATGCCGATCGGCCAGTACGTGCCGTAGTGCACCGGCACCGCGGCGCGGGGCGCCAGCCGGGCCAGCGCCTGCGCCGCCCGCCCCGCGTCCAGGTGCCCCGGCCCGAGGAAGGGACCCCAGCCGCCCACCGGAAGCAGCGCGGTGTCCACCGGTCCCACCTGCTCGGCCATGTCGTCGAACAGCCCGGTGTCCCCGGCGAAGTAGGTGCGCGTCTCACCCGTGACGACGTATCCGAGCGCCGGCGAGCGGTGCGGGCCGACCGGCAGCCGCCGCCCGTCGTGCCGCGCGGGCACCACCCGGACCCGCAGATCCCCGACCCCCACCTCGTCCCCGGGCGCCACCTCGGTGATCCGCAGATGCCGTAGCCGGCGCAGTCCGGGTACCGCCCGTGGTGCGCCCCGGGGCACGAGCAGGCGCGTGCCCGGGGCGAGCGCGGCCAGCGACGGCGGATGCAGGTGGTCGGCGTGCAGATGGGACACCAGCGCGAGGTCCGCGCGGCGGGCCTCGGCGGGCGGCACCGCACCCCGGCGGCGGCGCAGGTGCGCGAGCCGGGTCGCGAACAGCGGATCGGTGATCACGCGTATGTTCGCGTCCTCGAGTGTGCAGGTGGCGTGCCCCCACCAGGTGATCTCCACCGGCACCTCCTTCGCCTCCTTCACGCGACTCCCCCGAAGCCTACGGGCAGGAGTAGGGTCGCTGGCGAAACCCGGAGGTGAGGGGGACGCCATGGGACAGCTACGGGTTGCCTCCGGCGGGGTCGCGCCGGTGCGGGTCACCGCCATCGCGAGCCTGACGCCTCTGGAGGAACTGGAGGCCGACCCCTTCCTGGTGGACTCCCGCAGCCAGCACGCCATGTGCGCCCGCTGGGCGGCGGAGCGCGGTTACGTCGTCGCGCGGGAACTTCTCGTCGGCGGACTGCGTTTCGACCATTGCGCACTGTGGGACGGTGTGCGGCCCGGGGTGGACGTCTTCGTCGCCCCCAGCCGGCGCGTGCTGGAGCGCGCCCTCTCCTCCGTGGAGGAGTTCACCGCCGAGTGCGCGCGGCGCGGGGTGCGCGTGGAGACGGTGGGGCGGGCCGAACCGTCGTACGACGCGCAGATGAAGGCACGGGTGCACCGCAGGCTGTCGATGCCGACCGCCGGCTACGACGGGCGCTGACGACGCCGGTGCCGCTCCCACGGCCGCCGCGCCCCCTCCGGAGGCGCCCGGCCCGGTGTGACAAGGTGGGAGCCGGGGCCCGGCCAGGTCGAGCGGGGCGGGACGTGAGGTGTGCGGGGCGTGCGGGACGTGCGGTGGCGGCGGGTCGCCAGTCAGATCGGACGGAGCGCCACGGTGTGGGCGGTCTCGACGCTCACCATGCTCGTGCTCGCCGGTCTGCTGCCCGACTTCAGGCTCCAGTCCGCGGACGGCGACAGCGCCACCCACATAGCCATCACCGCCGCCTTCGGCGCCGGGGCCTTCGGACTGCTCTCGGCCGTGGTCTGGCCGCTCCTGGTCCGGCTGCTGCTGCTCGTGCCCGCCCTCGTCCTCGGCCTGCTGGTCTTCTTCCTCAACGGCTCGCTGCTGCTGCTCGCCCTGTGGCTCAGCCCCTCGGGCCGCCCCGAGGCCGCCCCGGAGACCGCCGTCGTGGTGGCCGCCGTGATGTCCGCGGTGGCCTCGGCCACCGGCGCCGCCCTCGCCGTACGCGACGACGACGCCTACCGCCGCCGCCTGCTGCGCCTCGCCGACCGGCGCCGAAGAGCCGGGCCGCCCTGCGCGGACACCCCCGGCCTGGTCTGCGTCCAGCTCGACGGCGTCGGCCACGACGTGCTCACCGACGCCGTCCGCAGGGGCCTGATGCCGACCGTCGCCGGCTGGCTGGCGACCGCCGACGGCATGCGGCCCACCCACCGGCTCACCCCCTGGCGCACCGACTGGTCCAGCCAGACCGGCGCCAGCCAGCTCGGCATCCTGCACGGCAGCACCTTCGACGTGCCCGCCTTCCGCTGGTACGAGAAGGACCGCGGCGAGGTGATGGTGTGCAACCGCCCGACCAGCGCCGCCGAGCTCCAGCGCCGCGCCGTGCGGCGGACCGGCGACGGGGGACTGCTCGCCCTGGACGGCGCCAGCCGCGGCAACCTGTTCAGCGGCGGCGCGGGCGAACAGGCCCTGGTGCTGTCCATCGCCATCCGCCGCCGGGGCCGGGAGAACCGCTCCCGCGCCGGCTACTTCGCCTACTTCTCCGACCCCGCCAACGCGGTGCGCACGGCCCTGTCCTTCGTCGCCGAGGTGGTCCGCGAGATCGTCCAGTCCAGCCGGGCCCGTCTGCGCAAGCAGCGGCCCCGGGTCGGCCGCGGCGGCCTCTACCCCTTCGTGCGCGCCTTCGCCACCGTCGTCGAGCGCGACGTCGTGGTCGCCGCCGTGCTCGGTGACATGCTCGCCGGCCGCACCGCCGTCTACGCCGACCTCGTCGCCTACGACGAGGTCGCCCACCACTCCGGGCCGCGCGGCCGGGACGCCGAGAAGGTGCTGCAGCGCCTCGACCGGTCCCTCGCCCTGATCGAGAAGGCCGCCGAGCACGCGCCGCGCCCCTACCGCGTCGTCGTCCTGTCCGACCACGGCCAGAGCCCGGGCGAGACGTTCCGCTCCCGCTACGGCCTCACCCTCGGCGACCTGGTCCGGGCCGGCTGCGGACTGCCCGTGCCGCGCCGCGCCGAGCGGACCCGCAGCGGCGCCGAGGCCCGCGCCGCGGTCCGGGCCGCCCTGGGCCGGCCCGAGGAGGCCGACGGCGACGGGCACCGCCCCGCACGGGGCACCGACCCCGTCGTACTGGCCTCCGGGAACCTGGGCCTGGTGTCCTTCCCGGACGTCCCCCACCGCATGACCCGCGAGGAGATCGACGCCCGCCACCCGGGCCTGCTGACCACCCTCGCCAACCACCCCGGCATCGGCTTCCTGCTGGTCGCCAGCGAGGAGCACGACGGCCTGGTGCTCGGCCCGTACGGCACCGAGATCCCGCTGGCCCGCCTGGACGCGGAGCCCGGCCCGCTGGCCGGCTTCGGTCCCGGCGCCGCGGACGCCGTGCGCCGCACCCACTCCTTCCCGCACACCGCCGACATCATGGTCAACTCCTTCCACGACCCCGCCGACGGCGAAGTCCTCGCGTTCGAGGAGCAGATCGGCTCGCACGGCGGCCTCGGCGGCGCCCAGTCCCGGCCCTTTCTGCTCTCCCCGCTCACCCTGTCCGCGCCCGCCGCCGACGGTGAGGAGCCGGCCGGCGCCGAGGACGTGCACCGCGTACTGCGGCGCTGGCTGCTGGAGGTGGACGGCCCGCAGGTGCCGCTCCCCACGCGCGCCGGGGACGAGCGCACCGGGGACGAGCGCCCCGGCGAGGAGCGCACGGGAGAGGAGCGCCCCGGGGAGGAGCGGGCCGCCTAGGGGCCCGTCGACGGGGTGCGGGGCCCCCGAGTGTGATCGGATGGGACGCGGTACCCGAACAACTCGGACCCCCATGGAAAGGAAGAGCCGTGGCAACCACGCGCACCGCACACACCGTCTGGGAAGGCAACCTGCTCGAGGGCAACGGCGTCGTCACCTTCGACTCCTCCGGCATCGGCCAGCAGCCGGTGTCGTGGCCGTCGCGCGCCGAGCAGGCGAACGGCAGGACCAGCCCCGAGGAGCTGATCGCCGCCGCCCACTCCAGCTGCTTCTCCATGGCCCTCTCGCACGGTCTGGCCGGCGCCGGCACTCCGCCCACCCGGCTGGAGACGAAGGCCGACGTCACCTTCCAGCCCGGCGAGGGCATCACCGGCATCCACCTCACCGTCCGCGGCGAGGTGCCGGGCCTGGACGAGGACGGCTTCCGCTCGGCGGCCGAGGACGCCAAGAAGAACTGCCCGGTCAGCCAGGCCCTGACCGGTACGACCATCACCCTGACGGCCGAGCTGGCCTGACACCCGCACCTCCCGCCGATGCCGCGTGCCCACCGGGTGCGCGGCATCGCGTTTCCCGGGCACCCGTGCATTGACAAGCGCGCACCCGCGTTCTGTGCTGGGAGGGCGGCAGGCGTCCTGGCGGATGCGTCCCGGCGGAACCTCCTGGCGGAACCACTGGCGGAAGGGGACGGACCATGACACGTGCGGTCGGGATCGATCTCGGGACGACGAACTCGGTGGTGGCCGTCCTGGAGGGCGGCGAGCCGACCGTCGTCGCCAACGCGGAGGGCGCCCGCACCACCCCGTCGGTGGTGGCGTTCGCCAAGAACGGCGAGGTGCTGGTCGGCGAGGTGGCCAAGCGGCAGGCCGTCACCAACGTGGAACGCACGGCCCGCTCGGTGAAGCGGCACATGGGGGACGCGCACTGGCGCTTCCCGGAGCAGGGCGCCATCGACGGCAGCCGGCTGCGCGCGCAGGAACTGTCCGCGCGGGTGCTGCAGAAGCTGAAGCGGGACGCCGAGGCCTACCTCGGCGAGGACGTCACGGACGCGGTGATCACCGTCCCCGCCTACTTCGACGACACCCAGCGCCAGGCGACCAAGGAGGCCGGCGAGATCGCCGGCCTGAAGGTGCTGCGGATCATCAACGAGCCGACGGCCGCCGCCCTCGCCTACGGCCTGGACCGCGGCGAGGAGCAGACCGTGCTGGTCTTCGACCTCGGCGGCGGCACCTTCGACGTGTCCCTGCTGGACATCGGCGACGGCGTGATCGAGGTGAAGGCCACCAACGGCGACACCCATCTCGGCGGCGACGACTGGGACCAGCGGATCGTCGAGTACCTCGTCAAACGGTTCAAGGGCCAGTACGGCATCGACCTCGGCGCCGACAAGATGGCCGTGCAGCGGCTGCGGGAGGCCGCGGAGAGGGCCAAGATCGAGCTGTCCTCGTCCTCGGAGACGTCGATCAACCTGCCCTACATCACCGCCTCCGCCGAGGGCCCGCTGCACCTGGAGGAAAAGCTGACGCGCGCCCAGTTCCAGGAGCTCACCGAAGACCTGCTGGACCGCTGCAAGAAGCCCTTCCACCAGGCGGTCGCGGACGCGGGCGTGCAGTTGTCGGCGATCGACCACGTCATCCTGGTCGGCGGCTCCACCCGGATGCCCGCCGTCACCGGCCTGGTGAAGGAACTCACCGGCAAGGACCCGCACAAGGGCGTCAACCCCGACGAGGTCGTCGCGGTCGGCGCCGCGCTCCAGGCGGGCGTCCTGCGCGGCGACGTCAAGGACGTCCTGCTGCTGGACGTCACCCCGCTGTCCCTCGGCATCGAGACCAAGGGCGGCATCATGACGAAGATGATCGAGCGCAACACCACGATTCCCACCCGCCGTTCGGAGATCTTCACCACCGCCACGGACAACCAGCCCTCGGTCGGCATCCAGGTCTACCAGGGCGAACGCGAGATCGCCGCCTACAACAAGAAGCTGGGCGTCTTCGACCTCACCGGCCTGCCACCCGCACCGCGCGGGGTCCCGCAGGTCGAGGTCGCCTTCGACATCGACGCCAACGGGATCATGCACGTCTCCGCCAAGGACCTCGCCACCGGCCGCGAGCAGAAGATGACCGTCACCGGCGGGTCCGCCCTGCCCAAGGAGGACATCGACCGCATGATGCGGGAGGCCGAGCAGTACGCGGAGGAGGACCGCAAGCGCCGCGAGACCGCCGAGACCCGCAACCAGGCCGAGCAACTCGTCTACCAGACCGAGCGGTTCCTCCAGGACAACGCCGACCGCGTCCCAGCGGAGACCCGCACCGAGGTCGAGGAGGCGGTCACCGAGCTGAAGACGCTGCTCGGCCAGAACGCCGAGACGGCCGCCCTGCGCACC
Source organism: Streptomyces sp. NPDC003720 (assembly GCF_042875075.1). Lineage (NCBI taxonomy): Bacteria > Bacillati > Actinomycetota > Actinomycetes > Kitasatosporales > Streptomycetaceae > Streptomyces > Streptomyces sp. NPDC003720. The sequence continues at coordinate 6,660 of NZ_JBIANZ010000005.1, forward strand.
GGAGTCGAGAAGCTCGCCACGGTCAGCCAGCGGATGGGCCAGGCCATGTACGCGAACGCGTCGGCCGCTTCGACGGATTCGGGCGGTTCCGCCGGCGCGGCCGGTGCCGCCGGGGAGCGGAGCGCGTCCGCGGACGAGGACGGCGTGGTGGACGCGGAGATCGTCGACGACGAGCGGGACACGAAGGGCGGGGCGGCCTGAGCCGGCGGCCGGGGGCCCGGCGTCACAGGGACTCGCGGTACTCCCGCAGCAGCTGCCGGGTGCGCCGCGCCGAGGAGGCCCGGGCGGTCATGTGGTCCAGGACCTCCAGGTGCGTGGAGATCTCCTGGCGGGAATCCAGGTACAGGGCGCCGGTCAGGTACTCGGTGAACACCATGTCCGGCAGCTCCGGTTCGGCGAACCGGAACAGCGTGAACGGCGCGTACGTACCCGGGTGCGGGCCGGCCGCGAACTCGGCGAGCTGCAGGGTGACCCGGTCCCGGTCGGCGTACTGCAGCAGCCGGTCGAGCTGGTCGCGCATCACCGCGGCGTCGACGCTCACCGGGCGCCGCAGCACCGTCTCGTCCATGATCACCCAGAGGTGGGGCGGGTCCGCCCGCTCCAGCAGCCGCTGCCGCGCCATGCGCAGCGACACGTGCCGCTCCATCGTCTCCTGCCCGGTCTGCCCGATCGTCCCGGCCTCCAGCACGGCGCGCGCGTACGCCTCGGTCTGCAGCAGGCCGGGCACGAAGTGCGGCTCGTAGGAGCGGACGATCCGGGCGGCCCCCTCCAGGCTCACGTACAGGCTGAACCAGTCCGGCAGCACGTCGTGGAACCGCTGCCACCAGCCGGGCTGGTTGGCCTCCTCGGCCAGCCGCACGAACGCGGCCTGCTCCTCCCCGGGCGCCCCGTAGGTGGCCAGCAGCACCTGCACGTAGGGGATCTTCAGCGCGACCTCGGCCATCTCCATCCGCCGTACGGTCGCCGACGCGACCCGGAGCACCCGGGCGGCCTCCTCACGGCTGAACCCGGCCGCCTCCCGCAGTTCCTGCAACCGCTTGCCCAGCACCACCTGGCCCACGGTGGGCGCGGCGCGCCGCTCACTCACAGCCCGTCCTCCCCTACGCGCCGAAGTACCCGCGCAGTGTGTCACGCGACGCCCGGGTCGCACCCGCGGTCGAGCGGACCCGGCGCCGCGAGGGGCGTCAACCGGCCAGTGTGTGAAGGTACTTGGCGGTCGCCGGGTCGGCGGGCAGGAAGGTCTCGATGGCGAGTTCGGCGACCGTGACGTCCATGGGCGTGTTGAAGGTGGAGATCGACGACACGAACGACAGGACCCGCCCGTCGTGCTCGATGCGCAGCGGGAGCGCGAAGTACGCCACCGGCCCGGCCGGTTCGTCACCGGACGCGTCCTCGGGCACCGGGTATCCGGCGACCTCCTCGTACAGGGCCCGCAGCTGGTCCGAGCGGTCCAGGGCGATCTGCCGCTCCATCTGCGCGAGCAGGTGCCCGCGCCACTCGCGCAGGTTGCGGATGCGCGGCGCGAGTCCCTCGGGGTGCAGGGTGAGCCGCATCGCGTTCGGCGCCGGCGTCATCAGCTCCTCGGGGACTCCCTCCAGCAGCAGCGCGATGCCCCGGTTGGCGGCGACCACCGTGTACCCGGCGTCCACCACCAGCGCCGGGTAGGGCTCGTAGCCCTGTATGAGCCGTTCCATGCCGTCGCGCAGCGCGTCCAGCGCCGGGTCGTCCAGCGGGGTCTCCGGGTAGCGCGGCGCGTAACCGGCCGCCAGCAGCAGCGCGTTGCGCTCGCGCACCGGCACCTCGAGGTGCTCCGCCAGCCGCAGCACCATCTCCTCGCTGGGCCGGGACCGGCCGGTCTCGATGAAACTGATGTGCCGGGCGGAGGAGTCGGCGCGCAGCGCCAGCTCGAGCTGGGACACCCGGCGCCGCTCCCGCCAGGAGCGCAGCAGCCGGCCTGCCTGGCCCTTGTCGGCGTTCGTGGCGGCGGAGGCGGAAGGGCCGGTCGCGACAATGGTCATGCCGTCGACCGTAGTCGAGCGGCCCGCCCGGCGGCACGCCCCGGCACGAAGCCGGTCCCGCCCCGCCGCGGAGCGGTCAGGGAGCCGAACGGAGTGCCCGCGCGGCCGAACGGGGTGCGCGACGCAACCTGACCGGGTGCCCGGGCGGGCGGACGTGGCAGGCTGAACGCGTACCCGCACGCCCCGGAGGGAGCCGTCACATGGCCGTGGAACCGCTGTCGCAGAAGGAGATCGAGGACCGGCTGGCCGAGCTGCCCGGCTGGTCGCTGGACGGCGACCGGCTCACCCGGTCCTACCGGCTCGGCTCGCACTTCGCGGCGACGGCACTCGTCGTGCACGTCGCCGGCATCCAGGACGAGCTCGACCACCACTCCGACCTCACCCTCGGCTACAACACCGTCCACCTGAGCGTGAACACGCACAGCGCGGGCGGCGTCGTCACGGAGAAGGACTTCGCCCTCGCCCGCAGGGTGGAGGACATCGCCTCCGGCCACGGAACACACTGACGTGTGCTCGACTACGACGAGGAAGCGGACGCCTACGACGCCTCGCGCGGCGGCGAACCGCGCGCCGAGGCGGCGGCCGGGGCCGTCCTCGGCCTGATACCCGACCGGCCGGGCCGGCTCCTGGACATCGCCTGCGGCACGGGGCTCGTCACCCGGCGCCTGGCCGCCGCCCGGCCCGCGCTGCGGGTGACGGCGGCCGACCTCTCCGCCGCCATGGCCCGCCGGGCGGCCCACCGCCTGCCCGGCGCCGTCCTGCGGGCCGACTGCCGCCGCCTGCCCTTCCCCGACGCCACCTTCGACGCGGTCACCGGCGTCTGGCTGTTGCACCTGCTGTCCGGCCCCGACGAGGCGCGTGCCGTCGTCGCCGAGTGCGCACGGGTCCTCAGATCCGGCGGTGTCTACGTCACCACGGTCGACAAGGCCGCGGCGCACGACGTGGGCAGCGACATCGACGCCGTCCTCGCCCCGCGCCCCCGCCGCCCCGCCCAGGACGCCGCGGACGCCGTCGCCCGGTACGCCGCCGCCGAGGGACTCGTCCCGGCCGGACGAACCGCCTTCCCCGGCCGCGGCCAGGGCCGCAGCCCGCGCAGCACCGTCACCGACCTCAGGCGCGGCTGGTTCACCCTGCTGCCCCCGGACGACCCCCGCACCGAGGAGTTCGCCACCCGCCTCGCCCGTCTCCCGGACCAGGACCGCCGCCGCCCGGACCCGGTCTTCCCCCTGCACGCCTTCCAGAAGCCGCCCACCGCCTGAAACTCCGACGCAGGGCGTCAGGCCCCGTGGCCCGTCCACGCGTCCGGCCGCGGGGTGAGGATCGAGCGGACCACGGGGCCGGACAACGCCATGACGTCGGAGACGAAGCGCAGGCGTCCGACGCCGAGGTGCCGCAGGGCCCGGCCGTGGTCGGTGGCGACGACGGCGGTGACCGCGAGGAGCAGCAGCCGCCACCCGGCCAGCACCGGGCGGCGTGCCGCGCGGGGCAGTTCGGCGAAGGAGGTGTGCAGCCGGGCGCAGTGGAAGGGCACGTGGCGCTCCTCGTCGGCCAGGACGCGGCCCGCCACCTGCGAGGTCAGCGGGTCCCCGGCGCCGTCGCGCAGGGCGCGGTAGTACCGCAGGGCCACCACCTCGGCGATCATCAGCACCAGCAGTTCGAGGCGCAGGCCCATCAGGCGCCGCAGCCGGACGAAGACCGTGTCGCTCCAGTGGCCGCTCAGCAGCGGCATCCCGCCCGCGGCCAGCAGACGGGCGAGCATCCTGGCGTGGTTCTGCTCCTCGGCGACGAACAGCCGGACCGCCCGGGCGTAGTCGGGGTCGCCCGCCTGGTCCGCCTTCGCCACGAGGTTGACTCCGTCGCCGTCCTCCCCGACCTGGAAGCGCTGGATGCCCGCCCACACCGCGGGAGGCAGTGCCGCGCCCCGCCCCCAGTCCGGATCCCCGAGGGCGGCCCTCCGCCCCCGCTCGTCCTCGAAGTCCCGTGCCCACTTGGCGAACTCGTTGCCGTGCACCCGGTGTCCCTCCCCAGGGCGCGACCGTCGTGCCCTGGACAGGGACGACGTCCGGGGACGGCGAAACGTTGCATCGCCGTCCCAAAGACGCCGGTCTCGTGCTGTTCCCCGACCAGTCGCCGGTGAAGCCGAAGCTCACCGACGAGCCCGCCGCCACCGTGCCGTTCCAGCCCACGTTCCTCGTGGTCACCGGGGCGCCCACCCTGTCCGGGTCCGCGGCGTCCGAGGCCAGGCTGACCACGCCCGTGTGCCCCCAGTCGTCCCAGCCGGCCGAGTCCAGCAGCGGGGTCCAGGTCTGCGTCGACTGCTGCCGGGTGCCGGCCGGCAGGCCTGCGGCGAGCGCCAGTACGGCCGTGAGGATGCGGGTTCTGCGCACGGTGGGGGGCCTCTCGCGGGGAGGGGTGCAGGACCGGGGAACGTGACGGCCGGGCGGCCCCCTGGTGCGGGTGGGGACCGCCCGGCCCGGTGGTCCCGTCGTCCGGTGACGGGACCGTGCACGCGGAGCGCCGGCGGGGACCTATTCGAGCAGCTCCGCGTACGAGCCCATGGCCAGGGCGACGTCCGCCTCGGCCCAGAAACGGTGGTACGTGAAGACGGGCGCGGCGCCGCCCTTGAGGTAGGCCTCGATCTTCGACCAGGCCGGGTCGTTCTTGTAGAAGGACCGGATCGAGGAGAACGTCGAGGACGAGTTGACCGCGTCGCCGTTCGGCATCCTGCCGCTCCAGCCGCTCGGCACGTACACGCTGTCGTTGAACCGGCTGTAGTCGCTCCGGGTCTCGGGGACGGCGATGCCGAGGCTGTCCTGGTAGTTGCCCCACATGCCGTCCAGCAGCGCCTTCGCCGTCGACTTCGCGGCGGAGTCACCGGACTTGGCGGCGTAGTACGTGAGCGTCTTGGCGTACGCGGCCGCCACGCCGACGTCGTCGGTGTAGTCGGCGACCGTCACGTGGAGTCCGCTGTTGGCGCCGGGGCTCGACGCGTTCCAGGTGTCGGGCTGGCCGGTCCACTGCAGGGTGGAGGGGATGCGGTACGTGCCGTCCGGGTTGACCGTGGTCTTGGACAGCGCCCACTTGACCCACTTGTCGAGCACGGCCTTGGCCTTCGCGTCGCCGGTCTGCTGGTAGTACTCGGCGACCCGCTCCATCGACCAGGCCTGGAAGCCGAACCACTGGTTGGACGGCGGGTCGTGGTAGACCGGCTGCCAGTCGTAGTACATGCCGTAGAACGTCGGCGTGCCTGCCGGCGGGGTGGCGTACCGGCCCTGCCAGGAGTTGGTCGCGCCGCCCGCGATCGCGCCCTCGGACGACTGCAGCCACTGGTAGAACTCGAGCTGCCGGGTGAGCGACTTGCCCCAGTCGGCCGCGCCCGTCGCCGACTTCGGCTTCAGGTCGGCGTTGTTGCTGAGCGCGTACGCGGCGAGCGGGTTCTGGTAGCCGCCGTGCACATGGCTGGAGCCGATCCGCCAGGCCCAGCCCGCGCTGGTGTCGGCGGCGCCGCCCCAGGCGTAGTACCAGGACAGCAGGTAGTGCGAGGCGTCCTTGCCGGTGCCGGCCGGGCAGGCGGACGGACCGACGCAGTTGCCGATCTTCTTGAAGTACTTGTCGTACATCGCGTACCGCAGGTAGTCGCCCATCTTCGCGGCCTTGGCGACGGTCGCGGAGACGTCACCGCTCTTGCCCTGCGCCTTCGCCCACACGTCGGCCCAGTAGGCGGCCTGCACCGCGCGCGCGTCCGCGTCCGGGGCGTCCGTGTACTTCCACTGCTTGGCGTAGGAGGAGTCGCCGGTGAACAGGTCCAGATAGCCGTTGGCGCCGCCGTACTTGAAGGCGTCGCAGGTCGGCTGCGGGACCGTCTCCCAGACGGACTCCTGCGGGCCGCGCTGGAAGGTGTTGATGTACGACGGTCCGGTGGCCGTCGGACCGGCCTCGCACTTGCCGGGCTCGTCGCCGTAGCCGTAGACGTTGTCGACGTCCTGGATCCAGTGCATGCCGTAGACGTCGTCCGTGCCGTACGCGCTCTTCAGCTCACCGGCGATCGGGTCCGAACCCACGGAGACGCCCGTGTCCAGCTTGGCCGGGTACTCGTTCGGGGTGTCCTGTTCGGGCGCGTAGGTGGCCGGCTTCGAGGCGTTGTAGGAGGAGCTGGTCGGCTGGTCGGCGTGCGTGGGGATCATGTACTTCTCCATGATCTCCCAGGCGCCGTTGAACTTGGACCAGTCGCCGGTCACCTTCCCGTACATCGCCTGCAGCCACAGCAGGTAGCTGTAGGCCTCGGAGGTGGTCTCGTGGCCGTAGTCGGGAGCCTCGACGATCAGCGTCTCCACCGAGTGGTACGGGATGCCCTCGGGTGAGAAGTAGCCGTTCGCGGGGTTGGTGATCTTCCCGTACAGGTCCAGGAACCGGGCGTCGTACGCCTTCGACGCGGCCAGTTCCGTCACCGTGACCGTCGCCTTGGTGTGACCGGTCGCCGACGCGGTGAAGGTGGCGCTGCCGGTGCCGGAGGAGTCGGCGGTGACGGTCACCTTCTGCACGGTGTTCCAGTTGGACGGCGTGAAGGTCAGCGAGGAGCCGCCGGTGACCGACAGGCCCGTGTTGCCGGCCGTACGGGCGACGCCCACCGTCACATTGGCGCTCGGCTGCGTGGAGAGCTTCACGTCGAAGGTGCCGGACTTGCCCTGCTGGACGCCGAGCTGGGTGGGCGAGGCGACGACCGCCGGGCCCGAGGCGACCGTGATGCCGACCGGAGTGGACTCGGCGGAGGCGCCGAGGCTGTCGTACGCCTTGGCCACCAGCGAATGACTGCCCACGGTCAAACCAGAGGCCGAGAGCGCGTACGGCGCGCTGGTGTCCGTGCCCAGCAGCGTGGTGTCGTCGTAGAACTCCACCTTGGTCACGGTCGCGGCGTCGGCCGCCGCGGCGGTCGCGGCGAGCGGCACCGCGTCGCCCTGCGAGTACGTCGCGCCCGCGGCGGGGCTGGTCAGCACGGCGACCGGCGGCTGGTGCGCGCCGGCGCACGTGGTGCCGTTGACCGCGAAGGAGGCGGGCGCCGTGTTGGTCCCGCTGTACGTGAACTGGGCGCCCGTGGACACCGCGGCCCCGGCGGCGATGGTGCCGTTGTACGAGGCGTTCTTCACGGTGACCGTCTGGCCGGACTGGGACCAGCTGCCGTTCCAGCCGTTGCTCAGCTTCTGGTTGCCCGAGTAGCCGTAGGTCAGGGTCCATCCGTCGATCGCGGACGTGCCGCGGTTGGTGAGGGTGAGGTCGGCGGTGAAGCCGGAGCCCCAGTCGTTGGTCTTGTAGTCGACGCTGCACTGGACGCCCGCCGCGTGCGCGGCCGTGGCGCCGGTGGCGAGCGTGGTGAGCGGCAGGGCGAGCGCCGCGATGGCGGCGGTCCACCATCGCCGCGCGGCTCTGCTCTTGCGTCCGGGATCCATGGTGCTGGTTCCTCCTTGCGGCTTGCGGCTCGAGGGGGGATGTCAAGGCTTGAACCAGTGGGAGCGCTCCCATAGTGAGGACGAGCCCGGGAGCGGTCAAGGTGCTTGAAGAGTCGAAATGATTCGACAGGTCCTCTCTCGGAAAAGTTCCTCAACTCCCCTGTGCAATCAGCCCGGTTGCCGCTACCTTCCATCGCACCAGTGGGAGCGGTTCCATTCAGTCGACGCGTCCGTCACGGCGCGCCAAGCTGCAAGGAGTCGCTCATGCGACACCCCCCGCGTTCAGTACTTTTAGCCGTCGCCGGTGCGACCGCGCTGCTCGGCGGCGTGCTCGTCCCGGTGGTCACGGCTGAGGGAGCCACACCGGCGTGCACGGTGGAGTACGCCGTCACCGGCCAGTGGGACGACGGCTTCCAGGGCTCCGTCAGGATCACGAACCACCAGGCCGCGACGATCGGTTGGAAGCTCACCTTCGACTTCGCGGCCGGCCAGAAGGTCACCCAGGGCTGGAACGCCAAGTGGTCCCAGTCCGGCACCACCGTCACCGCGGCCAACGAGAGCTGGAACGGCGGCCTCGGCTCCGGCGCGAGCGTCAGCGCCGGGTTCCTCGCCTCCTGGTCCGGCGGCAACGCGGTGCCGACGGCGTTCAGGCTCAACGGCACCACCTGCAACGTGGACTCCGAACCGACGACACCCCCGCCGACCGACCCGCCCCCGACCGATCCGCCGCCGTCCGACGGCGCCGCGCCCGCCCTGCACGTCTCGGGCGGCAAGCTGGTGGACGCGGCCGGCCGCACCCGCAGGCTGCTCGGCGTGAACCGCTCCGGCGGCGAGTTCATGTGCGTGCAGGGCTACGGCATCTGGGACGGCCCGGTGGACGACGCGGCGATCGAGGCGATCGCCGACTGGAAGGCCAACGCGGTCCGCATCCCGCTCAACGAGGAGTGCTGGCTGGGTCTCTCCAACGTCAAGCCCGAGTACGGCGGCGCCAACTACATCGACGCGGTCAAGGACCTGGTGGCCCGCGTCGAGGCGCACGGCATGACGCCCATCGTCGAGATGCACTGGTCCTACGGCCAGTACACCGGCAACTCGGCGGGCTGCTCCGACGTGCACGCCACCTGCCAGAAACCGATGCCCGACATGCGGTACGCGCCGTCCTTCTGGGCGTCCGTCGCCAGCACCTTCAAGGACGACAGGGCGGCCGTGTTCGACCTGTTCAACGAGCCGTACCCGGACCGGGCGACCTCCGGCGCCGCGGACGCCTGGAAGTGCTGGCGGGACGGCGGCACCTGCCCCGGCATCTCCTACGAGGTGGCCGGAATGCAGGACCTGGTGGACAGCATCCGGGGCGCCGGAGCGAAGAACGTCATCATGGCCGGCGGGCTCGCCTACTCCAACGACCTCAGCCAGTGGCTGACGTACCGGCCCACCGACCCGGCGGGCAATCTCGCCGCCGCGTACCACGTGTACAACTTCAACACCTGCTCGAGCGAGAGCTGCTGGAACTCCACCCTCGCCCCGGTCGCAGCCCAGGTGCCGCTGATCGCCGGTGAGGTCGGGGAGAACACCTGCTCGCACGGTTTCACCGACCAGGTCATGAAGTGGTTCGACGACCGGAACCTGTCCTATCTCGGCTGGACCTGGAACACCTGGGACTGCTCCTCCGGGCCGTCCCTGATCTCCGGCTACGACGGCACACCCACCGCGTACGGCGCCGGCCTGCGCGACCACCTGCGCGCCCTCAACCCGTAACCGCATCACGGAAGAAGGAACCCGCACTCATGAGTCCTACCAGAATTTCGCTGCTCGCCGCCCTGGCACTGGTCGCCGGCGCCTCCGGGACGGCGCTCGTCGCCGGACCGGCCGGCGCGGCTGCCACCTCGGTCCCGTGCACCGTCGCCTACCAGATCCAGAACCAGTGGGACACCGGCTTCACCGCCAACGTCACCGTCACCAACAACGGCGCCGCCAAGTCGGGCTGGTCGGTGAAGTGGTCGTACGCCGGCAACCAGAAGGTCACCAGCGCCTGGAACGCGAAGGTCACCCAGAGCGGCGCCGCCGTCACCGCCGCCAACGAGAGCTACAACGGCGTGCTGGTCAACGGCGGTTCCGTCAGCTTCGGCTTCCAGGGCACCTACAGCGGCAGCAACGCCGTGCCCGCGACCTTCACCCTCGACGGGGTCACCTGCAACGTCGACGACGGCGGCAGCTCCGGCGGCGGCACCGGTGGCGACACGGGCGGCGGCACCGGCGGCGGCACGGGTGGTGACACGGGCGGCGGCACCGGCGGTGACACGGGCGGCGGCACCGGCGGCCGCGTCGACAACCCGTACACCGGGGCCAAGGTGTACGTGAACCCCGAGTGGTCGGCCCTCGCCGCCGCCGAACCCGGCGGCAGCCGCATCTCCAACCAGCCCACCGCCGTCTGGCTGGACCGGATCGCCGCCATCAACGGGGTGAACGGCGGCATGGGCCTGCGCGCCCACCTGGACGCGGCCCTGAAGCAGAAGGGCTCCGGTGACCTCGTCGTGCAGCTGGTCATCTACGACCTGCCGGGCCGTGACTGCTCCGCCCTGGCCTCCAACGGCGAACTCGGGCCGAACGACCTCGACAAGTACAAGAGCCAGTACATCGACCCGATCGCCTCCATCCTGTCCGACTCGAAGTACGCGGGCCTGCGGATCACCACGGTCATCGAGCCCGACTCGCTGCCCAACCTGGTCACCAACGCGGGGGGCACCGCGGGCAGCACCGACGCCTGCGCGACCATGAAGGCCAACGGCAACTACGAGAAGGGCGTCAGCTACGCCCTCGACAAGCTGGGCGCCATCGCGAACGTCTACAACTACATCGACGCCGGCCACCACGCCTGGCTCGGCTGGGACTCCAACCTCGGTCCCACGGTCCAGGAGTTCTACAAGGTCGCCACCAGCAACGGCGCCAGTGTGAGCGACGTGGCCGGGTTCATCGTCAACACCGCCAACTACAGCGCCACCAAGGAGCCGTACTTCAAGGTCACCGACTCGGTGAACGGCCAGACCGTGCGCCAGTCGAAGTGGGTCGACTGGAACCAGTACGTCGACGAGCAGTCGTTCGCGCAGGCGCTGCGGGACAAACTGGTCGGGTCCGGGTTCAACTCCGGCCTCGGCATGCTGATCGACACCTCCCGCAACGGCTGGGGCGGCACCGCCCGGCCCACCAAGTCCGGCCCGCTGACCTCCGTGGACGACTACGTCAACGGGAGCCGGATCGACCGGCGCGTCCACGCCGGCAACTGGTGCAACCAGAGCGGGGCAGGACTCGGCGAGCGGCCCACCGCGGCGCCTGCCGCCGGCATCGACGCCTACGTCTGGGTCAAGCCGCCGGGGGAGTCCGACGGCGCCAGCTCCGCCGTCAGCAACGACGAGGGCAAGGGCTTCGACCGCATGTGCGACCCGACGTACGGCGGCAACGCCCGCAACGGCAACAACCCCTCCGGCGCCCTGCCGAACGCGCCGCTGGCCGGGCACTGGTTCTCCGCCCAGTTCCAGCAGCTCATGCAGAACGCCTACCCGCCCCTTCCCTGACCGGCTGAACGTCCGCCGGGGCGCGGCCCTCACCGGCCGCCCCCCGGCGGTCCCTTTTTGCGGCACCGGCAACGAAACTGGCCCCGGCCCGGCGTTCCGGCGCAGGCTGTCCGCATCCGGACGACAGCGCCCAGGAGGCCGCACCCATGGCACACGAACACCACGACCACCACCACCCGCACCAGGGCCACCACCACGGCGGCGACGTCGACTGGGGTGCGATGGCCGCGATGCTGGAGACGGAGGCCGAGGTGTCCACACCGGCTTACTCCCACGCCCTGGCCTGGCTGAGCAAGGAGGTGACCGAACCCGGTCTGGTCGTCGACGCCGGCAGCGGGCCCGGGGTGCTCTCCGGCCTCTTCGCGGAGACCTTCCCCGGCGCCCGGGTGATCGCCGCCGACAGCTCCGAGCCGTTGCTGGAGCACGCCCGGGCCCGCGCCGCCCGCCTCGGCTACGCCGACCGTTTCGGCACCCTCGCCGGTGAGCTGCCCGGCGCGCTGCGGGAACTGGAGTACCCGGCGGACCTGCTGTGGGCGAGCCGCAGTGTGCACCACCTCGGCGACCAGCGGGCCGCGCTCGCCGCGTTCGCCGAACGGCTCGCGCCCGGCGGCACCCTGGCCATCCTGGAGGGCGGGCTGGCCCCCCGCTTCCTGCCCCGTGACATCGGCTTCGGCCGCCCCGGACTGCAGGCGCGTCTCGACGCAGCGCAGGAGGACCGGTTCGCCCGGATGCGGGCCGAGCTTCCGGGCGCCGTCGCCGTGACCGAGGACTGGCCCGCGCTGCTCGCCGCCGCCGGCCTGAAGCACACCGGCACCCGCAGCTTCCTGCTCGACCTGCCCGCCCCGGTTTCGGACCGGGTCCGCGCCCACGTCGTCGCCGTGCTGACCCGGACCCGGGAGATCCACGCCGACGCCCTCGACGCCGGGGACCGCGCCACCCTCGACCGGCTCCTCGACCCGTCCGACGAGCGCAGTCTGCACCACCGGCCCGACGTGTTCCTCCTGGCGGCCCACACGGTGCACCGCGCGGTCCGGCCCGTGTAGCGGGCGGTCACCGGGCTCGCCGAGAACACCCGGCGCCAGGTGACGGAGTTCGGCGTCGGCGTCAGCACCGTCGTCGTACGTCCGCTGGGGCAGCCCAACTGATCCGCCCCGACGTTCAGTTGTCCCGCAGGAACTGCCTGGCGAGCTGGTCCCCGAGAGAGACGGCCGCGCTGTGGCTCTCGATGGGGGAGACCTTGGAGTTCTTGAACAGGATGTACGTCACGCCGGAGTCGACCCCGCCGGTGGCCGGGTCGGGGTCGATGCCGAGCGCCTTGGCGGTGGCGTACGAGGCCTCACCGATGATGGCGGTGGGCCCGGTGTCCCCGACGACGGCGTACTCGACCTTGCCGTCGTAGACCACGGCGACCACTCCGCCGCCCTTGATGCCGGCGCCCGTGTAGTTCCAGACGGTGCTGGAGCTGGGCACCACCACGTACGGCAGGGACTCGGCCTTCAGGGGCCTGCCGTCGGACTGGTGGAACGCGGTGTCGTCCTGGTACCAGGGGTCGCGGTCCTCGTTGCAGTTCGCGGTCCGCTGGCCGTCGCAGTCGATGTCCATGTCGGCCTTCCAGAACACCGCGCCGTTCTTGCCGCACACGGGGACCGTCGCCGAGGCCTCCTCGTCGGTGCGGTACTTGCCGTTGGAGATCTGGGAACAGGACGTCACCTTGGCGAGCAGGTCCGCCGCGCTCACCGTGCCCTCCTGGACGGAGGCCGGCGGGGCGCCGGAGGGGTCGACGGGGTCGGGGTCGGAGGCGTGGGCGGGAAGCACTCCGGCGGCGAGCAGAGCGGCGCCGGAAGCCGCGACGAGGGTCAGTGAACGCAGGCGCACTGTGGGGGGACCCTTCTGTTAGGAAAGTTTCCTTACCGGGCGTCCTACAAGGTGGCGTATGCGCATGCCCTCGTCAAGCACCTGTACGAGACTCGGCGTTGTGTTCGCTTTTGCGGGCCTTTGCCTCACACGGAAGACTGGTTCGGGTCGAAGCGACAGGCCACAGGGCACGCGGAGGCGAGATGTCATGTTCGTGCGCACCGTCTACGTGACCGGCGACCCGGCGAAGATCGACACGGCGGTCCGGACCCTGAACACCGAGGGGCGCGAACTGCTCGAGGAGCGCCCCGGTTACCTCGGGGCCGGGGTCTTCACCGACCACGAGCTGGGCAAGCTGCTGGCGGTGAGCTGGTGGGCCTCCGAGCAGGCCCGCGGCAACAGCGACACGGTGATGCGGCAGCACCGGCAGGCGCTGCTGGAGCCGTTCGCGGGCACCCTGGCGGTGGAGAACATGGAGGCGGTCGTCCACCGTTCGCTGCGGGTGCCGCGCTTGGGCGGCGGTCTGCGCGTGTCCCGGGTCGAGTTCGATCCCGCGGACGCCGCCCTGTTCGAGGAGACCTTCCGGTCGACCGTCCTGCCGCGCCTGGAGACGCTGCCGGGTCTCGCCCGGGCCGCTCTGCTCGTCGACCGCGAGCGCGGTCTGGGCCGGGTCGGCACCCTCTTCGTCGACCGCGCGTCCATGGCCGCGTCCCGGGCCGCCCAGGCCGCGGCCCGCCACGAGGCCGCGGCGAAGGCGGGGGCGAGGGTCGTGAGCCTGGAGGAGTTCGAGGTCGTGCACGCGGACGTGCACCTCGGCTGAGTCCGCGCGTTCGGGAAACGGCCGCCCGCCCCGCCCGTACGGCGGCTGCGGACGGCCGTTCGCCGTGCGGGGTCAGGCGACGTCGAACGTGGCCGGGTCCGGGCCGAGCCGCCGGTCCTCGTTCAGGGCGCTGATGGCCGCGAGGTCCTCGTCGTCCAGGCTGAAGTCGAACACCTGGATGTTCTCCTTGATCCGCGACGGCGTCACGGACTTCGGGATCACCACGTTGCCGAGCTGGACGTGCCAGCGCAGCACGACCTGGGCCGGGGTGCGGCCGTGCTTCTGCGCGATGGCGACGATCGCCGGCACCTCCAGCAGGCCCTTGCCCTGGCCGAGCGGCGACCAGGCCTCGGTGGCGATGCCCTGCTCCGCGTGCAGCTCGCGGGCCTGGTGCTGCTGCAGGTGCGGGTGCAGCTCGATCTGGTTGACCGCGGGGACCACCGACGTCTCCGCGATGAGCCGGTCCAGGTGCTGGGGAAGGAAGTTGGAGACGCCGATCGCCTTGACGCGGCCGTCGGCGTACAGCTTCTCGAACGCCCTGTAGGTGTCGAGGTAGGCGTCCCGGGACGGCAGCGGCCAGTGGATGAGGTACAGGTCCAGGTAGTCGAGACCCAGCTTCTCCAGCGACGCGTCGAACGCGCGCAGCGTGGAGTCGTACCCCTGGTCGCTGTTCCAGAGCTTGGTGGTGACGAAGACGTCCTCGCGGGGCAGGCCGGAGGCGGCGATGGCCTTGCCGGTGCCCTCTTCGTTGCCGTAGATCGCCGCTGTGTCGATGCTGCGGTACCCGGCCTCGAGCGCCGTGGCGACGGCCTGCTCGGCCTCGTCGTCCGGCACCTGCCAGACGCCGAAGCCCAGCTGGGGCATCTCGACGCCGTTGTTGAGGATGATCGGGGGGACCTTGCTGCTCACGAGCTCGTTGATCCTTCGGTTGTCGACAGGTGGTACCCCATCGTCAACGATCACGAGGCCCCCGCGCATTCCTGACGGCGCGATCCGCGCCGGGAATTTCCGCCGGAGGCGGCCGGCCCGCGGTGTCTCAGGCCTGGTAGAGCGCCTCGACCTCGCTCACGTACGCCTTCTCGATGGCCTTGCGCTTCAGCTTCAGCGACGGGGTCAGCAGGCCGTGCTCCTCGGTGAACGGCTGCGCCAATATGCGGAAGGTGCGGATCGACTCCGCCTGCGAGACCAGGGTGTTGGCGGCGACGACCGCCCGCCGCACCTCCGTCTCCAGGTCCGGGTCGCGCACGAGCTGCGCGGGGCTGAGCCGGGGCTTGCCGCGCATCTGCAGCCAGTGCTCGACGGCCTCCTGGTCGAGCGTGACCAGGGCGGCGATGTACGGCCGGTCGTTGCCGACGACGATGCACTGGTTGATCAGCGGATGCTCGCGCACCCGCTCCTCCAGCACCCCGGGGGAGACGCTCTTGCCGCCGGAGGTCACCAGGATCTCCTTCTTGCGGCCGGTGATCGTCAGGTAGCCGTCCTCGTCCAGGGCGCCGAGGTCGCCGGTGGCGAGCCAGCCGTCGTGCAGGGTCCCGTCGGTGGCCTTCTGGTTGTTGAGGTAGCCCTGGAACACGTTGCCGCCGTGCAGCCAGACCTCGCCGTCGTCGGCGATGTGCACGGTGACGCCCGGGATGGGCTGGCCCACGGTGCCGTAGCGGGTGCGCTCGGGCGGGTTGGCGGTGGCGGCCGCCGAGGACTCGGTCAGGCCGTAGCCCTCGTAGATCTGCACCCCGGCGCCCGCGAAGAACAGCCCGAGCCGCCGGTCCATCGCGGAGCCGCCGGACATCGCGTTGCGGATGCGGCCGCCCATGGCCGCGCGCACCTTGGAGTACACGAGCTTGTCGAAGAGCTGGTGCTGCATCCGCAGGCCGGCCGACGGCCCGGGGCCGGTGCCCCACGCCTTGGCCTCGACGGCGTCCGCGTACTTCACCGCGATGTCGACGGCCTTCTCGAAGGGCCCGTCCCGGCCCTCCTTCTCCGCCTTGCGCCGGGCGGAGTTGAACACCTTCTCGAAGATGTAGGGCACCGCGAGGATGAACGTGGGCCGGAAGGCCTGCAGATCGGGCAGCAGGGCGGCCGCGTGGAGCTGCGGCTGGTGCCCGAGGCGTACCCCGCCGCGGATGGTGGCGACCTCGACCATCCGGCCGAAGACGTGCGCGAGCGGCAGGAACAGCAGGGTGGAGGCCTCGTCGCCCTTCTTGGTGTGGAACACCGGCTCCCAGCGCCGGATCACCGTGTCCGCCTCGTACATCAGGTTGCCGTGGGTCAGCACACAGCCCTTGGGGCGGCCGGTGGTGCCCGAGGTGTAGATGATCGTGGCGACCGACTCCGGGGTGATCGCCTGGCGGTGCCGGTCCACCACCTCGTCGTCCAGGTACGCGCCGGAGTCGTACAGCTCCTGCACGCAGCCCGAGTCGAGCTGCCACAGCTCACGCAGCCGCGGCAGCCGGTCGATCACGGTCGCGATGGTCATCGCGTGGTCCTCGTGCTCCACGATCGCCGCCGTCACCTCGGCGTCGTACAGCATCCAGAAGCACTGCTCCGCCGAGGACGTCGGATAGACGGGGACCACCTGCGCGCCGATCGTCCACAGGGCGAAGTCGAAGAGGGTCCACTCGTAGCGCGTGCGGGACATGATGGCGACCCGGTCGCCGAACCGGATGCCCCTCGCCAGCAGGCCCTTGGCCAGGGCCAGCACCTCGTCCCGGAACTCCGCCGAGGTCACGTCCCGCCACTGACCGGACTCGTCCTTGCGGCCGAGCGCCACGTGCAGGGGGTCCGTCCGGGCATGTTCGAAGACGGCGTCGGCGAGTCCGCCCACCAGCGGCGCCGACGTCAACGGAGGGGTGGTGAACTCGCGCAATCCCTCGCTCCCCGTCCTTGCTTTTCGGTCACGTCCGCGACGCTCCGCACGGCGCCGTGAAAGCTACCCCACCCGTCAGCCGGACGGGAGGGGCGCGGAAAACGAGCAAACCTCGCCTTCTTACCCGACGACGATCGGAAAATACCCTCACATGGGTAAGGGCCGGACACAATACTGACGAGTCAGTAACTTACGGAGCCGTAATCTCCACCGAATCTGTACGACGCGGTTACCGCTTGCCGACCTGGCCAGAGCGCCGTGAAGGGCGGTCCCAAGGCCTTCTCGTCGTGACCGGCCAGGGCCCCTGGCCGGAATCAGCGCCCGGCGCGCTGCCGCCCGTGCAGCCGGTCGCCGCCCGCCAGGATGGCCGCGGCCAGCGCGTCGGCGGCCGCGTCGGCGGCGCCCCGGCGCCTGCCGTGCACGACGACGAAGTCGACCTTGCCCAGTTCCGGCAGGGCCGGGCGCTCCGGCAGCCGGAACAGGCCCGGCGGGATCAGACGCCTGGAGTGGGCCATGACCCCGAGACCGGCGCGGGCCGCGGCGACGAGGCCGTTGAGACTGCCGCTGGTGCACGCGATCCGCCACTCGCGGCCCTGCGCCTCCAGCGCCTCCAGGGCGCGGGCCCGGGTGATGCCCGGCGGGGGGTACACGATGAGCGGGACCGGCCGGTCCGGGTCCAGCCGCAGGTGCTCGGAGCCGATCCAGACCAGGTCGTCGCGCCACACCAGCTCGCCGCGCGGGTCCTCGGGCCGCCGCTTGGCCAGCACCAGGTCGAGCTTGCCCGCCGCCAGCCGCTCGTGCAGCGTGCCGGACAGCTCCACGGTCAGCTCCAGGTCGACCTCGGGATGGTGGTGGCGGAAGCGCTCGAGGATCTCCGGCAGCCGGGTGAGGACGAAGTCCTCCGAGGCGCCGAAGCGCAGCCGGCCGCGCACCCGGGTGCCGGTGAAGAACGCCGTCGCCTGCTCGTGCACCTCCAGCAGCCGGCGCGCGAAGCCCAGCATGGCCTCGCCGTCCTCGGTCAGCTCCACCGAGTGGGTGTCCCGGGAGAAGAGCTGACGGCCGGTGGCGTCCTCCAGCCGCCGCACGTGCTGGCTGACCGTCGACTGGCGCAGTCCGAGGCGCCGGGCGGCCTGGGTGAAGCTCAGCGTCTGCGCCACCGCCAGGAAGGTGCGCAGGTGGGTGGGGTCGTACACGCCCGCAGTCTAGTCGTGCTCATCACGGAACACGATGGCAGTCAGAGTGGTATGCCGGATTCCCGATCGGCGCACCGCGGAGGACGATGGAGGGGGCCCTCCGGGCCCGGACGTGACCGACGAACAGCGAGTGGAGCACCGTGAAACGCCCGCACTGGCCGAGCTGGATGCCGATCGACCCGTACATCGTGCTGCTGATCGGCACGGTGGGGCTCGCGGCGCTCCTCCCGGCCCACGGCACCGGAGCGGACGTCGCCTCCGGGGCGTCCACGGCGGCGATCGCCTTCCTGTTCTTCCTCTACGGCGCCCGGCTCTCCACCCGCGAGGCGCTGGACGGCCTGCGTCACTGGCGTCTGCACGGCACCGTGCTGGCCTGCACCTTCGTGGTCTTCCCGGTGCTGGGCCTGGCCGCCCGCGGACTGGTCCCGGTGCTGCTGACCCAGCCGCTGTACCAGGGGCTGCTGTTCCTGACGCTGGTGCCGTCCACGATCCAGTCGTCCATCGCGTTCACCTCGATCGCCCGCGGCAATGTGCCCGCCGCCATCTGCGCCGGCTCGTTCTCCTCCCTGGTGGGCATCGTCGCGACCCCGCTGCTGGCGGCCGCCCTGCTGGGCAACAGCGGCGGCGGGTTCTCCGCCGACTCGCTGGTGAAGATCGTGGCTCAACTGCTGGTGCCGTTCGTCGCGGGGCAGGTGCTGCGCCGGTGGATCGGCGGCTTCGTCGCCCGGCACAAGAAGGTCCTCGGCCTGGTCGACCGCGGCTCGATCCTGCTGGTCGTCTACACCGCTTTCAGCGAGGGCATGACCCAGGGCATCTGGCACCAGGTCAGCGCCGTGCGGCTGGGAGCGCTGCTCGTCGTCGAGGGCGTGCTCCTGACCGTGATGCTGCTGCTGACCTGGTACGGCGCACGCGCGCTCGGCTTCGGCCGGGCGGACCGGATCGCGATCCAGTTCGCCGGGTCGAAGAAGTCCCTCGCCTCCGGCCTGCCCATGGCCAGCGTCCTGTTCGGCGCCCACGCCTCCCTGGCCGTGCTGCCGCTGATGCTCTTCCACCAGATGCAGCTCATGGTGTGCGCGGTCATCGCCAGGCGGCGCGCCCACGACCCGGAGGCCGCCGAGCCGCCCGGGCCCGCCGCCGCGTCCCGCACGGCGGTCGGCACCGGCTCCCGCTGAGCCCCCGCCCGTCCGGCGCCGGCCGCTCCCCGGGGTCCTCACCGGGCCGCCGCGGCTTCCGCGGCCTCCCTGACCCGGATCCGGCGCCGGCGGTCGGCCGCCGACCCGGTCCAGCGGCAGCCACGGCACGGTGTCCTTCGGGGACCGCCGCTCCTTCGCGGCGCCGCTACGGCCGCAGGACGACCTTGCCGAGGTTGGCCCGTGCCCGGACGGCCTCGTGCGCCTTCGCCGCGTCCTCCAGCGCGAACTCGCCGTGCACGGCGGGTCTTAGGGCGCCATCGGAGAACAGGCGCCACAGCTCCCGCCGCCACCGCTCGTACAGCTCCGGCCGGCCGCGGGCGATCAGCGCCATCTGGAACCCGATCACCGACTTGGCGCCGACCAGCAGGTCGTACGCCTGGATCGTGCCGCCGCCGGAGCTGTAGGCGACCAGCCGGCCGTGCGGGGCGAGCGCGGCGAGAGCGGGGGTGAGCAGATCACCGCCGACCGCGTCCAGCACGCAGTCGTACGGCTCCCCCCACCGCTCGTCGCCGTACCGGACGCAGTCGTCGGCGCCGAGCGAGCGGACGAAGTCCGCCTTCGCAGGATCGGAGACGGCGCCCACCACCCGCCGGGCACCCAGCACCCGCGCCAGCCGCACCGCGAGCTGGCCGGCCCCGCTCGCGGCGGCCGTGACGAGCACCGACTCGCCGCGCACGGGACCGGCGGCGTGCAGCGCGCCGCGGGCCACCAGTCCGCCGCGCACCAGCGCGACCGCGTCGACGCAGGTCGCGTCGTCGGGCACCGGGGAGGCCATGTCCTCGCGCAGCAGGGCGAAGTCGGCGTAGCCGTGGCCGAAGCACAGCCCGGTCACCCGGTCGCCGGCCCGGAAGCGGCTCACGTCCTCGCCGGCGGCAACCACCGTGCCGGCGATCTCGCCGCCCAGCGGGATCGGCTCGGCGGCCTCGGTCACCTTGCGGACGACGGGCAGCGTGACCCCGACCGCCTCGCAGCGCACCAGCAGCTCCCCGGCGCCGGGCTCGGGTACGGCGGCCTCCTCCACGAACAGCGGACCGCCGGCGGACTCGTAGCGGACGCGGCGCATCGCGGCCTCCAGACGCCGGGACGCACCCCGGCAGGTCGTTGGGAACACCCATGAACTCGTTGGGAGCCCCAACGGTACTGAGGGGTCGTTGGGAAGTCCAAGGATTTCTGGCTAGGCTGCCGTCATGGCCGAAGCACCCCTCCCCGCCATCCGCGCCCTGCCCAGCTGGGTCCTCGGCCGGGCCGCCGCCCGGGGCCGCGCCCTGGTCGCCGACGCCCTGGCGGCCGAGGGCATGAAGATGTGGCACCACGTCGTCCTCTCCGCCGTCCGCGACCTGGCGCCCGTCGCCCAGGCAGACCTCGGCCGCGGGGTCGGCCTCGACGCCAAGGACCTGGTCGGCGTCCTCAACGACCTGCAGTCCGCCGGTTTCGTCCTGCGAGCCCCGGACCCGAAGGACCGGCGCAAGAACGCCGTGTCCCTCACCGAGGACGGCGCCCGTCTGCTCGTCCGCTGCGAGAAGGCGGCCCGCGAGGCCAACGACGAACTGCTCGCCCCGCTGTCGACGACTGAACGCGATCAGTTCATGGGCCTGTTGACCCGGATTTCCGGCACCGTCGGCTGACGGCGGTTAACGTTCCGTCATGACCGCAGCTCCCGTGCTCGATCCCCGGCGCACCGCCCTCGTCCTGGTCGACCTGATGGACCGCGTCGTCGCGCTGCCCCTGGAACCCCGCAAGGGCACCGAGGTGCTCACCACCGCCGAGGAGCTGGCCGCCGCCTTCCGCGCGGCCGGGGCGCTCGTCGTGCTGATCCGGGTAGAACGCCCCACGGTCGCCGAACAACCGCCCGGCAGCGGTCTGGTGGCGGGCTTGCGCCGGGACGGCGACCTGGAGGTGGTCAAGCGCACCATCGGCGGCTTCCACGGCACCGACCTCGACGAGCGGCTGCGCGAGCGGGGCGTGCGCACGCTGGTGTTCGGCGGCATCGCCACCAACCTCGGCGTCGAGTCCACCGCCCGCGCCGCCGCCGACCTCGGCTACGACCTGGTCTTCGTCGAGGACGCCATGGCCGCGCTCACCGCCCCCGAGCACGAGGCCTCGATCCGGCTCGACTTCCCGCGCCTGGGCACGGTGATCGGCGCGCGGGACCTGCGTCTCACCCGCGGCTGACGGTTCGCGGAGCCGCGTTCCGCGCGCGGTTCCGGCCGGCCGAACAGCGGGCCCCCGCGGCGCAGGGGGCGCTCCCCGCCGGCAGGGCCCCACCGCCGTGCCGCGGGGGATCCGTCAGCTCCGCGCGGCCGTGGCCGGCAGGGCGACGCGGTCCTCGCCCGCGTACACGTTCATCGAGCCGCCCCGCAGGAAGCCCACCAGGGTCAGGCCCGTCTCGGCGGCCAGGTCGACGGCCAGCGACGAGGGCGCCGACACGGCCGCGAGCACCGGGATGCCCGCCATCACGGCCTTCTGCGCCAGCTCGAACGAGGCGCGGCCCGAGACCAGCAGGATCGTGCGGGACAACGGCAGGTCGCCGTTCTGCAGCGCACGCCCGACCAGCTTGTCCACCGCGTTGTGCCGGCCCACGTCCTCCCGCACGTCCAGCAGTTCCCCGTCCTCGCTGAACAGGGCCGCCGCGTGCAGGCCCCCGGTGCGGTCGAACACCCGCTGGGCCGCCCGCAGCCGGTCGGGCAGGCCGGCCAGCAGCTCGGGGGTGACCCGGACCGGGGGAGTGTCGGCGATCGGCCAGCGCGTGGTGGTGCGGACGGCGTCCAGGCTGGCCTTCCCGCAGAGGCCGCACGAGGAGGACGTGTACACGTTCCGCTCCAGGCTGAAGTCGGGCAGCGCGACGCCGGGCGCGGTCTTCACGTCGACCACGTTGTAGGTGTTCGAACCGTCGGCGGTCGCCCCCGCGCAGTACACGATGTTCAGCAGGTCGGCGGCGGTGCCCAGGACGCCCTCGCTCACCAGGAACCCCGCC
The DNA here is from genome assembly GCF_042875075.1 of Streptomyces sp. NPDC003720. NCBI lineage: Bacteria > Bacillati > Actinomycetota > Actinomycetes > Kitasatosporales > Streptomycetaceae > Streptomyces > Streptomyces sp. NPDC003720. The sequence goes on from NZ_JBIANZ010000005.1 coordinate 28,588, forward strand.
GCCAGCGCGAAGTCGTCGCCCGGTGTGCGCATGGTGATCGCGAGGGGTCTGCCGTTCAGCCGGATCTCCAGCGGTTCCTCGGCGACGAGCGTGTCCGGCCGGGTGGAGACCGCCCCGTCCCGGATGCGGAGGACCTTGCGGCGTTCCGTGACTCGTCCCATGTCCTGATCAGCCCCGGTTCTGTACGTGCTGGTAGCCGAAACGGCCCTTGATGCGGAGATTGCCGTGGGTCACCGGGTTGTCGTGCGGTGAGGTGACCTCGACGATCTCATTGTCCTGCACATGGAGCGTGAGGTTGCGGCCCACTCCGCAGTAGGCGCACACCGTCGTCGTCTCCGTCTGCCTCGACTCGTCCCAGGTACCCGCCGACCGCCTGTCGAACTCCGACTTGAACGACAGCGCACCCGTCGGGCACACCTCGACGCAGTTCCCGCAGTTCCCGCAGTTCCCGCAGTACCCGCAGTTCCCGCAGTACCCGCAGGCCCAGTCGGTCAGCGGCGCGTCGTGCTCGACGGCGATCCGCGCGTCGAAGCCCCGCCCGGCGACCGCGCCACGTCGACCGGGCCCACTTCGGCGGGGTGGTCGGTGGCGCCGGGGTGCGCGGTGAAGTCGCCGCGCGGGCCGAGCACCCGTACTCCGTGCCGCCTCATGGCCGCGAGATGCGGTCCACGGGCCAATGGACGAGAGCCCGGCAAGGGTTCGCGCGACGACCGTTGAACGCCCTCCGCATACCGTTCACCGCATACGGTCGACGGCGCGTCTTCTCAACTTCCGGAACCGGTCCTACCGTTCGGCGTCATGAGCAGCCCCCCTGTCGCACCCCCGGGCTGGAGCCGCTGGCTGGTCCCGCCCGCCGCCCTGTCCGTCCACCTGTCCATCGGCCAGGCCTACGCCTGGAGCGTGTTCAAGCCGCCGCTCGAGTCCGCCCTGCACCTCGACGGCACCCGCAGCGCGCTGCCCTTCCAGCTCGCGATCGTGATGCTCGGGCTGTCGGCCGCCTTCGGCGGCACGCTCGTCGAGCGCAACGGGCCGCGCTGGGCGATGACCGTGGCCCTCGTCTGCTTCTCCTCCGGCTTCCTGCTCTCCGCGCTCGGCGCCGAGACCCAGCAGTACTGGCTGATCGTCCTGGGCTACGGCTTCGTCGGCGGCATCGGCCTCGGCATCGGCTACATCTCACCCGTCTCCACCCTGATCAAGTGGTTCCCGGACCGGCCCGGCATGGCCACCGGCATCGCCATCATGGGCTTCGGCGGCGGCGCGCTGATCGCCTCGCCCTGGTCGGCGCAGATGCTGGAGTCCTTCGGCACCGGCCACTCCGGGATCGCGCTCGCCTTCCTGGTGCACGGACTGACCTACGCCGTCTTCATGACGCTCGGCGTGCTGCTCGTCCGCGTGCCGCGCACCGAGGAGCCGGCCGGGGACGGACCGGCCGCCGCCACCGAGGGCGTGCGGGTCTCCGCCCGCGGTGCCGTGCGCACCCCGCAGTTCTGGTGCCTGTGGGTGGTGCTCTGCATGAACGTGACCGCGGGCATCGGCATCCTGGAGAAGGCCGCGCCGATGATCACCGACTTCTTCGCCGGCGGCTCCACGCCGGTGTCGGCCTCGGCGGCCGCCGGATTCGTCGCGCTGCTGTCGGCCGCCAACATGGCCGGCCGGATCGGCTGGTCCTCCGCCTCCGACCGGATCGGGCGCAAGAACGTCTACCGCGTCTACCTCGGCGCCGGCGCCCTGATGTACCTGCTGATCGCCCTGTTCGGGGACTCCTCGAAACCGCTGTTCGTGCTCTGCGCGCTGGTGATCCTCTCCTTCTACGGCGGCGGCTTCGCGACCGTCCCCGCCTATCTGAAGGACCTCTTCGGCGCCTACCAGGTCGGCGCCATCCACGGCCGGCTGCTCACCGCCTGGTCCACGGCCGGCGTGCTCGGACCGCTGATCGTCAACTGGGTCGCGGACCGGCAGGAGGAGGCCGGGAAGCACGGACCGGCGCTGTACGGGCTGTCCTTCGGCATCATGATCGGCCTGCTCGTCGTCGGTTTCGTCGCCAACGAACTCGTCCGTCCCGTGCACGTACGCCACCACGTGCCCGCCCCGAGGGAGGCAGCAGATGCCCAGCGACAGCAGCCCGCCTAGCCGGTCCGGCCTGATCCTGCTCGCCTGGCTGTGGGTGGGGGCGCCGCTCGCCTACGGACTGTACGAGCTGGTCCGCAAGGCCACGCAGTTGTTCACGGGGTGAATGGTCGGGCGTCCGAGCGTGTGACGGAAGCCGACAACTCGGATGCCCGATTCCTGTGCCCTCGCCTGCCGCCGTACTCGCGAGTCACTGGCCAGACTGATGGATCCCGCTACCCACGGCAACGAGGGGATCCCCCAAATGCACGGCTCGCGCATCGCGGCCATCGGCCACTACCAGCCCGCCAGAGTGCTCACCAACGACGACCTGGCGGGCATGGTCGACACCAGCGACGAGTGGATCCGCGGCCGGGTGGGCATCCGGACCCGGCACATCGCGGGCCCCGACGAGCCGGTCGACGAACTCGCCGCGCACGCCGCCGCCAAGGCGCTCGCCGCCGCCGGGCTCACGCCCGGTGACATCGACCTGGTGCTGGTGGCCACCTCCACCGCCATCGACCGCTCCCCGAACACCGCCGCCCGCGTGGCCGCCCGGCTCGGCATCCCGCGCCCGGCCGCGATGGACGTCAACGTCGTCTGCGCCGGGTTCACCCACGCGCTCGCCACCGCCGACCACACGGTACGGGCGGGCGCCGCGACCCGGGCGCTGGTCATCGGCGCCGACAAGATGTCCGAGGTCACCGACTGGAGCGACCGCAGCACCTGCGTCCTGGTCGGCGACGGGGCCGGGGCCGCCGTGGTCGAGGCCTGCGCGCCCGGTCAGCAGCCCGGCATCGGGCCGGTGCTGTGGGGGTCGGTGCCGGAGATGGGCAACGCCGTGCGCATCGAGGGCACCCCGCCCCGGTTCGCGCAGGAGGGCCAGAGCGTCTACCGCTGGGCCACCACCCAGCTCCCGCCCATCGCCCGGCGCGCCTGCGAGCGGGCCGGACTGGACCCCGCCGACCTCGCCGCGGTCGTCCTGCACCAGGCCAACCTGCGCATCATCGAGCCCCTCGCGCGGAAGCTGGGCGCCGTGAACGCCGTCGTCGCGCGCGACGTCACCGAGTCCGGCAACACCTCGGCGGCCAGCATCCCGCTCGCGCTGTCCAAGCTGCTCGAACAGGGCGCGGTCCGCAGCGGGGACGCGGCCCTGCTGTTCGGCTTCGGCGGCAACCTGTCGTACGCGGGACAGGTCGTCCGCTGCCCGTGACGTGCGGCGCGCACCCGTGTGTGACGCGTCCGGCTTTCCCTGCCCCTGGTGCGTTTTGCGTGCGGTAGACCGTAGACGATAGACAATTGAAACTGGCTCCGTTGGCACACGGCCGGGCGCCGGCCCGCCGAGGAGGGGGACCGTGATGTTGTCGACCGGACTGCCGCAGGGAGCCGTACCCAAGCTCGAACGGCCCGGGCCGCTGCGCGACCGCGTCTACGAGGCCCTGCTCGAACTCATCACCACCCGCGCCCTGCGGCCCGGCCAGCACCTGGTGGAGAGCGAACTCGCCGGGCACCTGGGCGTCTCCCGCCAGCCGGTGCGCGAGGCGCTGCAACGGCTGAACACCGAGGGCTGGGTCGACCTGCGCCCCGCCCAGGGCGCGTTCGTGCACGAGCCGACCGAGGAGGAGGCCGACCAGCTCCTGACGGTCCGTACGCTCCTGGAGGCGGAGGCGGCCCGCCTCGCCGCCCTGAACGCCGGCCGGCCGGGCACCGACGCCCTGGAGGAGCTGTGCGCCCAGGGCGAGCGGGCGGTCGCCGACGACGACGTGGACCGCGCGGTCGCCCTGAACGCCGCCTTCCACGCCAAGATCATGGACCTGGCCGGCAACGCGGTCCTCGCCGAACTCGCCGCCCAGGTCGACCGCAGGGTGCGCTGGTACTACACCCCGGTGGCCCGCCGGCGCGGCAGCCGGTCCTGGATCGAGCACCGCGAGCTGATCACCGCCATCACCGCCCAGGACGCGCCCCGCGCCGCCGAACTGATGCGGGAGCACACCGAACACACCCGCCGCTCCTACCACGAGCGCGACACCGCCTGACCGGAGCGGACTCGACGCCGTAAGCCGCGCTGTACGGCTTCCGGCGTCGGGGGCCGCCCCCGAGGGCGCCTCCCGCCCGCCGTCGTCATCACCGAGGGCATCCCGGTCCACGACACGACACCGTCGCCTTCACCGCGTACGCCGCACGGCACGGCACCCGCGTCATCGGCCCCAACTGCCCCGGCCTGATCACCCGCGGCCAGTCCAGTGCGGGCATCATCCCCGCCGACATCACCGAACCCGGCCCCATCGGCCTGGTCTCCAAGTCGGGGACCCTCACCTACCAACTCACGCACGAACTGCGCGACACCGGCTTCTCCACCTGCGTCGGCATCGGCGGCGACCCCGTCACCGGCACCGGCCACATCGACTGGCCGGCCGCCTTCCAGGACGACCCCGACACCGAACTCGTGCTGCTCATCGGGGAGATCGGCGGCGACGCGAAGGAACGCGCGGCCGCCTACGTCCGCGACCACGTCACCAAGCCCGTCGTCGCTTATATCGCCGGATTCACCGCCCCCGAGGGCCGCACCATGGGCCACGCGGGCGCCATCGTCTCCGGCTCGGCCGGCACGGCCCAGGCCAAGAAGGCGGCGCTGGAGGCGGCCGGCGTCCGCGTGGGCGGCACCCAGGCCGGGACGGCCCGGCTCACGCTCGCGCTGCTGCGCGACGGCACGTGAGGTCACTCATAGTGCGGACGCGGTCACTGTCGCACATGTTGCCGCGGCGGTAACTTCCATGCTGCGCCCGGCCGCACGCCGTCCACCGGCCGCCCCCGGGCGCCGTACGACGTCCGCCCGCACGACGGCGCCAGCCGTGCGGCCGGACCGGCCACGCACCTCCCGCCGACGAAGCAAGCCATGCACCTTCCGCCGACGAACCAGCCATGCACCTCCCGCCCCCGACCGTGCACCGGAAGCGGAGCAAACCGATGGCACCCATCCTCACCCTCAAGAACGGCACGTCCTGGACCGAGGCCTGGCAGCGCTGCCTCGCCGCCGCCCCCGAGGCCTTCCGGGACGACCGCGTCCTCAACCTCTGGAACGCCGCCTGGCGCGCCGACGGCAGGGCGCTGCCCGCCACCAGCCCGGTCGACGGCAGCCCCATCGCCGGCCCGCCCCGGCTGGACCGGGCCACCGCCCGCCAGGCCGTGGCCGCCTCCCTGGACCAGCACCGCGCCTGGCGGCACACCCCGCTGGCCGAACGCCGGGCGCGCGTCGCGGCCACCCTCGACGCCCTCACCGAGCACCGCGAACTCCTCGCCCTCCTCCTTGTCTGGGAGATCGGCAAGCCCTGGCGGCTCGCCCGGGCGGACGTGGACCGCGCCATCGACGGGGTCCGCTGGTACGTCGACGGCATCGAGCCGATGCTCGCCGGCCGCGCCCCGCTGGACGGCCCCGTCTCCAACATCGCGAGCTGGAACTACCCGATGAGCGTCCTCGTGCACGCCCTGCTCGTCCAGGCGCTCGCGGGCAACGCCGTCATCGCCAAGACCCCGACCGACGGCGGCGTCGCCTGCCTCACCCTGGCCTGCGCCCTCGCCGCCCGCGAGGGGGTCCCCGTCACCCTGGTCAGCGGCAGCGGGGGCGAGCTGTCCCAGGCCCTGGTCCGGGCCCCGGAGATCGGTTGCGTCTCCTTCGTCGGCGGCCGCGACACCGGCGCCGCCGTCGCCACGGCCGTCGCCGACCTCGGCAAACGGCACATCCTCGAACAGGAGGGCCTGAACACCTGGGGCATCTGGAACTTCTCGGACTGGGACGCGCTCACGGCCGTCGTCCCGAAACTCTTCGACTACGGCAAACAGCGCTGTACGGCCTACCCGCGCTTCGTGGTCCAGCGCGACTCCTTCGACGCCTTCCTCGCGGCCTACCTGCCGGCCGTCCGCACGGTGCGGGTCGGCCACCCCCTCGCGGTCGAGCGGGCGACCGACCCCTGCCCGGACCTCGACTTCGGCCCGCTGATCAACGCGGCCAAGGCGAAGGAGCTGCGCGACCAGGTCGCGGAGGCGGTCGACCGGGGCGCCGTCCCCCTGTACCGCGGCAAGGAGGCCGACGCCCGCTTCCTCCCCGGCCAGGACACCTCGGCCTACGTCCACCCGGTCACCCTGCTCAACCCGCCCCGCTCCTCCCCGCTCCACCACGCGGAACCCTTCGGTCCGGTCGACACGATCGTCCTGGTCGACACCGAGGCGGAACTGCTGGCCGCGATGAACGCGTCCAACGGCGCCCTCGTCGCCACCCTCGCCACGGACGACCGGGCCACCTTCGACCGACTGGCCCCGCAGATCCGCGCCTTCAAGACCGGCCACGGCACACCCCGCTCCCGCGGCGACCGCGACGAACTCTTCGGCGGCTTCGGCGCCTCCTGGCGCGGCGCCTTCGTCGGCGGCGAACTCCTGGTCCGCGCCGTCACCCGGGGACCCGCGGGTGAGCGTCCGCCCGGCAACTTCCCGGAGTACCAGCTCATGCCCTGACCCACCGCCCCGCGTACCCGTACGGTCACCTTCCGTACGCCCCGGCGGGCGGGACCCGCAAGACTCCCCGCCCGCCGCCCACCACCCGGATACGCAGGTGAAACGCACTCCCGAGTCTTGGTATTGTTGTCCATGTCGCCGCGGGGAACACCCCCGGTCAGGCGGCAGACACCTTGTCCGGGTGGCGGAATGGCAGACGCGCTAGCTTGAGGTGCTAGTGCCCTTTATCGGGCGTGGGGGTTCAAGTCCCCCCTCGGACACTCACCGTGGGAACACGGACAAGAGGGCCACGACCTGCCGGGTCGGGGCCCTCGTCGCGTTCCCAGGTCCGCCGGCGATGCTCGCGGAGCGGGCTTGGCGCGTCTTCGGGCGGCGCACGGCCCCGTATCGTTGGCCGCATGAGTCGCTGGAACGAGCTGACCGGGGGCACGTCCGGACAGGACTACGCCGCCCGGTTCGCGGCGCTGGCCCGCAGCGGGACGGACGTGCACGGTGAGGCCCGGTTCTGCGCCGCCCTCGTGCCCGCCGGAGCGCGCGTGCTGGACGCCGGGTGCGGCACCGGACGTGTCATGATCCGGCTCGCGGAACTCGGGTACGACTGCGTCGGCGTCGATCTCGACGCCTCGATGCTGGCGGTGGCGCGGGAGCAGGCGCCGGAACTGCCCTGGTTCCAGGCCGACCTGACCCGGTTCGAGCCCGGCCTCCTCGGCATCGAGGCGGACTTCGATCTCGTGGTCGCCGCGGGCAACGTGTTCCCGTTCCTCACGGCCGGCACCGAGGCCGCGGCGGTCGAGCGCCTGACCGCGGCCCTGCGCCCCGGGGGTCTGTTGGTCGCCGGCTTCGGCCTGGACGAGGCCCACCTGCCCGTGCCGCCCGGCATCACGCTGCCGGAGTACGACGACTGCTGCGCCACGGCCGGCCTCACCCTCGTCGACCGCTTCGCCACCTGGGACGCGGACCCCTACGACGGCGGCGGCTACGCCGTCAGCGTCCACCGCCGGTAGACCTCCGCCGTCGCGGCCCTCGCTCCGCGTGCTTACGCGGCGCCCGTCATCCGCTCAGCAATTCGCGTCGGCCGCTCACTGATCCGCCTCCGGCCCGGCGGTGCCCGCCTCGGGTGTCCCGGGCTGGGCGTAGAGGATGTCGCGGGCCTGTTCCGCGGCGCGGGCGAGGCTTTCGCCGACGAAGTCGACGAAGCGGGCGATGTTCTCCAGCCGAGTGGCGGCCGGGGTGTCGGGGCCGAGGAGGGCGACGCCCCGCCGTGCGGTCTCGGCGAGCTCGGTGTTGGACCGGGCGGCGGCGATCATTCCCTGGTACCAGACGTCGTTGTCGACTATGTAGCGCTCGCGGCGGCCTTCGTCGCGCTCACGGCGGATCAGGCCCTGGCTCTCGAGCTGCGCGATGGCCTTGGAGATCGACGCCGGGCTGACCTGGAGGTGCCGGGCGAGCTCCGAGGCGGTGAGGCTGCCCGTGTCATCGGTGTAGAGGCAGGTCAGCACCCGGGACATCATCTTCGGTAGGCCCTGCCGCATCAGGAGGGTGGTGAACGCCTCCTCGTACTCCCGCACCGCCTCGGCGTCGCGGCCGTGGGCCTGCGGGGCGGCCGTCGTGGCGCGTGTGGTCTGCCTGCGGCGGTGGGCTCGGTGTTCGGTCGCGCGGTGGGCGAGGTCGGCGCGGTAGGCGGTGGGGCCGCCGTTGCGCATCACCTCGCGGGTGACGGTCGAGGTCGGACGGTCGAGACGTCTGGCGATCTCCGCGTAGGCGAGGCCGTCGGCCAGTCCCAGTGAGATCTGCTGACGTTCCTGCTGGGTGAGTCGGCCTCCCGGCATCGCGGTCTCCTTCATGTGGCGCGGTGGCGCCCACTATAGCGTTCACTCCTACTTCATTGCAACGAAGGGTCGCAGGTGTGTTGCGTTAGGTCATCGACCGTTGCAACGAAATATGGCCTTCCACCTGCACTAACTCTTGTGCAACGCAACAAGCATGTTGCCGCACTCGTGAACGCAACGTAGCTTTTCCTATGTCGGAAACAGCGGGCCGCACAGACCCGGCTCGACGCAGACAAGGGAGCACACCATGCAGAAGTTCGACACCCCCGCGCCGGTCTCCGCCCTCCTGGACATCCCCGCGGGACAGATCCGCTTCATCGCCGCCGACCGCACCGACACCACGGTCGAGGTGCTGCCCGCCGACGCCTCCAAGGGACGAGACGTGAAGATGGCGGAGCAGATCGAGGTCGCCTTCGCCGAGGGCGTCCTGCGGATCGAGGCCCCGGCGGCGAAGCACCGGATCCTCGGCTCGTCCGGATCGGTCGAGGTGACCGTCCAGTTGCCCGCCGGCTCCCGGGTCGAGGCCAAGGCGGCCCTCGCCGAACTCCGGGGCGTCGGACGCCTCGGCGACGTGGACTTCGAGGGCGCGCAGGGCTCGGTCAAGCTCGACGAGACCGCCGCCGCCCGCCTCGTCCTCCAGGCCGGCGACGTCACGGTCGGCCGCCTGGGCGGATCCGCCGAGATCAGCACCCAGAAGGGCGACATCAGCGTCGCCGAGGCCCAGCGCGGCGAGGTCACCCTGCGCACCCAGCACGGCGGGATCACCGTCGGCGCCTCCCGCGGAGTCTCCGCCGCCCTGGACGCCGGCACCGGCTACGGCCGGATCGCCAACGCGCTGCGGAACGCCGACGGCGCCGCCGCCGGCCTGACGATCCACGCCACCACCGCCTACGGCGACATCACCGCCCGCAGCCTCTGAACCCGCAGACAGCACACAAGGGGGAACCTCTCATGACCGACCTGGCCATCGCGGCGAACGGGCTGCGCAAGTCCTACGGCGACAAGACCGTCCTGGACGGCGTCGACCTGGCCGTACCGCAGGGGACGATCTTCTCGCTGCTCGGCCCGAACGGCGCCGGCAAGACCACGGCCGTCAACATCCTCTCCACCCTCGTCTCACCCGACCCCGACAGCGGGCCCGTCCACGTCGGCGGTCACGACCTCCGCGCCCAAGGGCAGGCCGTGCGCGCCGCGATCGGGGTCACCGGGCAGTTCTCCGCCGTCGACGGCCTGATCACCGGCGAGGAGAACATGCTCCTCATGGCGGACCTGAACCACCTCACCCGGCGCGAGGGGCGCCGGGTGACCGCCGAACTGCTCGAGCGCTTCGACCTCTTGGACGCCGCGAAGAAGCCCGCCTCCACCTACTCGGGCGGCATGAAGCGCCGCCTGGACATCGCCATGACGCTGGTCGGCAGCCCCCGCATCATCTTCCTCGACGAGCCGACCACCGGCCTCGACCCGCGCTCCCGGCACAACATGTGGCAGATCATCCGCGAACTCGTCACCGGCGGCGTCACCGTCTTCCTCACCACCCAGTACCTGGAGGAGGCCGACGAACTCGCCGACCGCATCGCCGTCCTGCACGGCGGGAGGATCGCCGCCGAGGGCACCGCCGACGAACTCAAGCGCATCGTCCCCGGCGGTCACGTCCGGCTCCGCTTCACCGACCCCGCCGCCTACCAGAGCGCCGCCAACGCCCTGCGCGAGGTCGCCCGGGACGACCAGGCCCTCGCCCTGCACATCCCCAGCGACGGCAGCCAGCGCGAACTGCGCACCATCCTCGATCGGTTGGACTCCGCCGGCATCGAGGCCGACGAACTGACCGTGCACACCCCCGACCTCGACGACGTCTTCTTCGCCCTCACCGGGGGCGCCGGCATCCCGAACCAGTCCAAGGAGAACGCCCGATGAGCACCCTCGCCCTCGCCCTGCGCGACTCCTCCACCATGCTGCGCCGCAACCTCCTGCACGCCCGGCGCTACCCCTCCCTCACCCTCAACCTCCTGCTCACGCCGATCATGCTGCTGCTCCTGTTCGTCTACATCTTCGGCGACACGATGAGCGCCGGGATCGGCGGCGGCAGACCGGACCGCTCCGCCTACGTCGCCTTCGTCGTCCCCGGCCTGCTGCTGATGACCATCGGCAGCACCGTGGTCGGCACCGCGGTCTCCGTCTGCAACGACATGACCGAGGGCATCATCGCCCGCTTCCGCACCATGGCGATCCACCGCGGCTCGGTCATCGTCGGCCATGTCATCGGCAGCGTCCTGCAGTCGGTCATCAGCGTCGTCCTCGTCGGCGCCGTCGCCGTCGCCATCGGCTTCCGCTCCACCGACGCATCCGTGTGGGAATGGCTCGCGGCGTTCGGACTGCTCGTGCTCTTCTCCACCGCGCTCACCTGGATCGCCGTCGGCATGGGCCTGGTCAGCCCGAACGCCGAGGCCGCCGGCAACAACGCCATGCCCCTGATCCTGCTGCCCCTGCTCTCCAGCACCTTCGTCCCCATCGACGCCATGCCCGGCTGGTTCCAGCCGGTCGCCCGCTACCAGCCGTTCACCCCCGCCATCGAGACCCTGCGCGGCCTCCTCCTCGGCACCGAGATCGGCAACAACGGCTGGCTGGCCATCGCCTGGTGCCTCGCCCTCGCCGTCCTCGGCTACCTGTGGTCCACCAAGAGGTTCAACCACGACCCCAGGTGACCGCCATGACCACGCGGGGCACCCCGCGACCCGTCCCACCGCCGGGCGGCGTACCCCGGCAACTGCCGGAGTGCGCCGCCCCGTTCGTTCGCGCCCCCGACACTTCCGCTCTTTCGCACACACGACCCGGCGGAGCGGGGAGGATGGCCGCCATGACGGATGAAGGCCGCTCCATCGACCGCACGAGGCCGAGCATCGCCCGCGTCTACGACTACCTGCTCGGCGGCACGGACAACTACGCCGTGGACCGGGAGATCGGTGACGTGTTCAAGCGCGATCTCCCCGGCTCGGTGGCGATCGCCTTCGCCAACCGGGCGGCCCTCGTCCGGGCGGTCGCGGAGATCGTGACGACGACCGACGTGCGGCAGTTCATCGACCTCGGCAGTGGTCTGCCGACCGCCGACAACGTCCACCAGATCGCGCAACGGCACGCTCCGGAGTCCCGGGTCGTGTACGTCGACATCGACCCCCAAGTGCTGGTCCACGGACGCACACTGCTGGCGGAGAACGACCGGACCCGGGTCGTCGCGGGCGATGTGCGCAGGCCCGAGGAAGTCCGTGCCCACCCTGCGACGTTGGAGCTGATCGACTTCGAACGTCCCGTCGCCGTCATCCTCAGCGCCGTCCTGCACCACGTGAACGACGAGGAGGACCCGGCCGGCATCGTCCGCTACTGGCGCGACCAGGTGCCCCAGGGCAGCTACTTCTTCCTCAGCCACTTCCGCTCCGGCGACAACCCCGAGACCGCGGAGGCCGAGGGAATCCTCCACCAGACCTTCGGACGCGGCCGGTGGCGCACCGACGAGGAGATCGCATCGCTGCTGGACGGCTTGGAGATCCTCGACCCCGGCATCGTGCCGGCGCCGCTGTGGCGACCCGACGACGCTGACGGGCCGCGGCATGGTGGCGGAGGACAGGAGATCACCGTCTGGGAGCGGCTCATCGCGGCCGGCTGGCACGGAAGTCCGCTTAGGTGCGGCAGGTTTGACTGCGGGGGCCTCGGGCGGCCGGAGGCCAGGCTGCCGGCGGTCGTCCCAACGCAGCGGCGAGCCGTTCGCCAAGGCACTCGTCCGGTACGAGGTGCCGTGACGCCGACACGGTTCGAGACCGGCGGCCGTGGTCGCGAACCGGCCCGGCCGCCGCTCGGAGCCGCACCGGCCGGGTAGCCCGGCGAGGCCGTCGCCGTGCCCCGTCCGGCGTCGCCTGCGCCCTGACCGCGACCGCCGCACCGCGCCGAATATTCGCTACTCGCCGCCCCGTCTCTTTCCTAGACTCGGCATGCACCGCGCGCCGCACTCACACACAGGCGGCGCGCCAGTGCGTCCACCGAACCGTGATCACCGAGGGGAGCCCGGCCGTGCGTGACCGTACCGCCGTCGTCGTTCCCCCGTCGCGGTCCGAGGTGATCCTGGTGTCCTCGTCCGTCCGGTGCCCGCTGCGCGGCCGGCACCGCATGCCCGCGACGATCCGCTGACCCTGTTCGACAACTCTTCGGCCGCACAGGCCGTTTCAGGGTTACCCGTGTCTCCTCGTCCGGGAAATCGCGCTGCCCCTTTCCTGATCCGCAGAAAGGCCACGGGCCGTGCGCACCAACCTCAGTACCCTCGCCGTCGTCCGAAACTTGGGCATCCTCGCCCACGTCGACGCCGGGAAGACCACCGTCACCGAGCGCATCCTCTATGCGACGGGCGCCACGCACAAGCGTGGCGAGGTGCACGACGGCACCACCGTCACCGACTTCGACCCGCAGGAACGCGACCGTGGCATCACCATCTTCGCCGCCGCCGTGAGCTGTGCCTGGAACGGGCACCGCGTCAATCTCATCGACACCCCGGGCCACGTCGACTTCGCCGACGAGGTCGAGCGTTCGCTGCGCGTCCTGGACGGGGCGATCGCGGTGTTCGACGCCGTCGCCGGGGTCGAGCCGCAGAGCGAGTCCGTGTGGCGACAGGCCGACCGGCACGGCGTCCCGAGGATCGCCTTCGTCAACAAGCTGGACCGCGCGGGCGCCGACCTCGACCGTGCCGTCGGTTCGATCCGGGAGCGGCTGCATCCGGCCCCGCTGGTCGTCCAGTTGCCGATCGGCGCCGAGGACGGCTTCACCGGTGTCGTGGACCTGGTGCGGATGCGCTCCCTGGTGTGGACCGACGGCGGGGGTACGGCGACGGAGGGGCCGGTGCCGGAGGCGCTGCGCGAGGAGGCGCTGCGCCGGCGCCGGGCGCTGGAGGAGGCGGTCGCGGAGCTGCACCCGGCCGCACTCGAGGAGTTCTGCGACCTCGAGACGCTCTCCGCCGCGACCATCTCCGCCGCGCTGCGCGACCTCACCCGCACCGGCGACGGCGTGGTCGTCCTGTGCGGCTCCGCCTACCGCAACCGGGGCATAGAACCGCTGCTGGACGCGGTGGTGGACTATCTGCCGTCGCCGCTGGACGTGCCCGCCGTACGCGGTGTGCACGAAGGCGCCGAGCAGCGGCGGCCCGCCGACCCCGAAGCGCCGTTCGCCGCCCTCGCGTTCAAGGTGAACGCGGGCGGCACCGGCCGCCTCACCTACGCACGCGTCTACTCGGGCGCCATCGAGAAGGGAGACACCGTGCGCGACCCGGGCACCGGCCGTACCGAGCGAGTGGCGCGGATCCTCCGGGTCATGGCGGACCGGCACGTCCAGCTGGACCGGGCGGTCGCCGGTGACATCGTCGCGCTGGCGGGCCTGAAGTCGGCGCGGCCCGGCTCGACCCTGTGCGATCCCGGCGCCCCGCTGCTGCTGGAGCCGCCCGCGGCCGCCGAGCCCGTGGTGTCCGTGGCCGTGGAGGCGCGGCGCGCCACGGACACCGGGAAGCTGGCGACGGCGCTGGCGCGGCTGGCGGAGGAGGACCCCTCGCTGGTGGTGCGCACCGACGCCGAGACCGGGCAGACGGTGCTGTCCGGGATGGGGGAGCTGCACCTGGAGGTCGCGGTGGAGAAGATCCGGCGTGAGGGCGGACCCGAGGTCACGGTGGGCCGTCCCAGGGTCGCGCACCGGGAGACCGTCGTGCGCGGTGTGAGCGGTCATGTCCACCGGCACGTCAAACAGGACGGCGGCGCGGGCCAGTTCGCCCATGTCGTCCTGGACGTCGAGCCCCTCGGCACCGAAACCGGCGCCACCGGCTTCGAGTTCCGGTCCGTCGTGGTCGGCGGGCGGGTGCCGCAGGAGTACGTGCGCGCGGTGGAGGCGGGCTGCCGGGACGCCCTGACCGAGGGGCCGCTCGGCGGTCACCCGGTGACGGGGCTGCGGGTCACGCTGACCGACGGCTCCACCCATGTGAAGGACTCCTCCGACATGGCGTTCCGCACCGCCGGCCGGCTGGGCCTGCGCGCGGCGCTGGGCATCTGCGCGATGGCCCTGCTGGAGCCGGTCGCCGAGGTCACGGTCACCGTGCCGGAGGACGCGGTGGGCGGCGTCCTGGGCGACCTCGCCGCCCGGCGCGGCCGGGTCACCGGCTCCCGGACGCGGGCCGGCGCGGCGGTGCTGACGGCTACCGTGCCGCTGGCCGAGCTGTTCGGCTACGCGACCCGGCTGCGCAGCCGCACCCAGGGGCGGGGCACCTTCACCACGCGGGCGGCGGGTTACGCGCCGGCGCCGGCGAAGACCCTGGTCCGATAGGGGGTGCCAGGACGGTCCGATGCCGGAGCCGTAGGCGGACCGTACGGGCACCACAAGCGGACCGTACGGGCACCACAAGCGGACCGTAAGGGCACCACAAGCGGACCGTACGGGCACCGCAAGCGGGCCGCACCTCGTCTGAACGCAAGGCGTGGTGCGGCCCGCCCATGTCCGGGCGTCGCGCGGCTCGTCCGCGTCCGGGGGTCGTGGGGCCCGCCCACGTCAGGCGGTCGTACGGCCGCCCCCCTCCCGGGAGCCGTGCGGCCCGCACGACTCCGACGGCGCGGAAGACGGCCTGTTCAGGGAGCCGCGGAACGGAAATCACCCTTGCCGGGCGATGCGGCCGCCCGCCGGGCCGGATGAGGTGGACGACGGACACCCCTGGCCCGGCTGCCCGGAAGGGAAGGCGTGAGACGAGGATGACCGAGGACACGACCCGAGGCACGACACCAGGTACGACACGAGCTGCAGCACGACGCGCGACACGGGATACGTCACGAGGGCGGGCCCGAGCCATGACGCGTCATGGCCGCGACCCCGTACGGAGGGCGTGAGCCATGTGCCGCTGGCTTGCCTACTCGGGAACGCCCCTGATCCTCGAAGAGGTCCTGTACCGCCCGGCGCACTCGCTGATCGACCAGAGCCTGCACGCCAAGATGGGCGTCGAGACGACCAACGGCGACGGCTTCGGCATCGGCTGGTACGAGGAGCACGCGCGTACGCCCGCCGTGTTCCACGACGTGGGCCCGGCCTGGAGCAACCGGAACCTGCGCGAGATCGCGGGGCACGTCCGCGCCCCGCTGTTCTTCGCCCACGTCCGGGCCTCCACCGGCACGGCCGTCCAGCAGACCAACTGCCATCCGTTCCGCCACGACCGGTGGATCTGGATGCACAACGGCGCCATCGCCGGATTCCCGGCACTGCGGCGGGACCTCCTCCTCGCCGTCGACCCGGCCCTCTTCTCGTCGATCGAGGGCACCACGGACTCCGAGGTGATGTTCTACCTGGCGCTCACGTTCGGGCTGGCCGACGACCCGGCCGGTGGTGTCGCCCGCATGGCCGGCTTCGTGGAACAGCTCGCCCGGGAACACGATCTGGCGCCGCCGCTGCAGATGACGATCGCGGTCGCCGACGGGCAACAGCTCCTGGCCTTCAGGTACGCCAGCGCCGGCACACCCAGGTCGCTCTACTACAGCAGCAGGCTGGAGGACCTGCGGGCGCTGCACCCGGACACCGACTTCCTGCGCGGCGTCTCCGACGAGACCCGCCTGGTGGTGTCGGAGCCCCTGGGCGATCTGCCGGGTGCCTGGAACGAGGTACCGGCGAACACCTACGGCGTCGTCCAGCCGGGCCAGGACCGCCTCCACGAGTTCCAGCCCGCGATCCCCTGACAACAGCCCCCCACACCCGTCACGTGCGCCTGCGGCCACGCGGGCCCTGCGCATTCACACTCACGCCCGCGCCCGCGGACGCCCGCCACTCACCCGCTCACACCAGCCGCCCGTCCAGCGCCACCCGCCAAGCCGGTGACGACATCGGCCGGCCGGCGGGCCTCGGCCGCCCGCCGCCCCGCGCGAAGAACGCGGCCAGCGGCAGCACCGCGGCGCCCACGGTGACCGCGTCCGGGCCGAGCAGCCCCAGTTCGATGCGGACCCGGCCCGCCGGGAAGCGCAGCGCCCGCGCGAGAGCGTGCTCGCGGACCTGGTCCAGGAACGCGCCGCCCAGTTGCAGCCCGGCCCAGCCGCCGATCAGCAGCCGCTCGGGCTGGAACAGGTTGATCAGGTCGGACAGGCCCGCGCCCAGGTACTCGGCGGTCTCGGCGAGCACGGCCGCCGCCACCGGGTCAGGCGCGCGGCCGTCGGTGGGCCGGGCCGCGGCGAGCAGTTCGGTCAGCGCCGTCTCCTCGTCCGCGCCGGCCGAGGGGCGTCCGCCCGCCTCCCGCCACCGTGCCACCAGCGCCTCCGCGCCCGCGTACGCCTCCAGGCAGCCCCGGGCGCCGCACCGGCACCGGCGCCCGCCGACCCGTACCGTCAGATGCCCCCACTCCACGGCCCGTCCCTGGGCCGCCTCCTCCGTGACGACGCACGCGCCGACGCCCGAGCCGAACAGCACCACCACCGCGTTACGGGCCCCGCGCCCGGCGCCGAACCACATCTCGGCCTGCCCGAGGGTCTTCGCGCCGTTGTCGATGAAGTACGGTGCCTCAGACGGGACTTGACCGGCGCCGTGACGCCGGAGAAGGCGCTCCAGCGGGACGGCGTCCCAGCCGACCGTCTGCCCGTGGACGACCGCGCCCTCCGCCTCCTCGACGATGCCGGGCACGCCGATGCCCACGCCCAGCAGATCACCGGCGGCCGGCCCGCCCGTGGCGAGCACCTCGGCGACGCCCTCGTGGACATGGCCGACGACCGCGTCGACGTCGTAGCCGCGCGACCCCAACGGCCTGTCCGTCCGCGCCAGTTCGCGCAGGGCCAGGTCGAACAGCTCCACCCGTACCCGGGTCTCGCCGACGTCGACGCCGACGAGGCATCCGCTGTCCGGGCGTATCCGCAGCAGCCGGCGCGGCCGCCCCGCGTCGGAGCCGACGCTGCCCGCCTCCTCGACCAGGCCGTCGGCCAGCAGTTCGGCCACGACGTTGCTGACGGAGCCCGAACTCAGTCCGGTCGCCGGGACCAGCGCCCGCCGGCTCATCGGCCCATCGAAATACAACCGTTGCAGAACGGCGCCCCGGCTCTCCCGCCGCAGGTCACGCACCGTACGGCCGCCCAGCCCTGCCACCCGACCTCCCTGATCCGCGCCCAATCGCCGCCCGCCGGACCGGATACCGCTGCCGGATCTCTTGACGAGCGTTTCTCTTGAGGTTTAACTCACATCCTAAATTAAGCCATGAGGGGCTTCGGAAGCCGAACGGGGTGTCGGCCTTCGCGATCAGCCCCGAGGGGTATCGACTCCCGGAAAGGGACACCAGGAGCCATGCGCAGCATCCGAGCCGCGGCCGTAGGCGCCGTCACCATGTCTCTCGCCCTCGCGGCTACGGCCTGCGGAGGGGGTTCGTCGAGCGGCGGCGGGTCCAACGACTCGCCGAAGACGCTCACTTACTGGGCCTCCAACCAGGGCGCCAGCATCGCGGTCGACAAGAAGGTCCTGCAGCCCGAACTCGACAAGTTCCAGAAGCAGACCGGCATCAAGGTGAAGCTGGAGGTCGTGCCCTGGTCCGACCTGCTCAACCGGATCCTCACCGCCACCACCTCCGGCCAGGGCCCGGACGTGCTGAACATCGGCAACACCTGGAGCGCCTCCCTGCAGGCGACGGGCGCGCTGCTGCCGTGGGACGCGAAGAACTTCGACAAGATCGGCGGAAAGGACCGCTTCGTCGACTCCGCGCTCGGCTCGACCGGCGTCCAGGGCAAGGACCCGGCCGCGGTGCCGCTGTACTCGATGGCGTACGCCCTCTACTACAACAAGCAGATCTTCGCCGACGCCGGCATCTCCAAGCCCCCGGCCACCTGGGACGAACTGGTCGCCGACGGCAAGAAGATCAAGGCGAAGGGCAAGTCGCCGCTCGGCGCCGAGGGCGCCAACGTCTCGGAGAACATCCACCACGTCTTCGTCTTCGCCAAGCAGCACGGCGCGGACTTCTTCACCGCCGACGGCAAGCCCGACTTCACCAACCCCAAGGTGGTCGAGGCGGTCAAGCAGTACGTCGACCTGATGGCCAAGGACAAGGTCATCCCGACCGGTGACGCCGAGTACGCGCAGAACCAGTCCGTCAGCGACTTCGCCAAGGGCAAGCAGGCCATGCTGCTGTGGCAGTCCGCAGCCTCCAACCTCAAGTCGCAGGGCATGAGCGAGGACGCCTACGGCATCGCCCCGGTCCCCGTCCGGTCCGGCACCCCCGGCACCGGCGCGCAGACCAACTCCATGGTCGCCGGCATCAACATCGCCGTGTTCAAGAACAGCCACAACCTCGACGGCGCCACGAAGTTCGTGAAGTTCATGACCAGCGACGCCGAGCAGAAGATCCTCAACAAGGCCTACACCTCCATCCCGCCGGTGAAGGGGGCCCAGGCCGACGCGGCGTTCAACTCGCCGTCCAACGCGGTGCTCAAGAGCACCCTCGCCACCAGCGCGGCCGCGCTGCCGCAGGTCGCCTCGGAGTCGCAGTTCGAGACGGCGGTCGGCACGGCCGTCAAGGACCTGTTCGCCGACGCCGCCGCCGGCCGCGCGGTGACCACCGAGTCCGTCAAGGCGAAGCTGGAGAAGGCCCAGCAGCAGATGCCGGCGGCCTGACCCGACATGACCTCCACCGCTCTCAAGGAGCCGGTGCGTCGAACGTCCCCCGGTGCGGCGCGCGAACCCCGCCGCCGCACCGGGCGGATCCGCCGCATCGGACTGCCGTACCTGCTGCTCCTGCCCGCCCTGCTGCTCGAACTCCTGGTCCACCTGGTGCCGATGGTCATCGGCACGGTGATGAGCTTCAAGGAACTCACCCAGTTCTACATCCGCGACTGGGGCAGCGCCCCGTGGTCCGGCCTCGGCAACTACAAGGTGTCGGTCGACTTCGACGCCCCGGTCGGCGAGGCGCTGCTGCACTCGTTCTTCGTGACCGTCGGCTTCACCCTGCTCTCGGTCGGCCTGTGCTGGCTGATCGGCACCGCCGCCGCCGTCTTCATGCAGGACACCTTCCGCGGCCGCGGACTGCTGCGCGCCCTGTTCCTGGTGCCGTACGCGCTGCCCGTCTACGCGGCCGTCATCACCTGGGTGTTCATGTTCCAGCACGACAACGGCCTGGTGAACCACGTGCTGCACGACCAGCTCCACCTCACCGACAAGCCGTCGTTCTGGCTCATCGGCGACAACAGCTTCTACGCCCTGCTGACCGTCTCGGTCTGGAAGGGCTGGCCGTTCGCCTTCCTCATCGTGATGGCCGGCCTGCAGAACATCCCCAAGGAGCTGTACGAGGCGGCCGCGCTCGACGGCGCCGGGGTGTGGCAGCAGATCCGCCGCATCACCCTGCCGTCGCTGCGACCGGTCAACCAGGTGCTGGTCCTGGTGCTGTTCCTGTGGACGTTCAACGACTTCAACACGCCGTACGTGCTGTTCGGCAAGGCCGCCCCGGAGGCCGCCGACCTGATCTCCGTCCACATCTACCAGGCCTCGTTCGTGACCTGGAACTTCGGCACCGGCGCCGCGATGTCGGTCCTGCTGCTGCTCTTCCTGCTGGTCGTGACCGGCGTCTACCTGCTGTTCACCGCACGCGGACGGAGGACCGCCGATGTCTAGCCCCGGCACCGCGGCGCCCAAGTCGCCGATGGCGCCGCCCCGTTCCTTCCTGTGGACGCGGCGGATCTTCCTCACCCTGCTGACCGGCTTCGTCCTGGTGCCGGTGTACGTGATGGTCTCCAGCTCGCTGAAGCCGCTCGCCGACGTCACCGGGAAGTTCCGCTGGCTGCCCAGCGGGCTCACCATCCGGCCCTACATCGACATCTGGTCCACGGTCCCGCTCGCGAAGTACTTCGTGAACTCCCTGATCGTGGCGGGCGCGGCCACGATCTGCTCGGTGGTCATCGCGGTCTTCGCGGCGTACGCGGTCAGCCGCTACGAGTTCCGCGGCAAACGCGTCTTCACGGTCACCGTCCTGTCGACGCAGATGTTCCCCGGCATCCTCTTCCTGCTCCCGCTGTTCCTGATCTACGTCAACATCGGCAACGCCACCGGCATCGCCCTGTTCGGCTCCCGCGGCGGCCTGATCCTGACGTACCTCACCTTCTCCCTGCCGTTCTCCATCTGGATGCTGATCGGGTACTTCGACTCGGTGCCGCGCGACCTGGACGAGGCCGCGCTGGTCGACGGCTGCGGCCCGCTGAAGGCGCTGTTCAGGATCGTGGTGCCGGCCGCCGTCCCCGGCATCGTCGCGGTCGCCGTCTACGCGTTCATGACCGCGTGGGGAGAGGTCCTCTTCGCGTCCGTCATGACCAACGACGCCACCCGCACCCTGGCCGTCGGCCTCCAGGGCTACTCCACCCTCAACGACGTCTACTGGAACCAGATCATGGCCGCCTCGCTGGTCGTCAGCGTGCCCGTGGTGGCCGGCTTCCTTCTCCTGCAGCGCTATCTCGTCACCGGTCTGACGGCGGGCGCCGTCAAATGACCACCCTCCCGTATCACGAAGGGGCTCCCGTGTCCGACCGCATCGACCTCGCCGCACTCCCGCACGACTTCCTGTGGGGCACGGCCACAGCGGCCTACCAGATCGAGGGGGCCGTCGACGAGGACGGCCGTGCACCCTCCATCTGGGACACCTTCTCGCACACTCCCGGGAAGATCGCGAACGACGACAACGGCGACGTCGCGTGCGACCACTACCACCGCTGGCGCGAGGACATCGCCCTGATGCGCCGACTCGGCACCAACGCCTACCGGTTGTCCATCGCCTGGCCACGGGTGATCCCCGGCGGCACGGGCGCCGTGAACGCCAAGGGGCTCGCCTTCTACGACCAGTTGGTGGACGCCCTGCTGGAAGCGGCCATCACCCCGGCCGTCACCCTCTACCACTGGGACCTGCCCCAGGCGCTCCAGGACCGCGGCGGCTGGCCGGAACGCGCCACCGCGTCGGCGTTCGTCGACTACGCCTCGACCGTCGCCGAACGCCTCGGCGATCGCGTCAAGCTCTGGGCCACCCTCAACGAGCCCTCCTGCTCGGCCTGGATCGGACACCTCGAAGGCACCATGGCCCCCGGCTGGACCGACCTGACCGCGGCCGTCCGCGCCTCGTACCACCTGCTCCTCGGCCACGGCCTCGCCACCCAGGCGCTCCGCGCCGCCGTCCCCGACGCCCGGATCGGCATCGTCAACAACCTCTCCACCGTATTCCCCGCCACCGACCGCCCCGAGGACGTGGCGGCCGCCCGCCGCCACGACGGCCACGTCAACCGCTGGTGGCTCGACCCGGTGCACGGCCGCGGATTCCCCGCCGACATGCTCGAGACGTACGGCGTGGAACTCCCGCAACAGCCGGGCGACTTGGAGACGATCGCGGCCCCGCTGGACTGGCTGGGCCTGAACTACTACTTCCCGGCCTACGTCGCCGACGACCCCGACGGCCCCGCGCCCCACGCCCGTTCGGTCCGCCGGCCCGACGTCCCGCGCACCGGGATGGACTGGGAGATCGACGCGAGCGGCATCGAATCCCTGCTGCTGCGCCTCACCGAGGAGTACGGCGCCCGCAAGATCTACGTCACCGAGAACGGCTCGGCCTACCCGGACGTGGTCCGCCCCGACGGCACCGTGGACGACCCGGAGCGCCAGGAGTACCTGGAGCGGCACCTCGCCGCCTGTGCCTCCGCCGCCCGCAAGGGCGCCCCGCTGGCCGGCTACTTCGCCTGGTCGCTGCTGGACAACTTCGAGTGGGCGTACGGCTACGACAAGCGCTTCGGCCTGGTCCACGTCGACTACGACACCCAGATCCGCACGATCAAGGGCAGCGGCCACCGGTACGCGGACATCGTCCGCGTCCACCGCGGCCAGTCCCGCCGAGCCGCCTGAGGCCGCTCGACACACCGGGCCGACTCAGGGCCCTCCCTACGCCGGGCCGACTCAGGGCCCGTTGATACGCCGGGCCGTCTGAGTCCGGCCCGGACGACCGGTGGGCGCGGTGCGGGAACCCGCGCCCACCGGTCCGCATGACGCGTCGCACACCGCGCGTCGCACCCCGCGTCGCACATTCCACTGAACTGTCATGCCCCTGCCATATACGCGCACCGCCGGATCCTTCCCCACCCCCACTGAGGAGAGCCGCATGCCATCCCGAATCCCGCGCACCCTGCTCGCCGCCGCCCTGTCCACCGCGGCCCTGCTGACCTCCGGCCCGCTCCTGGCCGCCCCCGCGCACGCCGCCCCGGCCGCCGTCGCCTGGGACACCGACCGCGCGGCCGCCGCGTACGCCCTGAACCCGGCCGCCGTCACCGCCTCCGGCAGCGAGAACGCCGGCACCGCCCCCGGACTGGCCTTCGACGGCAACGGCGCCACCCGCTGGTCCAGCGACTTCGCCGACGACGCCTGGATCCGCGTGGACCTCGGCGCCACCGTCCGCGTCGACCGCGTCGTCCTGGACTGGGAGGCCGCCTACGGCAAGCGCTACGTCCTGGAGGTCTCCGGGAACGGCACCGACTGGACGCCCTTCTACACGGAGACCGACGGCACGGGAGGCTCCGTCACCGCCCACACCTACCCGCAGGAGGTCACCGGCCGCTACGTCCGCCTGCGCGGCCTGCAACGCGCCACGCCCTGGGGCTACTCCCTCTGGAACTTCAAGGTCTACGGCGGCGAACCGGCCCCCGCCTCGACGACCCGCACCAACCTGGCCCTGAACCACCCGGCCTACTCCGACTACTACCAGCACGCGGGCAACTCACCGGCGTTCGTCACGGACGGCGGCTGGCCCGCCGACCTGAAGTCCGACAGCACCCGCTGGTCCAGCGACTGGAACGCGGACCGCTGGGTGTCGGTCGACCTCGGCGCACGGTCGACGATCGACACGGTGGACCTGTACTGGGAGTCCGCGTACGCGGTCGACTACCTCCTCCAGGTCTCGGACGACAACCGCACCTGGCGCACGGTCTACGAGCCGTCGGCCGCGGACGTCGCCGCCCGCCGCGCGAACGTGAAGTCGCCGTCCGAGGCGACGGGCCTGCACGACACGGTGAAGCTGCCGTCCCCGGTCACCGGCCGCTACGTCCGCATGCTCGGCAAGGAGCGCCGCTCCTTCTACAACCCGGCCCCCGCGACGGCCCAGTTCGGCTACTCCCTCTACGAGTTCCAGGTCTGGGGCACCGGTGGCTCCGCGTCGGCCGCGTACCCGGCACTCCCGGCCGACCAGCCGGGCGGCTACCGCACCACCTTCTTCGACGACTTCACGGGCGCCGCACTGGACCGCTCCAAGTGGCGCGTCGTCCGCACCGGCACGGAGATGGGCCCGGTGAACGGGGAGTCCCAGGCCTACGTCGACTCCGCGGACAACATCCAGACCCGCGACGGCAGCCTGATCCTGAAGGCCAGGTACTGCAAGGGCTGCACGAAGGCGGGCGGCGGCACCTACGACTTCACCTCGGGACGCATCGACACCAACACCCACTTCGACTTCACCTACGGCAAGGTCAGCGCGCGTATGAGGCTCCCGGTCGGCGACGGCTTCTGGCCCGCCTTCTGGCTGCTCGGCAGCGACGTCGACAACCCGTCCGTCTCCTGGCCGGCCTCCGGCGAGACCGACATCATGGAGAACATCGGCTACGGCGACTGGACCAGCTCGGCCCTGCACGGCCCCGGCTACTCGGCGGACGGCAACATCGGCGCGCGCCAGACGTACGCCGGCGGCGGCACGGCGGACCAGTGGCACACCTACGCCGTCGAATGGACCCCGACGGCCATGCGCTTCTACGTCGACGACCGCCTGGTCCAGGAGACGACCCGCAACAAGCTGGAGTCGACCCGCGGCCAGTGGGTCTACGACCACAACCAGTACGTCATCCTCAACCTCGCCCTGGGCGGCGCGTACCCGGCCGGCTGGAACAAGGTGACCACCCCCTACTGGGGCCTCCCGCAGTCCAGCGTGGACCGGATCGCGGGCGGGGGAGTGCAGGCCGAGGTGGACTGGGTGCGGGTGGAGCAGAAGGGGTGACACCGGCCACACCCCGGGACGGCGCCGGCCGGGCGGCTCACCGGCCGCCGCCTCGGACCGGTGGTCACGGGGCGCTGTGACCCCCTCCGGCGATGGGTGGCCTTCAGCACAATTTGCCCGTTAAGAGCGGGCGAATGTGTATAAGTGGATCGAAGGACGGTTGTGACCCTTGGGCAACCAGTCCCGCAATCCGAGATCAACGGCATGGGAGAAGAGTTTGACCCCGGTACGAACACGACGCACCAGGCTGGTGGCTGCGGCCGGCGTACTCGGCGGTGTGCTCGCAGTGACGGCTCTGGGCGGCACCAGCCACGCCGCCACCGGCGGCAACGGCGCCGGTGACCAGCAGCAGACCCAGGCCCCGGCGGCTCCGGCGACCCCGGCCGCTCCGGACGCTTCCGCGACCCCGGGGGCGACCGCGCCCTCGGCGGCTCCGACCGCCACCCAGGACGTCTCCGACGCCCGCATAAAGATCACGCCCGGGCAGGGCGCCCACCACGTCGGGGTCAACGATCCCGTGAAGGTCACCGTCAGTGACGGCAAGCTCACGAAGGTCACCATGACCGCCGTGGCGACCGGCGCCGAGATCCCCGGCGCCCTGTCCGCGGACGGCACGTCCTGGCAGCAGGACGGCGCGCTGAAGCCGGCCACGAGGTACCAGGTCGCGGCGGAGGCCCAGGACGCTCAGGGCCGCGCCGCCACCGAGAACGCCACGATCGCCACGGTCTCCCCGGGCAACGACTTCATCGGGCACCTCTCTCCCCAGAACGGCTCGACCGTCGGCGTGGGCATGCCGGTGTCCTTCACCTTCGACAAGGCGATCACCGACAAGGCCGCCGTGCAGTCGGAGATCCGGGTCAGCTCCAGCAGCGGCCAGCAGGTCGTCGGCCACTGGCTCAACGACGGCCGTCTGGACTTCCGCCCCGAGAGCTACTGGAAGCCCGGCTCGACCGTCACCGTCGACATGAACCTCGGCGGCGTCCAGAAGACGGTCACGTTCAAGATCGGCCGGAGCCAGGTCAGCACGGTCGACGCCAAGACCAAGAAGATGACCGTCGTGCGGGACGGCAAGAAGATCAAGACCATCCCGATCTCGTCCGGCAGCGCCGAGCACCCGACGTACAACGGCCAGATGGTCATCTCCGAGAAGTTCCGGCACATCCGTATGAACGCCGCGAGCGTCAACCTCACGGAGAAGGACGGCAAGCCCTCGTACAACATCGCCGCCGTACCGCACGCCATGCGCCTGTCCGACTCGGGCACGTTCATCCACGGCAACTACTGGGGCGCCGACTCGGTCTTCGGCAAGGTCAACACCAGCCACGGCTGCGTGGGCCTGAAGGACGTCAAGGGCGGCGGCGACGCCACGAAGCCCGCCGCCTGGTTCTTCGACCACTCGCTGATCGGTGACGTCGTGATCGTCAAGAACTCCGACGACAAGTCCAAGCTGTCCCCGGACAACGGCCTCAGCGACTGGAACGTGCCGTGGAGCGAGTGGACCGCGGGAAGCGCGACCAACTGACGCTGGACCCGATTCGACGCCCCTGAGGGGCGTCTTCTCCGCCAGGCGGCGGCCGACACCGAGTCGGCCGCCGCCTGGCTGTTCCAGGGCGGTCAGAGCGTGTGCCCCGGTGCGGCAGGATGTGCTGAGCTTCGCCGTGATCTTGATGCGTGGGCCGATGGAAGATGCCATCGCCCGGCGTGCGGAAGAGAAGGGGTGACGATGCGCCCGAGTGCGGCCGCGTCTGCCTGAAATCTTCACAGCCGGCATGCGAGGCACTGCGGGCCTGACGCACACCTGCCTCGGCCGGGTTGCTAATTTGATCGGGCACTGGATCGTCCGCAAGGGGGAAGGGGATCCCGGCATGGCATGGGACGAGTGGGAGCAGTTGAAGGCCCAGGCGGCCGGGCGGGGGCAGACCCACACGCGACTCAACCACGTGCCGCCGGACGAGGGCGGCGGAGGCGCCGGAGACCTGGTGGTCCACCAGGACGATTTGGGCGCCGTGGGCCATGAGGCCGACATCCTTTACGACGACGTGAAGAGTCAGGCCGACATCGCCGGGACCGGCAACGGCTCGACGGCCCAGGCCGCCGCCACCTTGAAGTCGCACGGGTTCCAAACCGGTGGTGCCCTGGAGGCGACCATCGAGATGTGGTCCTCGCAGGTCAAGGCAGTCCTGCAGGCGTGTGCGCACATCTCCGAGCACCTGGACTACACCAAGAAACGGCACTCGGAGGACGACGCCAAGATCGGTGCGGTTCTGCGTGGCAGTGACGGCTCCGCCACGTCCGTGTCGCAGCTCGACGAGTACTTCAAGTAAGGGACCGCTGATGGCTCTCACCTTCACCGACCTGGTCGAGGTCGACCTCGGCAAGCTCGCGAGTGCGGTGTCCGACTGGAAGAAGGCCGTCGAAGGCCTGCAGAAGTCGGCGGAGAACGCGCGTAAAGGCATGCAAGCCAAATCGGACTCCGCGCGGTGGGCCGGCGTGAACGCCACGGTGACGAGGGGGTTCGTGGCCAAGACGGCCAAGGAGATCTTCGACCTGCACACCGAGGCCAACAGCATCTACCGGGTCCTCGAGGACGGGCACACCGAGCTCGAGTCGCTGCAGAAGCAGATGAAGAGCGCTGTCCATGATGATGCCGCGAAATTGGGCATCCGTGTGGAGGACATCGGCGGCGGCAGGGTCCGCTGCTACTTCCCGCACGTGCGCGGGGACACCGACGAGCGCACGCAAAACCAACTCGACCAGCGGCAAGAGCTGGAGGACCGGATCAATCGGATCCTCGCCCACGCCGCCGAGATCGATGCCTCGATCGCCCGCGCCCTGACCAAGAGCCACGGCAACGACCCCTACAACGCGGGCCACAGCAAGTACGAGTCCCTCAACGACGCCGAGGTCGAGCGCGCCGTCGAACTGGCCCGCAAGGGCGACAAGATGTCCGACGCGGAGCTGCGCGAACTCAACGAACTCCTGCGCTTCAACTCCGCTGAGAAGGACGGCGAGTTCGCCACCGAGTTCTACGAGGGACTCGGTGGACCGGAGAAGACGCTTCAGTTCTACGCCGCGATGTCGATCGACGGCACCGGCGGCGACGCGAGCAAGACCCGGCTCGACGCGGTACAGGACCTGCAGAAAGTCATGGGGTACACGCTCGCCAACGCCACGGACCCCGACCACAAGCAGCATCTGTCCGGCGACTGGGGCGCGCAGTTCCGGCGCCTGGGCACCCAGCAGATCGCCTGGGAACGCGGCCAGTGGAACAAGCCGTACGGCTACCAAGTCCTCGGCGGCCTGCTGCGCTACGGCAACTACGACTCCCGCTTCATCAACCCCATCGCGGAGCACATCACCCAGCTCCACAAGAAGGACCCGTACTTCTTCCTGTCCACCAAGCCTGCGGGCAGCCCGGACACGTACGGATTCAATCCCTCCGGGAAGCTGGGCTCGGGTAACGACCCGCTGAACAGTGTCCTGGAATCGCTGGGCCACAGTCCGGAGGCCGCGGAGAAGTTCTTCACCGGAACGCCGACTGCGTACAACGAAGACGGGACGGTGAAGAAGGGCGGCGACCCCGGCTTCACCTCGTACCTCGATCTCTTCACCGACAAGGATTTCGAGTGGACGGTCGATACGAACGCGACGAACGTCCTGGCCGACGAGGACAAGTCCAAGGCGGCCCTGACCTTCGGTCCTGAGGCCCTCGGCCACGCACTGGAGGCGGCGACCACCGGTCGGCCGTACGACAGCGACGCCTCTGCCGCTGCAGTTCAGCACACCGAGGCGCAAGCGCATCTGGTCAGCGACATCGTCAACAAGTTCGGAGGCGACCCGGAACTCATCCGGCACAACGAGAACGGGGATCTGGACGGAGAGGAGACCGGTCCGCTGTACGGCCTGCGCGGAAGCCTCGGCGACATCACCGCCGAGTACATGGGTGACTTCCAGCGAGCCATGTACGACGAGGACCCCAGCAGCGATCTCTTCCCGTCGTTCGGCGCCTCGGCCGACCTCGACGCGAACAACGTCGCCCGCTTCCTGGGCGAGGTGGGTCAGGACCCCGACGCCTATTCCGCCATCACCACCGCACAGCAGACGTACACGACCGATGTCGTGGACCACGTCATCAACGACCCCACCCACTCGACAGCGTCGCTGGACGGGCGCGTGGGCGCCGCGGTCGCCCCCGGTTCCGCGATCGCCGGCATCATGAGCGACGCCCGGGCTCATGCGATCTACGAGTACCACACTGCTTCCGACACGGATTTCAACGAGGCTGCGGCCGAGAAGCAGAAGTGGGTGAACCGCATCCTGGGCATGGGTCTGGAAAAGGTCGGTGAGCGCGTCCCCATTGCCGGTGCTCCTCTCGAATGGGCCTCGGAGGACATCCAGGAATCCATCATGAAGAGCATCGAGCAGGACACCTCGAGCGAAGCGGAGGCGGAAGCCGGCGCGGAGTACACCAACGGACGAGAAGCAGCTCTGGATTCCGCCCGGTCCGCCGTCGATCACGCTCTGCTGAACAACAACACCATCGACCCCGACACCGCCGACGATCTCAGGAGAGCAGCGCGCACTTCGGCCGGTCACAGCCACTCCGACGGCGCACAGTGGAAATCGGAGAGTAGCAAGCATTGAGATTCTCATCGCATGTCCCGCTCGGCGGCCTGCTCCTCATCGCCGCGGTCACGGTGGTCGGCTGTGATTCGGAGGCGCCCGAGCAGGGGTTCGCCGTTCCGAAGACCCTCTGCGGGGTATCGGTCCCGACCCATGCGCTTGCACGGCTCCTGCCCGAGTCGGGTGAGCGGCTCACCGTGGAGCGTCGTGGAAGTCTCGACGACGGCTCCGCGCTGTGCGGTGTCAAGGTCGACGACGCCACGGTGCTGCAAGTGAGCGGAGAACGCATCGACGCCGGTGACTCGGCGCGGCACATTTTGCGGAGCCGACTCGCGGTCCAGGAGCAGAAGTCCGCGGAGGGCAACTCGATCGCGTACGCCGATCACGCCGCCGTGTCGCTGATCAAGTGCACCGGTGCCCATGTCCAGGAGGACGTCAGCACCCTCGTCAAGGTACTGAAGCCCGCCCGCCCGAATGAGTCTTCGATGAAGGAGCTGATTCAGGGATACACGGCTTCGCTGAAGAAGCAGCAAGTCTGCAAGCGGGCCTCTTGAACGGCGACTGCGGCGGCCGGGCGGGAGGTCCGGGAAAGCGGGGCCGCCTGTTCGGCTTCCGGACAGCTCTGGCCGTCGTGGGAGTGCTCGGCGTGGCCGGGATGGTGGCATGGGAGGTATGACCGTCCGAGAAGCCCGACGTCGCGGTGCCGACGCGCGTCTGCGACGACGCCCTTCCCGGAGCAGATGTCGCGGCCCTGCTGCCGGAAAAGGGCGAGCCGTTTACGCAGTGGCACGCCATTGTCCTCAACCCGGAGCATCCGTACACCAGGAAGGCGCCCGGTACTTGCAAGGTGTACGGCGGCGGCAAGTCCGTGCGGATCGAACACAGCCTTTACGCCAAAGCGGACTACACCATGAAGGACGTCGCCCGCGACGCGAGTGCGGCAGGCGCCACCCGAATCACGCTCGGCCAGGCCGAGGGATTCCACAAAGGGGACACACCTCCCTCTTCGCCGACTGCTCTTCGGACCAGGGCAGGGCCGTAGTAGAGGTCGACGTCACGTACCAGAAGACATCGGACCGGGCGGTGATCCAGAAAATAGCCGCGCTCGCCGCCGACACCTTGCGGCTGGAGGCCCGAGAACTGTGGGCCTGCGACGGTGCAGAGCACCTGTCGAACGGCACTCCGCGCATCGGCGGAGTGTCAGGAGGCAGCTCCTGGAAGACGTGACGGCCGCCGCGAACAAGTCGGCGCGATCCGCAGCACCCTCAACCACCACGGTGAACCGGTGCGCCTCATCTCCTGCTACTCCGGCGCCGACGCAAGACCGCCCGAGCTGCCCCTCGCGCAGGCCGTCGCCAACGAGCTCGGTGTGCCGGTGACGGCACCCACGAGCAAGGTGGGAACGTCTCCCCAGCTCGGTCTCAACCAGACCACCACTGGCAACAATGGCTACTGGCGCACCTACCTGCCCATGGGCCACTAGGGCGGGCTCACAGGAGTGAAAATGATCAAGCGAGCGGGCTTCTACCGGGAGATCGGCGGTCGGGCCACCACGGCAGACGATTCGCCGTCGCTGAGAGACGTCGTGCAGAACAGTGGACCCTGGGACGAGGATCGTGTCCTCGCCTACCTGGAATCGGCCTTGGAGATCTACACCACGATGGGCGCCGAGCGCGACGCCCTCACCGGCGAAGAGTGGATCGTCGGCTCCGGATCCCTGATGACGGACGGCACATGGCTCTGGCCCGTCGATCTCACGCACTACGTGCGTCGTCACCACGCTGCCTTGCCGCAGGAATTCCTGGACCACATCCGGACCAACAACTACACGGTCCCCGTCGTGCCCGACGAACGGACCAGGCACATTATGCAGGAGGAGTTCCCGGACCACGTCCCGGCTGCGGCCCCGTCCAGGGCTGCGGGCTTCTTCACTTGGCACGTGCCGAAACTGGACAGCGCGCGTGCCCATCAGCTCCTCACGCATCTGGAGGACGCCGGGCTCTCCGCCGTGCACCCGCTGACCAATGTCCTCTTCGGGGCTCGCGAGACGTCGGCCGGAAACCGTGAGCCGCTGATGGGCGACGGCGCAGCCCTGACCGCCGCCTTGGCCGACGATAGATACTCGAAGGTCGAGTTCACCTGCTGGAAGGGCTACGACCAGTCCCTGGCCGGCATTGTGCGACGCACGGACGAAATGACGCAGAGCATCACGCTGCGCCTCACCGACATCCCCGTGCCCGACCGAGAGGCGGCGGTCGCGGCACTGGTGCGCACACTCGATCGGGATGCGACGGACTGCCACTGGTCCGACGGTGCTAGTGCGGACGCTGTCGGTATCGAGTTGTACTGAGGGGTAAACGAGATCCGCACGAGGTCATCCACGAGGACAGATGGTCCGACTCGCGGGCATTGACGGCGGGGGCGGCCCGGTGGAGGCCGCCCCCGGGCGGGTCATGCGTTCTGCTTGGTGTGGTCCAGCACCTTCATCCCGGCGCCGAAGACGCTGATGAAGACCAGGCTGCTGCTCCCGAGGATGCCGCGAGGGGTGTCACCCAGAGCCATCATGAGAAGGGCGGCACCCAGGGAAGCCACCAGGGAGACGAGGATGACGATGGTGATGCTGTACACCGAGCGGTTGGGCACCTGCGGGGCAGAGTTGGTCGACAATCTTCCTCCATTGACTCATCAGCATGCTCGCCGGACGCGGGCATGACTCGCCGATGCGAGAGCTTCCCAGTGACTTGGGGCAGGCCGAAGCTCTGCAGTCGACTGGCCGCGATCAGATCGCGTGAGGCGAGAACGCCAATGGAGTGCCTGAATCAACAGGACTTGCCGAACGCCTAAAACCTTACTTGGTTATCAACTGATCAGCAAGCGACTGGCGTTCGCGGAAGTCGCGGTCCCCTGATGCGCGTGAGGAAGGTCGTCTGGCGTAGGGGAGTGCCAGGACCCGCGGGCACCAGGCCGCGCCGCGCCGACGCGATGTCGCCGAGTCTCTACCGGCACATCCGCCACAGTCTGGGCCGTGAGCGCGTACGGACGCATCCCTCGAGATGCACTGGCGCATGGACGTCTTCCAGCTCCACCGGCTCTGGCGCCACCGCTGATCGCGTGACGCCGGCCGGACCGATTGCTGGTCAAGGCGCGACATCATCAGGGGCGTACAGGCCTGGACGGTCCGCCGGACGGCTGGCCGCCTTCGGGCGCGGCTGTGCGGTCGGGGCCAGCAAGGCCCAATGGAGCTCCTCGTCGCGTGTCCTGCCCGCTCCTGGCGAACGGTTCACTGTGTGGATGTGGTCTGCTCGGCGTCACGTGCGCGGGGGGTGTCCCTTTCGGCCATTGGTGTCTGAAGCCGAATGTACTGTCGGCCTCCGCAGGGCGTCGGCGTGATGAGGTTCTGCGTGGTTCACCCTGTTTCCTTCGCTGAACCGGAGAGGCTGATTCCTGCCCGCATGTGAAGGGAATCGATGGGAACCGTGTCGATCTTTGCCTGGTTTACCTGACAACTTGTGCGAGCCCGGTGGCCGTTGGGGCTGTCGGCGCTTGTCTTCTTGTGGGGGAAAGCCATGCGCACACGTGCCCTCGGCACGTCTCTTCGTCATGCCCGGAAGAGATCAGGATCGGCCGCCGCGGTGGCGGCGGTGACGGTGGCGGCCCTGGCGGCGGCCGTACTGCCGGCCTCGACCGCCAGCGCCGCCGACGGGAAACCGGTGTCGAAGTGGGGCAAGAGCAGCCCCGACTTCACGATGCCGCCGGTGAAGGTCGGCCCGAACCGGCCGGTGAAGTCGGAGCCGACGGAGAAACCGACCGGTGCCGCGTACGACTCGTGGCTGCGCGAGCAGCGCGCCCACGCCAAGGACCCCGCTTCGAGCCGCAAGAAGCACGCCGGTGTCGCCTCGGAGGCGTCGCTGATGGTCTTCGTGCCGGAAGGCCAGGGCGACGTGCCCTGGCACCGCTCCACCAGCTTCGCCATCACCGACTCCCTGAACGCGAAGATCGACTACTCCACCGGCAACCTGATGCTGACGGCGACGGACTTCGACATCGCCGGCGTCGGACAGCGCCTGCGACTGGCACGGACGTACAACTCGCTGGACGCCCCCTACGGCCGCGTCTCGCAGCGCTGGTGGCAGCAGTACGAGCGCTACCTGTCCTTCTTCAGCAATGAGGTGATCCTGTACGACGCCTCCGGCGCCACCGTCCGCTTCACCAAGAACAGCGACGGCTCCTTCACCACCCCGAAGGGCTACTCGGAGGACCTGAAGAAGAACTCCGACGGCACCTACACGCTGACGAAGTGGAAGTCGGGCTCGAAGGAGACCTACGACGCGTCAGGGACGCTGACGAAGGTCACCGACCGCAACCACGGCACGATCACCGTCACCCAGCACAGCGACGGCGGCTTCAAGCTCACCGAGACCCGCTCGGGTCGCTGGATCGACGTGACCAAGGTCAACGACACGCTGTGGCAGGCCAAGGACAACACCGGCCGCAGCACCGGATACGGCCTCGACGCCGCCGGCAACATCGACCACACCACGGACGCCGAGGGCAAGACCACCCTGTTCTGGTACGACTCCTCCGGCCGCGTCAGCAAGATAAGCACCGGTGAGGGCCGCGTGACGGTCTTCACCTACGACGACGCCAACCGCGTCACCAGCATGCTGCGCGGAACCGGCTTCGACAGCAACGGCCACACCGGGCCCACCTGGACGTACACCTACAGCGCCACCTCCCCGACGGCCGCCGGCACGACCACCGCCAAGGACCCGGAGCTCCACGCCACGAAGTACGAGCACGACGGCGACGGCCAGGTCACCGACGTGACCGACGCCCTGGGCCACAAGCGGTCGACGAAGTTCGACGCCAACCACAACATCGACACCGCCACGGACGCGATGGGCTCGGGCACCACCCCGGGCAAGGTCACCGACTACGGCTTCAACTCCCGCAACAACCTCGAGACCGTCGCCATGCCGACCGGCGGCAAGACGGTCAACTCCTGGCAGACCATCGCCGGCGGCGACGTACCGAAGGACTCCACGAACGCCGACGGCGAGAAGACGAGCTTCAGCTACGACACGGCCGGCAACACCACCTCGGTCGCCCAGACCGGCACCGGCGGCGGCAGCGTCTCCTACGACTACAACCCCGCCACTCCGACCTGCGGCGGCTTCGAGGGTCAGCGCTGCGCGCAGAAGACGAAGATGACGTCGACCAAGACCGTCACCACCGACTTCCACTACGACGCCAAGGGCAACCTCGACTGGGCCAAGCCCCCGGCTCCGCTGGACAAGACGACCTACACCTACGACGCCCTCGGCCGCACCGAGACGATGA
Source organism: Streptomyces sp. NPDC003720 (assembly GCF_042875075.1). Classification (NCBI taxonomy): domain Bacteria; kingdom Bacillati; phylum Actinomycetota; class Actinomycetes; order Kitasatosporales; family Streptomycetaceae; genus Streptomyces; species Streptomyces sp. NPDC003720. The sequence goes on from NZ_JBIANZ010000005.1 coordinate 63,013, forward strand.
CCGACGCGCGCGGCATCAAGAGCGTGTACGTCTACGACAACCTCGACCGGATCAAGACCGTCTCCTCCACCAACGACACGGTCCGCTACTGGTACGACGGCGACGGCAACCTGACCCAGCGTTCGGACGGCACGGGGACGGTGAAGTACGAGTTCGACCCGCTGCAGCGCGAGACGGTCCGCCACCTCCAGGACGGCTCCCAGACCCTCATCGCCTACACGGCGGCCGGCAACGTGGACTACTACCAGGACCCGGCAGGCACGATCGACTACACCTGGAACGAGGTCAACAAGCTCACCGAGCTGAAGGACCCGCAGGGCGCGGTGACCAAGTACGGGTACAACAACAACGACGTCCGCACTTCCACCACGTACCCCGGCGGTACGGTGCAGAAGGTCGACGTCGACGACTCCAGCCGCCCGAAGTCCATCAAGGTGACCTCCGACCAGGGCACCCTGGTCGACCTCGGCTACACCTACGGCTACGGCACGAACGCCGCCACCGACGGCAGCAAGATCCGCACCAGCACGGACAACGTCAGCGGGCTGAAGCGCACCTACTCCTACGACGGCGCGGGCCGCTTCTCCTACGCCAAGGAGGAGAAGAACGGCACGATCGCCGACTCCTGGCAGTACTGCTACGACCTGGCCGGCAATCTCACCTCCCAGGGCACCGATCAAGGCTGCCCGCGCGGCACCACCTACACCTACAACGACGCCCAGGAGCTCACCGCCAAGTCCAGCACCAGCGGCAGTTGGTCCTACGACGCCATCGGCAACGAGACCGCCGGCGCCTCCACCGACGACTACACCCGTACCGGCGAGACCTGGACCGACTACTCCCAGATGTCGTCGATCACGGTGAACGGCAAGGCGTACAGCGGGCAGTACGGCTCCACCGACCAGAGCGAGCGCATCCGCCTCGGTGACACCTACTTCCACAACGGCCCGCTGGGCCTGTCCGCCAAGTCGACCGCCGGTGTGGACATGGGCTTCAACCGTGAACCCGGGGGCACCCTGAACTCCATGACCACCGGGGGCAAGACGTACTACTACCTCACCGACGCCATCGGTTCGGTGATCGGTCTGGTGGACGTCGACGGCAACAAGGTCGACACCTACACCTACAGCCCCCGCGGTGTGCGCATCCTCGCCCAATCCTCCGAACCGGTCGCCCAGCCCTACCGGTTCGCCGGCAACTACCAGGACCCCACCGGCCTGTACCACCTCCAGGCCCGCTACTACGACGCCAACGTCGGCCGCTTCACCCAGCCCGACCCCTCCGGCCAGGAGCAGAACCCCTACCTCTACGCCGAGGGCGACCCCGTCAACCGCATCGACCCCTCTGGGCTCCTCGACTGGGGCAAGTACGGGATGGAGTGCGTCAAGGGCGGTGCCCAATCGGCGCTCATCGGCCTTGCCACCGGCGTGACGGAGACGGGTGTGGGAGCTCTGGCCGCATTCGGCGAGGGGTGCGCCCAGAACGTGGCGGTGGAGGCAGTCGGTGACTACGTCGACCAGAACGCGGGAGAGGCGTTGAACTGGCTGAGCGACGCGAAGGACTTGAAGGATCTCACCAAGGCCGGCTTGAAGGCCTTGTGAGCCGATATCCGGGACGGCTCGCCGAGCCGTCCCGGACGGGACCGTAGGAGATCGGATGAACAGCGTGAACTCTGTGGAAATGGCTCGCGGCGCGCTGGCGGGGGCCCTTCCGACATGGCTTCTCGTGGTGATCGTCGTGCTGCTTCTGGCGGTGGTCGTCGTGCGCCTACGCAGTAAATGACAATGGCGCGCCAACGCCTGGGACGTGAAGAGAGCCGCTGTGACGACCAGAATAGGTCGACGTTGCGAGTGGCTGCTTCCGAGGCCGTGGTGCGCCACGGCCCGACCCCTCAGGCCAGGAGAGGCGAACCCCTGCCTTCACACCTCTCAGGTGATGGACACCGTCGACAAGGGGGGTGCCTATGTCTCCGACGAAGGAGCTCTCGTGCGGCGTTCCGCTGAAACGTCACTGGCCTACAAGGGCCTTGACGGTGTTCCTCTCTGGCTCCTGTTCGGGATCGCCATTGTGGCTTTCATCGTCTTCGGAGTCGTACAGGCTCGCAGGAGGAAGTAGAAGGTGAGGGATGAGCAGTGGGCGGAGCCTTCTCAGGTCTCCGCCCACTGCTCATCGATCGGTGTACACCAGTCCTGTAGCCCGGTCTGTATGGCGAACGGTGACTCCAGCGGCAGCGGCGGGCTCACCCCTGGTGGCCAGGAATCTTGCCCATGATCGTGGAATTTCTCGCAGCCACAGGCCTTGTCGCGGTCGAATGATAAGAAGCAGGAGGCATCGGCGTGCACAGACTTCTCCTACTGGCCGACAACCGGCCTGACGGGCCTTCCTGGTCCCCCTATCTGGCCGTCGGCCTGTGGGTCCTTTTCGGGCTCGTCGCGCTGGGCCTCTACACCCGGGACCGGCGACGGCGACGCGGCAGGTAGCGCCGGGCGGCGCGCCGATCCTGTCGGGCATGACGCTCGACGGGCGCTGGCTGCCGTGCCCGGCTGGGGCGAGTCCCGCGCGCTCCGCCATCCGTTCCCTCCCGACGAGAATCCTTCATAGCCTTCGATGCGCCCCGGCGCGCGCCTCGACTTTCCACCTCGCCGACCGGCTGAGGCTTGCGACACCTTCACGGCCGCTCACACCAATCTGCCGGGCTAGTGGCCGTCGGTGACGCCCAGTTGTCGACCGGAGCGATAACGAGGAGCAACTCGTGATCGGACTCCGCATTGGGGTTTGGAAGTCCCGGCCGGGGCCAGTCCGTGGCGTTCGCCGAATTGGCGGTCGGCCCTGAGGTGTCAGGGTGTTCGGACACCCCCGATCGGCCCGCGCATTCCCTACTCCGGCGGCGTGGGCGTCTCGGCGTTGCGGTACATCGCCTGTACGTCCAGTTCGAGTTGTACGGTCGGGCCGACGACCGCGATGCCGCGGGCCAGCATGGAGCGCCAGTTGAGGGTGAAGTCCTCGCGGTGCAGCTCCGCCTTCGCCAGGGCCGCGCAGCGCAGCTCCTGTTCGTAGCCGCCGTTCACCGTGCCGAGGTACGTCGTGTCCAGGCCCACCGAACGGCTGGTGCCGTGCATGGTGAGCGTGCCGTTCAGGGTCCAGCGGGAGCCGCCGCGGTAGACGAAGCGGTTGCTGGTGAAGTCGATGTACGGGTAGCGCTCGACGTCCAGGAAGTCGGCCGAACGCAGGTGTTTGTCGCGGGTCTTGTTGCCCGTGGCGATGCTGGATGCGTCGATGCGCACCGAGACCTGGGAGTCGGTCACGTCCGGGGTGACGCGGATGCCGCCGGTGAAGCGGGTGAAGCGGCCGTGGACGTGGGCCATTCCGACGTGCTTGGCGATGAACCGGATCGCGGTGTGCGGCGGATCGAACAACCAGGTGCCGGCCGGGGGGAGTTCCAGCTGACGGGCCGGAAGGAGCGCGACGCGGGCCGGGGGGAGCACGGCGCCGGCGGCTATGTCGACGTTGCTGCGGGCCGGGGTGAGGCCTTCCGCCGAGGTCATCACGCTGTAGGCGCCGGGTGGCAGTGCCGCCGTGAACAGGCCGTACGGGTCCGTGGTGCCGCGCGCGACGACGCGGTGGCTGTCCAGCGCGGTCACCGTGACTTCGGCGCCGGGCATCGGCTGCCCCAGGGGATCGACGACCTCGCAGCCGTACGCGCCCGCGCCGGCCGGCAGGGGCACCGCCAGGCCCGGCGCCGTGCCGGAAGCGTCGCGGGAACGCCGACGCCGGAGCAGTCCGAGGGCCATGCTGTTCACCTTTCCTCGCACGTTTCGCCACCGCGGGACCCCGTACCTGCGTCGTGTTCCGCGGTTGCCCATGCACGCCTGAAGCTGGTTGCAGGCGCGATGATGTCAACTGTTCAACGATCATAGGAGGACGGTTGGGGCGGGTTGTCGCCGTCGGTGAGCCGGACCGAGGGTGTGTGCCGTGCTGAATCGCCGTGGAACGCCGTGATCACGGGCTGCGCGGGCGTGGCCGACTGCCGTTACTTTGCATCAGTGCTGTGGCGAAGGACACCTCGAACGACGCCCTTGTTCACGGGTGCCTCGCGGATCCGTCACGAGGGCCACACGCGCCGCGGCCGTCCGCCCCGACGGCGCGCCGGGCCGCCGGGCGAACCGGCGGGCCAGCGTAGGAGCCGCTGCGCTTGGTGCAGTTCGGGCCCTGCACGTGCTTGGTCTCCACCAGGCAGCCGTCGACAGGGCGTATGCCCGGCGGGCCGCGTACGCGAGGGCAGGCGGGAAGCGACCCCCAGGCACCGGGGCACGGCATGGGCACGCCCCGGTACGGAATCGATAACGTCCACCCGCCTCTCCGCAACCGTTGCGCGCCCCGTGTTGTCTGAAGGCAGGCGCCGCCCGGGACGCCCCTGCCATGTGCCGCGTCGACATTCCGGATGTGCAAAAGGCTGACGGAAGTGTGGAGGAATCCTGCTCCTCCCGCTTGCTCGGACGCGGGGAAGGGAACGGACCGGTTTTCTCACCCGGGTCGGAGGCTGGTTGACTTCTCGCACGCGGACCGCTGAGAGGGGAGCCTCCGGCCTGCCGGTTCGTGCACTGGAACACCGCTGGGCTCACCGAGGGACGTGGACGTGGAGCAGTTCGCTGCGGGCAGGGTTCTGCGCGGCAGGTACCGGTTGGACGGGGTCCTGGGCAGAGGTGCGATGGGGCACGTCTGGCAGGGGACGGACGTGTATCTGGAGCGTCCTGTCGCGGTGAAGACCGTCGCCGCGGATCTCCTGGCCCTGCCGGACTGGCGCCCCACCGCCCTGGCACGCTTCGAGAGGGAAGCCAAAGCCGCCGCTCGGCTGGATCACGCCAACATCACCACCGTGTACGACGCGGCCGTCACCGAGGACGTCTGCTGCCTGGTGATGCAACTCGTCGACGGGACGACGCTCGACAACGTCGTCGACGGCTCCGACGACGGGCGCCTGACCGTGCCGGCCGCGGTCTCCGTGGCCGCGCAACTGTGTTCCGGTCTCTCCGCCGCGCACGCCGCCGGCCTGGTGCACCGCGACCTCAAGCCCCAGAACGTCATGGTGTCCACCAGCGGTCTGGTGAAGATTCTCGACTTCGGACTCGTGAAGGTCCTGTCCGACACCGACCCGCGGCTCACCATGACGGGCGAGACACTCGGCAACGTGTCCTACGCCTCGCCGGAACTGCTGGCCGGCGACAGCCCCTTGAACGACAGCAGCGATCTGTACGCGGTGGGGTGTCTGCTGCACTACATGCTCACCGGCCGGCCGCCCTTCTACGGCAGGGTCCCCGCCGAGCTGGTGACCCAGCACCTCACCGCGCCTCCTCCCCGCCTGGCCGACCGCGGTGTCGAGGCCCCGGCCGCGCTGCAGGACCTGCTGCACGCACTGCTGGCCAAGCGGTGCGAGGATCGTCCCGGTGGTGCGGCGGAGGTCTACACGGCCCTCGCCGCGCACCTGCCGGTACCCGATCCCGCGCTGGCGACCAGGAGGATGCCGCCGGAGGATCCCCGGCGGCCGTTCCTGGTGCCCCAAGGGCCGATCATGCCGCGTTAGCCGAAACGAGTCCCGGCACAATCATCGCGCCGGTCACGCCGCGACCGGCGGCCGGACCCTGATCAGCTCCGCGAGGAACGGGCTGGGCTCTCCGTGCCAGAAGATGTCCAGGCTGTCCCGGGCGCGCGTGGCCGCCACGAAGAGCAGGGACCGAGCGCGCTGCATCTCCGTCCGGTACCGCGCCGGGTCCGTGGTGCGCCGCTGCTGGACGCTCGCACGCGGCACCAGCCCGTCGGCCACACCCGCGATGATCATGCGCTGGTACTCGAGCCCCTTGAAGCGGAACATCGTGCCGATGTGGACGCCGCTGTCGCCACGGGGCCCGTCCGGGCCGATCTCCAAGGCGCGGATACCGTGCTGGGCCAGTGTGTACGCGGCTTCGCTCGCCATCTGGTTGGTCGGTACGGCGATGGCGATCCGCTCGTGCGGCACCTGGCCCCAGGACTCGATCAGCGCGGTGATCGCCTCGCGCTCGTCCTGCCAGTCGCTCAGCCGGTGCAGGTCCGGGAGGGCGCCGCTGAGGACCGAACGGTACCCGGCCAGTGTCTCCGTGCTGCCGTCGAGGTCGTCGTACGTCTCGTCGCCGAGCACGTTCAGTGCGGAGCGCAGGATCTGCCGGGTGGTGCGGTAGCTCAGCGACAGCTTCGACGACCGGCCGCGGATGTTGATGCCGAGGCTGCCGAGGGTCACCTGGTTCTTGTAGATGCGCTGGTGGGTGTCGCCGACCAGGAAGAGGTCGTTGCGGTCCGGAGCGGTCATCGCGCGCAGCATCTTCCAGTGCGCAGGCCTCAGGTCCTGGGCCTCGTCGACCACGATGTGCCGGTACCGGTAGCGCAGCCAGCCTCCCGAGCCGTCGGCGACGTGGATGTTGTCGAGGCCGCCCGCCTCCTCACGCCGCCGGTCGATGGCCTGGATGCGCCGGGCGCGTTCCACCTCGAGTTGCGCCGCGCGCTCCGCGACCTGGTCCCACGTCTGCACTCCGAGCCGGTCCAGGCGCTGGGTGAACCGCTCGGTGAGCTGCCAGATCTCCGCGCGCTCGGCACGGCTTACGGTGCGTCCGCGTCCGGCACGGCGGGCACGGAAGTAGTCCGTGCGGGAGGTGACGGCCTGGCCGAGGATCACCTGCGTCCACTCGTCGTTCAGGAACTCCGCGTCCCAGCCGTCCTGACCGAGCTCGTCCAGGAGCGAGCGCCATTCGCGGACCGCCTGCGCCTCGTCGACGATCCGCTTGCGGTTGCCGGGCTCCGCCTCCCGCACGGTCCGCAGCGCGAGCTGGTCGACATGGCTGATCTCGACGCGCGAGAGCAGCGCCTCACCGCCCAGGGCGAGCAGCCGAGACCGCAGGTCCGCCGCGAGGTTCTTGTTGTACGTGGTCAGCAGCACCGGCTTGTTCCGGCCGGCCGGTAGCCGCTCCACCAGGTGCTTGACCCGGTGCAGCGCCACAATGGTCTTCCCGGTGCCGGGCCCTCCGCCCACACGCGCCGGACCGCTGTAGTCCCGCGTGACCAGCCTGGCCTGGGTGGGGTGCAGGAACACCTTCCAGCGCCCGAAGTCCTCGCCCTCCAGTGCCTCGCGCAACGCGTCGTCGGTCGTGGTGACGATGGTGGCGGGACGTTCCACGGCAGCCTGGAAGTCCTCGACGTCCACGGGCTCCGGGGCCGCGACGGGAGCGGTGACCTGCTCCAGGACGTCGTCGTACTCCTTGCCGTCGTACAGCGCCAGCAGCACCTCGCCGGTCAGCTGCGGCGCGTACTCGACGAGCCCGAGGAGCTGGTCCTCCGTGGTCAGCGCGGCGACCACCGGGATCAGGGACGGGGCCACACCCAGGTCGGTGAGCTGCTGTTCCGACCACTTAGCGAAGAGCGGTGCGGGCGCGGCCGGCTCGGTGGGAGGCGCGGGTTCGGCGGGTACCGCGGGCTCGGCGGGTGCGGCGGTCCGCGGGGCCGCGGGACTGAGCACCTCCTGCTGCACGACCTGGAGGTCCACGTACTCGATGCCGCCGGTGACCCGGTTGACCGAGTAGGTGAGCCGATCCAGGTGCGCGTACACGTCCTTGCGGTGCTTGACCGAGACGATCAGCCAGTCGTCGTCGGCCAGGCGCAGCAGCAGCGCCCGGTACTCGTCGTTGACGCGCGCCGAGTACAGCTTGTCGTGGCCCTGCAACTGCTTGAGCCGCAGGCCCGCGGAGTCGGGGTTGGTCTTGAACTTGTGCTGGAAGTCGTAGATCGCTCCCTTGACCGGGCGGGGAAGCTTCAGGATCTCCCGGTCCGCCTTGTCGAGCAGGCGCAGCGTCGCGTTCTTGCCGGTCACGGCTGTTCGTTCTCCCCGGTGTCCGTGGTGGTGCCGTCTGGCTGATTACGACCTTCGCGGTCGCCGGATGGTTGTGCGCCGTCGAGGCGGCGCAGGAGGTCGTCCACGGTCCAGTCGGCGGCGGGCCGCACCTCCCAGCCGGCCGCGGCGAACGCACGGTCGCGGTCGACGGCCTCCGGATCCTCGTCCTCGCCCTCCGGTGGGCGCGGGGCGAGGACGACGCCGACGCGTGCGCCGGGCCAGGCCAGCTCGGCCAGCCAGCCGTTCTCGTCGAGTTCGTAGCCGTCCTCGGGAACCGGGGCGCCCTGGGCGGCGAGGGCCTCGGCGAGCGCGAGCAGGCCGGGCTCGTCCGGGTCGAGGTACTCGACGACCCGGTCCCACGCCGTGTCCCGGGCGGGCGCCGCGACGCCCGCCGGAGCGGCCTCGGCCGCGGCGGGGGCCTTGGGCGACGGGACGGTGGTCGCGGCCGGCGCGGGCGCGCCGCCGGCGGTCGCCGTGGTGGCCAGGCTTACGCGCACGCTCTCCAGGACGCCGCTGCCGCCCGTGACCGCCAGCGTCTCGACGGGGAACCCCTCCAGGCGGCCGGTCGTGAGCTGGACGGCGTCACCGCCGCCGGCGTCCAGGAACTGCAGCAGGTTGGACCAGTACAGCCAGGCCCGCCAGCGCCGCTTGTGCGCGTCCTCCTCGGCGTGGACGCCGGGCGCGTCGTCGAGGAGGACGATGCCGGTCCACGCGGGGGGCTTGGCCCGGCCGTCCGCGGCGAACACCAGCGGCAGCCCCGAGCGGTCGGTGGCCTTGAAGAGCTGCACCGGGCCGCGCGGCCCCGCGGGTGTTCCGCCGCGCAGCGCCGTCGTGATCTGCTCGGCGAGCACGTCGGCCGGCAGCGCGACGGGGTCGGCACCGGCGCCCCTGAAACCCGCGAGGGCGGCCTCCGCGCGCCACTGCCAGCGCCTGGCGTCCGGCCGGCGCAGGTACTCCACGAGCTGCACGGCCGGATTGACCCACACCGTCTCCGCGAGCTCACCGGGAAGCCCGCCCCACACCTTGGCGTAGTACGCGCGGGCCATGCCGCGGGCCTGGTCGCCGTACGGCTCCCACACCGGGTCGGCCGGGCCGGCGCCCGCGTGGCCGGTGTCCCGCACGCGGCGCTGCCACTCCTTGACGTCGCCGTAGGTGAGCTGGAAGACCCTGAGACCTTCCGCCCGCAGCCGCGTGCGCTTGTCGGCGTCGTCGCCGACCCGGTTGTGCTCCCGGCCGGCGTGGAACTCGTAGCCGTCCAGGTAGACCGCCACGCGCGGACCCGGCGCGTCGACCCGTTCGAAGAGGACGTCGGGCCGGGTGCCGTCGAGGACGCGCTGCTGGGACACCCGCCAGCTCAGCGTGGAGCCGTCGGTCGCGGTGAGCCGCAGGTCCAGCGCGTGCGTGCCGGCCGGGGTGATGTAGGCGTCGCCGCTGGCACGGCTCTCGGGCAGCCCGGCCCACTCCCGCAGCGTGTCTATGAACAGTACTTCGAGATCGCTCTCGGCCTGCCGGTGCATCGGGATGTGCTGCGTGGTGGCGACGGGCGAGGTCCGCCAGCGCTCACCGTCCGCACCCAGCAGCTCGTCCAGCATCTGCCGGACCTCGTTGCGGCTGACCTTGTCGTAGTCGGCCGGCGGCACCCGGCGCAGCAGGCAGCGGTGGCAGCCGTCGAGCCCCTTCTCCAGGCAGCCGCAGTTCTCGATCACCTCCCGGGCCTTCAGCAGGACCTCGCGGAAGCCGTCGGAGGTCGCCAGGCGGTGCAGGTATCCGGTGCCGCCGGGCAGCCGGTCGTACACCACGAGGAACCGGCGCGGCCAGTCGCGGTCCTCGCCGTCGGGCATGGACGCGGCGGTGATGTCGATGTGGTCGGGATCGCCGCCGTAGCGGGCCGCTATGCCCGCGAAAAGCGCGGCGGTGAACGAGGCCAGCCGCTCCTTGGCCCGCGCCACGGACGCGGGCAACAGGATGCGGACGGCCTCCGTCGTCAGCTCGTGCGCCAGCAGAAGCGGCACGTCCAGCCCGGCACCCTGCTCCTCCCCGCCGCCGCGCAGCCGCCGGCGCGGACACCACAGCTGGTGGTGGGCGCTGGCGCGGGTGGAGCGGGCGAGGGACGCGGTGAGCGCGTGCTGCGACTGGTCGACGACCGGCCGCCCGTCGGCAGTCGCACCACCGCAACTGGTGCACACGTAGAACGGGTTCAGGCGCACGTCGTCCCCGGCCAGCGGGACGGTGCTGCTGCCGTCCTGCCGGTCGACGCCGAGGTTCAGCGTGCGGACGACGGCCTTGCGGGTGAAGTCCGCGCCGAAGACCGCGGTCTCGTGCCGCCACGATCCGGCCGTCAGGTGCGCCGGGTCGATGTCGACGGTGGTGAGCACCGCGTACCGCTTCCGCTCCCGCTCGTCGCGGTCGTCCCGGACCCGGGCGTCGTCCCGCTTGTCCCGGGACATCACCCGCCGGGGCCGGAGCACGTGGTGGACACAGCCTGCGTCGGCTATCTCCCGCGAACCGCACCGCGGGCACGGCGAGGTGTCGTTCTTGGGATCGCCGTGGGTGCGCGCGTACCCGCACGCCGGGCACAGGCGCCACACCGCCCAGGCGCGCCGCTCCGGGCTGCCGATGTCGAGGGCGCGCACGACGTGCCGGTACCCGTTGACGTAGAAGCTGTTGCCGGGCGCGAGTTCGGTCAGGGACAGCTTGCGGGACCGCTCGTAGTCGCGCACCTCGCTGCGGTACACCCAGTCCCGGCGCTCGTCGTCGCCGTCCGGGGTCTCCGCGTCCTCGTCCCCGGGCGCCTCCTTCCAGTAGAGCGTGGCCTCCAGCGAGGTCGTCGTGTCGGTGAGGCTGTAGTTGGGCAGCAGGCCCAGTTCGACGAGGGCGCCGTGCGCGCTCGCCTGGCTCAGCTCGCGCAGCAGCTCACCGGTGGCGCGCCGCTCCGCGAGCAGTTCGCGCCGCTCGGCGCCCTGTTCGCGGTCCTCGGCGAGCAGACCGTCCATCGCGGCGTCGATGGCGGCGATACGGCGGCGCAGCTCCTCGCGGCGCGCCGTCCACTCCTCCTCGGCCTCCTGCAGGGCGCGCGCGATGCCGCCGGTGGCGTAGCCGCGCAACTCGTCCGCGGCGTGCGCGGACACCCCCCGGTCGTCGTCGGGGCCGCCGGGCGCCTGCGGGAACAGCGCCAGGAACTCCTCCACCAGCCGGGCCCCGTGGGTGAGTGCCGCGTCGGACAGGTCCTGGCACCAGCCGGTGGTGCCGAACAGCGCCGACGACAGGCGCGGCACCGGCATGAGCGGCTCGCCGTCCGAGGTGGTGAGTTCGCCGCGCGCCGCCCGGTCCAGCAGATGCGCCGTGTACTGGCGGCGCAGGATCTCGACGGCCGACAGGTAGCAGCCCGGCGGCACGATGTCGCCGGCGATCATCTCGGTCGGGTCGTCCAGGTAGTACCGGTCGCGGGCCCGGCGTCCCCCGAACGCGACCACCAGGGCGTTGCCGGTCCTGCGCCCGGCGCGCCCGGCACGCTGCACGTAGTTCGCCGGACCGCCCGGCAGCGAGCCGAGCAGGACGGCCGACAGGTCGCCGATGTCGATGCCCAGTTCCAGGGTGGGCGTGCACGACAGCACGTTGGGGTCGGTGTAGTGGGTGCCCTGCCGGAACGTCCGCTCCACGCGCTCCCGTTCCGGCCGGGTCAGCATGCCGGTGTGCTCGGCCGTCACGACCCGGTAGGTGCCGCCGGTCAGGTAAAGGCGGCGGTAGTAGTCGGCCCGGTAGTCGCGCTCCAGGCTGCCGCCGAAGCCGCCGCTCCCCGCCCCGCTCGACGACAGGGTGTGCTGCGGCGGGGTGAGGATGCCGGTGCAGCGCCAGCGCGGGCAGGGGTGCCCGTACCAGCGGGTGCGCCGCTCGGGCGGCACCACCTGCTGCCAGCCGCACTCCTCGCACGACACGAACGCCTTGTTCACCAGCTCGTCCGCCAGCAGCCGCACCTGGATGTGGCCCGGCTGCAGCCCGTAGACGCGGGTCGTGCGGTCCTTGGCGGTGCGCACCGACAGCACGCCCTCGTCGGCGAGGACGGGGAGCAGCCGGCGCAGGTACTCGGTCGCCTGCGCGGTGTCCAGGCCGAGGCAGCGCCGCGTCCAGTCCTGGTACCAGGTGCCCCGGCCGGTGACGGTGTCGAACTTGGTCTTCTCCCTGGGCCCGTCGAGGAGGAACCTCGGCGGCGCCACGTACCCCTCGGGGAAGGCCGGCATCCCCTCCGGCCGCTGCCCGGAGATCAGGTACTGGTTGACGCCCGCTTCCCTGATCCAGGTGTCCAGCCACCGGTGCCGCACGCCGCCGCGCAGCCGCAGCCGCTCCAGCAGCCCGCGCACGTACGCCATGTACCGCTCGGGCGTGGGCAGGCCGCCGTCCAGGCCGAGCTGCCCCGGCAGGGTGAGGTGCAGGTCGCGGGCGAGCGCGACGATCCGGTCGGGGTCGGCGACCACCACCTCCGCGGCCGTGGTCCGGGTCAGCTCCAGGGTGCGGCCGAGCCGGGAGCGCAGCCCGAACTCCATGACGGTCGCGAACGCGAGCCGCTCCCCGATGAGCTTCCAGGTCCGCGCGTCCCCGGTGCCGCGCCCGGACAGCAGCCGGTCCACGCCCGGTTCGTCGTGCAGGTCCGGCGGGACGACCGCGGCGAGCGTCTGCGGGTCGTCCACGGAGTCCAGGACGTCGCCGATGAGGTCGTTGAGCGGCACCGGCACACCGGAGTCGTCCAGTTGGTGCGCGAGCAGCGAGCGCAGCGAGAACTTGTACGACGCGTTGGCCACGTATCCGGCGCGATGTGCCGCGTCCTGGGTGGAGTCGTTGAACAGCAGCGTCTTGCGCTCCTCCGGCGCCAGCGCGATCTCGTGGCCGCCGGTGAACAGCTGGGTGACGGTGGCGGAGGCCAGCGCGGCGAGCGCGGTGCCGAGGAACCGGATGCCGTTGTCGGTGTTGCACGCCGGGCAGGTGTCGTCCTTGGCGGCCTGGTCGGCGGTCTTCTTTTCGAGGATCGCCCGCGCGAACCAGGCGTCCTGCAAGCCCTCCCCGTCTCCGGCGACGGGCATGCGATAGGTGCTCTGCGCCCCGTCCAGCACCACCACGGAGAGCGGATCGGCGCCGCCGGCCTGTTTCGGCGCGTCGCCGGTGAGCGCCGCGAGGGCGTCCCGCGCCTCGGCGGCCGTCGCCGAGATGAAATACCGCAGCCGCCGCTTGTCCCGTCCGACGGACGCCGACCAGATCTTCGGCGGACTTGTCTCCAGCTTCTGCGGATCGGCCTCCGGGGACAGCGCCGCCCAGCCCGAACGCCCGCACACACGGCAGTAGATGGCGGGAAGATGGGCCTGCGCCGGCCGCTGCACGGTGTCCGAACCGGGCAGCGCCTCGGGCCGCCGCGAGTCCACCGCCGGCCATTCGTCACCCTCGGCCGACTCCTCGGACGCCGACGCCGCGGTGAGCGCGGAGCGCCGCGCGACGGCCCGCTCGTCCTCGTACCAGCGGAACTCCGGACGGCCGCTCACCCCGCTGAGCACCCGCCCCACCGGCCGGACCCACAGGTGCGCCTCGATGTGCAGCAGCGGACGCGGCCGGCGCTCGTCGGACTCCGGGTCCCGCGCCGACGACAGCAGCGCCACGAACCGCGAGAGCGCCTCCAGCGCGAGCCGCGGGTTCTCCCGGGCGGTGCGCGCCCACGCGTACCCGAAGCGGGCCATGCGGTCGCGCAGCCCCCACTCGTCGAGCGGCTCGCCGTTCAGCAGCGCGAGCACGCCGTGGGTGAAGTCGTGCTTCTTCAGCAGCCGTCCGATCTGGAAGGCGTCCATGCCGCGCCGCCCCAGCAGCCGCGCGGCGAGCCCGTCGAGGTCGAGCCGGTCAGGGTCGGACTCGACGCCCGGGCCGCCGGAGACCTCGATGACCTCCTTGGGGCCGGGCGGTTCGGGCAGTTCGTAGTCGATGTCCCCGACGAAGTCGTCGGCGCTCAGCCGCTCCTCGCCGATCACCGAGTCCGGCCCGAACGGCACGCCGAACACCTGCTCGGCGACGGTGAGGATGCCCCCGGTGTCGCCCCCGCCTTCGCCAAGGGTCGCGGAGGTCGCCACCGGGCATATCGACCCCAGCGGCCGCTCCGGCTTCGAAGCGCCCACGGCCGACGCCAGCCGACGCAGCAGCATCGCCACGTCGGTGCCCTGCGCGCCGTCGTAGGTGTGGAACTCGTCCAGCACCACGTACGCCGGGTCCGCGCCCTCCCACAGCGGCCGGTCCTCGGCCCGCTGCAGCAGCAGGTCCAGCATCTTGTAGTTGGTGATCAGCACGTCGGGCGGCGACTGGCGCATCTCCTCGCGCCGCGTCATCACCCGCCGGAAGTCCGTGTCCGGCTTGTCGCCGATGTAGAGACCGGCCGTCACCTGCGCCAGCTCCGGCTGCGCCAGGTAGTCGCCGATACGGCCCGCCTGGTCGGTGGCGAGCGCGTTCATCGGGTAGAGCAGCACGGCCTTCACCCCGCGCCGGCCCAGTGCCTTCTGCCGCCGGCAGTGGTCGAGCACGGGGATCAGGAACGACTCGGTCTTGCCGGAGCCGGTGCCGGTGGTCACCAGGGTCGGCTCGGCCGCCCCCTGGTACGTGCTCAGCCGCTCCCACGCCTTCGCCTGGTGCCGCCACGGCCTGAACGACGGCTGCCACTCCAGCGCCGACCGCCACCCGTCGTCGGCAGGGTGGAACGGCGTCCTGATCCGCAGGTACGGCCCCCGGAAGATGCCCGTCTCGGGATCCCCGAGGAACCGCTCCAGCGCGAGCCGCGTGTCCTCGTCGGCCAGTGCGTACGTCGTCGTGAGGTACTGCGTCAGACTGCCGCGGAGCTGCGCGGAGGCCAGGGTGGGCTTCACGAGGACCTTTCGGGCAAGGCGGTATCCGGGACCGCCGACAGGCACCCCTGTGACAGCCGGCGCCGGCACCGTGACGATCTCCGTCAAAAATAACGCCCACCTCGGACATCGGCGCCCACCTGGTCGAATCCCGGACCTCCACGACGGTGCGAGTGGCGCGAAAGCCGCAAAAGGTCGTGGTGGACTTCGCGCGCGAGGGACCTGTCCTCTTCGGTCGACGGAGGTGGGCGCCGAAAGGGCCGGCCGTGAACCCGCCCGTGGCGTACGGCGTTGGCGCACAGCTCGGAGGCGCTCAGGGTCAGCGGTTCGTTGACGCCGCTGTCGTAGGGGTGGCCGGTCGGGAGGGAAGCCGTTCGCCGGCACCGCTGTGCCCACCGTGCCGTTCGTACACGGGCTTCGAACGGCGGCGAGGGCAGCGCCCGGTGTGAGCGGACCCGCGGTGTGGAGCAGGTCGGGCGGGCCAGTGGCATAGTGCCGGCACACCTGAGGCTGCCCGCGTGGTCGGAGCTGGACGCGGCGCTGTCTCCGGCACATGTCCTGCCTGCCAGAACAGACGATCTGTCGCGATCGCACCGTCAGGTGCGCCCGGCCGTCAGTGTGTGGCCGATCCCGATAGTTCATTCCTCCCTGACGCTGATTAGGCTGATCATCCGATCAATGCGCCGAAGTGACGGCTCCGGTGCGCGAGGAGGACAACGGGGGATGGGCTACACACTGCCCAACTGGCTGGACGAAGTTCTCGACTTCATCGGAATCAACTTCCCCAACGTCGATGAGGACGACTACCGCGACATGGCGGACGCCATGCGTGACTTCGCGGAGAAGTTCGAGGGTCACGGGGCCGACGCGCACAGAGCGTTCTCCCGTGTCCTGTCCTCCTCCGAGGGCTGGGCCGTCGACGCGATGGAGAAGCACTGGAACCAGGTCAAGGCGGGCCACCTGGAGAAACTGCCCGAGCTCGCCCGTCTGTTCGCGGACGCCTGTGACGTGCTCGCAGAGATCATCTTCTGGATGAAGACGAAAGCCGAGGCCGAACTGGCCGTCATGGCCGGGTCGGTGGGCCTGTCGATCGGCCTCGCCTGGGTGACCGGCGGCCTGTCGGCGGTCCTGGGTGCGGCCGAGATCGCGGCGATGCGCCAGGTGGTCAAACGCATCCTCGACGAGGCCGTGGACCGGATCGTCGACGAGGTGATCGCGAAGGTCACCGAGCCTGTCAACGCCAAGCTGGAGGCGATGGTCGAGGACATGGTCCTGGACCTGGCCGAGGGAGCCTTCTCCATGCCGCCCGCGGACGGAGGTGGCGGCGGGCACGGGGGAGGCAAACACGGCGGGATGCAGCTCGCCTCGGCCGGTGGCTCAGGTTCGTCCGGTGGCGGAAAGACCACCAAGATCGACCATGTCGAGTTCGAGGATGGCGCCGGCAAGGTCTCCCGGCACGGAAGCGACATGCACACCGCGGCCTCCTCCCCACTGGGACGGGTGAAGGGAGCGTTCGGCCGGAGCAAGGGTCGTGACCCCTTCACCCAGGTCTTCGACAGTGTGCTGCACGGCGCGATCAAGGGCTCGGAGAAGGCCCTCAAGAAGATCTCCAAGCACGTCACGGAGACCGTCCCGGACCGGGTGAAAGCCACCTCACGCCTGCACAAGGGCAGGGACCTCGACATCGGCGGCAGACTCGACGCCATCGACGGCGGCAGGAAGGGCGGCGGTGACGGCCGAGGCGGACGCACCCGTCTGGACGGCACGGGCAAGCGCCTTCCCGGGTCCCTCAAGGACGCACTGGCCAACGCGCGCGCGAGGGCCGTCGCCCTGACCCGGCGACGCTGCAAGACCGACCCGGTCGACGTGGCCAGCGGCGAGATGGTGATGTCCCAGACGGACCTCGCCCTGCCCGGAATCCTGCCTCTGATCCTGCGGCGCACCCATGTGTCCGGCTACGGCTACGGCCACTGCTTCGGGCCGAGCTGGGCCTCGACGCTCGACGAACGCCTGGAACTGACGGGCAGCGGCGCGGTCTGGGCGCGGGAGGACGGCTCGCTCCTCGTCTACCCGCGGGTGCCCGCCTCCCCGGACGATTCCGTCGAGCCGGTCGAGGGCGAGCGCGTTCCGCTCACTCACGTCGACCGAAACGCGCTGGGTGAGGTCACCTACGCCACCACGGACCCGTACTCCGGTCACACACACCGGTTCGTCGGCAGCCCCTACACCTCCGGTGGCCTGTACTGGCTCAGCGAGATCGAGGACCGCAACGGCAACACCGTGCAGATCGTCCGCGACGACGAGGGCCTGCCCAGTGCCGTCCTGCACGCCGGCGGTTACGACGTGCGCGTCACCTGCGACCGGGCGAGCGGCCGGGTCGCAGCCCTGGAACTGCGCACCGCTGACGGACCGGTCAGAGTCGCGTCCTTCGGCTACGACGACGGCGACCTGAGCGAGGTCACGTCCTTCTCCGACACCGTACCGCTGCGGCTCACCTACGACGACGAGCACCGGGTGACGTCGTGGACCGACCGCAACGACCACACCTACGCATACGTCTACGACGCGGAGGGCCGGGTCGTGGAGACGATCGGTCCTGACGGGGCGCTGTCCTCGCGCTTCTCCTACGACACCGCCGAACGCGTCACCCGGTTCACCGACTCGACCGGCGCGGTCATCGTCACCCGGCTCAACGCACTCGGCCAGACCGTCTCCGAGACCGATCCCCTCGGTCACACCGTCCACTTCCTGTGGGACCGCTACGACAACCTGCTGGAGCGCACCGACCAGCTCGGCAACACGGCCCGCTTCACCTGGGACGAGCGCGGAAACCTGACCCGGATCGGTTTCCCCGACGGCACCGCGTCGACGACCCGCTACAACGCGCTCAACCTCCCGGAAGAGATCACCGAGGCCGACGGAACTACTTGGCACCAGGCCTACGACGTGCGCGGAAACCGCACGAGGATCACGGCGCCGGACGGCACCGAGACCCACTTCACCTACGACGCGCGGGGCGCGCTGCTCACCCTGACCGATCCGACCGGCGCGACGGAGCACCTCACCCACGACGAAGCCGGCCTCGTACTCTCCCGCACCGACGCCCTCGGCCACACCGCGTCGGTGGAGCGCGACCCCTTCGGCAGGCCGGTCCGCGCCACCGCCCCCGGCGGCGCGACCACCCTGCTGCGGTGGCTTCCCCACGGGTGGCTGGCCCAGCGTGTGGCACCGGACGGCACCGAGGAGCGCTGGACCTGGGACGCGGAGGGCAACTGCACGTCGCACACCGGCCCCACCGGCGCCGTCACCTACTTCGAGTACACCCACTTCGACCGGCTCGCCGCCCGCACCGGAGCGGACGGTGCCCGGTACTCCTTCGCGTACGACACCGAACTGCGCCTGACGGAAGTCCTCAACCCGCAAGGACTGAGCTGGAACTACACCTACGACGCGAACGGCAACCTGACATCGGAGTCCGACTTCGACGGGCGCACGGTCACCTACGACCATGATCCGATGGGCCGGCCCGTCTCGCGCACGACACCCCTCGGCGCCCGGGTGTCCAACGAGTACGACGCCATGAGCCGAGTCGTCGCCAAGGACGTGGCGGGCCGACGCACCGTCTACACGTACGACGCCGCCGGCCGCGTCAGCTCTCTGACCGCACCTGCATCCACGCTGACCCTGGAACGCGACGTGGTCGGCAGGGTCGTCGCCGAGACCGTGGACGGGCGCACCACCCGGTTCGCCTACGACGCCGCGGGAAGGCGCGTCACGCGCACCACCCCCACCGGCGCGGTGACGCGGCTCGCCTACGACACGGTGGGCAACCGCACGGAACTGCTCAGCTCCGGCCACGCCCTGACCTTCACCCACGACGCGTGGGGCAAGGAGCTGACCCGCCGGTTCGGACCCGCCGAGGCACCGGTCACCCTCACTTCCGGGTGGGACGACATGGGCCGGCTCACCTCGCAACACCTGTCCGCGGGCGGCCGGCCCCTGCGCGCCCGTGCCTACGGCTACCGCTCCGACGGCTGCCTGGACCGGATCACCGACGAACTGCGCGGCATCAGGAAGCACTTCGACCTCGATCCGGTCGGACGCCCCTTGCGCGTCACGGCCGAGAACTGGTCGGAGTCCTATGCGTACGACGGCGCCGGGAACGAGATCAGTGCCGAGTGGCCCGACCACGCTGGGCGCCCGGACGGTCGGGGTGAGCGCGTCTACGAGGGCACCCGGGTCGTGACCGCCGGACGGATCCGCTACGAATACGACGCCGCGGGCCGCACCACTCTGCGCCAGAAGACGCGACTGTCGAAGAAGCCGGACACCTGGCGCTACACCTGGGACGAGGAGAACCGTCTCATCGCCTGCGTCACCCCTGACGGCACCCGGTGGACGTACTCCTACGACCCGCTGGGACGGCGCACGGCCAAGCACCGCCTCGCCGGCGACGGGCACACCGTCGTGCAGTCCGTTCACTTCACCTGGGACGGCACCCGCCTGGCGGAGCAGACGGACACGGCCCACCACGTCACCACCACATGGGACTACGAGGGCCACCGCCCCCTGACGCAGCTCGAACGCCGCATCGAACCCGAACAGGAGCCCCAGGCCGAGGTCGACGCGCGCTTCTTCGCGATCGTCACGGACTTGGTGGGCGCGCCCAGCGAACTCGTCGACGAGCAGGGTGCGATCACCTGGCGCGGCCGGTCAACGGTCTGGGGCGCCACGGGCTGGAACAGGGACGCGGAGGCATACACTCCGCTGCGCCTGCCCGGCCAGTACGACGACCCGGAGACCGGCTTCCACTACAACTACCAGCGCCACTACGACCCCGACACGGCGCGATACACGAGCCCCGACCCGCTCGGCCTGGGACCGGCGCCCAATCCGGTCGCGTACGTCACGAACCCGCACACCCGGATGGACCCCGAGGGCCTGATCGCCAAGGGGTGCACCGAGAACGGCGGCTGGTACAGCGGCATGAAGCCCGCGAACCTCCTGAACGAAAAGAAGGAGCGGATCAACCCCGTCGACCAGGAGATCAACCACATCCCGGCGAAGGCGTCCTACTCCCATCTGGACATGCCCGGGTTCCGCACCAGCAAGAACGGCGGCGGCGCCGGAATGGGCCCCGCGATCCGCATGGACGCCGAGGACCATCGGGAGCTGTCCAGCACGGGCTCCAGCAAGGAGAGCGACGAATGGCGTGCGAAGCAGCGGGCGCTGATCGACGCCGGGCGCTGGGACCAGGCCATGAAGATGGACATCGACGAGATCCGCGAGCTGTACGGCGACAAGTACGACACCCACATCAAGGACATGGTCGACAGCCTGAAGAACAACAGGAAGTTCCAGGCCATGCTGGAGAAGAAGGGCTGGACGATAAACTACGACCTCCTGAAATGACGTCGTGGAGGAGCGAGGGGTAGGCAATGGATCTGGTACTCGACCCGCCGCGCGGAGTCGCGCCGATCCTGCTGGGCATGACGCTCGACGAGGCGGTCGCCGCGGCGTCCGGCTGGGGCGAGCCCCGCGTGCTGCGGCGCCCGAGCCGGAACTCCGCGAAGGCGTCCTGGACCCTCGACCACGTCGGCGTACAGGCCCTGGCCGAGGGCGGAACCCAGGTCACCGCGGTCGAGCTGTGGTGGCCCGGCGAGGGCCGCACGTCCAGCACGCGCGTCCTGCTCGAAGGGGACGAGGTGTTCACCACCCCGGCCGCGGACCTCTTCCGGCGCGCCACCGAGCGGGGCTGGACGGTCGACACCTCGGAGCCCGAGTACCCGGTGATCCCGGGGGTCTCGCTGGGCTTCACCCGGCAGACCTCCCAGGAGGTGGAACGGGACGCCCACGGCCTGCCGAGGTACGTCACGTCGGTACTGGTGGGCGGTAAGGACTACTACAACTACCGGTACGAAGAGCGCGGCTGACCACGGCGCGACCTTCAGGACGGTGCAGACCGTCCGACGTGCTCACCCGGCAGGGGTCTGGGTTGTTCTCACGGACGCCCACACGGTCTTGCCGGGGCCGTGGCGGCGGTCGGTGACGCCCCAGTCGTCGGCCAGAGCGGTGACGAGGAGGAGGCCGCGGCCGGACTCGGCGTCAAGGTCCCCGGCGGCCGTGACGACGGGCCGGCGTTCGGCGCGGGTGTCCGAGACCTCCAGGCGGAGTTCACCCCCGACCTCGGTGGTCAGCCGCACGTGGAAGTCCCGCCCCGGAACCCGGCCGTGCCGTACGGCGTTCGCGCTCAACTCGGCGGTGATCAGCGTCAGCGCTTCGTTGACCTCGCTGTCGTAGGGGTGGCCCCAGGCGTCCAGGCAGTGCGAGACGAACCGCCGGGCCAGGCGGGCGCCCCGCGGGGTGGACGTGAACGCCATCGCGAACTCGTTCGTCCCCGTGGGGCCGGGGAGAGGGAAGAGCGTCGTGTGCATGCGGCCAGCGTCGCGGCCGTATCGGGCGTGTCACCAGGAGCGACGCCTGTACGGCCGTGCGCTGTACACGGCGTTGGGCCGCACCGGGGGAGTGGCGTGCGGGCGGTGCCGCACGACGGCGTCAGCCGCGGTGGCACCGCTCCCGAAGCTCCGCGAGGATGGCCTTCTCACGGGAGTTGACGTCACCGTCCACGGTGGCCACGCGCTCCGCCGCGTCGAGGACGTCACCGAGATCACCCGGCTCGGCGTCCACGCGCTTCCACACCTCGGCGGGGTCGATGTCGACGACGCTCGCCAGCCTCTCGTCGACCACCTCGTGCCGCTCCCGGACCAGCCGCACGAGATGCCGCATCAGCAGCGCCTCGTCGTCCGCGATCTTGGCCTTCGCGTTCGTCCTGAGCACGAGCCACGCGACCCACAGCAGCAACTGCGGGTGGCGACTGCGCTCGCAGATTCCCCCGGCGATCTCGATCACCCGCGCCTCGTTCCGGAACACGGCCCGCGCGTGCCGGCCGGCGAGGAGCGTGGTGTAGCGGTTCAGCAGGACGGCGAGGGGGACGCCGACGAGTGGGATGCCGATCTTGATGACGTTGCGCTGCAGGAGGTGCTTCCCGACGACGGGGAGCGCCTTCCCGGCGGTGATCGCCGATCCTGAGTAGAAGCGCTTGACCAACGGCCGCACGAGGGCCGGGACCGCCTTGGCGACACCCTCACGGGCCGCTTCCCCGCTCTTGATCGTGAAGGCCACGCGGATGAGCTTCCACAGGTCCTCGGGGTCGTGCACGTCGAGCGGGATCCGGTAGAGGACGGAGATGTCGTAGGCCAGGCGGAGTTGGAGCTGGGTGGTGAACGCGACGTCGACCATCATGGTCGCCACGGCAGCGGGGACGGTCGCCGGTGAAGCACCGCCGAGGCTCCCGATGGTGGCGGCGACGGTCGCCGTGTAGGCCCCGGCGGAGAGCCCGCCTTCGAGCGCGGCGTACCGGGCCGCCATCTTGATCCGCTGATCCACGATGGCATCCGCGGGCACGCCCGCGTACCGGTCCTGGAAGTACTGCCAGTCGACCTTCTGGGTGTACGAGTTCATGGCGTGGGCGGCGAGCTTGGTGAACCAGTTGCCCGACTTGATGTCGTCCGCGCTCAGACCCTTGACAAAGCCCCTGATCTCGTCCTGCTCCTGCTCGACGATCTTCCGGTCGGCAGCGTCGTCGGCTTCGTCCGTGTCGGTGTCGGCAGCGTGCGTCGGAGCGTCTGTCATGGCGCGTTCCCCCCAGACTGTTTCGCGGTCGGCTGGCCTGTGGGTGCGGGCACCCCTGCTGCCGTCTCCGCGCATTGATTCGGCGAGCGGTACAACGCCCGTTCCCATTAATCCCGTTGGGGCGCAACCCTAGCGTGTCGGTCGGCGAGCGGTGCCGTGGTGCGTTACGCGGGTGAGGGTGTGCAGGGGGTGCTGTACCGGGGGCGGGCAAACGCTCGTACGTGGCATGGGGGAATCTGGGCGTGAGCTGCGTGCTCCGGTTCTGACTCCATGCGAGTCGCTGGGGCTCTTCGAGAGGATGCCGGGAGCCATGAACGCCGACTACAGCTACTCCCCGTAATCACGCAGGAGCTTGTTGAGATTACGAATTTTGTCCACGTCTGCCTTTGGCAGCGGGTCGCTGCTGTTGAAGTGCATGACGTTGTTGCGGATCTTCCGGACCTCCTCCAGCCAGTCGATGAACGTCTTCCGGTGGAGACGCCAGCCCAACTGCTCCCAGCGCTCAGGATTTTCGAGTACGCGCTGGTAGTCGCCCACCGTGAGATCACCGAAGGAGGTGACACGTTCTTCATCCGGATCGCATAGGGCGCTGACCTCCTCAAGCGTGAAGGTTCCCGCGATGATCTGCCGCAGCCTGCGGTCCATCTCGCCGATTATCAGGAAGTGGCTAGCGAGGTCTCCGTAGGCCTGGGCGACATCGGCCGCTGTGACGATACCGGCGATCTTGTTCTGCTGGTCCTTCACGAGTACGAAGTCCGACTCGGCCAGCATGGGAAGGACGTCTATCAGGTCATGGTCGTAGCGGACGACGTGGGGCTCCACTACGGCGTGGGAGAACGGTGCGTCTGGGTCGGCGTGCCAGGCCCTCGCAATGGACTTCCAGGAGACCGCACCACGCAGGTTATGAGGGCTGGTGAGTACGGGAAGCTGCGAGAAGTCATAGAGGGTCATCAGCGTGATCGCCTCCTCGAAGGTGGCGGTCGGCTTCACGCTCACCACGGCGTCCCCGAGCGCCGAGGGAAGCGTGCCCACGGTCAGCCCTGTCTCCGGCGACGCGGCATCCGCGGGCAGGCCGGTCAGCATCCTGAAGGGGGACTCCGGGGCTGAGTCGACGTCCTTCTCCTCTTCAGCGGCCTCTTTCACCAGTCGCACGGTCGTGGTGAGCGGCACCTTGTCGAAGCCCGGTGAGGTGACCATGCCGTGGTTGGCGAGTTCCGCCTCGATATGGTCGTTGACCGCGCCGCGTCCTGTCGCCCCCCACCAGCTCAGCAGTTCCTGCACGGACATCGACTGCGGCTGGCCCGCCTCCGCCAGTTCCGCGGCCGCCTTGAGTCGGTCGTGCCGCTCGGCGGGCGACAGGAACAGTCTGGGCGTCGAGTGCTCCCTGCCGTGGGCGTTGACCTCAGAGGCCGACATGTCCAACAGTTGCTGCCGTAGCCGGGAGAGAGAACGGCCGTCACTCAGCACCCAGGCGTGCCAGCCGGCGAAGGCGCCCCCGCCTGCGGCTATGTAAGCGGCCCGGGAGGGGGAGCGCGCTTCTTCGCCGTTCTCGAGGCGGAGCCAGCCCTTGGCGGTGACCGTGGCCTCGTAACTGGCGCCGATCTGCGGCCGATTGAAGGTCAGGGTATCCCCCTCCTTGAGCAGCCCATGCCGCAGCAAGTCGGAGATCTGGACCCGGCGGCCATCGAGCAGGTAGCTGGCCCGGGACGGCTCCTCGCCGCCCAGGCTCTGGTGCGGTTCGGTCATGTTCCCTCGTCTCTTCACCGGCGAGCTTGGTGAACCAGTTGCCCGCTTGATGTTGTCAGCGCTCAGCCCCATGACGAAGTCTTTGATCTCGTCCTGCTCCTGCTCGACGACCTTTCGGTCGGCTTCGTCCGTGTGGGTGCCGGCAGCGTGCATTGGAGCGTCTGTCATGGCGCGTTCTCCCCAGGCTTTTCACGCGGCCGGCTGAGCTGAGGGGTGCGGGCACCCCTCCGCCGTCTTTGATTCGGCGAGCGGTACAACGGCCGCTCTGCCCTCCCCTTGAGGCGGAACCTTAGCGTGTCGTCGGGCGACCGGTGCCGTGGTGCGTCACGCGGGGGAGGGCGTACAAGGGGGCGCTGTACATGGGGGACGGACGCTCGTACGCGGTACGGGGGACTTGGCTGCGAGCGGCGGGACAGGTGCGCGGCGTATCCCTACAGTGCGCCGTAGGTGACGGTGGGTGTGGTGCTTGCGGCGGGATGCGGTGCGGGCGCTGTGTACGGGGTGAGGTGAGAGGTCTCCGGTGACTGCTCATGGTGGTGAGAGCGAGGCGGGCATCCTCCGGTGCTTCGGGCAGCAGTTGCGGCTGCTGAGGACGAGCCGGGGTCTGACGCGGGCGGAGTTGGGTGCGCAGCTCGGGTACGGCGAGGACATGGTCACGTCGGTGGAGCTGGGGCGGCGCATCCCTAGACCGGAGTTCATCGACCGGGCGGATGCGGTGCTGGAGGCTGGCGGGCTGCTGACGGTGATGAAGGAGGAGGTGGCGCGGGCTCGGTACCCGGCGTTCTTCCGGGACGCGGCGAAGCTGGAGGCGGAGGCGGTCGAGCTGCATGTGTACGCCAACCAGGCTGTGCCGGGGTTGTTGCAGACGGAGGAGTATGCGCGGGCGGTGTTCGACGCGCGGCGCCCCCTCTTGGACGAGACGGTCATCTCCGAGCGGGTGGCGGCTCGTCTTGCCCGGCAGGAGATCTTCGACCGCAGGCCATTGCCGACGATCAGTTTCGTGATCGAGGAGACGGTGCTGCGGCGACCGATCGGCGGATGGAGCGTCTGGCATGGGCAGTTGGAACAGATCTACCTTCGTGGGCAGAGCCGGAACGTCGAGATCCAGGTCATGCCGACAGAGGTCCTTGAACATGCCGCACTGGCCGGACCGTTCACCTTGATCGAAACGGTCAAAGGCCAGAGGATCGCCTACGTGGAGGTGCAGAAGGAAAGCCGTCTCCTCCACGAGCGAGGTTCGGTGCGTGAGTACGAGGAGCAGTACGGCATCCTCCGGGCGCAGGCGCTGACGCCCCGCGAGTCGTTGCAACTCGTCGAGAAGCTACTGGGAGAGCAATGAACGCCGTGAACGAAGCGCAGACGAACGGTGAACTGGTCTGGCACAAGAGCACCTACAGCAGTGGCGAGGGTGGCGAGTGCGTGGAGGTCGCTGTCGCTTGCGGTGCCGTTCACGTGCGGGACTCGAAGCAGGCGGGGCAGGCTGGGTCTGTGTTGAGGGTCGGTTCGGCGGCGTGGTCTGCGTTGCTTGAAGCGATGTGAGTTTGTACGGCTGCCCGCGGCGGTCGGCGCATCCCTCATGGAAGCGCCGACCGCCGTCATGTGAGGCACGGCTCTCAGACTTCGCGGCTCCTCAGCGGAGTTCAGCGACCTGCGGCGATCTCCTTGTCCAGGCGTGCTTGGAAGTGGGCGTGTGCGGCGCGCATCTCGGCTTCGCGGTCGGCCTTATAGAACGGAGCGGTGTAGCCCTCGGGGGGCGGGGTGGTCTCCGGGTTCTCCAGGTGGGCGAGGAGGTCGAGGTAATCCTGCTTGGTTTGGCCGTGCCCGTACGTGTGGTGGCTTGCCGCGATCTTGCGGCCATTCGTGTCGAAGTACATCTCGGATTCGCGCTGGGCGAGAATATAGAAGCGGGACCTGTAGATGGTTACCAGCTGATCTGCGCTGATGCCGAGCCAAACTGAGACAAGAGCGTCGAGTTCGACGAGGGCGGCGCGACGCTCGTACTCCGTGCGGAGGGGGGTGCCGTACTCCCAGACTGTCTGGAGGTGCGTCGCGAGTGGCTTGAGGTTGCGCCATCCTGGATTGGCCCAGTCCTCATAGGTTGGCCAGGTGGGGTGGAAGAGCTCCTCCCAGAGAGGTGCGTAGGAATTTGTCAAGGCGTTGAGGCGGAGAGTGCGAAGCAGGAGCGGGTCCGCCAGTGGGTGATCGGCTGTGGGCGCTGGCATGACTTTGGCGCCGGCTGGAGTCAGGTCTGCGCGGCCCGTGATGCGCAAGAGGTAATCCAAGGGTAGCGCCGCCCAGAATCCTGCGTTCAGGGTGGTCAGGCGGTTGTCGGCAAGGGCCATGGACTGCACGGTGTTGACGTGGGTAGGGCCTGGTGGGATAAGGGCAGCGAAGAGGCTGCGCTCGCCGTCGAAAGCGATCATTCTGCGCCATGCCAGACGGAAGTACTCTGTGTAGCTCCGCCCCCCCCAGTCGTCTTGGGCGTCTCGAAACGCCGTCAGGTCGGAAGCACGTACATAGTTGGTGCGCGGAACGATGTGAGGTGCAAGGGACGGGAGGTGATAGTCGCAGTAGTCGTTGTGATTTCGCAGTGGATGATTCGGCTGCTTTTCGATCGGGGTGGCGATGCCGAAGTGAGGACCCTGCAAGATGGTATCGGAGAGCTGGTTCGGGGCACCTTCAGCCCAGCGAATTATCCCGTCTTTCTTCGACATGGTCTCGTGATATCCCTGGCCGATGTGCGGGTTGTGCGAGCTGAGGCGGAAGCCTGCGGCAGAGAGCGCGGCGACCGCATCTTCCTCCGCATCCGTTACCGGGTAGAGTAGCGCTACTTGATCAACAGGGGTGTCGGTCTCGCCGGAGAGACGTTGCCACTCCGAAAGTCTCGTGATGTCTACTTGGACAATGCGCGCTCGGTGGGGTCTCAGTTCCCACTCGCCGTTTCGCTTGATGCCAGGAAGGTCACCGGATCCCGGGTGAGAAATGGAACCTGTAAGCGTGTCCGCGCTGAAGAGCCAGCTCACATGAGGGAAACAAATTCTAGAGCTCTGGCCATAGACGTTTACTGAGAACTGGCGGGTCTCCTTGATTTCGGGGAAGATGCGGAGCTGGTTCCAGAAGTGTGCGTGGAACCGGAGGTGTCGATAGGTTGCTGCACGAAATGCTCCTTCTCGTGTCCCGCCGAAATGACTGTCCGGATGGATTAGCCCCGACATGCCTGCAAGGGAACTGTTCAGCCAAGTGCGGCACATGAAGGCCCGGTAGAGATCAGGCTGGGTTCCACTCAACAGCGGGTAAGTCGTCGCGCTGCGCAAGCTGGAAACCGTGCCGACGTTCGAGGCCAGCTCTTCCAGAAAGAAGAGCGAACCGACGGTGTCGAACACCTCATTCTTGCGTAGGCGCTTTTCAGCGACGGTGGACTTCTCGGTCAACATGAACCATGGTTCCATCTCGGCAAGGACACCGTCCTCCTGCCAAGTTGGCCGCACCCAAGGCGGATTCCCCACCTGCAAGTCGAACCCGCCTGCAGTAGCGAAGACCTGCCCGAACTCCAACTCCCAGTGAAAGAATCCCTGCCGCTCAGCCACATCCCGAGCCACCCCCGCCCACGGATACCGCGACTCAAGCGAGTAGAACCGCTCCATGCCCATCCACTCGGGCAACTCGTCCTCGTATCGCTCCAGTTCGTCCAGCGTGTCGAACTGGGCCACCAGCGAGTCCGCAGCCACGTCCTGCGTGCCCAACAGCGACTCGGCGAAGTCCAGCCAGTCGTCCAGTGAGGCTAGCGCGATCACCGGGCGTCGCTCACCACGGATCTGCTCCTTGCGGCTGCCGCCCCGCGTGCCCTTCGACTTGACCTCGACGACCTTGACCTCGCCGAACAGATCCTCCGACTCGTACGTCTCCCGTGCGGGCGCGCCCGCCTGACCCGGCACGGGAGCCGGAGCCAGAGCCGTCGACACGACCCACTCGCCCGACTGCGACGCAACCTCCGCCGCCCGCACATACGCCTCATGCGTACCATCCAGCAGCGCAGCCTCCTGCACCGGCCAGAACCACAGCGCGCACCACGCGTCCATCAGCGTCTTCAGGCGCCAGTAAGGCGTGTCGACCGCCTCCAGGTCCTCCTTGACCTCTTCCCTCGGCACCGCGACCTCAGGCGACCGCAGCCAGCCGTCCTCCGCCCCCCACACATCAATCCGCCGCGAGATCTCCCGCTCGGAGATCTCCAGCCGGCGCACGACCAGCCCCCACAGGTACTCCGCCCGCCGAGCCAGCCCCTGCAACCGCTTGGTCTGCGTCGCACTCGGAGACTTGGTGATCGCCTTCCGCCAGGCCGCGAGCGCTTTCGACTCCGCCGGAGCCAGCGCCTTGGCCTCCTTCTCGGCCGCCACCGCGCCCCACTCCTTCGCCGGAAGCAAGAAGTGGTGCACCGCGCCCTCAGGCAGCGACGCCCCCGCCAGCGCCTCCGACAGCGGGAACCGCTCCGGAGTCGTACCCAGCCAGCCGCCCTTCTTCAGGCGCTCGGCGGAGTACACCTCTCGCCGCCCACCGATCAGCGAGTTGCCGCGCCGCAGGTGCAACCCGAACCACGGCGCCTCCATCCCCGGATGCATCGTGTTCAGCCACAGCGACACCTCCGCCAGCTCCACCGCCGTGTCGTTGAGGTCCACGCCGTAGGAGTTGTGCAGCGCGATGTACGCCTTGGCCTTCTGCAGCTCGACCGCGTACTTCTCGGTGTCGATGGCGACGCCCAGCTCGTCCTGGCGGCGCCGCAGGTACTCCGCCGCGACCTGGTTGATCGCCTCGTTGAGGAACGCGCCCGAGCCGAGCGCCGGCTCGCAGATCTTCCAGTCCAGCAGCTCCCGCGCCTCGGTCACCGTGTCGTCCTGGTCCAGGCGGTGCTGCAACGCGAGCTGGACCGTCACGCGGGTCAGGGATTCCGGCGTGTAGTACGAAGCCGAGGTCTGGCGGTCGCGCCCCGACAGGCGGTACACGAACGCGCCCGGCGCGTACCGCACCCGCTCCTCCACGCCCGTGTCCTCGTCCTTGTGCCGGACGAACACCTCGTCGGGGTACTCGTCGGCCTTGGTCGCCGGGATCAGCCAGGAGCCGTCCTTCGGGTCGCCGTTCTTCGCGACCTCGTACAGCTCCTCGCCCGCCACGAAGCCCGAGTAGGACATCAGGCCCTCGTATACCGCGCCGAGCTGGTTGATGCCGAGCTGGGCGTACGAGATGAAGCCGCCGCGCTCGCGCCTCTTGCCGCGCGTCAGCATCAGCAGGCGCAGCACCCGGTACAGCGTCTCGTTGCGCAGGCGGGTGTCGACGAACCGCTCCCCGCCCTCGGTACCGGCCTCGGACTCCGTGTCGACACGGGGGTCGGGTACGGCGTCCCGCCCGATCAGCCGGATCGCGTCCCGCTCGAACAGCTTGGAGTGCAGCGGCTCGAAGCGCAGGCCCAGATCCTCGGACGTCTTCGCGGTCACGGCCTCCGCCGACTCCGCGTCCACCCCGTGCGTGCGGCGCGGGCGGTAGCCCTCCTGGACCTTGCGGAAGAGCAGGTCCAGCGACTCGTACAGGTAGAAGCCCTTGCGGGACTTCTCGTCCACCAGGTCGCGCTCGGCGATCAGCTCGCCGAGGCGGCCGAGGCCGTAGCCCAGCTGGTACTCGGGGTAGTCCGAGGGCAGGATGCCCAGCTCGGGACGGGCCTCGGCGTACAGCAGGAACAGGATGCGGTACAGGTAGCGCAGCGACTCGCGGGTCAACTGGCGCCCCAGCTCCGGGAGTTCCTTCACCTGCTCCGGGCGGACGCCGGCCTCGCGTAGCCGGTCCAGCACCTCGTTGGCGATGAGCTCGACGCTCAGCCGCAGGCCGTCCCGCAGCTCACTCGAAACGCCCACCGCGTGCTTCGTCGACTTGTCGAGAAGCGAGGCGAGGGGGTTCTCGCCGCCCTCCTCCGGCGTGCGCAGCGAGTCCGCGCCGAACAGCGCGGCCACCGTGTCGAGTTCGCCGCCCACCTTGGTGTCGTTGCGCTCCAGCGCCATGTCCAGCGACACCGCCAGGTAGCGGCCCTCGCCCCACGCGGCCCGGTCGGCGAGCACGACGACACCGCCGACCAGCAGCAGGACGTACCGCGGGGCGTCCTCGCAGGCGAACAGGAAGGACGCCAGCTTGGAGCCGGTGCTGATCGTGTGCTGGCCGTCGAGGCGCAGCTCCTCCAGGAGCCGTCCCGCGCCGTCCGGGTCCAGCGCGTCGTCCGGCTCGGCCGACCAGCCGCAGTCCAGCGCGACGAGGTCCTTCTCCGCGTGCGCGACGGTCACCTCGTACGACTGGTCGGCGCGCACGACGGTGATCGTGCCCGGCTTGGCGTCGAAGCCGAGCGCGTGCAGCACCTCCGCGTTCAGCGCGTGCACGCGCTCGCACCACTCGGGGGCGTCGTACGTGACGGCGTCGTCGCCGGTCGCCGCGCGCTCCTCGTCCAGCGTGAAGTAGGAGCGGGCCGCGAAGTAGGGGCGGCGCAGCGCCCGCAGGCCCGCGCGCGGGGTGACCGGCAGCGCGCCCTCGGGGCGTTCGGCGCCGGCCGCGTCCTCCTCGTGCTGCTTCCACTCGGTGAGCAGGCCGGACTTGAGATCCTTGGGGAGGACCTCGGCGAGGTAGTGCGCGGAGAAGTAGTCGCCGCGGTTGACCAGGCTGTCGTACGTCATCTTCGAAGAACCTCTGCGAGATCGGTCAGGCGGCGTGGGCCGGGGCGAGGACGGCGAGCAGGCGCAGCATCGGGCGGCCGGTGGTGAGGAGGGAGTCCGCGAGGGAGGCGAGGCGTTCGCGGGTGCCCGTGACCGTGCCCGTGGGCCCGGAGGCGCCGCCGCTCGTCAGTGTCGGCTGCTCCCATGCGCCCAGGCGGGTCTTGTACTCCTCGATGGGGGCCCGCAGCGGTTCGTCCCACGCCTCGCGGCGCTGCTCCAGGAACGCCTCCGCGGTGTCCAGGATGCCGGGGATCGCCTCGGCCAGGCCGGTCGTGTCGTGGGCGAGGCCCGGGTTGGCCATCGTCGGGCCGACCTTCGCGCCGCGCAGGACCGACACCATGTCGTCGTCGACCTCGCCGTCCGCGGTGACCGCCATCCACTTGACGACGGTCGGGCGGCCGAGCGCGTTGGAGTAGATGCCCTGGACGAGGTACGTGGGCCGCGCCACGTCGGCCGTCAGCACCGGTGCCTCCTGGCGGTCCAGGCGGACCAGGACCTTGTCCGTGAGCCACTCCATGACCGGGTGCAGGTCGGTCAGCAGGGAGATGTCGGGCCAGCTCGACGTCGCCGAGGCGCGGGCGCGGGTGAGGCTGCTGTCGGCGAGCCGCCGGTTGAAGGTGACCTTCAGACGGTCGCGCAGGCCCTGCTCGCGCACGTAGTCCGGGGGCAGCGCCTTGAGGCGGTGGACCAGGTCGGAGGGCGGGACGAAGGAGAGCAGGCCGGTCTCGGGGTCGACGGACAGGTCCAGCCGGTCGTGGGCGTCCGGGTAGACCTCGCGCAGCGCCTCGTCCAGGAACTCGCGGGCGGAGGCGAACAGCCGGGGTACGTGCGCCCTGGGCACCGATCCGGTGCCGTCGCCCGCGTCGTTCGCGGCGCCGTCCCCTTCCGGTTCCTCGTTGACGGGGCCGAAGAAGTCCGCGAGGAAGTCGTCCACGGCGTCGTCGTCGCCGGTGTCGGCGGCGCGGTCGGTGTCCAGGGACTCGTCCACGGTGCGGCCCCGCAGCAGGTCCTGGATGAGGGACTTCTCCTCGGCCTCCGCCCGGTAGAGGCCGGAGACCGCCTCCGCCGTGCCCAGGGACCGGTGGGCCTGCGCCTCGCGCTCCAGCAGGCGCTCGGCGACGAGGGTGTCGTCCTTGGCGCCGTCGACGGAGCTGGTGAGGATCAGGGCCCGGAACTGCGGCTGGTGCGCCTGCCCGTAGCGGTCGATGCGGCCGTTGCGCTGCTCGATGCGGATGAGCGACCAGGGCACGTCGTAGTGGACGAGCTGGTGGCACTGGCGGTGCAGGTTGACGCCCTCGGAGGCGACGTCGCCGGTGAACAGGATGCGCACCGGCGTGTCCGCGAGGCCGAAGTCCTCCACGCACTGCATCTGCTGCTCGTCCGACAGACCGCCGTGCATCACCCGAGCCGCCTCCTCGGCGGCCTTCCCCTTGAAACCGAGGGCCTGCGGCACGGTCCGCGCCAGCCACTCCAGGGTCTGCACGCGCTCGGAGAAGACCACCACCCGGGTGTCCGACTTCGGACCGACCCCGATCTCGCGGAGCTGCTCCAGCAGCGCCCGGAACTTGCCCGAGTCCGTCTCCGTCATGCCCGCCGCCAGCTCCTGGAGCCGGTGCAGGGCCGCGCGTTCGGCGGCCGTCGACTCCGGGGCGTTCTTCTTCTCCAGCGTCTTGATGCGCGTGTTGACCGTGGCCTTCAGCGCTGCGTGCGAGGAGAGGAAGGACTTCAGCAGCGTGTACGGGAACAGGGGCACGTCACTGACCGACTTCGAGCCGTCGGACGGCAGCCACACCGCGGCCAGCTCCTCGAAGATCCGCTCCTCGGCGGGGGTGGCCGTGATCCGGATCGAGCGGGAGGGACCGCGGTCCGCCCACTGGCCCTTCATCTGCTCGCGCACCTCGGGGCTGACCTTGGTGCGGCGGATGAACAGGTGCTTGATGTCCCCGGCGCGGTAGTGCTCGGGGTCGCGGATCGCCGCCGGGTCGAGCAGGGAGATCAGCTCGGCGAAGGAGCGGGCGTCACCGTTGTGCGGGGTCGCGGAGGCCAGCAGCAGGGCGTCCGTGTGCGGCGCCAGCGTGCGGGCGAGCTGGTTGCGCAGGGAGCCCTTGTTGATGAGGTTGTGCGACTCGTCGATGACGACCGCGTCCCAGGTGATCCGCTCCAGGTGGTGCTTGTACTGGTCGGTGTTCTTCAGGGTGTCGATGGAGACGATGACGCGCTTGAAGTACGTGAACGGGTTCCGGCCGGCCGGGATCTCCCGCTGGATCCGCTCGATGCCCACCGAGTCCAGACGCACCAGCGGGATCGCGAACCGCGTCCACAGCTCGTGCTGGAACTGCTCCAGCACGTGCTGCGGCGTGACGACGAGGATGCGCTCGCCGCGGCCGCGGCGGATCAGCTCGGCGAGCGTGAGGCCGATCTCCAGGGTCTTGCCGAGACCCACGACGTCCGCGATGAGCATGCGGGGGCGCAGGTTGCGGCCCGACAGGGCGAGTTGCGCGGGGCGCTGCTGGTAGGGGAGCGAGTCCAGGAGGAAGGAGTCCGCGAGGGCCAGGCCGCGCTCCGCCTGCGGCAGCGGTGTCTTGCGCAGCACCGCCTCCAGGAACAGCCGCGAGCGGCGGAAGTTCGGCGAGTCGTCCCGCACCAGGCGCGTCCGGCGCGGGTCGAGCAGTTCGATCCGGTCGAGCCCGGTGAAGAACACCGCCTCCTGGTCGCGTACGAAGTCCGAGGCGCCCACGGCCTCGATCCGGGCACCGTCGTGCTCGGTCCGCGTCGCGTTGCGCACCAGCCACACCTCGTCGCGCACGAGGATCTGGGCACCCGGCGGGAACTGGGCGTCCTGGTCGCTCGCCGCGGGGGCCGTGGTGGCCGTGGTGAGGTCGGCGGTCACTCGGGTGCCTCCTGGGTCGTCATGT
The DNA here is from genome assembly GCF_042875075.1 of Streptomyces sp. NPDC003720. NCBI lineage: Bacteria > Bacillati > Actinomycetota > Actinomycetes > Kitasatosporales > Streptomycetaceae > Streptomyces > Streptomyces sp. NPDC003720. Next base: position 96,887 of record NZ_JBIANZ010000005.1, read on the forward strand.
CGTAAGGCTGGGTGGAACCGCGTCCGGCTCGGCGGCGGTGTCGCCGTGCGGCCGGTGCGGGCACCGGTCGGGGGAGGCCGTACGCCTGTGTCACGGTCAGGGGGTCCGGCTCGGTGCGAAGGCCGCTCCCGCCGCGTAGGCGGCCCGGATGCGCTCCGCCGTCCTGCGGGCCTGGACGGAGTGGCGCAGGGTGCGCGCCGGTTCCGGGCGGTGCCGGGGCGGCCCCGTGGGACGCCCCGGTGCCGGCGGCCGCTTCCCGTGGGAGTCGTCCGGCGGGGCGCCGTGGCCTGGGGCGTCGGGTACCGGGGATGGTGTCGGCTCGTGCGGCACGGGCTCCGCCGGGAGCGTGGGAGTCGGTTCCTCCACGTCGGCGGAGGACGTCGGCTCCGCCGGGGCCGCCGGGGCCGCCGGGGCGGTCGTCGCGGGAGGGTTCTCGAAGGGCACGGTGGGCGGCGGCGCCGTCCGGGGGGCGGGCCCGGACGGCGGCGCCGCCGGGCCGTGCTGCCGGGCGGTGTGGGCGGTGAGCCGGCGCCGGGCCTGGGCGATTTTCAGGCCGTACGCCTCGATCACCGCACGGCACCGCTGCACCACCTCGGCCAGCGAGGGACGGTCCTGCGCACGATGGGCCAGCATGTCCTTCAGCAGCGGCACCAGGTCGGCGGGCGCGTCGGCGAGGTCCGGGGCCGACTCGGGGTCGGTGACCAGGTGGAAGACCATGTACGGCGTCGCCGCCTGGTGCGGGTAGTGGCCGGTCACGGCGAACAGCAGCACCGCGCCGAGCGCGTAGACGTCCACGGCGGGCGTCAGCGGCTTCTCGCCGGCCGCCTGCTCCGGGGCCATGCAGACCGGGGTTCCGACCACCTGGTGGGGTGCGGTGAGCGACACCTGCGACTCGGTGAAGGCGGCCAGGCCGAAGTCGATGATCTTCGGGCCGTTGGGGCCGAGGAGGACGTTCGCCGGTTTGAGGTCCCGGTGCAGCAGGTCCTGCGTGTGCACGGCGGACAGCGCCTCGGCGAGGACGGCGCCGAGCGCCGCCGTGAGGACGGACGGCAGCGGTCCCTGCGCCTCCACGTGACGGGCGAGATCCGGGCCGTCCACGTACTCGGTGGCCAGCCAGGGCCGCTCCGCCTCCGCGTCGGCGCCCAGGAACGCCGCGATGCGCGGACCCCAGATGGTCTTGAGGACCTCGATCTCCTGGGCGAACCGCAGGCGGGACTGGGAGTCCACGACTGCTGGCTTGATCACCTTCACCGCGGCGGGCTCACCCCCGGGCGACTCCCCGAGGAAGACCTGTCCCATGCCGCCCTGGCCGATACGGCCGAGGAGCTCGAAGTCGCCCAGCGAGCCGGGGTCCTCGGGGTTCAGGGGCGTGATCTGCACGTATGTCCTCGAATTCGGTCTCTCGGCGAGCACCTGATCAGCCACGATGCGCGCGTGAAGACACGGTAGTGGATACGACCGGTGTCAGGTACAAGGAATGCGGGACGGAGATATCAACCCCGCGCGGTGAAGAACCTGTGAGGGTCTGTCCTCAGGGTGCGGAGCCGCCCCCTCGCGGGTGCGCTGCCGTGCCCCCTTACTCGCGGGACGGCAGCAGCTGCCCGCCGGTCAGGCCCCCGGACAGCAGCGTCACGGTCTCCTCCGCCAGCCGCGTGGCCCGCCGCGCTTCCGCCAGTAGCTCGTGCACGCGCCGGAAGGCCTCCCCGTACCGTCGCTGCTCCTCCAGCGGCAGCAGCGGCACGCGCAGCCGGCCGGGGGTGACCGTGAGCACCGTACTGCCGGTCGACGCGCCCGCGATGTTGTCCTCCGCGCCCAGGAACCCGGCGAGGAACCAGGGGTCAAGTCGTGCCTGGTCCGGACGGAAGAGGTGCAGGTGGGGGCCGAGCAGTGCGCCGGCCTCCGCCTCTCCCGCCACCCGGGCCATGGGCCCGCCCCCGCTCGCGGCCGCCCGTACCAGCACGTCTCCCGGGGCGATGACAGGAGCCGTGTCCGTGCGCAGCTCCGCCGGGTCTCCGGTCGGGCCCGACCCGCCCGCGATGTCGGCGTGGGTGAGGACGGGGCGGTCCGCCGAGCCTTCGTCGCCGGGCTCCGCGCGTCCCCGTGCGCCCTCCGGGGCCGTCCGCAGCAGCGTCAGTGCGCCACCGCGGGTGAGGTCCGAAGCCGTGGCCGTACGCCACTGCCGGGCCGAGGCTCCGGCCGGGCTCCAGTCCTCGTACCCCGCCGCCGCGCCGAGGGACCGTGCGGCCTGCACGAGGTTCCGGCGGGTCGCCTCCACCTCGGCGGACAACCGGTCCGGGTCGACCTCGGCCCGCGAGGCGCGGACGAGGCGTGCCGGGGCCAGGTCCACCACGTCGTCCAGGAGGTCGACCACGCCGACCGCTCCCGAGATCCCGGGCTCGCCTTCGAACGCGTCCGGGTCGCTGTCGAACGCCTCCCACGCGCCGAGGACCTGTGCCGTGATCCGGTGCCAGTCCAGGGCGGAGGCGCGGCTCCCGCCGCGCGTGCGCGGGCCCGCCGCCCTGCCGCCCGCTGCTTCCGTCTCCGCGTGCGCCGCGTCGACGAAAAGCACCGACCTGCGCTCCTGGCCTCCCGGTTCGGGCCGCTGCAGGACCCAGATCTGGAGCCCGATGTGCAGCGGAACCGCCGCGCCGACCGGCAGTCCGATCACCGCGCGCAGCGCGCCGCTGCGTACAAGCTCCGCCCGTACGCGGCGCCCGGACGCACGGGCCGCCGTGGCGGGCGGCAGGAGCAGGGCAGCGCAGCCGCCGGGGGTCAGGTGGGCGAGGGCGTGCTGTGTCCAGGCCAGCTCGGACTCGGCGCGGGCCGGGACGCCGTACGCCCAGCGGGGGTCGTACGCCAGCTCGTCGTGGCCCCAGTCCCGGACCCCGTACGGCGGGTTGCTCAGCACCGCGTCCGCGAGGAGGTCGGGAAAGGCGTCCGCGCGGAGGCTGTCGCCGGCGCGCACGGTGACCTTCGCGTCCGGCGCCGTCAGCATCAGGCCCACCGCGCTCCGCTGCGCCTGCACGGGCAGCACGTCCTGGCCGTACAGCTCGCGCGCGCCGCGACGGGCGGCGGCCGCGAGCAGGGAGCCGCTGCCGCAGGCCGGGTCCAGGACACGCTCGGGGTGGCCGGGGATCAGGCGCGCTAGCAGGTCCGCGAGCGCGGTCGGTGTCCGGTAGGCCCCGCTCGCCGCGCTCTCCTCCAGCTCCCGCTCCGCGAGCACACGCAGGGTGGCCTGGCCGCCCTCCTCCTGTACGCACGCGTACAGCGCACGCAGGACCTCCGCGTCGGCCGCCTCGAAGCGGACGGTGTCCGAGCCGGGTACGGCGTCGGCTACGCCCGCCGCGTCGTGCTCGGCGCGAGCGGCGAGGTCCGCGTCCGGCAGCCGGGCGGCGGCGGTCAGTTCGTCGGCCGTGCGGCCGGCCGCCGCGAGGACGAGGAGCAGCAGGTCCGACGTGCCGACACCGGCGGCCCGCGCGTGCAGGCGGAGGGCCGTCCGCAGCTCGTCCGACGGGGTGGCCGCGGAGGTGTGACCGCGTGAGGCCAGCCAGTCGCGCACGGCCTGGAGGTCGTACAGCGGGCTGGCCTCCGTACCGCCCGAGGGCGCGGGGAAGTCGTCGTGCCGACGGCGCCAGTTGCTGACGGTGGCGCGCGTGACCCCCGCGATGCGGGAGATCTCGGCGGCCGTCACCTGAGCGGATGGCTGGGGCATGGCGGTCGTCCTGGGCCTCTGGGTGGTGGACACGGCAACAACCTATAGCAGTCGTCAAATCTGTCAACTTGTTTGACGATGCTTTCAGGCATGTGCTTCTCTGATGTTGCTTCCGGTTGGAAGCGTGCATCAGGCCGCGGATTCCGTGCTCTCGGCATTCGCCTTCTTGGCTCACGTCTGTCTGTTTCTCGTCGCACCGCATGGGGGGACCCACTCATGTCCACGCCTCCTTGGGCCCAGCCGCCCTACCCGCAGGTCCCGGAACCGCCGAAGAAGAAGAGCAAGGCCAAGGGCTGCGCCGGTGCCGGCTGCCTCGGCATCGTCGCCGTCGTGATCCTCGGCGGCGTGATCTCCGCGGCCGGTGGCGGCAAGTCCGGCAGCGCACCCTCCGCCCACGGTCCGGCCGCCGCGCCGTCGCACGGTCACCACGGCGCCAAGTCGGCTGCTCCGCAGTCCGAGGCCCACAGGAAGAAGCCGCAGACCGTCACCTACGAGGTCACCGGCACCAGCGGCGCCGACGTCCAGTACGGCCCGGCCGGGTCCAACGCCCAGGGCAAGGTGCCCATGAGAGTGATCAAGGCGCTCCGTAATCCTCAGTACTACGCGATCACCGCGCAGCTCCAGGGCGGCGGACACGTCACCTGCCGGCTGAAGGTCAACGGCAAGGTCATCTCGCGGTCCACCGCGTCGGGCGGCTACAACATCGCCTCCTGCGAGATCAGCAAGGACATCTTCAGCGGCAAGTGGAAGGACACGAACGCCGGCTGACAGGCGCGCAGACGCGGGACCACGTCCGGGGGGAAGGCGAGGAGCGCGTCCAGCGCCACTCGCCGACCGCCGCCGCGGTCGCGTCCGACCGCCCCTGCCCGGGCGGCTCCCGCCCGACCCGATTTCCCGGATCCACCTGGGGGAGAACCGCTTGACCGAGACGGACGAGCCCGAACTGACCGTGTACCACCGCCACCTGGCGCGGCTGCCGGCGCGCGACGACCGGGACCACTTCCGGGCCCTGCTCGTCCAGGCCCGCCACATCACCACCGCGTCCTACGAGACCACCCTCTACGACCACCAGCAGACGTTCCGCCTACTGTGGCGCCATCTGCAGCGCAGCGGTCACCTGGACGTCGCCCGCCGTGAGGTCCGGGCGCGTCTCGCCTCCGGTCGGGCGTCCCCCGACGAGCGCGCCGATCTGGAGCTGTTCCTCACGGTCTACGCGCAGACCCGCCCCGGCGCGTGACCACGCGCCGGACGCCGGCGGGCGACCCGCTCCGCCCGCCGCCTCCTGCCTCACCTCCTCTTCGACCCACGCCCGAAGGACACCCGTGAACCGAGCCAACGTCATCGCCATCGCCGCCTGCGGGTTGACCGCCCTGTCGGTCACCGCGGCCGTCGTGGACCACGTCGGCAGCCACTCCGCGCTGACCGCCGCCCGCCGCCGGGCGGCCGCGGCCGACCACCGTGCCCGGCAGGCCGAAACCCGCCCGCCCAAGGTCGTCACCAAGACCGTGGACAAGCCCGTCTTCGGCCGCTCCACCCTGCTCGGCGTCTATGCGGCCGGCGTCATCTCCGGTGGCGTGTACACCGACGACGGCGACACGACCTACACCTCGAGCGACAGCACCTGCTCGCAGGAGTACTCCCAGGTCTCGCAGGAGCCCAACGGCGGCACCGTCCATCGGGACCTCTTCATGAAGGCCTGTCTGAACAACGTCAACGACACCGCCAAGGCCGACACCGCGCCTTGACGGGCGGCACCCGGCGGTTGCCCGCGGGGGAGTACCTCGCGACCGACCGGCGCCCCGAGGCGAAGAGGGCCGGCGGCCGGACCGCTCCGGCGCCCGCGACTCCGCTGCGCGCGGATGCCGAGACACCTCGTCAACCTGCGAAAATACGATACGTGTAAAGGCTATGTAATGGTCGTGTGCACAGCTACTCTGTCGGCGTGTACGACATGATCGACCCGGTCGCCGCTCGCCGTGCGGCCATAGCCGCCGAGAAGGAGCGTCTGGCCCGCGCGCGCGAACGCCGACGCGACGGCGGAGCGGCAGGCGCGAGCGGATTCGTCCAGCGCAAATGGCGCTGGGTCGGTGTCGACGGCGGCGAAGCCGTCGACACGGTGCTGCACGTGCTGAAGGACATCGCGCAGGCTCCCTCGCTGACCGAGGACCAGCGCGCTGTCCTGGCGGAGGCGCTGGAGGGGGCACCGGACCGGGAAACGCTGTTGCCGACGGTACGGGCGGGACTGGCCGGCCTGGAACCGGATGCCGTACTCCACCACCTGCGCGCCCTGTGGGCGGCCGGGGTGCGGTGGCTGAACGAGGCGGGGCTGGAGCGCTGCCGCATCCTGTGCTCGAGCACACCCGGTCAGGAACTGTCCGGTGGAAGGTCGCGCGCGGTCTCGGGCGGCCCCGCCTTCTCCCTGTTCGCCACCGCCGCCACCCGCGGCGCCATACCCGTGCCCAACGCGTTCCTTTCCCAAGTGCTCCCCTGGGCACCCCTGTCGGTCCTCGACGACCTCGTGGACCACGGTGGCCTGCTGCCCGAGGACACACCGTGGACGGCTCGCGACGAGCAGGAAGCGGTGTACCTACGGGCACGTCTCGACCCCGGCTCGATCAGCCTGCGACAGGCCGAGCGGCTCGGATGGGAGACGCTGCGGCGTCGCCGGGCCTTCCTGGCCGGCGAGACGATCACCCGGCGGGAGCCCGAGGACGTGTGGGACCTACTGTACGACGTCGTCATCGACGTCCAGCTGTCCTCCCTCGACGCTCTCGACGCGGCCCTGCCACGTGCCCAGCAGATCCAGTTGCGGAACCTCAGGTCCGGGGCGCTCGTCGGGCAGTGGGACGGCGACACCATCCGCGACCGGGGACTGTGGAAGCTGATGGCCGCGCTGTGGCGGCCGACCACGCCCGTCGACCCGCGGCGCAGCGACTTCTACGCCCTGGTCGCCCTCAACCGGGCCTACGACCTGCTGAAGTCCGGCGATCCGGAGGAGGCACTCCGCCAGGCCGAGTCGTTCCGGGACCGGAAGAGCGGCGCCGCGCTGCCCTCCCGCATCATGGACGAGGCGTACACCATCGCCGCCTACGCCGCCGCAGTCGTCTCGGCGGGGACCGCCGACGACCGCGGCGCGAGGGAGCAGCTGGCTCTCGCGGAGACGTACGCGGAGCAGGCGGCGCAGCACGGCGACCCCGTCGCGGAACGCAACCTCGCGCGTGTCCGCGCCTGGAGGGCGACTACCAGGAACAAACGGGAACCGGTGACGAACCCGTTCCTCGAACTCGGACTGGACCACGGGGCGGAAGGCTGGGACCGCCACTGCAGGAACCTCTTCCGCGAGTACGAGCGGGACGGAGACCACGCGGCCCAGGCCCGGCTGAACCGGGCCGAGGACCGCATCCATGAGGCCGCGCGCCACGAGTCCGGCTTCGACGTCTTCTTCCAGGTGCCGCTCGACCCGGCCCGCTACGAGTGGCCCGACGCCGTGCCCAGGCGACCGGTGCCGCCACTCGAACCCCTCGCGCGCCGGACCGGCCCGACGAGCGGTGCGGACCTCGAATCCATCCGGGCCTCGGCGGCCGTCGAACTGCTCGACGACTTCCGCAGCAGCGCACCGCATCTCGACCGTCACCGGCCCACCCGCTGACTGACGGCGCTTTCCCCCTGACGACGCACGATGGTGAGCGAGGCAGAACCAGGTCATGGCACCCCGGAGGATCAGGGCGCAGCGCAGCGCCGTGAAGAAGCCGCCCAAGAACCAGCGGTTGCACCGCCTCTGTCCCCACTGCGGACAGGTACAACAGGGCACGGGGCAGAAGCCCCCGCCGCACAAGCCCGGCGGGCGGGCGCGCCGCAGGGAGAAACGCCGCGAGACGGCCGAGTCGTCCCCCGTCGTGGAGCAGCGCACCGCGCCCGAGCCCATCGACGCCAAGAGCATCATCCAGGGAGTCGTCGAGCGGGTGCCCGCGGCCCTCGCGGACGCGAACGTCGGGGCAACCACGCCGTCGACCGCCCTGAACGTGGCCGTGCGCAAGGCGGTCCTCGACGAGTTCCGCACCCGCGCGCAGTTCGCCGGACGGCTCGCGGAGATCGACGCGCTCGTCTGGGGACGGAAGGCGGACGGCGGCGAACTGCTCGGCGGAGCCCTGCGGGAGCACCTGCGGGAACTGCGCATCACCAGGATGACCGAACCGGAGGAGAGCGACCGGTTCGTCGTGACCGAGGGCGAGGGCGAGGCGTTCGAGGTGCTGCGCCCGGCGTACGTGGACGAAGTGACCGGCAAGGTCATCCTGGCCGGTCACCTGCGGCGGGTCTCCCGACCCGCAGTGGGGGAGGAAGAGTGACGACCGGCATCGACTTCGGCACCACCAACTCGGTGGCCGCCCAGTGGAACGGCGAGTACGTCGAGATCCTGGAACTCGGTGGAGGGGGGCTCGACGCGGACTGGGAGCGGCCGGGCTTCGAGAAGCTCTACCCGTCCGTGGTGGGCACCAGTTCCCTGCGCACCGGAGCCCTGTTCGGCTGGGAAGCCAAACTGAGGTCCGAGAAGGCGGTCGAGGCGTGCAAGCGACTGCTGCGCGAGGAACCGCTCGTGACGGTCGGCGGACGACGCTTCGCCGCCACCACCGCGGCCGCCGGAGTGTTCCGGTCCATGGCCGCGGCCGCCGAGGAGGAAGCCGCGACGGAGATCCGTGAAGCCGTGATCACCGTGCCCGCCAACGCGACGGGAGCGGCGCGCTTCCGCACCCGGGAAGCCGCGCGGGCGGCGGGTATCACCGTCAGGACACTGCTCAACGAACCGACGGCCGCCGCCATCGCCTACGCGCACACCATGGAGGAGGACGGCGAGTTCCTCGTCTTCGACTGGGGCGGCGGGACCATGGACGCCACCCTGCTCCTGCACGAGGGCGGATTCTTCGACGAGAAGGCCAGCCGCGGCGTCAACCAGCTCGGCGGACTGGAGATCGACACGCGGCTGCGCCGCATGGTGCTCGACCGGGCACCCGCGCGCAGGAAGTGGTCGGAGTCCGAGCAGCGGCAGTTCGCCCTCGACATCGAGCGCAACAAGATTTTGCTGTCCTCCCAGGAGTACGTGCGTATCACCACCCCGGACGGGGCCGCCGTGGAAATCGGCCAGGACGAGTTCTCCGCCGCGATCCAGGACCTGATCAGCCGTGCGCTCGACCCGGTGGAGGAATGCCTCGACCAGGCGCGGATCGACCCGAGCGAACTGAAGGCCGTGCTCATGATCGGCGGAAGCAGCCAGATCCCGGCCGTGCGGGACGCCGTGGCCGAAGCACTGGACTGCGAACTCGTCGGCGCGGACCTGTGCCACCCGATGACCGCCGTCGCCGAGGGGGCCGCCATCTGTGCTGCCGCCATGGACGGAGAGCTGAAGAGCATCATCCGCGTCGTGAACACGCACGCGCTCGGCACCATCACTCAGGACCAGTACGGCAAGCGTGAGTTCAGCGCACTGATCGACCGCAACCAGCGCCTCCCGCAGCAGCGGGTCAAGAGCTACCAGCCGTCGCGGGACGGCGTGTCCAAACTGACCGTCGAGGTGTGGGAAGGCGACCCGGACCGGCCCGTCGACCACCCGGACAACGTCAAGCTCACCGAACTGCCCCTGGACTTCCCACGGCGGTCCCAGGCCGAGGACGCCGTGTTCGACCTGGAGTACACCTACAGCAAGGAAGGACTGCTGTCGGTGCGGGCCACCCTGCAGAAGACCGGGGAGGTGCTCCTCGACGGCGAGGTCAGGGTCTTCGGCGACAGCACCGTCCCTCCGGAGATCGAGAAGGAACTGCGGGAACTCCTCTCGCTGCGCACCACGGGCCGCGAGGCTCCCCGCCCGACCCATCCCCAGCCCGCGCCGGCCGCGGAGGCCGAGGACCGAGCCGGCGGTGCGGCCACGGGGACGGCGGTCCGGCCCACGCCTGCGTCAATGGCCCAGTCGGCGGCTGCTCGCAAACAGCCGGCGGCGGCCCTGGTGGTGGACGGGTCCAACCTCGCGTGGAACGGTCGTCCGCCACGTGCCGCCGGCGGGCGCCCCAGCTTCCAGGCGCTGCAGGCAGCCATCAAGTCCCTCCGATTCAAGAACGCCGACCGGGACATCCACGTCGTCATCGACGCCACTCTCCGGCACGATGTCGCGGACGAGGAACGCCCGCTGGTGGAACAGGCGATAGCCGCCGGTACGGTGGTGCAGCCTCCGGCGGGAACGGAGGGCCGGGGCGACGCCCTCGTCATCAGCATCGCGGACGAGATCGGCGGAGTGATCGTCTCCAACGACAACTTCGCGCCCTTCCAGAAGGCCAACCCCTGGCTCCTGGATTCCGGCCGGGTGCTGGGCGCCACGCACTCCCAGGGTCTTTGGGTGTTCAACCCACGCAGGCCGAACTCCGTTCTGGCCGCTGGGCGTCGCCGCTGAGGAACGTACCTGCCGCGGTGTGAATCCCGACGCCGCCTGCCGAGGACTTCGGCAGGCGGCAGCCGTCGGTAGCGTCCGACGGGACTGCTTCGCTGCGGCACTGCGCGGCCGGGTGAAACAAGGCACCTACGACGGCGCGGGCCGACCCTCCCACGCGAGCGAGGCCAAGTCTGGCTCACCGACTCCTGGAAGTACCGCTACGACCTGGTCGGCAACCTCACCTCCCAGGGTGGCTCTTCTTGAGGTGGTTCGCGATGCTGGCAGGCGCGCCCGTGTAGCTGCACGAAGGGCATGTCTGCCACACGCCCTCGGATACGGCTCGGGCGCTCACCGAGTGACCTGGGCCGTATCCGTGTCCGTGCAGCAACTGGGCTACGGACGAACCGTACTCGACCGCCAGCAGCGCGGCCTCCGCCACTTTGTCGTGACCGGGGGCGAAGAACGAACCGGCTCCGACCGGCTTGGCGCAGCCGCACCAGCAGGTGCCGGTCGGAGTGAGGCGAGGAAGCGGCTTCGACGTCATGGCATCACCGTAGATCGGTGGACGTGCCTTGATGGGCGCCTTCGCGCGTTCGGCGGTAATCCGTAATCGGTAATCTGTAATCGGGAGCCAGGAGCCAGGAGCCAGGAGCCGGGAGCCGGGAGCCGGGAGCCAGGAGCCGGGGCTGAACTTCCGTCGTGTGGCCCGGCCGTCGGAACCGCGTGCCCTCACACGATCAGGTGGTGTCTGCCGGGCCGGGCACGCGCAGCGAAGACGCCTCGTTAGACGGTGTGACGGGACTTCCCCGTCAGGAGCCGAAGGAGAGGCGCATGGGACTGTCCTTCCGCCGCAACACGGACGGCACGACGACGGGTCGGTAAGAGGCGATGGGGTTCACCGTCACCCTCGCCGACGAGGAAGAGGCCAAGCGGCGGCTGTATGAGGACGCGGGGTGGGAGTACGCCACCGCCGCCTCCCGCACCGCCCGGGTACCACCGCTTCTTCGTGGTGACGGTGAACCGGGCGTCGTCACCGGCCGTATCCCCCTTCCATGGGAGGATCGCTCACCATGAGCGCGTCGGCGGCCGTCAGGAGTCTGCGTGCCGCCGTGTTCGCCGCGGTGTGCGTGCTGCTGGCCGCCGCCGGGCACGGGCTGGCCGTGGGGGACATGCCTCCGCTGTGGGCCGACGCGGGTGTCTTTCTGAGTGTGTTCGCCGTCGGCTGGGCGCTCGGTGGGCGGGAGCGGTCGCTGGTCGGGATCGGGGCGGCCATGCTGGTCACCCAGGCCGGGCTGCACTTCAGCTTCGGCGCGGCTCACCGGGTCAACGGCTCCGGCGGGCGTACGGAAGCCATGCACATGGCGTCCATGCACGGTCACACCATGACGGCGGCGCACACCCACTCCACGGCCGATTCCGCCACGGCCGCCCACCTTCTCGCCGCCCTCCTGGCCGCCTGGTGGCTGCGGCGGGGCGAGGCCGCCCTGTGGTCGCTGCTGCGGCGGGCGGCCGGGCTGGTGCCGGGGCTGGTCGCGTGGTGGCGGGGTGTTTCGCCGCCCGTTCCGCACGGACCTGCCGCGCGCGGCCCGGCCGGGCCCGACGCGCTCCGCCTGACCCTGCTGCTGCGGCATGCGGTGCACCGGCGGGGGCCTCCCTCTGCGATCTCGTACTCGGTCTGACCATCCGGCACACATCACTCGTACGGAGATCCACTCAGCCATGTCCGTCTCACCCATGTCCATGAACATGTCCGCGACGCGTGTCGTCCTGCGTCGAGCCGCGGCCGTCACCGCTCTGACCGCCACCGCAGTCCTCGCGGCCGCCGGCGCCGCTTCCGCGCACGTCACTGTCCACCCGGAGAGCTACGAGAAGGGAGCCACCGACGGTGTGCTGACCTTCCGGGTGCCCAATGAGGAGGACGCCGCCTCCACCAGCAAGGTGCAGGTCTTCCTGCCGACCGACCACCCGGTCCTCGGCGTCATGGTCCATCCGCAGGATGGCTGGACCCCCAAGGTGACCACCACCAAGCTGAAGACGCCGGTGAAGACCGATGACGGCACCATCACCGAGGCCGTCTCCCAGATCACCTGGACCGGCGGGAAGATCGGGGCGGGGGAGTACGAGGACTTCGACGTCGCCTTCGGGGAACTGCCGGACAATACGGGTCAGTTGACGTTCAAGACGTTGCAGACCTACTCCGACGGCAAGGTCGTTCGGTGGATCGAGGCGCCCAGTGGTGGTGAGGAGGCCGAGAATCCGGCGCCCACGCTCAAGCTGACGGAGGGGGGAGAAGAGGCTCCCGCTCCTGCGGCGGCGAAGGGCGGTGATTCCGACACCGTGAGGACGGCGGCGACCGACGGGAGCGACGGTACCGCCCGGGGGCTCGGTGTCGGGGGACTCGTCGTAGGGGTGCTGGGGCTGGCTGCGGCCGTCTTCGCCCTCGTGCGGGGGCGGTCCTCGAAGGCGGACGCCTAGCCGGCCACGGGTCAGCGGCGGATCAGGCCCAGGTCCGTCGCCGTGGCCACGGCGGCCGTGCGGGAGTCGACGCCGAGTTTGGTGTAGGTGCGGGCCAGGTGGGACTTGACGGTGCCCTCGGTGAGGTGGAGCCGTCGGGCGACCGCCTGGTTGGAGAGACCCTGCGCGACCAGGGTCAGGACCTCCGTCTCGCGCCGGGTCAGGGCGACGGCGGGGCTGCGCAGGCGGTTCATCAGGCGGTCCGCGACGGTCGGGGCCAGCGCGGTCCGGCCGGCGGCGGCCGTGCGTACCGCCGCCGCGAGTTCCTCGGGGTGGGCGTCCTTGAGGAGGTAGCCGGTGGCGCCCGCCTCGATGGCGGGCAGCGTGTCCGCGTCGGAGTCGTAGGTGGTCACGATCAGGACCCGCGGTGCGCCGGTGCGCGCGGTGATGCGGGCGGTGGCCTCGGCGCCGCCCATGCCCGCGCCGAACTGCAGGTCCATCAGGACGACGTCGATGTCGCCCTCGGCGGCGCGGGTGACCGCGGCCTCCGCGGTGGCCGCCTCGGCCATCACGACGATGCCGGGCTCGGTCTCCAGCACGGCGCGAAGACCCGCCCGTACCACCGGGTGGTCGTCGGCCAGCAGCAGGCGAATGGGGCCGCCGCCGGACATGGAGGGGGTGAGGTCGCCGGGCGCGGCGGCGTTGGCGTCGCCGGGTACGGCCGGGCTGGGTTTGTCGGTCATGGGTGGGCCTCGGGATGCTCGGGAAGGTCCGGCCGCTCGGGGTCGCCGGCCTCGGGCGTTTGTGCGGGTGGGGTCAGGGGGAGCCGGGCGGACACGGATGTGCCGTGGCCGGGGGAGGAGTGGACGGTGAGGGTGCCGCCCAGGGCGGCCATGCGGGCGTGCATCGCGGCGAGGCCGAAGCCGCCGTCGTCCGGGCCGGGGGGTGGCGGCAGGGCGGGGTCGAAGCCGGTGCCGTCGTCGGTGATGTCCACGGCGACGTGGTCGTCGAGGTGGGTGAGGGTGACGTCCGCGGTGGTGGCCCCGGCGTGGCGGACGGTGTTGCCGAGCGCGGACTGGGTGATCCGCAGGAGGGCGACCTCGTGCGCGGTGGGCAGGGGGACCGGGGTGCCGGCCACGTGGAAGCGGACGGTGAGGGGGTGGCGGGCGGAGGTCGTGGCGCACAGGCGCTCCAGCGCGCCGGCCAGTGTGGTGCCCTCCAGGGCCGGCGGGGTGAGGGCGGCGACGAAGCGGCGGGCCTCGGCGAGGTTGTCCACGGCCGCCTGACGGGCCTGGTCCACATGGCGCGCGGCGGCGTCGGGCCGCCCGGGCAGGGCGCGTTCGGCGGCGCGCAGCAGGAGCTGGATGCTGGACAGGCCCTGGGCGAGGGTGTCGTGGATCTCGCGGGCCAGGCGCTCGCGTTCGGCGAGCACTCCGGCGGTGTGCTGGGCCCGGGCCAGGTCGGCGCGGGTGGCGGTCAGTTCCTCGATCAGCCTGCGGCGCTGCTCGCTCTCCCGGTACAGGGCCTGGTAGCCCCACACCACCGCGACGGCCACGGCGGCGCCCAGCGCCGGGCCGATGGCCATGGCGACGCTGAAGGCGTGCTGGTGGGCGGCGAAAGCGGTGATCGCCGCGAGCGCGGTCGCCACGACCGCGGCCAGAGCGGGACGGCGCGGCAGCAGGTGGAGGTGCAGGAAGTACAGCGGGAAGGCCAGCCAGACGCCGTCGGCGGACAGGGCCAGCAGCGCCAGCCAGACGGCGCCCAGACAGGCCAGCCATACCGTCGCCGACCGGCGTGACCCGCGTACGCCCGGCAGCAGCGGACCGGCCGCGTACACCAGGCCGCAGGCGACGGCGGCGGCGACGGTCGCCCAGGGGTGCGGCCCGCCCCCGGTCAGGGCCCGCCCGGCGGCCAGCGCGAGCAGGCCGGCGATCAGCAGATGCAGGCACCAGGCAAGGATCCTGCTGGTCGGGACCGGGGTGGGGGCGGGGGGAGAGGAGTTCACAGTGCGTCCAGGCTACGGAGGGGGACCCTCGGGAGGCCTCCATCGAAAGTTACAACCCGGACGCCGTCCTTCCGGCCGGTGAAGTGCGGTCCCTTGCCAGAAGCCCTGGGCGGGGGGCCTCGGCGACGGTGGGGTCGTACCGATGCGACCACCGCTTACGACGTCGAGAGGACGGGTCACCCGTGTTCGTCGCCTGGAGAGACCTGAGGTTCGCCAAGGGGCGCTTCGCCCTGATGGGGACCGTCATCGTGCTGATCACCCTGCTGGTCGGGCTGCTGTCCGGGCTGACCGCCGGGCTCGGCAGGCAGAACGTCTCCGCGATCACCGGGCTGCCGGTGGACCGGATCGCCTTCCAGGCCCCCGCCGGCGGGCAGGGGCCGTCCTACGCCGACTCCACCGTCACCGCGCAGCAGTGGCGGCAGTGGGCCGGGGCGCCAGGCGTCGAGCGTGCCGAACCTCTGGGGATCACCACCACCAGGGCCACCGCCGGGCGGCGGAGCACCGCGCTCTCCGTCTTCGGTGTCGAGCCCGGCTCCCCGCTCGCCCCGGACGGCGGACGGATCGACGACCGGTCGGCGGTGCTGTCCACCACGGCCGCCGACGACCTCGGCCTCGCGCCCGGCGGCTCCCTCACCCTGGCCGGGCACCGGCTGACCGTCGCCGCGGTGCGGGGCGACGCCTCCTTCAGCCACACCCCGGTCGTCTGGACCAGCCTGAACACCTGGCGGCGGACCGCGCCGCCCGCGGACACGGCCGACGGCCCCACCGCCACCGTCATCGCCCTGCGCACCACCGCGGGAGCCGACCTCACGGCCACCGACCGGCGGGCCGGCACCAGGACGGTCTCCGTCGAGGACTCGCTCGCCGCGATCGGCTCCTACACCTCGGAGAACGGCTCCCTGCAGCTCATGCGCGGATTCCTGTTCGCCATCTCGGCCCTGGTCATCGGCGCCTTCTTCACCGTGTGGACCATCCAGCGCAGCGGCGACGTCGCCGTCCTCAAGGCGCTCGGGGCCTCCACCGCGAGCCTGCTGGGGGACGCCCTCGGCCAGGCCCTCGTCGTGCTCGTCGGCGGCACCCTGGCGGGCACCGGAATCGCCGCCGCCGTCGGCGCCCTCGTGGCCGGGTCGGACGTGCCGTTCCTGCTCAGCCCCGGCACCGTGCTGCTGCCCGCCGCGGTCATGGTCCTGCTCGGCGCCCTCGGCGCCGCCCTGTCCATCCGCCGCATCACCTCCGTGGACCCGCTGACCGCCCTGGGGAGCGCCCGATGAGCCTCGAACTGACCGACGTCACCCTCACCTACGCCGACGGCGAGACCCGGCTGACCGCCCTGGACCGGGTCACGCTCCAGGTCCCCAAGGGCAGTGTCACCGCCGTCGTCGGCCCCTCCGGTTCCGGCAAGTCCAGCCTGCTGGCCGTCGCCGCCACCCTGATCACCCCCGACGCCGGCACCGTCACCGTCGACGGCACCGCCACCACCGGCCTGAGCCGGGGCGAGCTCACCGAACTGCGCCGCCACCGGATCGGCATCGTGTTCCAGCAGCCCAACCTGCTGCCCTCCCTCACCGCCGCCGAACAGCTCCAGGTCATGGCCCGGATCGACGGCCGCGGCCCCGGCCGGGCCCGCGGCCGCGCCCTCGAACTCCTCGACGCCGTGGGCCTCGCGGACCAGGCCCACCGCCGGCCGCACCAGCTCTCCGGCGGGCAGCGCCAGCGCGTCAACATCGCCCGCGCCCTGATGAACGACCCCACCGTCTTGCTGGTCGACGAACCCACCAGCGCCCTCGACCACGAACGCGGCGCCGCCGTCATCGAGATGATCACCCGGCTCACCCACCAGCGGGCCACCGCCACCGTCCTGGTCACCCACGACCGCACCCATCTGACCACCGCCGACCGGATCGCCGAAGTCCACGACGGACGCCTCCGCCGTCCCGCACCCACCGGCTGACGGTGCGGCGGGACGGCGGAGGCGTGACGGTGTCCCCGGCGCCTCAGCGCGCCGCCAGCTCCAGCTTCCGCACCAGCGGCTCGCCGAGCGTCCCCTCGCCGGCCGCCGTCCCGGCAACCGCGGCCTCAGCGGCCGTCCGCCCGCCGTCCATACGGGCTTCGCGCCACAGCCACAGCACGTCCCGGCCGAACGACCACACCAGCGAGCCCAGCGACAGCACCACGATCGCCAGGTTCGCCGGGTGCGGCAGCAACTCGGCGCCGGCCAGCAGCAGGCAGATGCCCTGGAGCGCGGCGACCGTCTTGCGGGCGAAGGACGGCGGCAGCGGGGCGTTCAGCCAGGGGGCCACGCGGGCCGCCGCGACGAACGCGTACCGCATGCCGCCGATCAGCAGTACCCAGGGGCCCTGCTGCGTCGCCACGTACACGCTCAGCACCAGGATCAGGAACGCGTCGACCTCCATGTCGAACCGGGCGCCGAGCGCGGACGAAGTCCCCGTGCGGCGGGCCACCTTGCCGTCGACGCCGTCCAGCAGCAGCGCCACGGCGGTCAGGCCGACCAGCAGGGTCACCGGCGGCGCGCTCTCGAAGGAGTCCGCGACCAGCGCCGTCACCGCGCCGACCAGGGTGGCCCGGCCCAGGGTCACCCGGTTGGCCGGGCCGAAGGAGCTGAGCCGGGAGCGGTGCAGGGCGCGGGAGAGGACCGCCCAGGTGGCGAACGCGAAGACCAGCCCGGTCAGCCAGCCGGCCGGCCCCATGCCGATCGCCGAACCGAGCAGGGCGAGCAGCAGGAGCTGTACGCCCGCTCCGACAGCGGTCTCCTGCTGGAGCCTCGCGTCATACGTGTTGTTCAGGGCCACCGCACATCCTCCGGCCGAGTGACAGAGTCGATCAACGCCGCGTACTGTGCGCGGCCTGTGCACATCTCGGTACGTGAACAACTTCCCGATCGTTCAGGAGGATGCCGATGAACCGGTCGGCCCGCGCGTTCTGGCTGAGCTCCCCGGGCGCCGGTGAGCTGCGCGACGTCACCCTCACGGAGCCGGGCGAGGACGAGGTCCTGGTCCGCGCGCTGTACTCCGGAGTGAGCCGCGGCACGGAGACGCTGGTCTTCCGCGGCGGGGTGCCGGACTCCCAACACGCCGTCATGCGGGCGCCGTTCCAGGAGGGCGACTTCCCCGCGCCGGTGAAGTACGGCTACCTGAACGTGGGCGTCGTCGAGGAGGGCCCCCGCGAGCTGATCGGCCGCACGGTCTTCTGCCTGTACCCGCATCAGTCCCGTTACGTCGTTCCGGTGAACGCCGTGACCGTGGTGCCGGACCGGGTGCCCGCCGAGCGGGCCGTGCTCGCCGGGACCGTGGAGACCGCGGTGAACGCCCTGTGGGACGCGGCGCCCCTGATCGGCGACCGGATCGTGGTGGTCGGCGGCGGCATGGTCGGCTGCTCGGTCGCCGCGCTGCTCGCCCGCTTCCCCGGCGTACGGCTGCAGCTCGTCGACGCCGACCCGGCCCGCGCCGAGACCGCCGAGGCGCTCGGCGCCGACTTCGCCACGCCCGAGGCGGCCCTCGGCGACTGCGACCTCGTGGTGCACGCCAGCGCCACCGAACAGGGCCTCAGCCGCTCCCTGGAACTCCTCGCCCCCGAGGGCACGGTCGTCGAACTGAGCTGGTACGGCGACCGGCGGGTCGCCCTGCCGCTCGGCGAGGCCTTCCACTCCCGCCGGCTCACCGTGCGCAGCAGCCAGGTCGGCACCGTCTCCCCGGCCGCCCGCGCCGGACGCGGCTACGCCGAACGGCTGGCGCTCGCCCTCGACCTGCTCGCCGACCCCGCTCTCGACGCCCTCATCACCGGCGAGAGCGCCTTCGAGGAGCTGCCGGAGCTGATGCCCAGGCTCGCCTCCGGCGAGATCCCGGCCCTGTGCCACCGCATCGCCTACCCCGGCGCCGGGCCGGACCGTTCCGGCCGGCAGCGGTCTGACCTGAGAAAAGAGTGAGAGGAGGCTGAACACGGGGAAGCGAGCAGCCGTACTACACGGCAATCCCCCGGCAGGTGACCGCCGGGGGCATCAGACGCGCCGCACCTGGAGGGTCGTCCGTTGTTCAGCATCACCGTCCGCGATCACATCATGATCGCCCACAGCTTCCGCGGCGAGGTGTTCGGGCCCGCACAGCGCCTGCACGGCGCCACGTTCCTGGTGGACGCCACGTTCCGCCGCGAACAGCTGGACGAGGACAACATCGTCGTCGACATCGGCCTCGCCACCCAGGAACTCGGCGCCGTCGTGGCCGAGCTGAACTACCGGAACCTCGACAACGAGCCGGAGTTCGCCGGGATCAACACGTCCACCGAGTTCCTGGCCAAGGTCATCGCGGACCGGCTCGCCGACCGCGTCGACAAGGGCGCCCTCGGCGAGGGGGCCCGGGGCCTGGCGGGCCTCACCGTCACCCTGCACGAGTCGCACATCGCCTGGGCGAGTTACGAGCGTGCCCTGTGACGGAGACGACCGTGAAAGCCACCGGCACGACCATGAAAGCCACCGGGCCGGCCCTGGAGGCCACCGGGACGGCCGTGGGGAGCGCGCACAAGGCGCGGCTCGCCTATGTGCCCGCGCAGCCCATCGCTCTCGAGAACGTCGGGATCATCCCCATGTCCCTGCGCACCGTGCACTTCGTCATGCCGGGCGGCGTCGACGACCCGGCCGCGCCGAGCGGCGGCAACGCCTACGACCGCCGGGTCTGCCTGGACCTGCCGGGCTTCGGCTGGCAGGCCGTACGGCACGCCGTGCCCGGCAGTTGGCCGCGCCCCGGCCGCGCCGACCGCGACGTGCTCGCCCGCACCCTGCGGGAACTCCCCGATGACACCGTCGTCCTGCTCGACGGCCTGGTCGCCTGCGGAGTGCCGGAGATCGTGGTCCCCGAGGCGGAGCGGCTGCGCCTCGCGGTGCTGGTGCACCTGCCGCTCGGCGACGAGACCGGCCTGGACCCGGCCGTGGCCGCCGCCCTGGACGCCCGCGAGCGGGCCGTGCTGCGGGCGGCCGGCGCGGTGATCGCCACCAGCGACTGGGCCGTCCGCCGGATCGTCTCCCACCACGGACTCGCCCCGCAGCGGGTGCACGTCGCCGCCCCCGGCGCCGACATCGCCCCCCTCGCCCCGGGCACCGACGGCGTCTCCCGGCTGCTCTGCGTCGCCGCCGTCACCCCGCGCAAGGGCCAGCACCGGCTGGTGGAGGCGCTGGCCGCGGTGACCGACCTGCCGTGGAGCTGCGTGTGCGTCGGCGGGCTCACCCAGGACCCCGAGTACGTCGACCGGTTGCGCGGCCTGATCCGCGAACGCGGCCTGGAGGAACGGCTGCTGCTCGCCGGGCCGCGGGGCGGCGCCGAACTCGACGCGGCGTACGCGTCGGCGGACCTGATGGTCCTCACCTCGTACGCGGAGACCTACGGCATGGCCGTCACCGAGGCGCTCGCGCGCGGGATCCCGGTGCTGGCGACCGACGTCGGCGGGGTGTCCGAGGCGGTCGGCCGCGCGCCCGACGGCGGCGTCCCCGGCATCCTCGTCCCGCCGGAGGACCCGGCGGCGCTCGCCGCCGAACTGCGCGGCTGGTTCGGCGAACCCGACGTGCGTCGCCGGCTCAAGGCCGCCGCGCGCGGCCGCCGCGCGGCGCTGGACGGCTGGGCGACCACCGCCCGCAGCCTGGCCGGTGTGCTCGGCAGGCTCCCCGAGGCGCCGAGGAGGGCGGCATGACGGACACACGGACGGCGACCGGCGGTATCCCGGCCCAACCGGCGCCCGGCGAAGCCGAGTTCGTACCGGAAGGTGAGGAGGCCGCGATGGGCACCGGTGCAGGCGAGAGCGACCCGGCCGGTGTGATCGCCGGCGCCGGCCCCGTCACCGGCCCCGGCGAGCGGGCCACCGTACGGCTGCGGGACGGTGAGCCGCAGGAGCCGCCGCGGTACGCCCCCGAGTGGCTGCGGCTGCGGGAACCGGCCGACGCCGCGGCGCGGGCCGCGGAGCTGCTGGACCCGCTGCGGACCCGGCTGGCCGAACGGCCGAGCGGGGCGGGCGGGTCGGCCGTGCACGACCTGGGCTGCGGCACCGGCTCGATGGGCCGCTGGCTCGCCCCGCGGCTGGACGGCGCCCAGCACTGGGTCCTGCACGACCGCGACCCGTACCTGCTGCACTTCGCCGCCGTGGGCTCCCCGCGCGCCGCCGCCGACGGCAGCCCGGTCACGGTCGAGACCCGGCGCGGCGACGTCGCCCGGCTCACCCCGGACGCGCTGAACGGGGCCGCTCTGGTCACCGCCTCCGCGCTGCTGGACGTCCTCACCCGCGAGCAGGTCGACACCCTCGCCGCCGCCTGCGCCGGCGCCGGCTGCCCGGCCCTGCTCACGCTGTCCGTCGCGGGCCGGGTCGAACTCACCCCGCCGGACCCGCTGGACGCCGAGATCGCCGAGGCGTTCAACGCCCACCAGCGGCGTGACGGGCTGCTCGGACCGGACGCGGTCACCGTGGCCCGCGAGGCGTTCGCCGCGCAAGGGGCGGCCGTACGGCTGCACCCGAGCCCCTGGCGGCTCGGCCCCGAGGAGGCGGCGCTGACCGCGCAGTGGCTGCGGGGCTGGGTGGGCGCGGCCGTCGAGCAGCGGCCCGAGCTGTCCGAGCGCGCCGAGCGCTATCTGCGCGAGCGGCTGGCCGCGTGCGAGGCCGGTGAGCTGCGGGCCGTGGTCCACCACACCGATCTGCTGGCGCTGCCCGAGCCGGCGGGCGGGACCTCGTCATGAACGGACAGGCGGTGGAGACCGGCGCGCGGCCGCGCCCGGGGAGGGCGGCGAAGCCCCGCCTGGAGCGGGTGATCCCGCATGCGCGGATCCGGTCGGTGCGGGGCGGCGCCACGGCTCACGCGGTGGGCCCGGGGCCGGAGCCGTCCGCGCCCGGGAGCGCCCGGCGCGGCGCCGGCCACCGCCTGTTCGGCAGGCTGAACTCCCGTGCCGTGCGCACCCACTTCGGCACGGTCGCCGGCACGGCCATCGTCGCCGGGCTGCTGTGGCGGCTCGGCACGGGTGTCCTCCTCGACGGGCTGCGGCGGATCGACTCGGCGTCGCTGCTGCTCGCCCTGGGCATCGGGGCGGTCACCACCGTGTTCAGCGCGTGGCGCTGGCAGTTGGTGGCCCGGGGGCTGCGCATCCGGCTGCCGTTCGGGCCCGCGGTGGCCGACTACTACCGGGCGCTGTTCCTCAACGCGGCCCTGCCGGGCGGGGTGCTGGGCGACGTGCACCGCGCGGTCCGGCACGGGCAGAGCGCCGGTGACATCCGGCGCGGGGTGAAGGCGGTCGTGCTCGAGCGGGTCGCCGGGCAGGTCGCGCTGGCCGCGTTCGGCGCGGTCGTGCTGGTGGTCCTGCCGTCGCCGGTCCGGGACCAGGTACGCGGCGTCGCCGGGCCGGTGGCGCTGGCCGCGGCGGGCGCCCTCGCCGTCTGGCTCGCCGTCCGCATGAACCGCGCGCCCTCCCGCCGTGGCGGCGCGCTGCGCTCCGCGCTCGGCGAGGCCCGCCGGGGCCTGCTGTCGCGTGAGGCCGGACCCGGGGTCGCGCTGTCCTCCGTCGTCGTGCTGGCCGGACACGTCGCGATGTTCGTCGTGGCGGCCCGGATCGCCGGATCGGCCGCGTCCGTGCCGGTGCTGCTGCCGATCGCGGTGCTCGCCCTGGTCGCGATGGGGCTCCCGCTGAACGTCGGCGGTTTCGGCCCCCGCGAGGGCGTCACCGCCTGGGCGTTCGGCGCGGCCGGGCTCGGCGCGAGCAGCGGGGTGGCCGTCGCCGTGGTGTACGGGGTGCTGAGCTTCGTCGCGAGCCTGCCCGGTGCGGCCGTGCTCGTCGCCCGCTGGTACGCCGGACTGCGCGGCTACCCCCGTGCCGCCGCCGGGCCGGAGTCCGAGGTGAGCAGGTCGAAGAGCGCGCCGAACGAGTCCACCAGGCCGGCCAGCAGCTCCTTGCCCTTTTCCGCGGAACCCAGCGAAGGGCGGCCGATGACGCCCGAGTCGGTGTAGGCGGACATTCCCACGGTGAGGAGATGACGGCGGTCGTCGGCGGTGAAATCGGCGGACTCGTAACCAGGGCGGACGAATTCGGGGTGAGCGTGGAGCAGAATGGAGGTCTCGATCTCGCCCGCGTGCATGTCGGTGAGCAGGGAGGTGAGCACCCCGGACCGCTGCCGCGCCGCCTCCCAGTCCTCGGCGGCCGGGAACAGCGCCATCCGCTCCCCGCGCGCGGAGGCCTCCTGAACGACGTTGCCCAGCACGTAGTTGCCGCCGTGACCGTTCACCACGACCAGCGCCTCGACTCCCGAGCGGCGCAGCGAGTCCGCGATGTCCCGGACCACCGCGTGCAGGGTCACCGAGGAGATGCTGACGGTCCCCGGCCAGTCCGCGTGCTCGTGCGAACAGCCGATCGTCACGGGCGGAAGGAGGTGCACCGGATACGCGCCGGCGATCTCCCGGGCCACGGCACAGGCGACGAGCGTGTCGGTCGCCAGCGGAAGGAAGGGGCCATGCTGTTCGAAGCTGCCGACGGGAAGGACGGCGACCTGTGTTGAAACGCCCGCCCCCCGCATCCGTACGTCTTCCGTAGTGTCCGCCGGTACCACCCCGAAGCCGGCCGTACGCGCGCCCGAACCACTCATCTTTCCCGGCCCTTCGTCTCTGCTTAGGAATCAGATCATGACAGAAAACCTCGGTGTCCTCGGCGAGAAGTCCTCGCGGCGCTCGGGCGCGGAACGCGTCGTCAGCGCGCCCCTGCCCACCGTGTACGGGCAGTTCCAGGCGATCGGCTACCTGGACCACGACCGCGGCGATGAACAGGTCGCGCTCGTGTACGGGGAGATCGGGACCGAGAACGTGCTGACCCGGCTGCACTCGGAGTGCCTGACCGGGGACGCGTTCGGCTCCCGGCACTGCGAGTGCGGCGACCAACTGGCCTCGGCGCTGCGCGCGGTGGCCGCCGAGGGCAGCGGCATCGTCGTCTACCTGAGGGGACACGAGGGCCGGGGCATCGGCCTGTTGGCCAAGCTGCGCGCGATGGCCCTGCAGGCGGAGGGCCTGGACACGGTCGAGGCGAACCTGGCGCTCGGCCTGCCCGTCGACGCCCGCGACTACGGCGTCGCCGCCGGGATCCTGCACGACCTCGGGGTGCGCTCGGTCCGGCTGATGTCCAACAATCCGCGCAAGCGGGAGGCGCTGGTACGGCACGGCATCCAGGTCGCCGAGCAGGTGCCGCTGCTGATCGAGCCGTGCGAGAGCAACATCACCTACCTGCGCACCAAGCGTGAGCGCCTCGACCACGTCCTGCCCCACCTGGACGCGGTCGCCCACGGTTCCTGAGCGGGCGGGACACGGGCGGGGGCGGGCGGCCGGCGACGCCCCCGCCCGCTCGCCCCCGGCCGGGCGCGACTCCCGCCGGTCAGCCGTGCTGTCCGATGCGGTCGACCACCTGGATGTCCTTCAGGGTCCTGGTCTCGTAGTAGTAGCCGACCTGCTTCCACTCTCCGTTGATCTTCTTCGGTGAACTCCCCACGGTGCGCAGGCCCAGGTAGTCGTACGTCCTGCGGTCGAACAGGAAGGTGAACGACGCCTTCGGGTACGAGACTCCGACGGCCTCGCGGCCGTCGACGTCGGAATCGTGGTAGTCGAGCCGGATGTGGGGGAGCTTCGACAGCGCCTCGAAGGCGCCGGCCTGCAGGCCGGGGGGCAGGACGTTCGGCCCCTTCAGCAGCATGCAGCCCTCGAAGAAGGCCATCACATCGGTGCCGGGCGCCTTCTCATTGCCCCCGAACTGGGCCAGCAGCTTGTCGGGGTCCGTCGGCATCTTCTGCAGTTCGGAGTAGACGGTCGGAGGCCACCTCATCTCGTGCTTGCCGAGCGGAGGGTCGTGGTGGATCTTCCCGTTCTCCTGGCGCAGGGACGGCTTCGACCCGTCCACCGACATCCAGCTCTCGTCGGTCCACGTCCTGGGGGGCCCGCCCTTCACCGGCACCCGGATGGTGTAGGTGCGGGTGTAGAAGTACTGGTCGTCGCGCGGCACGGGCAGGTCGCCGCCCGCGGCGCGTGATCTGTCGGCGGCCCTGCGCAGCACGTCCGCCGCGCTGACCGCCTCCAGCCGCGGCGCGTGGTCGTCTCCGTCGCTCAGTACGACGATCGCGCCGCCCGCGGCCACCGCCGTCAGTCCGGCGAACGCGGTGCGGAGCACGATCCGCCGGCTCAGCCGGCCCGCTCGGGGCACGGCTCCGTCCGACTCCCGTGCCATGGCGGCTTCCAGGCGGGCCCGGGCGGCGGTGCGGGCCTCGTCGGACGGCCCAGGCCGCTCGGCGTCCCACGCGCGCACCGTCGTCAGTTCATCCATGATCGGTCCTCTTCTCAGGTGCGGTCGAGGTGGTCGCCTCCGGGCCGCCCAGCGCCCGGCGCAGCCTGGTGCGGGCCCGGTGCAGGCGGGAGCGCACCGTGCCGACGGGCAGGCCCAGCGCCTGCGCGGCCTCCGCGTAGTCGAGCTCCCCCCAGGCGACGACCAGCAGCACGTCCCGGTAACGGGCGGGCAGTTCGGCGAGGGCGCCGGCCAGCGTGCCGTACGCCTCCGCGGTGCCGACACCGTCCGTGACCGCGTCCTCCGGCCCGGCCTGCTCCTCCCGGCCCTCCGGCAGCGACGCCATACGGGACAGCGCCCGCAGCCGGCGGCCTTCGTCCCGGCGGTGGCGGCCGATCAGGTTGGTGGCGATCCCGTACAGCCAGGGCCGGGCGTGCGGATGGGACACGTCGTAACGGCGCCGGCGCTGGAAGGCGATCACGAAGGTCTCCGCCATCAGGTCGTCGGCGGTGTCGGTGCCCAGGCGCCGCGCGATGTAGCGGTGGATGTCGTCGGCGTGGCGGTCGAAGATCACGGCGAACGCGTCGGGCGTCTCCCAGGACCGCTCGATGACCGAGCCGTCGGAGGCGCCGCCCGCGTCCGTCGCCGGGTCGAACGCGGCCCCTCGGGCGGGCAGCAGGGTCACGTTCCACCTCTGCGATTCATATCGCGTCCTCAGGTCTCGGAGTCGTGTGGTCACCTGCTGTTCGCCGTTGCGCGGCTACGAGTTCCAGACCGCGGAGTGACGTACGTCACATGCCTGTGAGTGTCAGGTGAGCAGGTGTGAGTCCCCGGTCAGCAGATGACGCAGGAGACACCGCACAGGCCCATCCCGGTCCGCGCGGCGAGACGCCACATACGAAGCGGTCCGTCCAGCACGGACTCCTCGCCGGGGCCGTAGCCGAGCCAGTCCCGCCGCCGGGCGGCCGCGCGCTCCTGCGGACCGAACATCAGGGCGCGTTCCACGCGCGGCAGTGTGGCGCGCACTTCGCCCGAGGTGAGGAGCAGGTTGCCGCACCAGCCCGGCAGCAGCGCCGCCCGTGCGGGTCCGACGGCGTGGAGGAACGACCCGACCGCCCAGTCCTTGCTCTGCACGGAGATGAACAGCCGGTCCTCGACCCCGTCCTGGCCCCAGACGTCGTCCAGCATGGAGAAGGGGTCGTCGCTCGACAGCCCGTCGTACATCTTCTGCACGTGGGTGCCGCCGCAGACCAAGTCCAGGAGGTCGGCGGAGGGTTCGGGGGACGTGCCCCCGGCCGGCGAGCGCTTCCACCGCTCCCACCGCTCCCGCGCGAGCGGTTCGCCCCGCTCCGCGTCGATCAGGGGGAGCAGGCGAGGCGCCAGCTCCACGATGAAGGCGTCGTCGTGGGCGCTGATGCTCCATGCGGTGGTGATCCCCATGGCCCAGGACGGTAGCCGGGGGGTCAGACAGTGAGGGATTCGTGCACCAGGCGGCGCAGGTCCGGGAAGACCTTCAGGGTTTTCGGGCGGACCTGCGTCATGAACTGGACGGTCAGGTCGTGGGCCGGGGCGATCCAGAAGGCGGTGGTGGCGACGCCGGTCCAGCCGTAGGTGCCCGGGCTCGTCGGGGCGAGGGTGCGGGCCGGGTCGACGACGACGGAGACGTTGAAGCCGAAGCCGAGGCCGGCGTTGGAGCGCTCCTGGTGGACGGGGGTGCCGAAGGAGTCGAGTCGGGCGCCGCCGGGCAGTTGGTTGCGGGTCATCAGGGCGACCGACTCGGGGGACAGCAGGCGGGCGCCGTCCAGTTCACCGCCCCGGCGCAGCATCTCCATGAACCGGTGGAAGTCCCCGGCGGACGCGACCAGGCCGCCGCTGCCGGAGAGGAACAGCGGCCGGCCCCGTACCGGCAGTCCCGGGACCGGTGCGATGCCGCCGTCCTCCGTCTCGCCGTACAACTCGGCCAGCCGGTCGGCCTGTTCGCCGGTGATGTGGAATCCGGTGTCCGTCATGCCGAGCGGGCGGAGGATCCGCTCGGCGAGGAACGCGTCCAGCGGCTGCCCGGAGACCACCTCGATCACCCGGCCCAGCACATTGGAGGCGACGGAGTAGTTCCACCGCGTGCCCGGCTCGAACTGCAGCGGCATGCGCGCGTACACCTCGACGGTCTCGGCGAGGTCCTTGCCCGGCGGCACCGAGTACTCCAGGCCCGCCTCGCGGTACAGGGCGTCGACGGGGTGCTTGTAGTAGAAGCCGAAGGTCAGGCCCGCCGTGTGGGTGAGCAGATGCCGGATCAGGATCGGGCCGCGGGCCGGGCGGGTGCGCAGGCCGGCGCCCGAGCCGCTCTCGTACACCCGCGGCGCGGCGAACGCGGGCAGGTGCCGTTCGAGCGGGTCGTCGAGGGAGAGCCGGCCCTCCTCCACCAGCAGCAGCACCGCGACGGCGGTGACGGGCTTGGTCATGGAGTAGATCCGCCACAGGGTGTCCGTCCCGACCGGCAGCTCCGCCGCGCGGTCCCGGTGACCGTAGGCGGTGAGGTGGGCGACGCGGCCGCCGCGGGCCACGGAGACCAGGTAGCCGGGCAGCCGCCCCTCGTCGACGAGGCGGGCGAAGTGCAGGTCCAGGCGGTCGAGCGCCTTCGGGTCCAGCCCGGCCTCACCCGGATCGACTTCCTGCCGCAGCTCTGCCATCGCTCTCCTCCGGTCGCGTCGTACCCGCGCGGCGCCGCCGCCGTCCCGCCGCGACGGCCGCACGGTCTCATCGTCGCGCAGGAACGCCGGGACGGACCCCGTTCGCGGCGTGTGTGATCGACATGACGCCCCGCCCCGGCGAGCAACGGCAGCGCCGTCCCCTGTGCCGCGCCCTCCGTCCGCGACGCCGCGCCCCGGCGGGAATGCGCGGCCCGCCCCGCCGAGTTGATCCGGGTATGACTCAGGACGCCACGCAGGACGACGCACTGCTGAAGCTGCTCGGTGAGGGGAACGGCGGGGTGCTGGTGACCATCAAGAAGGACGGCCGGCCCCAGCTGTCCAACGTCACCCACGTCTACTACCCGGACGAGCGGGTCATCCGGGTCTCCCTCACGGACGACCGCGCCAAGACCCGCAACCTGCGCCGGGACCCCCGCGCCTCGTACCACGTCACCACCGCCGACCGCTGGGCCTACGCGGTCGCCGAGGGCACCGCCGATCTCTCGCCGGTCGCCCGGGACCCGCACGACGAGACGGTGGAGGAACTCGTCCGGCTCTACCGGGACGTCGCCGGCGAGCACCCGGACTGGGACGACTACCGGGCCGCCATGGTCCGCGACCGCCGGCTGGTGCTGCGGCTGCGCGTCGAGCGGGCGTACGGCATCCCGAAGCGCTGAGCTACGGCGTCGTCGCGGCGGTCCGTGCCTCGATCGCCCGCAGCACCGCCACCATGTCCTCGCCGCCGTGCCCCAGGGACACCGTCTCCTCGAACAGGGCGTGACAGGCGTCCAGCAGCGGCGAGGACAGGTGCGCCTTCCGGGCCGCCTCCGCGATGAGCCGGTTGTTCTTCAGTACGTCCAGGGCGGCCGCCTGCACCGCGAAGTCCCGCTCGCGTAGCTTGGGCGCCTTCATCCGCGACACCCCGCTGGCCATGGGGCCCGCGTCCAGGACGTCCAGGAACAGCCCCCGGTCGAGCCCCTGCCGCTCGGCGAAGTGGAACGCCTCGGTCAGCCCGGTCACCAGAGTGATCAGGAAGAGGTTGACCGACAGCTTCATCAGCAGCGCGTTCGGCGCCGCGCCGCACACGAACGTCTCCTGGCACAGCGGCGCCAGCAACGGCCGTACCACGTCCACGGCGCCCTCCTCGCCCGCCAGCATGGCGACCAGCCGGCCCTGCTCCGCCGGGACGCGGGACCCCGAGACGGGCGCCTCGACGTACCGGCCGCCGGCCGACCGGACGTCGGCCTCCAGGGCGTGGGAGTACTCGGGGGAGGTCGTGCCCATGTGGACGACGACGCGCCCGGCCACGCGCGCGCCGAAGCCGGGGGCGCCGCGGCCGAGGACGGTGTCGACCGCGGCCTCGTCGGCGAGCATCAGCAGGACCGCCTCGGCCCGCGCGAACACCTCGGCGGCGTCCGCCGCGACCCCGGCGCCCGCCGCCCGCAGGGGCTCGGCCCGCTCCGGCGTGCGGTTCCACACGACGAGCGGCGTGCCGGAGGCCGCCAGCCGCAGCGCCATGGGCTGCCCCATCACGCCGAGGCCGATGAAACCGACGGTGACGACGTCCATGGGGCGCTCCTCGCTCCGGGGAGTTCCGCACGCGGGACCTCCGGGCCGACCGTTATGACCGTCGTCATAGTAGCGGGCGTTATGACACCGGTCATAGAGTGCGGGGAGAGGGGTGAACGGAGGTCCGTCATGGCGGAGTCGCGGTACGGACCGCGCGAGCGGATGGTGTTCAGCGCGGCGCAGCTGATCCGGCGGGACGGGGTCGCCGCCACCGGCATGCGGGACGTCGCCGCCCTGGCCGGGGCGCCGCGCGGCTCGCTCCAGCACTACTTCCCCGGCGGCAAGGAGCAACTGGTCAACGAGGCCGTGACGTGGGCCGGCCGGTACGCGGGCAAGCGCGTCGCCCGTTTCGTCGCGGGCCTGGACGAGCCGACGCCCAGCGGGCTGTTCGCGGCGATGGCCGCGCAGTGGACGGACGAGTACCGGGTGGACGGGTTCGGCGCCGGCTGCCCGGTCGCCGCCGCGACCGTGGACCGCGCCGCGTCGGGCGGCTCCACCCGTGAGGCGGCGGCGGGCGCCTTCGCGGCCTGGCGCGGTCCGGTCGCCGAGGCGCTGACCGGGATGGGGGTTCCGGAGGCCCGCGCGGACTCCCTCGCCACCCTGATGATCAGCACCCTGGAGGGCGCGATCCTCATGGCCCGGGCCGAGCGGGACGTCCGTCCGCTGGACACGGCGGTCCGCGAACTCGGCCCCCTCCTCGACGCGGCGACGCGCCGCGCCCGGTGAGGCCCGGGGCCCCTGCTGTCGCGCGGCGGCATGCGGTCGCCGCCGCCCGGTCTCGTGAAACCGCGGCCTCGGGCCGCGGCACCCCTCGGCGTCCGGAGCCGTGGCCGGGAAGGGCTCGGGCCGACACCGTCTCCTGGTGCGGCTTCCCGCGCGTCGCTCGTTCGCCCAGCAGGGCCGACGGGACCGTACGGGTCGCGCGGGCGGAGAGTGCGGCCGGGGTGGGCGGGATGCTGCGCCCGCGTGTCCCCGCTGTCTAGAGCCGGCGCGCGACCGCGGCCGCCGTGAGCGACGGGCGCCCGTGACCGCTCGGTGCGCGGCTCAGTCCGCGGCCCGCTCCGCCGTCAGGTAGGCGATCACCATGTCGCCGAGCATGGCGCGGTAGTGCTCGCGCTGCGCCGGGTCGACGAGGTCGCGGCCGAACAGCGCGCCGAAGGTGTGCCGGTTGGCGACCCGGAAGAAGCAGAACGAGCTGATCATCGCGTGCAGGTCGACGGCGTCCACGTCGGCCGTGAACAGCCCCGACTCCTGCCCGGCGGCCAGGATCCGGCGGATCACCCCGAGCGTGGGGGAGCCGATCCGCCCGAGCTTCGCGGAGGCGGCGATGTGCTCGGCGCCGTGGATGTTCTCGATGCTGACCAGGCGGATGAAGTCCGGGTGCTGCTCGTGGTGGTCGAAGGTGACCTCGGCCAGCCGCCGGATCGCCGCGACCGGGTCCAGATGTTCGACGTCCAGCTGCTGTTCGGCCTCGCGGATCTCGCCGTAGGCCCGCTCCAGCACGGCCGTGAAGAGCTGTTCCTTGCCGCCGAAGTAGTAGTAGATCATCCGCTTCGTGGTGCGGGTGCGGGCCGCGATCTCGTCCACCCGCGCGCCGTCGTAGCCGGCCCGGGCGAACTCCTGTGTCGCCACGTCGAGGATCTCGGCCTGGGTGCGGGCGGCGTCCCGGGTCCGCCCGCCGGGTCGTACCGGTTCGTCGACGCTGGTCATCGGGTTCCTTCGGGCGTAGGGCCAGTGCCGGTGATTGTAGAAGCAGGGGTGGCGCGGGCTGTACGGGTCTTTCCGAAGGCGATGGCTGCTGACACGGCTGACGTACTGGTTCGTACATCGCTGAGCGCGCCAGGAGGTCCCCGTGGCCGCCGGCCGCGCAGCGCGCCGCGCGCTGACCACGGCGCGGCCCGGGCCGTCGGAGACGACCCGGGCCGGGTACCGGGGACGGCGCCGCCGGCGCCGTCGCGGTCAGTCCTTCTTCGCCGACTCCACGGCGTGGCCGCCGAACTGGTTGCGCAGCGCGGCGATCATCTTCATCTGCGGGGAGTCGTCCTGCCGGGAGGCGAACCGCGCGAACAGCGAGGCGGTGATGGCGGGCAGCGGCACCGCGTTGTCGATGGCGGCCTCGACGGTCCAGCGTCCCTCCCCGGAGTCCTCCGCGTAGCCGCGCAGGTTGTCCAGGTGCTGGTCCTCGTCCAGGGCGTTGACCGCCAGGTCCAGCAGCCAGGAGCGGATGACGGTGCCCTCCTGCCAGGAGCGGAACACCTCGCGGACGTTGTCCACCGACTTGATCTTCTCCAGCAGCTCCCAGCCCTCGGCGTACGCCTGCATCATGGCGTACTCGATGCCGTTGTGGACCATCTTGGAGAAGTGCCCGGCGCCGACCCGGCCCGCGTGGACGTAGCCGTAGGGGCCCTCCGGCTTGAGCGCCTCGAAGATCGGCCGGAGCCGCTCCACGTGCTCCTTGTCGCCGCCGACCATCAGCGCGTAGCCGTTCTGCAGGCCCCAGACGCCGCCGGAGACGCCGGCGTCGACGAAGCCGATGCCCTTCACGCCCAGTTCGGCCGCGTGCTTCTCGTCGTCCGTCCAGCGGGAGTTGCCGCCGTCGACCACCGTGTCGCCCTCGGACAGCAGGTCCTTCAGCTCGTCGACGACGCCCTGGGTGGCGGTGCCGGCCGGGACCATCACCCAGACGGTGCGCGGCGCGTCCAGCTTCTCGACCAGCTCTTCGAGGCTCTTGACGTCGGAGACTTCGGGGTTGCGGTCGTAGCCGATGACGGTGTGGCCGGCGCGGCGGATCCGCTCGCGCATGTTGCCGCCCATCTTGCCGAGACCGATGAGACCGAGCTGCATGATCTGATCACTTCCTGAGAGAACGGTAGGCGGCGACGAGGGCCGTGGTGGACGGGTCCAGACCGGGCACCTCGGCGCCCTCGGTCAGGGCGGGCTCGATGCGCTTGGCGAGGACCTTGCCCAGCTCCACGCCCCACTGGTCGAAGGAGTCGATGTTCCACACCGCGCCCTGCACGAAGACCTTGTGCTCGTAGAGGGCGACGAGCTGGCCGAGCACGGACGGGGTCAGCTCGGGGGCGAGGATCGTCGTGGTCGGGTGGTCGCCGTGGAACGTGCGGTGCGGCACCTGCTCCTCGGGCACGCCCTCGGCGCGGACCTCGTCGGCGGTCTTGCCGAAGGCGAGCGCCTGGGTCTGGGCGAAGAAGTTCGCCATCAGCAGGTCGTGCTGGGCTTCCAGTTCACCGCTCAGCTCGTCGACGGGGCGGGCGAAGCCGATGAAGTCCGCCGGGATCAGCTTGGTGCCCTGGTGGATCAACTGGTAGTAGGCGTGCTGCCCGTTGGTGCCGGGCGTGCCCCAGACGACCGGTCCGGTCTGCCACCGCACCGGGCTCCCGTCGTGCTGCACCGACTTGCCGTTGGACTCCATGTCGAGCTGCTGGAGATAGGCGGTGAACTTCGACAGGTAGTGGCTGTAGGGCAGCACCGCGTGGGTCTGCGCGTCGTGGAAGTTGCCGTACCAGATGCCCAGCAGGCCCATCAGCAGCGGGACGTTGGTCTCGGCGGGCGCGGTGCGGAAGTGCTCGTCGACGGTACGGAATCCGTCGAGCATCTCGCGGAACCGGTCCGGGCCGATCGCGATCATCAGCGACAGGCCGATCGCCGAGTCGTACGAGTACCGTCCGCCGACCCAGTCCCAGAACTCGAACATGTTGTCCGGGTCGATGCCGAACCCGGTGACCTTCTCGGCGTTGGTCGACAGGGCGACGAAGTGCCGGGCGACGGCCTTCTCGTCGCCGAGGGCGTCGAGCAGCCAGGACCGGGCCGAGGTCGCGTTGGTGATCGTCTCGATCGTGGTGAACGTCTTGGACGCGACGATGAACAGCGTCTCCGCCGGGTCCAGGTCGCGGATCGCCTCGTGCAGGTCGGCGCCGTCCACGTTGGAGACGAAACGGAAGGTCAACTCCCGTGCCGTGTAGGCGCGCAGCGCCTCGTAGGCCATGGCGGGCCCGAGGTCGGAGCCGCCGATGCCGATGTTGACGACGTTGCGGATCCGCCTGCCGGTGTGGCCGGTCCACTCACCGGACCGGACCCGCTCGGCGAAGCCCGCCATCTTGTCCAGCACGGCGTGCACCCGGGGCACGACGTTCTCGCCGTCGACCTCGATCACCGCGTCCGGGGCGGCCCGCAGCGCGGTGTGCAGCACCGCCCGGTCCTCGGTGATGTTGATCCTCTCACCGCGGAACATGGCGTCGCGCAGCTCGAACACGCCGGTGGCGGCGGCGAGTTCCTGCAGCAGGGCCAGGGTCTCGTCGGTGATCAGGTGCTTGCTGTAGTCGATGTGCAGGTCGCCGACCCGGACCACGTAGCGCTCGGCGCGGCCGGGGTCCGCCGCGAACAGCTCGCGCAGGGACGGCCGTCCCGCGGCCCGGTGGTCCTCGAGGGCCGTCCACTCGGGGCGGCGGGTGAGCTCGGGAAGGTCTGACGGGGCGTCGGACATGTCAGGCGTGCTCCTTGGTCGCCTCGCCGCTGAGGGCGACGGCGTACATCTCGTCG
Source organism: Streptomyces sp. NPDC003720 (assembly GCF_042875075.1). Classification (NCBI taxonomy): domain Bacteria; kingdom Bacillati; phylum Actinomycetota; class Actinomycetes; order Kitasatosporales; family Streptomycetaceae; genus Streptomyces; species Streptomyces sp. NPDC003720. The sequence goes on from NZ_JBIANZ010000005.1 coordinate 130,578, forward strand.
GCGTCGAGGCGGCGCAGCTCCTCGGCGATGAGTTCGGAGGTCGGACGGACCTTGAGGGCGAGGGTGCGCGGCGGCTGCCCCGGCAGGGTCAGCGTCGCCAGGGGCCCCTCGGGGCGGTCGATGACGATCTCGCCGTTGTCGGTGCCGAGCCGGACGGCGGTGACCACCGGCCCCGCCGTGACCACGCGGTCCACCGGCACGTTCAGCCGGGCCTCGAGCCAGCGCGAGAGGAGTTCGGCGCTGGGGTTCTCCCGCTCGGCCTCGACGGCGGCGGAGGTCACCTTCACCCGGGCCTGGTCGAGCGCGGCCGCCAGCATCGAGCGCCACGGCGTGAGCCGGGTCCAGGCGAGGTCGGTGTCGCCGGGCGCGTAGCTGCGGACCCGGGTCTCCAGGACCTCCAGCGGGCGCTCGACGGCGTACAGGTCGGTGATCCGGCGCTGGGCCAGTGCGCCCAGCGGGTCCTTGGCGGGGGTGTCGGGCGCGTCCACCGGCCACCACACGACGACCGGGGCGTCGGGCAGCAGCAGCGGCAGGACCACCGAGTCGGCGTGGTCGGACACCTCGCCGTAGGTGCGCAGCACCACCGTCTCGCCGGTGCCGGCCTCGGAGCCGACCCGGACCTCGGCGTCCAGCCGGGAGGCGGTGCGGTCGCGCAGGGTGCGGGCGTGGCGCTTGATGACGACCAGGGTCCGCGAGGGGTGCTCGTGCGAGGCCTCCTCGGCGGCCCGGAGCGAGTCGTAGGCGTTCTCCTCGTCCGTGACGATGACCATCGTCAGGACCATGCCCACGGCCGGGGTGCCGATGGCCCGGCGGCCCCGGACCAGCGCCTTGTTGATCTTGCTTGCCGTGGTGTCGGTCAGGTCGATCTTCATGGCCTGCGCCAGCTCCGTCCGTCTCGTGCGAGCATCTCGTTTGCCTCTTCCGGCCCCCAGGTACCCGCCGGGTACTGGGCCGGCCTGCCGTGCCGGGACCAGTACTCCTCGATCGGGTCGAGGATCTTCCAGGACTCTTCCACTTCCTGGTGACGGGGGAACAGGTTGGCGTCGCCGAGCAGCACGTCAAGGATGAGCCGCTCGTACGCCTCCGGGCTGGACTCCGTGAACGACTCGCCGTAGGCGAAGTCCATGGACACGTCCCGGATCTCCATCGAGGTGCCCGGGACCTTGGACCCGAACCGCACCGTCATGCCCTCGTCCGGCTGGACGCGGATCACGATGGCGTTCTGGCCCAGTTCCTCGGTGGCGGTGGAGTCGAAGGGGGAGTGCGGGGCCCGCTGGAAGACCACCGCGATCTCGGTGACCCGGCGGCCGAGGCGCTTGCCGGTGCGCAGGTAGAAGGGGACGCCCGCCCAGCGGCGGTTGTCGATGCCCAGCTTGATCGCGGCGAAGGTGTCGGTCTTCGACTTGGGGTCGATGCCCTCCTCCTGGAGGTAGCCGACGACCTTCTCGCCGCCCTGCCAGCCGGCCGCGTACTGGCCGCGCACGGTGTGCCGGCCGAGGTCCTCCGGCAGCCGCACCGACTTCAGCACCTTCAGCTTCTCGGTGAGCAGCGCCTCCGCGTCGAACGCGATGGGCTCCTCCATGGCGGTGAGGGCCATGAGCTGCAGGAGGTGGTTCTGGATGACGTCACGGGCGGCGCCGATGCCGTCGTAGTAGCCGGCGCGGCCGCCGATGCCGATGTCCTCGGCCATCGTGATCTGCACGTGGTCGACGTAACTGCGGTTCCAGATCGGCTCGTACATCTGGTTGGCGAAGCGCAGCGCCAGGATGTTCTGGACGGTCTCCTTGCCGAGGTAGTGGTCGATCCGGAACACCTGGTCCGGGTCGAACACGTCGTGCAGGATCGCGTTCAGGTCGCGGGCGCTGGCGATGTCGTGGCCGAACGGCTTCTCGATGACCGCGCGCCGCCAGGCGCCCTGCGGCGGGGAGGCCAGGCCGTGCTTCTTGAGCTGCTGCACGACCTTGGGGAAGAACTTCGGCGGCACCGAGAGGTAGAACGCGAAGTTGCCGCCGGTGCCCCGGGAGGCGTCCAGTTCCTCGACGGCGTCCTTGAGCTGCTTGAACGCGGTGTCGTCGTCGAAGTCGCCGGGGATGAACCGCATGCCCTCGGAGAGCTGCTGCCAGACCTCCTCCCGGAACGGGGTGCGCGAGTGCTCGCGCACCGCGTCGTGCACGACCTGCGCGAAGTCCTGGTCCTCCCAGTCCCGGCGGGCGAAGCCGACGAGGGAGAAGCCGGGCGGCAGCAGGCCGCGGTTGGCCAGGTCGTAGACGGCCGGCATCAGCTTCTTGCGGGACAGGTCACCGGTCACGCCGAAGATGACCAGACCGGAGGGGCCCGCGATGCGGGGCAGCCGGCGGTCGTCGGCGTCCCGCAGCGGGTTCACCCAGTCGGCTGCCGGGCCGACCGGGACGCGCACGTCCCCGGTCGCGGCCGGCTTCTCCGGCTGCTGGGCGTCGGTCGTCATCACGCCTCAACTCCCTTGTTCCTCAACGACTCGGTGACGGCGTCCAGCAGCTCCTGCCAGGCCGTCTCGAACTTGGCGACACCCTCGTCCTCGAGCTGCTGGACGACCTCGTCGTAGGAGACGCCGAGCCGCTCGACGGACGCGAGGTCCGCGCGGGCCTGCTCGTAGCCGCCGGTCACCGTGTCGCCGGTGATCTCGCCGTGGTCGGCGGTGGCCTTCAGGGTGGCCTCCGGCATGGTGTTGACGGTGCCGGGGGCGACCAGCTCGTCCACGTACAGAGTGTCCTTGTAGGCGGGGTCCTTCACGCCGGTGGAGGCCCACAGCGGACGCTGCTTGTTGGCCCGGTCGCCGGCGAGCGCCTGCCAGCGCCCGGAGCCGAAGACCTGCTCGTAGGCCTCGTAGGCCAGGCGCGCGTTGGCGAGGGCCGCCCGGCCCTTGAGGGCGAGGGCCTCGTCGGTGCCCAGCGCGGTCAGCCGCTTGTCGATCTCGCTGTCCACGCGGGAGACGAAGAAGGACGCCACCGAGTGGATCTTCGACAGGTCCAGGCCGCGCTCCCTGGCGTTCTCCAGGCCCGCCAGGTAGGCGTCCATGACCTCGCGGTAGCGCTCCAGCGAGAAGATCAGCGTCACGTTGACGCTGATGCCGAGGCCGATGACCTCGGTGATCGCCGGCAGGCCCGCCCGGGTGGCCGGGATCTTGATCATCACGTTGGGGCGGTCGACCAGCCAGGCGAGCTGCTTGGCCTCGGCGACCGTGGCCTCGGTGCGGTGGGCGAGCCGCGGGTCGACCTCGATGGAGACCCGGCCGTCGCGGCCGTCGGAGAGGGTGTACACGTCCCGCAGGACGTCGGCGGCCGCGCGCACGTCGGCGGTCGTCATCATCCGCACGGCCTCGTCGACCGTCACGCCCCGCACCGCGAGCTCGGTGAGCTGCTCCTCGTAACCCTCGCCGGAGCCTATGGCCGCCTGGAAGATCGAGGGGTTGGTGGTGACGCCGACGACGCCGCCGCCGTCCACGAGAGAGGCCAGGCCGCCCGAGGTGATGCGGCTGCGCGACAGGTCGTCCAGCCAGACCGACACCCCCTCGTCGGCGAGGCGCTTGAGGGCTCCCGGGGTGGCGATTGCTTCGGTCACAGTGATCTTCTTTCCTATCGCGTCGGTATCAGGCGTGCGTGGCGGCCAGCGAGTCGCGGGCAGCGGCGGCGACGTTCTCGGGGGTGAAGCCGAACTCGGCGAACAGTGTGGCCGCGTCGGCGGAGGCGCCGAAGTGTTCGAGGGAGACAATCCGACCTGCGTCGCCCACGAAGCGGTGCCAGGTCAGGCCGATGCCGGCCTCCACGGCGACCCGGGCCTTCACGGCCGGCGGCAGCACCCGCTCCCGGTAGGCGCGCGGCTGCTCCTCGAACCACTCCACGGACGGCATGGACACCACCCGGGTGCCGACCCCCTCGGCCTCCAGCAGGTCCCGCGCGGCGACGGCGAGCTGCACCTCGGAACCGGTCGCGATGATGATCACCTCCGGGGTCTCGGTCGACGACTCGCGCAGCACGTAGCCGCCCTTGGCCGCGTCCTCGTTCGGCGCGTAGGCGGGCACGCCCTGTCGGGTGAGAGCGAGGCCGTGCGGGGCAGGGGCGGTGGCGTGCCTCTTCAGGATCTCGGCCCAGGCGATCGCGGTCTCGTTGGCGTCCGCCGGGCGGACGACGTTCAGGCCCGGGATCGCGCGCAGCGAGGCCAGGTGCTCGACCGGCTGGTGGGTCGGGCCGTCCTCGCCGAGGCCGATGGAGTCGTGCGTCCAGATGTAGGTCACCGGGAGCTGCATCAGCGCCGACATCCGCACGGCGTTGCGCATGTAGTCGGAGAACACCAGGAAGGTGCCGCCGTAGACGCGGGTGTTGCCGTGCAGGGCGATGCCGTTCATCTCCGCGGCCATCGAGAACTCGCGGATGCCGAAGTGGACCGTACGGCCGTACGGGTCGGCCTCGGGCAGCGGGTTGCCGGCGGGCAGGAAGGAGCTGCTCTTGTCGATGGTGGTGTTGTTCGACCCGGCGAGGTCGGCGGAACCGCCCCACAGCTCGGGCAGCACCGGGCCCAGGGCCTGCAGCACCTTGCCGGAGGCGGCGCGGGTGGCGACGGACTTGCCCTCCTCGAACACCGGCAGGGCGTCCTGCCAGCCCTCGGGCAGCTCGCCCTTGCTGACCCGGTCGAAGAGCCGGGCCCGCTCGGGATGCGCGGTCCGCCACTCGGCGATCCGCTTGTCCCAGGCCGCGTGCGCCTCGGCGCCCCGGTCGAGGGCCCGCCGGGAGTGGTCCAGGACCTCGTCCGCGACCTCGAAGGTGCGCTCCGGGTCGAAGCCGAGGAGCCGCTTGGTGGCGGCGATCTCGTCCTCGCCCAGCGCGGAGCCGTGGGAGGCCTCGGTGTTCCGCGCGTTCGGGGCCGGCCAGGCGATGACCGTGCGCAGGGCGATGATGGAGGGCCGACCGGTCTCGGCCCGCGCGGCCTCCAGCGCCGCGTGCAGCGCGGAGACGTCGACGTCGCCGTCCGCAGTGGGCGCGACGCGCTGGGTGTGCCAGCCGTAGGCCTCGTACCGCTTCAGCACGTCCTCGGAGAAGGCGGTGGCGGTGTCGCCCTCGATGGAGATGTGGTTGTCGTCGTAGACGAAGACGAGGTTGCCGAGCTTCTGGTGGCCCGCGAGCGAGGAGGCCTCGGCGGAGACGCCCTCCTCCAGGTCGCCGTCGGAGACGATCGCCCAGACCGTGTGGTCGAAGGGGGACTCGCCCTGCGGGGCGTCCGGGTCGAACAGACCGCGCTCGTATCGGGCGGCCATCGCCATGCCCACCGCGTTGGCCACGCCCTGGCCGAGCGGGCCGGTCGTGGTCTCCACGCCGGCGGTGTGGCCGTACTCCGGGTGGCCGGGCGTCTTGGAGCCGTGCGTGCGGAACGCCTTCAGGTCGTCCAGCTCCAGCTCGTACCCGGCGAGGAAGAGCTGCGTGTACAGGGTCAGCGAGGTGTGGCCGGGGGACAGGACGAAGCGGTCACGGCCGGTCCACTCCGGGTCGGCAGGGTCATGACGCATCACCTTTTGAAAGATCGTGTACGCGACAGGGGCCAGGCTCATCGCGGTGCCCGGGTGTCCGTTGCCGACCTTCTGCACCGCATCCGCAGCGAGAAGGCGGGCGGTGTCCACGGCGCGCCGGTCGAGGTCGGTCCACTCGAAGCCTGCGGGTGTCTGCGTGCTCATCTTCAAGAAGTCCTCGCTTCGCGGGTAAGTGCTGGCCGTACGCGTTCAAATCTAAAAGTCTGACTTTTTCGAGGAAAGGTCGGGGTGTGTCAGCCTGTGGTGAATCTGGGACAGTGATCGCGCGAGCGGAACGGCATACGGAGTACATGACGGACGAAAGACCCCGAGCCGGGGGCGATGGCATGGGCGGCGACGCGATCAGGACCTTCCCCTTCCCGGCCGACCTGGCCGTCGGGGGCGTCGGCATGCAGGTGGGCCCCATGGGGGGCGACCGCACCTGGCACGCCGACGCCCCCCTGCACCGCGTCCACCGCATCGACTTCCACGTGGTCATGCTCTTCACCGACGGCCCCGTGCGGCACATGGTCGACTTCGCCGAGTACCGGGCCGAGGCCGGGGACCTGCTGTGGATCCGCCCCGGGCAGGTCCACCGCTTCGCCCAGGGCAGCGAGTACCGCGGAACCGTCCTGACCATGCAGCCCGGCTTCCTGCCCCGTGCCACCGTCGAGGCCACCGGCCTGTACCGCTACGACCTGCCGCCGCTGCTGCGCCCCGGACCGGAACAGCTCTCCGCGCTGCGGGCGGCCCTCGAACAGCTCCGCCGCGAGTACGAGGACACCGAGACCCTGCCGCTCAGCCTGCACACGGCCGTCCTGCGGCACAACCTCACGGCGTTCCTGCTGCGCCTCGCCCATCTCGCGGCCAGTTCGGCCGAGGCGGCCAGACGTCCGGCGGACAGCACCTTCACGCTCTTCCGCGACGCGGTCGAGAAGGGCTTCGCCACCCAGCACAGCGTCAGCGCCTACGCGGACGCGCTCGGTTACTCCCGCCGCACGCTCGTCCGCGCGGTCCGCGCGGCCACCGGCGAGACGCCGAAGGGGTTCATCGACAAGCGGGTGGTGCTGGAGGCCAAGCGCCTGCTCGCCCACACGGACCTGCCCATCGGCCGCGTCGGAGCCGCCGTCGGCTTCCCCGACGCGGCCAACTTCTCCAAGTTCTTCCAGCTCCACACCGGCTTCACACCGGTCGCGTTCCGGGCCGAACTGCACTGACCCGGACCCCGCTCGTGCCGGGGGTCCGACGCGGCGGCGCCCGGACGCGCCCGCCTAGGATGCGCGGGGGAGCCGCACGGGAGGCAGGGTGAGCACATGAGGAGCCGGGCCACGGCACTGGTGGTGCAGAACGGTCCGAACGGCGGGCCCGGCCGGTGGGCCGGCTGGCTGGCCGAGGGCGGCGTCGACCTGGACGTGGTCCGCGCGGACACCGGGCAGGAACTGCCGGACCGGCTGGAGCACGAGGCGCTGATCGTGCTCGGCGGCGGCTACCTGCCCGACGACGACACCCGGGCCCCGTGGCTGCCGCGGACCCGGACCCTGATGGGCCAGGCGCTGGAACGCGACGTGCCGGTCTTCGGGATCTGCCTCGGCGGACAGATGCTGGCGCAGGTGGCGGGCGGCGAGGTGAAGGGGGAGCACGGCGAGCCCGAGTTCGGCAGCACGGTGCTGACCCTGCTCCCGCCGGCGGCCGGGGACCCGCTGTTCGCCGGGCTGCCCGAGCGCCCCGCCGCGGTCGAGAACCACGTGGACGCGATCGTGCGGCTGCCGGCCGAGGCGCGCCCCCTGGCCCGCAGCGAGCGCTGCCCCCACCAGGCCTTCCGGCTCGGCCGCTCGGCGTGGGGCGTGCAGTTCCACCCCGAGGCCGACCCCGAGCAGATCGCGCGCTGGCCGCGGGAGCGCCTGTCCCGGTACGGCGTCGACCGGGACGAACTGCTCCGGGCGGCCCGGTGGGCCGATTCCGCCGCGGCCCCGGTGTGGCGCGAGGTCGCGTTGAGGTTCGCGCGGCTGGTGCGTCAGCGCCCCGCGCCGGCGGCCGGCTGACGGCGCCCGGGCCCGTCACCGTCGAGCGGTCACGGGCCCGGGACGTGGGGTCGCCTCGTCAGTGACCGAAGTCGAACCAGTTGACGTTCACGAAGTCGGCCGGCTGGCCGCTGGTGAAGGTCAGATAGACGTCGTGCGTGCCGGTCACCCCGCCGATGTTCGCCGGGACGGTACGCCACGACTGCCAGCCCCCGGTGTTGGCCAGCGCGAAGCTGCCGATCGGGGCGCTGCTCCGGCTGTCCAGCCGCACCTCCACCAGTCCGCTCACTCCGGACGCGGCCCCGCTCGCCACCCGGGCGTAGAACTGCCTGGCCGCCGTGGAGCCGAAGTTGACGCCCTTGTACAGCGCCCAGTCGCCGTTCGCCAGGGAGCCGATGTCCTGTCCGCCGCCGGAGTCGGTGGTGGACTCGGGGATCACGCCGGACTGGCTGTCGTAGGACTCGGCCTGGATGGCGCTGTAGGCGTCCCGGTTGCCGGAGGGCGGGGGAGTGGTGCCGCCGCCACCGCCGCCGGAGGACTGCAGGACCTGCACGTAGTCCACGGTCATCGGGTGGTTCGGCTCGGTGCCGCTGTCGGGTCCGCCGCCGAAGGCGCCCGGGAAGCCGCCGCCCATCGCCACGTTGAGGATGACGAAGTAGCCGTGGTTGGTGGCGTTGGCCCAGGTGGTCGCGTCGACCTGGTTGGCCTTCACGGTGTGGAAGTTGACGCCGTCGAGGTAGAAGCGGATCTCCTCGGGGCTGGTCGAGCGGTCCCACTCCATCGCGTAGGTGTGGAAGCCGGCCTGACAGGTGCTGCCGGTGCAGGACGTGGAGTTGCCGATGCCGGAGGTCTCGTTGCAGGGGCCGCCCGGATTGGTGCCGCAGTGCATCGTCGACCAGTCGGTGTTCAGGCCCTGGACGTTCTCCATGATGTCCAGCTCGCCTACGGCGGGCCAGTTCTGGTAGTTGCCGCGGAACGGCGAGCCGAGCATCCAGAATGCCGGCCAGTAGCCCTTGGCGGCGGCGCCGGTGACGTCGGGCATCTGGATGCGGGCCTGCACCCGCAGCTTGCCGCCCGCCGGGGGCTGGAAGTCGGTGCGCGTGGTCTCGATGCGGCCCGAGGTCCAGTGGCCGGAGGCGTCCCGGCGCGGGGTGATGAGCAGGTTGCCGCTGCCGTCCAGCGCCACGTTGCTGGTGCTGGACGTCATCGTCTCGACCTCGCCGGTGCCCCAGTTGGCGGCGCCGCCGGGGTACGAGGTCCCGGTGTCGTACTGCCAGTTGGAGGTGTTGACGCCGGAGCCGGCCGAGCCGTTGAAGTCGTCGAGGAACACCTGGGTCCAGCCGGACGGCGGGGTGGGGGCGGACGCGCTCGCCGGGGCGGTGGCGGCCGTCGCGACCGCCGTGGCCAGACCGACGGTCGCGGCGACCGCGACCAGCGTGCGGCGGAACAGCCGAGGTCTGGACCTGCCGGAGGAATCGCTCATGGGGGAGAGCCTCTCGGGTACGGATGTGGTGTGCGGGGAGACCTTGGAAGCGCTCCCACTCTGTGTTGAGAGCGCTCTCAGGGCGTCGCCAAATGTGCTCCCCACGCCCCCGGTCGTCAAGAGTTAAAGCAGAGAAAGTCCTTTGCAGGCGCGGGAGTTCACCCCATGAAGCCACCCGTACCGGAGCAGACCGCGCCGCCGTGGCGGGGCCCGGCGGCGGGCACGGCGCACCGGCCCGCACGTTCGGCCGGTCCCGGCCCGCGACACGGGGGCCGTCCCTTCGCCCGCGCCGATGTGCGAAGGTGCAGGCGTGAGACTGACGATTCTGGGCGGCGGCGGCTTCCGGGTCCCGCTGGTGTACGGGGCGCTGCTGGCCGACCGCGGTGCGGGCCGGGTCACCGAGGTCGTGCTGCACGATGTGGACGACAGGCGGCTGCACGCGGTCGCCCGGGTGCTGGCCGAGCAGGCGGCGGACGTCGCCGACGCCCCGCGCGTGACCACCACCACCGACCTCGACGAGGCCCTGCGCGGCGCCGACTTCGTCTTCTCCGCTATCCGAGTCGGCGGGCTCCAGGGGCGGGCGGACGACGAGCGGGTGGCCCTGGCCGAGGGGGTCCTCGGCCAGGAGACGGTCGGCGCGGGCGGCATCGCCTACGGCCTGCGGACCGTCCCGGTCGCCGTCGACATCGCGCGGCGGGTGGCCCGGCTGGCCCCCGAGGCCTGGGTCATCAACTTCACCAACCCGGCGGGGCTGGTCACCGAGGCCATGTCCCGCCACCTCGGCGACCGCGTGATCGGCATCTGCGACTCGCCGGTCGGCCTCGGCCGCCGGGTGGCCCGGGTGCTCGGGGTGCGGCCCGAGGACGCCTGGATCGACTACGTCGGCCTCAACCACCTCGGCTGGCTGCGCGGACTGCGCGTGGAGGGCCGCGACGAACTGCCGCGCCTGCTCGCGGACCCGGGACTGATCGGCTCCTTCGAGGAGGGCAGGCTCTTCGGCGCCGACTGGCTGCAGTCGCTGGGCGCGATCCCCAACGAGTACCTGCACTACTACTACTTCAACCGCGAGGCCGTGCGCGCCTACCAGGAGGCGGAGCAGACCCGCGGCGCCTTCCTGCGCGAGCAGCAGGCGCGCTTCTACGACGAGGCCCGCCGCACGGACGCCTCCGCCCTCGGCGCCTGGGAGCGGACCCGCGCCGAACGCGAGGCGACCTACATGGCGGAGAACCGGGAGACGGCGGGCGCGGGTGAGCGCGAGGCGGAGGACCTGTCGGGCGGCTACGAGAAGGTGGCCCTCGCCCTGATGCGGGCCGTCGCCCGGGACGAGCGCACCACGCTGATCCTGAACGTCCGCAACCGGGGCACCCTGTCCGTCCTGGACGACGACGCCGTCGTCGAGGTGCCCTGCCTGGTCGACGCCAACGGCGCCCATCCGGTCGCGGCCGCCCCGCTGCCCGGCCATGCCACCGGGCTGGTCTGCGCGGTCAAGGCGGTCGAGCGCGAGGTGCTCGCCGCCGCCGGGTCGGGGTCGCGCGCCACGGCCGTGAAGGCCTTCGCGCTGCATCCGCTGGTCGACTCGGTCCAGGTGGCCCGGCGCCTGGTGGAGGGGTACACGGCGGTTCACCCGGGGCTCGGGTACTTGGCGTAGCGCCGGCGGCCGGCCACCGGACCCGCCCCGCGGACCCGGCGTGGAGACGCCGGCCGAAGGTTCTCCGGGCCGGCCGGCCGCTCCCCGTGACCGCGGCCGGCCGGTCCGAACCCCCGTTCAGGCCCCGTGCTTCCCCCGTCGGGACCTCCCCCGTGCTTCCCCCGTGTCCCCCTTGTTCCTGCTATGGAGAGTCGCGGGACCGCCCCCTGATACACCCCCGGACGAAAGAAAGTCCCCCGGCTCTGGAGCCGGGGGAAGTGGCCGTGCAGGGGGCCGTGCTCAGCCGGTGAAGCCGGCCGTGATGGAGGTGAACTGCCAGTTGCTCTGGCTGATGCCGGAGCAGTTGCTCACCACGCCGCCGCCCGGGCAGGGCCGGTCGCGGTTGACCGCCCAGTAGGCGAGCCGCGCGATGTGGTGGGAGTTGGCCCAGTCGCGAATCTGGGTCCAGATCGCCGGGGTGGTGTTCTCCTGCTGGTCCGACAGGCCGTTCATGCCGGAGATGCCGATGTGCGAGTACGCGGTCGCGTCGTCCCAGCCGAACGTCGACTTGAGCTTGTTCTTCAGCCCGTCGGCCGCGTTCACGGTGTTGCCGTACATGTCGGAGCCGCCGCCGAAGTCGAACGGCATGATCGTGAAGACGTCGATGTTGGCGCCCAGCGACTGCGCCTGCTCGATGAGCCGGTTGCCGTAGTAGGTCGGGCCGGTGGTGGAGGTGCCGAAGGTGACGATGGTCTTCAGACCGGGGTTGTTCGCCTTGACCGTCTTCAGCGCGGTGAGGATCCGCGCCTGCACGGCCTCGTTCTCGAACTCGTCCGTGTTCTCGATGTCCATGTCGATCGCCTTCAGCGAGTAGGCGTCGATCACCTTCTGCAGCGCCCCCGCGAGCGCGCTCGCCGACGAGCAGTTGGCGCCGAGCTTGCTGCCCTGCCAGCCGCCGAACGACGGGACGATGTCACCGCCCGCCGAGCGGATCTGGTTGATGGCGGTCTGGTCGACGCCGCCGGTCAGCGCCCGGCTGCCGTCCCAGGCCGGGTTGCAGCCGCCCGAGTCCAGCACGAACGCCATGGTGAACCACTTGACCCCGGTCGCGCTCATCACCGTGGCCGGGTTCGGCGGGTCGCCCCAGCCCTCGTACAGATAGGGGGCCGCCTGCTTGAAGCCGGTGCCGCCGCCGGTCCCTGCGTCCGTCGTGACCGACACCGAGTTGGAGGCCGGCGAGACGTTCCCGGCCGCGTCCCGCGCCTTCACGGTGAAGGTGTACGACGTGCTCGGGGACAGCCCGGCCACCGTGGCGGAGGTTCCGGAGACGCTGAGCACCTGGCTCGATCCGGCGTAGACGTCGTACGCCGTCACGCCCACGTTGTCCGAGGCGGCGTTCCACTTCAGCGACACGCTCGAGGAGGACTTGCCGGTCGAGGTGAGCCCGCCCGGCGCGGTCGGCGCCTGGGTGTCCCCGCCGCCGGTGCCGCCCGGGCCGTCGAGCTGGACGTCGTCGGCGTAGTACGAGCCCTGCGCGTACCAGCCGTGCACGTAGATGGTGGCGCTGGTCTGCGAGGCGCCGGTGGTGAAGGAGACGCTGAGCTGGCTGTACGCGGACGGGGAGGTGGTCCACGTGGAGGCGCCGCCGTCGACGCCGAGATACACGTACGAACCCCGGACCCAGCCGCTGAGGGTGTACGCGGTGTTCGGCTTGACCGCGACCGTCTGGCTGCACTGCGCGTTGTCGCTCGAACTCACCGCCCCCTGCAGCGCCTTGGCGCCGCTGTGCACGGGGGAGGAGACGACCGAGCCGAGGTTGCCGGTACAGGTCCAGGGGGACAGGCCGCCCGACTCGAAGCCGGGGTTGGTGAGGACGTTGGCCGCCTGTGCGGTGCCCGGAAGGGCGACGGCCCCGCCGAGGGCCAGGGCGGCGGAGCCGAGCAGGGCGAGGAGCCGGCGTCTGGGACGCCCGAGTGTGTGGCGCACGCGATCTCCCTGTGGGGATGGGGGTGTTCGGGAGTGCAGGGGAATGCGGAAGGTGCGCTGAACAAGTTGGTATGGACCAATCGCGGTGTCAATAGGACGGGTGCGGATTGGTCCGGACCGGTGCCGAGGAGTGCGTCACGCGGGCGCGGCGGCGGGGGCGCCGGCCTCCCGGGCGGCTCCGTCGGCGGGCGCCGGGACCGCGGGGAGCGGAGTCTCCGGGGTCCGCTGCTGGGGCACGGACACCGGCCGCAGCGTGCGCGGCGCCGACACCACCGTGTAGTCCTGGCCCAGGAACGGGGGCTCGATCACGCCGGGGTCGTCGCCCAGCGCCAACCGCACGGCCGCCCACGGCGCGTTGACCCCGCAGAGCGAGAGCTGGTGCAGCCCGCCGGCCGGCCGGGTGTTGACGTCCATCAGCACCGGGCGGTCCCCGTGCATCCGGAACTGGATGTTGGACAGGTAGTGCAGCCCGAAGCCCTCCGCGAGCATCCGGGCCGGCCCCAGCCACCGCTCGCGCAGCGTGAAGCCCCGGCGGCGGCCGTTCTTGGTGCGGCCCACCGCCAGCCGGACCCGGTTGTCCGGCCCGGTCAGGCAGTCCACCGACACCTCCGGCTGCTCCAGCCGCGGCATCACCAGCCAGTCCACCGGCTCCTCGGCCTGCCGCAGCGCCTCGACCACCAGGTCGAGCTGGACGTACGGCCCGGGGAACCCGCTCAGCTGCGTGAGCGAGAAGGGCGCGCGCGTGATCATCCGGAAACCGACCCCGCCCGCCCCGGACGCCGGCTTGAAGCAGGCCCGCTCTCCCGCCGCCTCCAGCTCCTCCACGGCGGCGACGAGTTCGTCCGCCGTGCGCACCCGCCACCAGGGCGGCACCGGCACGCCGACCGCACGCGCGGCCTCGTAGGCGGTCGCCTTGTCCTCGAACACGGCCACCGCCTCGGGCGTCGGCGCCAGCAGCGCGGTTCCGGCCGCCCGGAACTCCGCGCGGTGCGCCACGATCGCCGCCTGGTGCAGCCGGGGCACGAACACGTCGATCCCGCGCCGGACGCACTGGTCGAGGGCGTACTCCACGTACGCGGCCGGCGACAGGCCGGCCGGCTCCAGCTCGGCGGTGTCGGCGGCGGCCAGCACGGGGGAGTCGGCGTCACCGTGCGTGGCGTGGATCTCGACCGCCCGGTCGCTGGGATTCCTCCGCAGCTGGTCCATGAAGAAGACGTTCTCCGCGTACGTGCGGTTGAGCCAGACGCGTACGCGAGAGGCCATGCAGGCCGCCTTTCGGGGTTTCCGGGCAGGACGCAGCGGCCCGTGCCCGGGCAGGAGGGAGGAAGGGACACCAAACGGCCCTGTCGAAGGGGGAGTTAGGGGCGTCGATGTCGGGGCGATCATACGGCTTTCAAACGCTCGCGCGTGCAACGCGCAGGTTACGGATTCCCCGGCCCGCGCGGACGGGCGCTGGCCGAAGATCCCCTTGCCCGTGCCCCGTGGATGTGTTCTGGTGGTGCCCACGGCATGATCGGAAGGGGCACGGGGTGGAGTCGACGGCCGGGGCCGGACAGCTGCTGGCCATCAGCGACCTGCACATCTCGTATCCGGAGAACCGCGCGCTCGTGGAGCGGATGCGCCCCACCACGGACGACGACTGGCTCATCGTGGCCGGTGACGTCGCCGAGACCGTCGAGGACGTCCGCTGGGCGCTGGCCACCCTCGCGGACCGCTTCGCCAAGGTCCTGTGGGCGCCGGGCAACCACGAACTGTGGACCCACCCGAAGGACGCCGTCACCCTGCGCGGCGTCGCCCGCTACGAGCACCTCGTCGCCGTGTGCCGGGAACTGGGCGTGCTCACGCCCGAGGACCCGTACCCGGTGTGGCGCGGCCCCGGCGGCCCGGTCGCCGTCGCCCCGCTGTTCCTGCTGTACGACTACTCCTTCCTGCCGGACGGCTGCGCCACCAAGACCGACGGCCTGGCCTACGCGCACAGCACCGGCGTCGTCTGCAACGACGAGTACCTGCTGCACCCCGACCCGTACCCGACCCGCGAGGACTGGTGCCGCGCCCGCGTCGCCGAGACCGAGCGCAGGCTCGCCGAGCTGCCCGAGGACCTGCCGACCGTCCTGGCCGGGCACTACCCGCTCGACCGGCACCCGACGGACGTGCTGTGGTACCCGGAGTTCGCCATGTGGTGCGGCACCACCCTCACCGCCGACTGGCACCGCCGGTTCCGGGTCGAGACGATGGTCTACGGCCACCTGCACATCCCGCGGACCACCTGGCACGAAGGGGTCCGCTTCGAAGAGGTGTCCGTGGGATACCCCCGCGAATGGCGCAAGCGCCCGGAGCCCCCGGGGCAGCCGCGCCGCATACTGCCGATGGAGGTCGGACCCGGTGATCGAGGAGCTGCTCCCGGAGTCGGTGGTGGCCGCGGAGTCGCACGGTGACCAGGACACCGACGAGACCCTGCTGTACCCGCAGGAGCGCCCGCTCGTCGCGCGGGCGGTGAGCAAGCGCCGCCGGGAGTTCACGGCGGCGCGGGTCTGCGCCCGGCGGGCCATGGAGAAGCTCGGGGTGCCGCCGCAGCCCGTCCTGACCGGCGAGCGCGGCGCCCCCGTGTGGCCGGACGGGCTGGCCGGCAGCATGACCCACTGCGACGGCTACCGCGCCGCCGCGCTCGTGCGCGCCGCCGACCTGGCGTCGCTCGGCATCGACGCCGAGCCGCACGCACCGCTGCCGGACGGCGTCTTCGACACCATCGCGCTCCCCGCCGAGCGGAACCGGCACCGCGCGCTGTCCGCCGGCCGGCCCGCCGTGCACTGGGACCGGCTGCTGTTCAGCGCCAAGGAGTCCGTCTACAAGGCGTGGTTCCCCCTCGCCCGCGCCTGGCTCGACTTCTCCGAGGCCGACATCGAACTCACCCACGCGCCCGGCGAGAGCGCGCGCGGCCGCTTCCACGCCCGGCTGCTCGTCCCCGGACCACTGGTCGGCGGCGTCCGCGTGGACGCCTTCGAGGGGAGCTGGCTCGTCCGGGACGGCCTCGTGCTGTCGGCGGTGGCCGTCCCGCACTGAGCGGGACGGCCACCCGGGACCGGCCTCACTCCTGCGGGCACCAGTGGGACAGCAGCCCGAAGAACTCCTCCTCGTTGCCCGCGAGGCCGGCCCGCGCCAGCGCCCCGTCCGCCTCGGCGAGCACGGCGGGCGGCACCAGGACGGGCCGGGGCCCGTCCGGCGGCCCGTCGAAGGCCGCGCGCACGGTGTGCAGCAGCCGCAGATAGGCCTGGACGGCGGTGCGCTCACGGTCGGTCAGTACGGCGGTGGTCATCGGTCGGCTCTCCCCGGTTCGGCGTCACGGATCACGCGCGCTGCGGCGCCGTGCGCCGTGTCGTACGGCGCACGACTCCAGCTTGCCGCCCCCCACTGACAACGCCGCGTGAGCAGGCCGGGGTTCGCCCACTCAGCGGACGCGACGCCCCCGCGGACAGGGAACTTGGCGGCCGGCCGGGTCGCGGGTGACGGCGTACGGGACCGGCGTACGGGCGCGATGCTGGCGTACGGGTCCGGCGTACGGGCGGGGCGGACGGCGTACGGGACCGGCGTGCCGACCCGGCGGACGGCGTACGGACCCGACGGGTCGCCCGCGTCCGTGCGGGGCCCCGGACCGACGCGGGACGGCTACGCCTCGGGCCGCTGCACGCTCTCCAGCAGCATGTCGAGCCACTCGGCGACCTTGTCCCGGTGCTGGTCGGTGGGCAGTTGCGCGGCCCGCCAGGCGATCCCGCGTACCCCGTGGTCCTGCAGCAGCCGTTCCAGCGGGTCCGCCGCCGGCTCGGCGGCGGCCCGTTCCCGGTCGGCGAGCTTCTGCAGCAGCTCCTGCTCGGTGCGCTGCAGGGCGCCCGCCAGCGCCTCGGCGTCCTCCGCGGTGAGGAAGCCCGCGTGCACCCGGAAGAACCGCTGGAGCGCGTCGCAGTGCTCCATGGTGGGCCGCCGGTCGCCGTTGATCAGGGCGCCCGCCTGCTGCCGGGACATGCCCGCGCCGTCCGCGATCTCCTGCTGGGTGTACTTGCGGCCGTTCGGCTTGAGCCGGGTGCGGCGCAACAGGTCCAGCCGCTGCAGGAAGCGAGCCTGGACGTCGGGTTCGCCCGCCGGGCGGCCGCTGAGCAGTGCCTTGACCACCGGCTCCGGAACACCGCACGCGACGGAGAGCCGCCCCACGTCGAAGACCTCGGTGTGCGGCACGCCGAGCCGGTCGGCGAGCGCGGTGACGCGGGCGGCGACGGCCGACAGCTGTGCGGTCTCGATGGCGCCCGGATCCTCGTAGCCATCCGTCACCGACAGAACTCCTACGTCTCTCGAAGGCCTCAGGTACGTTCCGTGCTCATCGCAAGCGGGTGTCGTGAACTTCCCGGAGAGTAGCGGGTGCTTCGAACCCGCATCCAGGTCTCGCCACAACTGTGGCGAATTCCAGCCGTCAACCGGCGCTAAATGCCACGATAGTTGACACGGCTCTTGTCCGGGCAGCAGGATCGCAGTCGCCGCGCGAAGGCCGGCACGGGCAAGAGGGGTGACCTCCCGATGGCACATCAGGCAGGAGGGCAGTGGCCGGCGCCGCGGCCCGTCCCCGACGGCTGCGATGTCCAGGCGTACCTCCAGGACTACGCCGCGCTGGTGGAGGCCGTCCCCTTCCCGTCCCTGGTCGTCGACCACCGCTGGAACGTCCTCCTGGCCAACGGCGCCTTCGGGAACCTGTTCGCCGGTGTGCGCCCCCATCCGACCGCCATGCCCGGGGACAACTTCCTGCGCTTCGTGCTCTTCCACCCCGACGCCGGCGGCATCCTCGGTGAGCACGAGCAGGGCTGGTGCCTGCCGATGCTGGCTCATCTGAGGTCCGCGATGGACCGCTCGGGCCACGACCACGAACTCCAGGCCATCCGGCGGGACATCGGGCAGGACCCGATCATGGAGGCCGCCTACCGGCAGGGTCTGCCGCACTGGATCCGCGCCGTCGGCGAGGCCGCGACCCGGCTCGACGGCGCCGTGCGCCTGCTGCACCACCCCGACCCGCGCCGGGGTCCCACCGAGTGCCGGATCGTCGACGAGACGCCGCGCACCCTCGAGGAGATCGGCTGTACCCGGCTGACGATGGTGCTGCGCGACGCCCAGCGCCCGGCCGCCGCGGCCCGCCGTCAGCGCCGTGCGCACGGCGCCGGCACACATCTGACGGTCGTTCCGGCCCCCCTGGACTGACCCGGTTCCGTCGGCGTTCAGGTCGCCGACGGGACCGGGCCGGGAAGCCCCCGCCTCCTCGACCCCGCCGAGCGCGAGGCACCTCGCACGCAAGCCACGCAAATCTTTTGCGTGGCTTGCGCTCTTGTTACGACCTCGTACGGGGAAAGTCGACCTGCTCGCACCCGCGTCACCCTGCTGTTTCTCGTATCCGATCGACTGTCGAAAAATTACAGATTCCGCGCGACATCTTGTGTGCGAATGTCGTCGGTGCTTGAGTGTGCGGCGCCCCGCAGGCGCACCTTCCTGCTGTCCCCCGACCCCCACCACGAAGGGACCGGCACATGCACCGCACCACTGCCGCACATGTCAGGCGCATGCCAGCAATCGGGGCGGTCGTCGCCCTCGCCGCCGGCACGCTCGTCGCCCTGGCGCCCGCCGCGCACGCCGCCTCCGGCGCCACGCTCCCCTTCACCTCCGTCGAGGCGGAGTCGGCGAGTACCACCGGCACGAAGATCGGCCCGGACCACACCCAGGGCACCCTCGCCTCGGAGGCCTCCGGCCGGCAGGCCGTACGGCTCGCCGCCGGGCAGCGCGTGGAGTTCACCGTGCCGCGCGCCGCCAACGCGGTGAACGTCGCCTACAGCGTCCCGGACGGGCAGTCGGGCGCGCTGAACGTCTACGTCAACGGCACCAGGCTCACCCGGACACTGCCGGTCACCGCCAAGTACTCGTACATCGACACCGGCTGGATCGCGGGTTCCAAGACCCACCACTTCTACGACAACGCCCGCATGCTGCTGGGCCGGGACGTCCAGGCCGGGGACAGGATCGCCTTCGAGGCGGCCGGCACCCAGGTGACCGTGGACGTCGCCGACTTCGAGCAGGTCGCGGCCGCCGCGCCCCAGCCCGCCGGCTCGGTGTCCGTGGTCTCCAAGGGCGCCGACCCCAGCGGGAGCGGCGACTCCACCCAGGCCTTCCGCGACGCCATCGCGGCGGCCCGGGGCGGGGTGGTGTGGATCCCGCCGGGGGACTACCGGCTCACCTCCTCGCTCAACGGGGTGCAGAACGTCACCCTGCAGGGCGCGGGCAGCTGGCACTCGGTCGTGCACACGTCCCGCTTCATCGACCAGACCAGCTCCTCGGGCGCGGTCCACATCAAGGACTTCGCGGTCCTCGGCGAGGTCACCGAGCGCGTCGACTCCAACCCGGACAACTTCGTCAACGGCTCCCTCGGCCCGGGCTCGTCCGTTTCTGGCATGTGGCTGCAGCACCTCAAGGTCGGGCTGTGGCTGACCGGCGACAACGACAACCTGGTGGTGGAGGACAACCGCGTCCTCGACACCACCGCCGACGGCCTCAACCTCAACGGCAGCGCCAGGGGCGTCCGGGTCCGCAACAACTTCCTGCGCAACCAGGGCGACGACGCGCTCGCCATGTGGTCGCTGTACGCCCCGGACACCGACTCCAGCTTCGAGAACAACACGATCTCGCAGCCCAACCTCGCCAACGGGATCGCCGTCTACGGCGGCACCGACATCACGGTGCGCGGCAACCTGGTCTCCGACACCAACGCCCTGGGCAGCGGCATCGCGATCTCCAACCAGAAGTTCCTCGACCCCTTCTCCCCGCTGGCCGGCACCATCACGGTCGACGGCAACACGCTGGTGCGCACCGGAGCGCTGAACCCCAACTGGAACCACCCGATGGGCGCGCTGCGGGTCGACTCCTACGACAGCGCGATCGACGCGAAGGTGAACATCACCGACACCACGATCACCGACAGCCCGTACAGCGCCTTCGAGTTCGTCTCCGGCGGCGGCCAGGGCCGTCCGGTGCGGGGCGTCGACGTGACCGGCGCGACCGTGCGGAACACCGGCACGGTCGTGGTCCAGGCCGAGACACCGGGCGCCGCCGTCTTCCGCGACGTCACCGCCACCCAGGTCGGGTCCGCCGGCGTCTACAACTGCCCCTACCCGGCGAACTCCGGCGCCTTCACCCTCACCGACGGCGGCGGCAACTCCGGCTGGTCGAGCACCTGGGCGGACTGCTCCACCTGGCCCCAGCCCGGCCAGGGCAACCCCGCCCCCGACCCCGGCCGCAACCTCGCCAAGGGGCGCCCGGCCACCGCGACCGGCTCGCAGGACGTCTACACGCCCGGCAAGGCGGTCGACGGGGACGCGGGCACCTACTGGGAATCGGCCAACAACGCCTTCCCGCAGGCCCTGACGGTCGACCTCGGCTCCTCCTACGCGGTGCGCCGTGTGGTGCTGAAGCTGCCCCCGTCCGCCGCCTGGGGCGCCCGCACCCAGACCGTCACGGTGCTCGGCAGCGCCGACGGCTCGGCCTACTCCACGGTCGTCGGCGCGCAGGGCTACCGCTTCGACCCGGCGACGGGCAACACCGTCACCGTCTCCCTGCCGGGCGGCACGAACCTGCGCTACCTCCGGCTCGCCGTCAGCGCCAACACGGGCTGGCCCGCCGGGCAGTTCAGCGAGGTGGAGGCGTACCTGGCGGGCTGACCCCCGCCAGGGGCCCGGCAGCCCCTCCGGCACGGTCCCCGGGGCCTCCGGCCGCCCACCGCGGCCGGAGGCCCCCACCGGACCGCCGGGTTTCACATGGGTGCCACCAGATACTTCCCTGACGTTTGCTGCTCTTGGAACACTCACTTCGCGCAGATTCCGTCATCTGACGGCAGCAGCACCCACGTCAGGATGAGAGGGCCCCCACCCATGTCCGAGGTCAACCGGCGCCGCTTCCTCCAACTCGCGGGCGCCACGACGGCGTTCACCGCGCTGTCCGGCAGCATCCAGCGGGCGGCCGCGCTGCCCGCCCACCACCGCACGGGTTCGGTCAAGGACGTCGAGCACATCGTCGTGCTGATGCAGGAGAACCGCTCGTTCGACCACTACTTCGGCAAGCTGAGGGGGGTCCGGGGCTTCGGCGACCCCCGCCCGGTCACCCAGAACGGCAGGTCCGTCTGGAAGCAGTCCGACGGCACGAAGGACATCCTCCCCTTCCACCCGGACGCCGACGACCTGGGCCTCGCGTTCATCCAGGACCTCCCGCACGGCTGGAACGACGGCCACACCGCGTTCGCCGGCGGCCGGTACGACATGTGGGTGCCCGCCAAGTCACCGACGACGATGGCGTACCTGACGCGCGACGACATCCCCTTCCACTACGCGCTGGCCGACGCCTTCACCGTCTGCGACGCCTACCACTGCTCGTTCATCGGTTCCACCGACCCCAACCGCTACTACATGTGGACGGGGTACACGGGCAACGACGGCAAGGGCGGCGGCCCGGTCCTCGGCAACGACGAGGCGGGCTACGGCTGGACCACGTACCCCGAGCGCCTGGAGAAGGCCGGGGTCTCCTGGCGGATCTACCAGGACGTCGGCGACGGACTCGACGCGCACGGCGGCTGGGGCTGGATCGACGACGCCTACCGCGGCAACTACGGCGACAACTCGCTGCTCTACTTCGACCAGTACCGCAACGCCGAGCCCGGCAGCCCGCTGTACGAGAAGGCCCGCACCGGCACCGACGCCCGCAAGGGCGAGGGCTTCTTCGACCGGCTCCGCGCCGACGTCACCTCCGGGAAGCTGCCGCAGGTCTCCTGGATCGTCGCCCCAGAGGCCTTCACCGAGCACCCCAACTGGCCCGCGAACTACGGCGCCTGGTACGTCTCCCAGGTGCTGGACGCGCTGACCTCCGACCCGGAGGTGTGGGCGAGGACGGCGCTGTTCATCACCTACGACGAGAACGACGGCTTCTTCGACCACGTGATCCCGCCCTTCCCGCCGGCCTCCGCCGACCGGGGCCGGTCGACCGTGGACCCCGCGCCCGACCTGTTCAAGGGCGACGCCGGCCACGCCGCCGGCCCCTACGGACTCGGCCAGCGGGTGCCGATGCTGGTGGTCTCCCCGTGGAGCAAGGGCGGCTACGTCTGCTCCGAGACCCTCGACCACACCTCGATCATCCGGTTCATCGAGAACCGCTTCGGCGTCCAGGAGCCGAACATCTCGCCCTGGCGCCGGGCCGTGTGCGGGGACCTGACCTCGGCCTTCGACTTCTCCCGCAAGGACACCGCGCCGGTGGCGCTGCCCTCCACGGCCGGCTACCGGCCGCCGGACCACGCCCGCCACCCGGACTACGTGCCCACCCCGCCCGCCGTGCCCGCGCTGCCCCGGCAGGAGCGCGGCAGCCGCCCCACCCGGCCGCTGAAGTACGCACCGGCGGTGGACGGTTCGGCGGACCCGGCGTCGGGCAGGTTCACCCTCGCCTTCGCCTCCGGCGCGCACGCGGGAGCCGCGTTCCTCGTCACCTCGGGCAACCGCGGCGACGGCCCCTGGACGTACACCACCGAGGCGGGCAAGACCCTCTCCGACACCTGGAACTCGGCCTACTCGGGCGGCTCCTACGACCTCGCCGTGCACGGTCCGAACGGCTTCCTGCGCGTGTTCAGGGGCCGCAACGCCACCGCCGGACCGGAGGTCACGGCCCGGCACACCGGCGACGACGTGGAACTCGCCTTCACCAACCAGGGCTCGGGCACGGCGCGGCTGAAGCTCGTCAACGGCTACGGCGGCGACCCGGTCGCGGTGACGGTGCGGGCCGGGGCCACCGTGCGGCGGACCGTGCGGCTCGCTGCCAGCCGGCGCTGGTACGACCTCACGGTCACCGCGGACGCGGACCCGGCGTTCCTCCGCGGCTTCGCCGGCCACGTGGAGAACGGGCGGCCCGGGGTCAGCGACCCGGCCATCATCACGGAGTGAACGGGCGATGAACACCGCTCCGGGCGGACTGGTCAGGTACCGGTCACACCAGGGTAGTGTGCCCCGGTGACCACGCAATCGAACACTCCTGCAGGCTGGTACCCCGATCCGCACGGGGCGGCCCAGACGCTGCGCTACTGGGACGGCGCCCAGTGGACCGAGCACACCAACCCGGCGCAGCAGGGCGCCGGTCAGGCTCCGCCGGTCGCTCCCCAGCAGCCGGCCGCCCACATCCCGCAGCAGCAGTCCGGTGACGCCAAGGTGCAGCGCCAGGTGCAGAAGCAGGCGGGCGTCGCGGCCGGTGGTCCCGGCGGCGGCACTCTCTTCACCGAGCCGGTCCTGGTGGTGAACCAGAAGGCCAAGCTGATCGAGCTGACCAACGAGTACAAGGTCATGGACCAGAGCGGCCGTGAGATCGGCGCGGTCACGGAGGTCGGTCAGAGCGCGCTGAAGAAGATCCTGCGCTTCGTCTCCAGCCTCGACCAGTTCATGACGCACAAGCTGGAGATCCGCGACGCCCACGGTCAGCCGCAGCTCGTGCTGACCCGGCCCGCGAAGTTCTTCAAGTCCCGGGTCATCGTGACCCGCCCGGACGGCTCGCCGGTCGGCGAGATCGTCCAGAAGAACATGATCGGGAAGATCAACTTCGCGATGAACGCGAACGGCCGGCAGGTCGGCGCGATCAAGGCGGAGAACTGGCGGGCCTGGAACTTCGCCATCGTCGACCACGCGGACAACGAGGTCGCCCGGATCACGAAGACCTGGGAGGGCCTCGCCAAGACGCTGTTCACGACCGCGGACAACTACGTCCTGCAGATCCACTACCAGCTGCCCGAGCCGCTGCTGAGCCTGGTCGTGGCGACGGCGCTGACCGTCGACACCGCCCTCAAGCAGGACTCGCGGGGCTGGGGCTGACCGGCCCGGCCGGACCACGGCCCGAGGGACGTACGGCCGCGGCCGGCACGCGCGGAGGATCCGCGGGCGCCGGCCGCGGCCGTACGTCGTTCAGTGCGCGGTGAGATGCCCGGGCTGCTCCGGCTGGCGGGGCACCAGCGCCGGTTCCGCCGCAGCCGTGCCCGGCTCGAGGGCCAGGACCGCCGCGACCGGGTGCTCCTCGTCGTGCCCGCCGGGTCCGCCGGGCGCGGGCGCCGCCCGGGTCAGCAGGAGCACGCCCCGCACGGCGAGGCCGGCCCCGGCCAGCGCCAGCAGCACCCCGCCGGCCCCTCCGCGCAGCCCCTGGCCGAGCAGGGTCAGCCCGATGACCGCGGCGGCCAGCGGGTTGGAGAGGGTGACCATGGCCAGCGGCCCGCCGAGGCCGCCGCGGTAGGCCGTCTGGGACAGCAGCAGCCCGCCGGTGGAGAACGCGGCGACGAGGACGGCGACCACGATCACCTCGGCGCCCGGGCCGGAACCCGAGTGGTCCGTGGCCGCCACCGTCACCGTCTGGGTGAGGGCCGAGGCGACGCCCGAGGCGAAGCCCGAGGCGGTGGCGTGCCGCAGGCCCGGCCGGGCGCCGGGCCGGGACAGCAGGCCGATCAGCGCTGCCGAGGCGCCGGCGACCACCAGCGCCTCGGGCAGGCTCAGTATCCGTGCGGGCGCCGGTCCGGAGGCCGTGACCAGCACCGCCGCGAGCCCCAGCAGCGTGAGTGCCGTACCGCGCCACTCCACCGCGCTCACCCGCCGCCCGGCGGCCCGCGCCCCGAGCGGCACGGCCGCGACCAGGGTGAGCGCCCCGAGCGGCTGGACGACCGTCAGCGGCCCGTACTTGAGGGCGACCACGTGCAGCAGCGCGGCGCCGGCGTTCAGGCCGACCGCCGACCACCACGCGCCGGCGCCGAGCAGCCGCACCAGCCCGGTGCCGAGGCTGCGCGAGGCGAGGCGTTCCTGGGCCACGGCGGCCGCCGCGTAGGCGACGGCGGAGACCAGGGACAGGGCGAGGGCGAGGAGGGTGGCGGCGCTCATCGGGCGGCTCCCGCCAGGACCGGCCCCCGCTGGGCGGGCAGCTTCGGGGCGCCGCCGGCGGCACCGGACGTGTGCCGCGGCGCGCGCACGAGCGCGAGCGCGGCGCCGAGCATGGCGGCCGCCGCCAGCGCGTCGACCCAGTAGTGGTTGGCCGTGCCCACGATCACCAGCAGGGTGACCAGCGGATGCAGCAGCCACAGCCAGCGCAGGCGCGAGCGGGTGGCCGCTATCAGGCCCACCGCCACCATCAGCGCCCAGCCGAAGTGCAGCGAGGGCATCGCGGCGAACTGGTTCGACAGGTGGTCGCCGGCGGGCGGTCCGTACACCGAGGGCCCGTAGACGCGGGCGGTGTCCAGCAGGCCGGTGCCGGCCAGCATCCGCGGCGGGGCCAGCGGGAAGGTGAACGGCAGCACCAGGGCGGCCGCGGTCACCGCCGCCAGCACCCGCCGCGCCCAGACGTAGTGGGCGGGCCGCCTGACGTACAGCCAGACCAGGAAGGCCAGGGTGGCCGGGAAGTGGACGGTCGCGTAGTAGGTGTTCGCCAGGCGGACGAGGAGGTCGCCGTGCAGCAGCGCGGACTGCACGGAGGTCTCGTCGGGCAGGTTCAGCGACCGTTCGAGGCCCCAGACGCGATGGGCGTTGTGGAAGGCGTCCGCGGTGTGGCCGACGGCCAGCCGCCGTCCGAGCTTGTAGACGAGGAAGAGTCCCGCGACGAGCAGGAGCTCGCGCGGGAGCGGCGGGCGCGCGGTCGCTGTCGCGTCCGGCTCCGCCGCGGCAGGCTCGGTTCGGGCATTCATCCCCCGGCCCCTTCCCTGGCGTTCGTGCGGGTGGTGGTGCGGGCCGGACCGCGTTTCCGGGCCCGGAACTCATCGATACGTCTCCGTACCGATACGCCAGTGTACCGATACGCTGGAGTACCGGTACACTGGCGTATCGATTGAGGTGCGACACACTGGAATCCCCGGGCACGTCCCGGAACAGAGTGAGGAGAGGCACGCATGACGTCGCAGGCCGAAGACGGACCGGACACGGTCGCCGCCTCGCGCCGCTCCAAGATCACGCCCGAGCGTGAGCGGGAGTTCTTCGACGCCGTGCTGGAGCAGATCCGCGAGTGCGGCTACGACTCCGTGACCATGGAGGGTGTGGCCCACAGCACCCGGTGCAGCAAGTCCACGCTCTACCGGCAGTGGAAGACCAAGCCCCAGTTCGTCGCGGCCGCGCTGCGGGCCAACCGCAAGGTGCGCTTCGCCGGCATCGACACCGGTTCGCTCGCCGAGGACCTGCGCCTGGCCGCGCGGGCCGCGGGCGACTGGTCCAACAAGGACACCCGGCTGATGCAGGCGCTCGGCCACGCGGTCACCGGCGACCACGAGCTGGCGCAGGCGCTGCGCGAGGCCCTGGTCCTGCCCGAGATCGCCGAGCTGCGGGAGATGCTGGCGCGGGGCGTGGAGCGCGGCGAGGTGCCCGCGGACCAGCCCGCGCTGGAGTACGTCCCGGCCATGATGTTCGGCGTCATGCGCGTCCGGCCGGTGCTCAGCGGCCAGTACGCCGACGCCGACTACCTCGTCCGCTTCGTGGAGGCCACCGTGCTGCCCGCGCTCGGACTGACACCAGACCCAGGCCGCCGTTCACGGGATGACTGAACGGTGACCTGCCGGCGCCGCACCGTGGGGACGGGGGCGGCGCACACCCCCCGGCCGGGTGGGGTTCCCCTTGAGCGGAGGGGCGCTCCACCCGGCCGACTGCTTGACGAGGACGTCCTCAGACGTCCTGGCCGCTCCCGCCGCCCGACGAGACCTCGATGCCCTTGAGGATCTCGTCGATGACCGACACGTCCTGGCCGACGTCCACGCCGAAGCGCACCACGACCATCCGCTTGGCGTCGTTGGGCGAGGGGAAGGCCACGGACTCGACGTAGCCGTCGGCGCCCTTGCTGGTGACCGCCTTCCAGCGCACCGCGTAGCCCTTCTGCCCGGCCACCGTCACCGCCTTGGCCGACAGCACCTCGTGCGAGGTGATGCTGCCGTAGGTGGTGCCGCCGTAGGACTGCTTGGCGTTGGCCGCGATGTCCGCCTTGGCGACCTCCTCGGCGGTGTCGCCCTTCGTCTTCAGGGCGAGCGCGGGAGCGGTGTAGGCGCCGCCCGCGGTGCAGGTCTGGGCGCTGTTGCCGGGGCACTTGTAGGAGTCGCCGGAGGTCACCTGGGCGCCGACCCCGATCGACTCCCCGGTCCAGCCCTTCGGCACCGGCAGGCTGATGCCGTTCGCCGGATCCGGCACCGTGCCGCCGCCCTGGACCTTCGGCGCCCCGGAACCCCGGGGCGCGGGCGACTCGCCCGGCCCGCCGTCACCGCCCGGGCCGCCCTGCCCGCCGTCGCCGCCGAAACCGCCGGGGCCGCCGCCCCGTCCCTCCTGCCCCTGTTGCGAGCCCGCGCGCTCGGAGCCACCGCCGCCGTCGCCCTTGGCGAGGGCGTTCACCCCGACCCCGATGCACACCAGGACCGCTGCCGCGGCCCCCACGGCTATGCCCGTGCGCAGCCCGCGCCGGGGCGCGGCCGGGGGCTGGGCCGGATACGCCGAGTACGCCGGATACCCCGGCTGCGCCCCGTACGGCTGGTACGCCGGGGAAACCGGCTGCGCGCCGCCGGCCGGCTGCTGCGCCGGGGGACCCCACACGGCGGCCGTACCGGCGGGGCGGGTCTGGTCCGTCCAGGCCTTGCCGTCCCACCAGCGCTCGGTGGGCGGACCGTCATTCGTCTGCCCGGGGTCGGGGTACCACCCGGGAGGAGTCACCTGCGTCATGCCCCCACCGTATGAGGCGTCGGTGAAAGCGGGATGAGAGCATCCGCCGCCAACTTCGCGCACCGGGACATTTCTCCGGAGATTTCCTCGGCCGTGCCCGGCGGCGGCCCGGCCGCCGTCACCCGGCCACCACCAGACGCACCGGTCCGCGTCCCGCCGGCGGCGGCAGCCGCAGGCCGTCCCGTCCTGGTGTCAGCGAGCCGAGCACGCTCGGGTGACGGGCGCCGGTGCTGCGCGGATCGGTGCCGGCCAGGCCGTGCGCGGTGAGGAAACCGAGCACGGCGAAGGCGTACGCCTCCTTCGCCGGCGCGGGCAGGCCCAGCTCGTCGGAGCCACGCACCGCCACGCCGGGGAGCCGGTCCCGCAACGCCGACATGAGCACCGGGTTGCGGGTGCCCCCGCCCGAGGCCACCACCTCGCCCGCCCCGACGCGGCGCACCGCGTCCGCGACCGTCCGCGCCGTCAGCCACGTGAGCGTGGCCAGCGCGTCCTCGGCGGCCAGCGCGTGCACCCCGGCCGCCCGGAGGTACCCGGCGTGGAACAGCTCCTTGCCGGTCGTCTTGGGCGGTTCGAGCGCGTAGTACGGCTCCGCCAGCAGCCGGTTCAGCAGCGCCCCGTCCGGCCGCCCCCGCGCGGCCAGCGCGCCGTCGGTGTCGCAGGCCAGCCGCCCGCCGCTGAAGTGCCGGGCCGCCGCGTCCAGCAGCGCGCAGCCCGGCCCGGTGTCGAACGCCGTGCCGTCGGGCGCGGTCAGGTTGGCGATACCGCCGATGTTCAGCGCCACCGGTCTGCCCGGCCTGCCCCGCAGCCACAACACATCGACCAGGCTCACCAGGGGCGCGCCCTGGCCGCCCGCCGCCACGTCCCGGGCGCGGAAGTCGGCGGCGACGGGCAGCCCGGTCGCCTCGGCGATCCACGCGGGCTGCCCGAGCTGGAGCGTGCCGTGCACGCGGCCCTCCTCCACCCAGTGGTGGACGGTCTGCCCGTGCGAGGCCACCAGCTCGCCGCGGCCGCCGCACAGTTCACGGTCGGCACGGACGGCCGCCGCGGCGAACGCCTGCCCGATCCGGGTGTCCAGCCGGCACACCTCGGCGAGCGGGACGGCGGCCGGCGGCAGCGCCGCCGCGAGCGCGGCGCGCAGATCACCCTCGTACGGCGTGCTCACCATGCCCAGCGGCTCCAGCACCAGCGTGTCGCCGTCCAGGCGCAGATCCGCCGCCGCCGCGTCCACGGCGTCGTACGACGTCCCCGACATCAGCCCGATCACCCGCACCGCTCAACCCGCCTTTCCCGAGGGCCGCCACAGCAGCGCCGGCACGCTGAGCGCGCAGGCCGCCGCCGCGTAGTAGGCGGGCACGTCCGGATTCCCGGTGCGCCGCACCGCCTCCGTGATGATCAGCCCCGCGCAGCCGGAGAACACCGCGTTGGACAGGGAGTGGGCGAGCCCCAGACCGGTCCAGCGCACCCGGGCCGGGAACTGCTCGGCCAGCAGGGCGGGTCCCGGCCCGGCCATCAGGCCCACCACCGCGCCGGCGGCCGCCACGGCGGCGCCTCGCACCGGGCCGGCGGCGCCGGGGTCCTGCAGCAGGTCGAACAGGGGCACCGCGATGACGACGACCAGCACCGCCCCGGTCAGCATCACCGGCCGCCGCCCGATCCGGTCGCTCAGCAGGCCCGCCGGGAGGATCGCGGCGGCGAACCCGGCGACCGCCGGCACGGTGGCCACCAGCGCCTGCCGGACGTCCGTGTGCAGCGCGGACTGGAGGTACGAGGGCAGGACGACGAGGAACGTGTATCCGGCCGCCGCCCAGCCCATGATCCGGCCGGCGCCCAGCAGCACCGTCCCCGCCACCGCCCGGCCGCCGTCCGCCACGGCCGGCGCGCGGCCCCGCGCCCGGAACTCCGGCGTCTCCTCGAGGCCGGTCCGCAGCCACAGCGCGAGCAGTCCCAGCGGCAGTGACAGCAGGAACGGCAACCGCCAGCCCCAGTCGGCGAGCTGGGCCCCGGTGAGCACCGAGGCCGTGGCCGCCGCGACCGACGTCCCGGCCAGCAGGCCCAGCGCCACGGTGAACGACTGCCACGCGCCGTACAGGCCACGCCGGCCCGGCGGGGCGTGCTCCGTCAGCACGGCCACGGCCCCGCCGAACTCGCCGCCCGCCGACAGGCCCTGAACGGCCCTCAGGAAGGTCAGCAGCCAGGGCGCCAGGGCGCCCGCCGTGGCGTACGTGGGCAGCACGCCGATCAGCGTCGTGGCGGCCGTCATCAGCGTGATCACCGCGATCAGCACCGGCCGCCGCCCCAGCCGGTCGCCCAGCCGGCCGAACAGCGCGGCGCCGAGCGGGCGGAAGAAGAACGCCAGCGCGAAGGAGGCGTACGTCCGCACCAGCCCCTCGGCCGCGCTCCCGCCTGCCGGGGTGAAGAACCGCTCGGCGAGCACCGTGGCGAGGGCGCCGTAGACACCGAACTCGTACCACTCCACGAGGTTGCCCACCGATCCCGCCGCCACCGCCCGCACCACCCGCCTCCGGGGCGCCGCGGGGTCGGGCGTCCCCGGCGCCCCGTGATCACCGGGTACTTCGGAAAGCTGCTTCATGCACAGTCCTGTTGACGGTCCGTCCGCTGAACACCGGCTGGTCGGGCCGGGTGCGCGTCGCCCGGCCGCGACTTTCCTCACCCGGCGGGGCAACACGTGCGCCGACCGGTCACCACACATCCCACCGGACGGCTACGCTCGGGGTCTGTACGTCATTCGGGCGACCCGGGGAGGTAACGGGATGACGGAGGGACGGCCGCCGGCGACCGGCTCGGCTCCCCTGTGGGAGCGGGACACGGAGATCGCCACGGTCACACAGGCGCTCGACGCCCTGTGCGCCGACCGGTCGTCCGCGGGCAGCCTGCTCGTCCTCCGGGGCGAGGCCGGCCTCGGCAAGACCGCGCTGCTGAACGAGACCCGCCGGATGGCCGAACGCCGCGGCTGCACCGTGTGGTCCGCCCGGGGCGGCGAGACGCTCAGGTCGGTCCCGTTCAACGTGGTACGGCAGTTGCTGCAGCCCGCGCTGGTCTCCCTGCTGCCCGGAGAGGCCCGGGACTACCTGGGCGACTGGTACGACATAGCCGGCCCCGCCCTCGGCATAGTGGATCCCCACGAGGGCACCGCCGACCCGCAGTACGTGTGCGACGGACTCGTCGCGGCCGTACGCCGGCTCGCCCGCCGCGAGTGGCCGCTGGTCCTGCTCGTCGACGACGCGCACTGGGCCGACCAGGAGACCCTGCGCTGGCTCTCCGGCTTCGCCGAACGCCTCGACGACCTGTCCGTGCTGGTCGTGGTCGCCCGCCGCCCCGGCGGGGTGACCGGCGAGGGCGCCCGGCACCTCGACGCGGTCGCCGCCGCGGCCCGCCCCGTCAACCTCAGCGCCCTCACCCCGGACGCCACCGCCGGCATCACCCGCGCCACCGTCGGGCGGCACGCCGACGACCCGTTCTGCCGCGAGGTCTGGGCCGTCACCGGCGGCAACCCCTACGACACCGTCGAACTCCTGGCCAAGGTGCGGGACAGCGAGGTCCAGCCGGTCGAGGGCCGGGCCGGCGAACTGCGCGCCCTGAACCGCTCGGCCCGCGGCGGCGGCCTCGTCGACCGGCTCAAGGGGCTCGGCATCGAGGCCACCCGGTTCGCCTGGGCGGCCGCCATCCTCGGCACCGGCATCTCCGTCGACCTCGTCGCCCGGCTCGCCGGCATGAGCCCCGAAGTCGCCCACGGCTGCGCCGAACTGCTGGGCAACGCCCGTATCCTCACTGCGCCCGACCTCGTGGCCGGCGCCGACTCCGGCGACGGCGAGCTGGAGTTCGTCCACCCGCTGATCGCCTCCGCCGTGTACGACTCCATCCCGGCCGGCGTGTGCACCGCGATGCACGGGGTCGCCGCGCAGATCCTCACCGAGACCGGACACGGCGCGGCCGAGGCCTCCCGGCACCTGCTGAAGGTGCACCCGGACGACGACGAGGAACTCGTCGAACAGCTCCGCGAGGCGGCCCGCGAGCACCTGGCCGTCGGCGCGCCGGACGCGGCCCGTCGCTGTCTCGAACGCGCCCTGCGCGAGCCGCCGCGCCCCGAGGCCCACGCCCACGTGCTCTACGAACTGGGCCGGGCCACCCTGCTGACCGCGCCCGCCGTCACCGTCGAGCACCTGCGCAGCGCCCTCGCCATGCCCGGTCTGGACGAAGGGCAGCGGGTCGACGCCGTCGTCCGGCTCTCCCAGGCGCTGCTGCACAACGACGAGCTGGAGGACGCCGTCCGCACCGTGGAGGCCGAGGCCGCCCGGCACCCGGCGTCCCCGGTGCGGATGCGGCTGCAGGCCGTGCAGTTCATGTGGGAGGGCATCCACGGCGAGACCGTCTCCCAGGAACGGTCCCGGCGCCTGGCCGAACTGGCCGCCACCTGCACCGGCCGCGACAACTCAGAACGCGCCCTGCTGATCCTGCGCGGCTTCGACGCCATGACCCACGGCGAGAGCGCCGAGGAGGTCGTCCAGTCCTGCGACCGTGCCCTGGTCAACGGCCGCCTGGCGCCCGGGCTCGGCTGGACCGACGGCGAGTGGGGCATCGAGCTGCTGATGATGCTCGGCAGCGCGTACGCCTACGCCGACCGGCTCGACCGCGCCGAGAGCCTCTTCGCCGAGGCCCTGCGCGCCTACACCGGCGCCGGCTGGCGTGGCGGCCACCTCTCCTTGGCCAACGCGTTCCTGGGGCTCGCCTACCGCAGGCAGGGCCGGCTGCGCGACGCCGAGACCGCGCTGCGCGAGGCGCTGGTGCTCGCCGAGCGCGTCGGCCGCGGCCTGCCGCTGTACTGGTCCGCGACCTGCGGGCTGGTCGACACCCTGCTGGCCCGGGGCGACGTCGAGGAGGCCTGGTCGATCGCCGGGCGGTACGGCTTCGCCCCGCCCTATCCGTCCACCATCGTGCTGCCCGACATCCGCTCCGTGCGCGGCCGGCTGCTGCTCGCCGTCGGCCGCACCGAGGACGGCGTCAACGAACTGGAGGCCGCGGAGAAGACCGCCGCCTCCCGCGGCGGCCACAACCCGGTCCTCGCCCCCTGGTCCCTCGACCTCGCCAGGGCCCTGGCCGTGCAGGACCCGGCGCGCGCCGCCCGGCTCGCCGCGGACGCCCGCCGGCAGGCCGAGCGGTTCGGCACCGACACCGCCATCGGCGAGGCCCTGCGGTTGTCGGCCGCCCTGGAGACCGGCCAGCGCGCGGTGCGCCTCGCCGCCCGGGCCGTCGCCTACCTGGAGGCCTCGCCCTGCCAGTACGAGCACGCGGCGGCCCGGGTCGAGTACGGCATCGCGACCCGTTCGGTCGCGGAACTCGAACGCGGCCTCACCCTGGCCCGTTCCTGCGGAGCGGACGGCCTGGCGGCACAGGCCCGGGAGATGCTGGAGACGGCGCGCGGGCTGCGCTGAGACGCGGTGCGTCAGGGGTTTGCCGGCCGGCGCCGGCGCGGGAGCGGCAGGGCGTTGCCTCCCTGTACCTGTACCCGTAACACCCGCACCGGCCCGGGGCCGTCAGGGCGTCTCCTCCTCGGACAGCACTCGCTGGGCCGTGGCGAAGGCCGAGTTGGCCGCCGGGACCCCGCAGTACACGGCGGTCTGCAGCAGTACCGCGCCGATCTCGTCCGGT
Organism: Streptomyces sp. NPDC003720; assembly: GCF_042875075.1. Taxonomy (NCBI): domain Bacteria; kingdom Bacillati; phylum Actinomycetota; class Actinomycetes; order Kitasatosporales; family Streptomycetaceae; genus Streptomyces; species Streptomyces sp. NPDC003720. The sequence continues at coordinate 163,654 of NZ_JBIANZ010000005.1, forward strand.
GTCAGCCCGTTGCGCCGGGCCGCCCGGACGTGCATGGCCAGCTCGTCGTAGTGGCCGTGGGCGACCAGCGCGGTCAGCGTGATCATGCTGCGCTCGCGCCGGGACAGCGTCGGATCGGTCCAGATCTCGCCCCAGGCGTAGCGGGAGATGAAGTCCTGGAACCGCGCGGTGAACGGGGTCTGCCGGGCCTGCGCCCGGTCCACGTGCGCATCGCCCAGCACCTCGCGGCGCACCGCCATCCCGCTCGCCGGAGTCCCGTCGAGCTGGGTGCGCAGGGCGGCGACGACGGCCCGCGGGACCTGCGCGGGCGCCAGGTGCGAGGCGCCGGGCAGTTCGAGGAGCGTGGCGCCGGGCACCGCGTCCGCGATCTCCCGCAGATGCGCCGGAGGCGTCGCGGGGTCCTCCCGGCCCGCGACGAGCAGCGTCGGCACGGTGATCCCGGCGAGCCGGTCGCGCAGGTCGAAGGCGGCCAGCGCGTCGCAGCAGGCCGCGTAGCCCCCGGGGTCGGCCTCCCGGTGGTCCCGCACCAGCCGGGGCACGGTGAAGCCGGGCGTGAACCAGCGCGCGTCGGCGCTCTCCACCAGCCACTCGAGGCCTTCCCGGCGCACCCGTTCGGCCCGCTCCCGCCAGGGGGCGGCGCCGCCGAAGTGCGCGGAGGAGCAGACGACCGCGAGCGAGGTGAGCCGTTCCGGATGGTGCGCGGCCAACTGCAGGCCGACCGCCCCGCCGATCGACACTCCCGCGTAGGCGAACCGTTCGATGCCGAGCGCGTCGGCGAGCGACAGCACGAGGGCGGCGAGGTCGCCGACGGTGGCGCCCGGCCCGATCAGGTCCGCCGCCGAACCGCCGTGGCCGGGCAGGTCCCAGCGGACCACCCGGTGGCCGGTGGACAACTCGGGCGCGACCGCGTCCCACAGCGCGTACGAGGTGCCGAGCGACGGCCCGAGCAGCAGCGGGGGAGCGGACGCGGGTCCTTCGTCGAGGTGGTTGAGGAGGTGCAGGGTCAACGACGCTCCAGGGCCTGGTCGGTGAGGGCACCGGCGAAGCCGGTGTAGCGGGCGGGGTCGGTGAGGTCGTCCAGGTCGACCTCCTTCAACTCGGGTACTTCGGCGAGTAGTTCACGAAGCGGGCGGTCCTCGTCGTGGGCGCGGCGGGCCAGTTCGGTGAGCAGCTCCTTGGCCGGGGCCCGGCCGAGCACGGGCGCCAGCGCGGCGGAGAGCCGTTCGGAGACGATCAGCCCCCGGGTGATGTGGAGGTTCCGGCGCATCGCCGCGGGGTGCACCCGCAGCTCCTCGGCCAGCCCCGCCGCGTCCGCGGCGGCGCCGCCCACCAGCCGGAGCAGGTCGCGCAGCGGCTCCCACTCGGCGTGCCAGGCGCCGGCCGGCCGTTCGTCCTCGGCGGCGAGCGAGCCGTACAGGGTGGCCGCGAGCTGCGGGGCGCGCCGGGCGGCGGCCGCGACGAGCGTCGAGCGCACCGGGTTCGCCTTGTGCGGCATGGCCGACGAGCCGCCCCCGCTGCCCTCGCTCACCTCGCCGGTCTCCGTGCGCGACGACGTCAGCACGTCCACGGCGAGTTTGCCCAGCGCCCCCGCCGTGAAGGCCAGGCAGCCGGCCAGGTCGGCGACCGGCGTGCGCAGCGTGTGCCAGGGCAACGGCGGCGCGGCCAGGCCGAGTTCGCGGGCGTAGGCTCGGATGAGCTGGTGCGGGTCGCCGGCGCCGTAGGCGCGGAACGCCGCCAGGGTTCCGGCGGCGCCCCCGAGCTGGACGGGGAGCGCGTCCCGTACCCGGCGCACGCGGTCGCGGGCGTCCAGCACCAGCGAGCGCCAGCCGGCCGCCTTCAGCCCGAACGTGGTGGGCACCGCGTGCTGGGTGAGGGTCCGTCCGGGCATCGGCGTGTCCCGGTGGTCCGCGGCGAGGCGGGCCAGCGCACGCTCGGTCCGGCCGAGGTCGTCGAGGACCGGGTCCAGGGTGCGCGCGGCGACCAGCATCGTCGCCGTGTCCATGATGTCCTGGCTGGTGGCGCCCCGGTGCACGTACGGGCCGTGCTCCTCGCCCGCCGCCTTCGTCAGGTCGGCGACCAGCGGGATGACCGGGTTGCCCCCGCCGCGGGCCCGTTCGGCGAGCGAGCGGACGTCGAAGCGGCCGGAGCCGGCCGCCTGCGTCACCGCGGCGGCGGCCGCCGCCGGGGCGAGACCGAGCGCGGCCAGGGCGCGGGTGAGGGCCGCCTCGGCGTCGAGCAGGGCGCGCAGATAGGCGGTGTCGCCGGTCGCGGCGGCGGCCGCCGTGCCGGCCCACCCGGGTGCGAGCAGACCGGTGTCACCGTCCTGCGGCGGCGCCGGGCGTCCGGCGGCCGGGGAAGTCACCGGAACTCCAGGAAGACCGTCTCGCCCTCGCCCTGGAGGCGGATGTCGAAGCGGTAGGTCCCGGCGCCCTCGTCCCCGGCGATCAGCGTGCCGCGCCGGTCGCCCACCCGGGCGAGCAGCGGATCGGCGGCCAGCGCCGCCTCGTCGCCCGGCAGGTAGATCCGGGTGAACAGGTGGACGAGCAGGCCGCGCGCGAACACGCACACGCTCAGGTACGGGGCACTGCCCCCGCGCGCGCCCGGCCGCAGCGTCCGCGCGTACCAGTGGCCGTCCGCGTCGGTCTGGATGCGCCCCCAGCCGGTGAACTCCACGCCGTTGCGCCCCAGGTGGCCGCCGGTCGCCGGGTCCCGCCGCATGGAGCCGTCCACCCGCGGGACGGTGCCGTCGGGGCGCGGCCCCCACAGCTCGACCAGCGCGTCGGGCACCGGCTTCCCCTCGCCGTCGAGGACGTGGCCGTGCACGGTGACGGTGTCGGGGTGCCCGAGCGGGGCGATGTCCTCGCCGCCGCGGAAGGGCAGCGCGTACCCGTAGAACGGGCCGACCGTGTGGGACGGGGTGGGCAGCACGTTCTCCGGGCTGCCGGTGTCGGTCTGCGTCATCGCTGCGGTCAGCGTCCTTCCTCGATCCAGGTGGCGGCGGGGCCGTCCAGCACGATGTCCCAGTGGTAGCCGAGGGAGAACTCGGGCACCGACAGGCCGTGGTCGTAGGTGGCGATCAGCCGCTGCCGCGCCGCGTCGTCCGTCACGGACTGCAGGATCGGGTCGTACGGGAAGAGCGGGTCGTTCGGGAAGTACATCTGCGTCACCAGTCGCTGCGTGAACGCCGCGCCGAACACCGAGAAGTGGATGTGCGCCGGACGCCAGGCGTTGAGGTGGTTGCGCCACGGGTACGGGCCGGGCTGGACGGTGGTGAAGTGGTACCGGCCCTCGGCGTCGGTGAGGGTGCGGCCGAAGCCCGTGAAGTTGGGGTCGAGCGGGGCGTCGTGCTGCTCACGCTGATGGGCGTACCGTCCGGCCGAGTTGGCCTGCCAGATCTCCACGAGCTGGCCGCGCACCGGCCGCCCGTGACGGTCCAGCAGCCGGCCGGAGACGGTGATGCGCTCGCCGACCGGCTCGCCCCGGTGATGCCGGGTGAGGTCGTTGTCGACCGCGGTGATGTCGCGCTCCCCGAAGGCGGGGGAGCGCAGTTCCACCAGCTCGGGGTCCTGCGCCGTGTCGATGGCGACCAGCGGCTGTGCGGGGTGGCGGAGCACCGACGAGCGGTAGGGCGCGTAGTCCCGGCGCGGATGGTGCTCGACGGGGGCGCCGTCGGCGACCCGCTTCTCGTACGCGGCGTGCTCGGCCGCGATCTCCTGGTCGATGTCCTGCTGGGTGAGAGTCATCGTGATTCCTGGCGTTTTCTTGGCGATCGAGGACGGAAGTGGTGTCGACGGCCTTCACAGCAGGCTCTGCGCGACGGTCAGCTCGGCGTCGGTGCGGGCGGCCACATCGTCGACGCTCACGCCGGGCGCGGTCTCCACGAGGGTCAGCCCCTCCTCGGTGACGTCCAGGACACCCAGGTCGGTGATGATCCGGTTCACACAGGCCTTGCCCGTGAGCGGCAGCGTGCACTGCTTGAGGATCTTCGGGGACCCGTCTTTGGCGGTGTGCGTCATGACGACGACGACCGTCCGGGCGCCGTGCACCAGGTCCATGGCGCCGCCGATGCCGGTGACCAGCTTGCCCGGGACCGCCCAGTTGGCGAGGTCGCCACCCGCGGACACCTGCATCGCGCCGAGCACGGCCACGTCGATGTGACCGCCGCGGATCATCGCGAACGACAGCGCCGAGTCGAAGAAGGAGGCGCCCGGCAGCACCGTCACGGTCTCCTTGCCCGCGTTGATCAGGTCCGGGTCGACCTCGTCGTCGGCCGGGTACGGTCCCGTGCCGAGGATGCCGTTCTCCGACTCCAGCACCACCTCGACGCCGGGCGGCAGATGGTTGGGGATCAGCGTCGGCAGGCCGATGCCGAGGTTGACGTACTGGCCGTCCCTGAGTTCGCGGGCCGCGCGGGCGGCCATCTCCTCGCGTGTCCAGGCCATCAGGAGCTCACCGTCCGCCGCTCGATCATCTTGTCCGCCGCCTGCTCGGGGGTCAGCGGCAGCACGCGCCGCACGAAGACGCCGGGCACGTGCACCGCGTCCGGGTCGATCTCCCCGGGCTCCACCAGTTCCTCCACCTCGGCGACGGTCACCCGCCCGGCCATCGCGGCCAGGGGGTTGAAGTTCCGGGCGGACCTGTTGAAGACGAGGTTGCCGTGCCGGTCGCCCCGCGCGGCGCGCACCAGCGCGAAGTCGGTGCGGATGCCGCGCTCCAGCACGTACTCCACGCCGTCGAACTCCCGCACCTCCTTCGGCGGCGAGGCGAGCGCGACCCCGCCCGAGCCGTCGTACCGCCAGGGCAGCCCGCCGTCGGCGACCTGGGTGCCCACGCCCGCCGGGGTGTAGAACGCGGGGATGCCGACGCCGCCCGCGCGCAGCCGCTCGGCGAGGGTGCCCTGCGGGATCAGTTCGACCTCCAGCTCACCGGCCAGGTACTGGCGGGCGAACTCCTTGTTGGCGCCGATGTAGGAGCCGGTCACCCGGGCGATCCGGCCGGCCGCCAGCAGCACCGCGAGGCCGGAGTCCATCGCCCCGCAGTTGTTCGACACGACGCCCAGGCCGGTCGTGCCGCGCTCGTACAGCGCCTGGATCAGTACGTTCGGCACACCGCTCAGCCCGAAGCCGCCGACCGCGAGGGACGCGCCGTCCGGCACGTCGGCCACCGCCTCGGCGGCCGTGGCGACCACCTTGTCCATCCGTGAAGCCCCATCTCCGCGCAATTAGTCAGCGCACTGAGTATTTCGACGAGATGCCGCTCACGCTGCCACCGGTCGCGTGAACCGTCAAGAGCTGGCAGAACCGCACGGCTCACCCGCAGACAGCGGGGACATCCAAGGGTATTGTTCAGTGCACCTACGATTCTTGATCAGGGAGCGCACATGGCCGCGGTGGACCTCACCACCCATCCCGGACACCTGGCCCGGCGGCTCCAGCAGGCGCACTACCTGCTGTGGAACACGATGGTCTCGGAGGAGATCACCTCGCCCCAGTTCGCGGTCCTGAACGCGCTCGTCGCCGAGCCGGGTCTCGACCAGCGGACGGTGGGGGAGCGGGTGGGCCTGGACCGGTCGACCATCGCCGAGGTCATCAGCCGGCTCGGCCGCCGCGGGCTGCTGGACAAGGTGCGCGACCCGCAGGACGGCCGCCGCTTCCTGCTCCGCCTCACCGACGACGGACTGCGCACCCACCGCAGGCTGACCGTGCGCACCGCCCGGATGAACCAGGTCTTCCTCGCCCCGCTGACCGCCGAGGAGCGGACCGTGTTCTTCGACCTGATCCGCCGGGTCGCGGACGCCACCGAGGAGCTGCGCAACCCGGCGGAGCCGCCGGCCCTCCAGCAGGGCTGACGCCACCGGTCAGCCGGAGGCGGCGGCGAACACCACCCACACCTGCCCGGCGGCGAAGTTCATCCGGCCGCCGTCCGCCGTCGTGAACCGCGTGCCGTCCGCCGCGGCCCGCCGGGACCACCGCGCCTCGAAGGACCGCCCGTCCCGCAGCACCTCGGCTCTGCCCGAGCCGACCGTCTCGGTGTACGGCGTGTGGTTGCCGAGCACGTCGTGGTACTTCGAGGAGCGGATCCGCACGTACTGGACGACCACGGTCGGCGGCGCCGGGCGGCCGCCGTCCGTCGTCGTCGCGGGCGCGCCGTCCATCGCGACCAGCCAGCCGCCCCGGCCCTCGGACCAGGTGAAGGTGAAGCGGGCCGCCGGGTAGCGCACGGTATGCGTGGTGGTGGGCGAGCCGCCGGAGGGCGCGGGACCGTACCGGAACCCCGTGGTCAGGGCGGCGCGGCCCGGCGCGGAGGACAGCAGCCGGGCGGGGCGCAGATAGAGGTTGTGCGGCGCGGCCCGGCCGGCGCCCCGGTAGTACGCGCCGGCCGCGTCGTCCGGCGACTCGGCGCGCAGCGGCGCCCGACCGATCAGCGGCAGCAGTTTGCGCTGGGCGCCCGAGTAGGCCAGCGTCGGCTCGTGGAACTGGCGCAGCAGTTCCAGGTCGGACTCGCGGGCGCTGCGCACCGGCCCGACCGACTTGGGCAGCCGGGTGGCGTACACCGCCATCAGCCGGCTCAGACCGCCCTCGACCTGCTCCGCGTACACCACGTCGGCCGCGCCGAGCCCGGTCTGCGGGCGCGCGGCGGACACGTTGTCGATCTTCACGGTGAGCGGTGATCCGGCGACCGGCGCGGGTGTGCGGGCGGGCGTGGGGGAGGCGCTCGGCGTAGGGGTCCGCGCCGGGGCGCGGGCGTCGTCGGCCGGCTGGTGCCGGGTGCAGCCCGCCGTGAGCGATGCCGCCGCCGTGACGGCGATCAGTGCCGCCGTCAGCGGGGCACGGCGCGTGCGCGCCCCCTGTCGCATTCCCACCGTCGTCTCCCCGTTCGTATGGCTCGATTGTGTGCCCGCGGGCACAGTTCGGGCCATACCCGGTCGGCCGGTTCCGCGCGCGTGCGCTGGGCCGAACGGGCCCCTGGCGCAACCCCGGCGGGCGGCGGGAGAAGCGGAGCGGGTGATTCACACGGTCCCGCGCGGGTACCCGGCGTCCACCCCAAACCGGACGCGCCGGGGCGAACCGGCGCGCACGCGAGCAAGGGAGCGCTACCCCATGAAGGCAGTCACCTGGCAGGGCAGGCGGGACGTGCGGGTGGAGGACGTGCCCGACCCGCGGATCGAGGAGCCCACCGACGCGATCATCCGCATCACGTCCAGTGGTCTGTGCGGTTCGGACCTGCATCTGTACGAGGTGCTCACCCCGTTCATGACGCCGGGTGACATCCTCGGACACGAACCGATGGGCATCGTCGAGGAGGTGGGGGCGGCCGTGCCCGACCTCTCGGTGGGCGACCGGGTCGTGGTGCCCTTCCAGATCGCCTGCGGCAACTGCTGGATGTGTCTCACCGGGCTGCCGACCCAGTGCGAGACCACCCAGGTCACCGGCGAGCACATGGGCGCCCCCCTGTTCGGCTACACCCGGCTGTACGGCGCGGTGCCCGGCGCGCAGGCCGAGTACCTGCGCGTCCCGCAGGCCCAGTTCGGGCCGATGAAGGTGCCCGAGGGCCCGCCGGACGACCGGTTCGTGTACCTCTCCGACGTGCTGCCCACCGCCTGGCAGGCGGTCGAGTACGCCTCCGTCCCGCCGGGCGGCTCCGTCGCCGTGCTCGGGCTCGGTCCCATCGGCGACATGGCCTGCCGCATCGCGATGGCCCGGGGCGCCGAGCAGGTCTTCGGCATCGACCTGGTGCCGGAGCGGCTGGCCCGGGCCAAGCGGCGCGGCACCCGGACGTACGACCTCAGGGCCTTCGACCACGAGAAGGAACTCATCGAGGCGATCCGCGACGAGACCGGCGGCCGGGGCCCGGACGCCGTGATCGACGCCGTCGGCACCGAGGCCCACGGCGGCGCGGCCGCGAAGCTCGTCCAGACGGCCGCCGCCGTGATGCCGCGCAAGCTCAGCGCGCCCATCGCCGAACGCTTCAGCGTCGACCGGCTCTCCGCCCTGTACATGGCCATCGAACTGGTCCGGCGCGGCGGCACCATCTCACTCAGCGGCGTGTACGGCGGCATGGCCGACCCGATGCCGATGCTCACCATGTTCGACAAGCAGATCCAGATGCGCATGGGCCAGGCCAACGTGCGGCGTTGGAGCGACCAGATCATGCCCTACCTGACGGACGAGGACCCGCTCGGCGTCGACGACTTCGCCACCCACCGGGTGCCGCTGTCCGAAGCCCCGCACGCCTACGAGATGTTCCAGCACAAGCAGGACGGCGCCATCAAGATCCTCATGCAGCCGTAGGGTCAGACAGGCCCTAGGGGGCGCCGCCCCCGGTGCCCAGGATCTCCGCCAGGTCGTAGCGCACCGGCTCCTCGAGCTGGGCGTAGGTGCAGCTCTCCGGGGTGCGGTCCGGGCGCCAGCGCCGGAACCGCGCCGTGTGCCGGAAGCGGGCGCCGTTCTCCATGTGGTCGTAGGCCACCTCGGCGACCCGCTCCGGCCGCAGCGGCACCCAGGACAGGTCCTTCTTGCCCGACCAGCGGCTCGGCGCCCCCGGCAGCCGGGCCGTCTCGTGCGCCGCCTCCTCCCCCCAGGCCGCCCACGGATGCCCGCTCACGTCGGTCATCCGCAACGGCTCCAGCTCCTCGACCAGTTCGGCGCGCCGCTTCATGGGGAAGGCGGCGGACACGCCCACGTGCTGCAGCGCGCCCCGGTCGTCGTACAGGCCGAGCAGCAGCGAGCCCACCACCGGCCCGCTCTTGTGGAAGCGGTAGCCGGCCACCACCACGTCCGCCGTCCGTTCGTGCTTGATCTTGTACATGGCCCGCTCGTCCTGCAGATAGCGCAGTCCGAGCGGCTTGGCGACGATCCCGTCGAGGCCGGCGCCCTCGTACTGCTCGAACCACCGCCCGGCCACCTCGGCATCGGTCGTCGCGGGCGCCAGGTGGACCGGCGCCGCCACGCCGGCCAGCGCCCCCTCCAGCAGCGCCCGTCGCTCGGTGAGCGGCACGTCCAGCAGCGACCGGTCGTCCAGGGCCAGCAGGTCGAACGCCACGAACGAGGCCGGCGTCCGCTCCGCCAGCGTCCGCACCCGCGAGTCCGCCGGATGGATCCGCTCGGTCAGCGCGTCGAAGTCCAGCCGGCCCTCCCGCGCGATCACGATCTCCCCGTCCAGCACGCACCGCCCGGGCACCCGCTCCTTCAGCGCCGCCACCAGCTCCGGGAAGTACCGCGTCAGCGGCTTGCCGGTGCGGCTGCCCAGCTCGACCTCGTCGCCGTCGCGGAACACGATCGCCCGGAACCCGTCCCACTTCGCCTCGTAGTGCATGCCCGGCGGGATCCTCGCCACCGGCTTGGCGAGCATCGGCTTGACGGGCGGCATCACCGGAAGATCCATGTGTCCGATTCTGCCCGCATACGCAATGCTCCGCCCGGTATGCGCGCTGTGCGGGGTGCGCCTACCGTGGGCGCATGGGTGATGCGGTGGAACTGGAGGTGGCCGGCCGGACCGTACGGCTGTCCAGCCCGGACAAGGTGTTCTTTCCCGAGCGCGGCTTCACCAAGCTGGACCTCGCGCGGTACTACGCCGCCGTCGGCCCCGGCATCCTGCGCGCCCTGCGCGACCGCCCCACCACCCTGGAGCGCTACCCGGACGGCGTCGGCGGCGAGTGGTTCTACCAGAAACGCGCCCCCAAGGGCATGCCCGACTGGATCCCGACCGCCCACATCACCTTTCCCAGCGGCCGCAGCGCCGACGAGATGTGCCCCACCGAGGAGGCCGCCGTGGTGTGGGCCGCCCAGTACGGCACGCTCACCTTCCACCCCTGGCCGGTGCGCCGCGGCGACGTCGACCACCCCGACGAGCTGCGCATCGACCTCGACCCGCAGCCCGGCACCGACTACGCCGACGCCGTCCGCGCCGCCCACGAACTGCGCGCCCTGCTCGACGAGTACGGCGGCCTGCGCGGCTGGCCCAAGACCTCCGGCGGCCGCGGCCTGCACGTCTTCGTCCCCATCGAACCGCGCTGGACCTTCACCCAGGTCCGCCGCGCCGCCATCGCGGTGGGCCGGGAGATGGAGCGCCGGATGCCGGACCGGGTGACCATCAAGTGGTGGAAGGAGGAGCGCGGCGAGCGCATCTTCATCGACTACAACCAGACCGCACGCGACCGCACCATCGCCTCCGCCTACTCCGTACGGCCCCGCCCGCACGCCCCCGTCTCCGCGCCGCTGCGCTGGGAGGAGGTCGGCGAGGCCCAGCCCCGCGACTTCGACCTCGCCACCATGCCGGCGCGTTTCGCGGAACTCGGCGACGTGCACGCCGGGATGGACGACCACGCCTACTCCCTCGAGGCCCTGCTGGAGCTGGCCCGCCGCGACGAGCACGACCACGGCCTGGGCGACCTGCCGTACCCGCCGGAGTACCCGAAGATGCCGGGCGAGCCCAAGCGGGTCCAGCCGAGCCGGGCCCGCCGGGAGCAGGCCTCCTGAAGGACGGGAAGCCGGGCGCGGACGAGTCCCGGCCCGGCCCCGCACCGGCCCGTCCGACCAGCCGGAGCGCGGCTATCCTGATCGTCAGCCGCCGATGAGGAGTCCCGAAGTGACCGAGGCAGTGTCGCGTCCCACGCTGGAGGCCGTGGCCGCGCGGGCCGGGGTGTCCCGGGCCACCGTGTCACGGGTGGTCAACGGCGGGGACGGCGTCCGGGAGCCGCTCGTCGAGCGGGTCCGGCGGGCGGTCGAGGAACTCGGGTACGTGCCCAACCAGGCCGCGCGCAGCCTGGTCACCAAGCGGCACGACGCCATCGCCGTCGTCATCGCCGAGCCCGAGGCCCGGGTGTTCGCCGACCCCTTCTTCGCCCTGCAACTGCGCGGCATCAGCAAGGAACTGACGGCCCACGACAACCAGCTCGTCCTGCTGCTCACCGAGGGCCGCGCCGACCACGCGCGCGTGGCCCGCTACCTCGCCGGGGGCCACGTCGACGGCGCGCTCGTCTTCTCCCTGCACCTCGACGACCCGCTGCCGGCCCTGATCCGCAACGCGGGCGTGCCCACCGTGTTCGGCGGCCGGCCCGACTGGAGCGACGGCGAGGGAGCGCCCGGGCCGGTGTACGTCGACAGCGACAACCGGGGCGGCGCCCGCGCGGCCGTGCGCCATCTCGCGGGCCTCGGCCGGACCCGGATCGCGCACATCACCGGCGCGCTGGACCAGACCTCGGCGGTGGACCGGCTGGACGGCTACCGGGACGTCATGGGCGACGCCGACCCCCGGCTCGTGGTGGAGAGCGACTTCACCCCGGGCGGCGGCGAACAGGCCATGCGGGAACTGCTCGACCGCTGCCCGGACGTGGACGCCGTGTTCGCGGCCAACGACCTCACCGCGCTCGGCGCGCTGCGCGTGCTGCGCGAGCGGGGCCTGCGGGTGCCCGAGGACGTGGCCGTGATCGGCTTCGACGACGTGCTGCCCGTCGCCGAGGAGTGCGACCCGCCGCTGACCACGGTCCGTCAGGACATAGAGGAGATGGGCCGGCTGATGGCCCGGCTGCTGCTCGCCGGCCCCGCCGGCCGGGCCGGCGCGGGGGAGCCGGCGGATCCGCCGGCGGCCGGCGTGGTCCTGCCGACCACGCTGATCCGCCGCGCGTCCGCCTAGGGCCTGTCCGACCATTCCCATGTCAGACAGGCCCTAGGACGCCGCGCCGCACCCGGCCCGCGTTCAGCCCTGGGACGAGCCGCTTCTGATCACCGCGAAGCGGGCTCCGTACGGGTCGGCCAGCTTGGCCATGCGGCCGACGCCCTCGACGGTGGTCGCCGGCATGCGCACCGAGCCGCCCAGCCGCCGCGCCTCCTCGGCCACGGCGTCGGTGTCCTCGACCTCGAAGTACGGCAGCCAGTACGGACCGGCCTCCGCCTCGGCCGAGGCGTCGGCCAGCGGCACCATCCCGCCGAACATCGCGTCCTCCCCGGCCCCGGCGGCGTTGACGCCGGTGTACGTCCCGCCGGGGAAGGGCACGCCGGAGGTCTCCAGGCCGAGGACCTTGTGGTAGAAGGCGGCGGCGGCCGCGATGTCCGCCGTGTACAGCTCGACCCAGCACAGCGCGCCCGGCTCGCTCGCCACGTCGACGCCCTTCGTCCGCCCCGGCTGCCAGATGCCGAACGGCACCCGCGCCTGGTCGGCGAGGACCGCCATGTGCCCCTGGCCCAGCACGTCGACGGGCGGGAACAGCACACCGCCGTGCGCCTGTTCGGCTGCCCTGGCGGTGGCCTGCGCGTCCTCGCTCCGGAAGTACACCGTCCACGCCGGCGGGCCCTGCTCAGGGCCGATCCGCCTGCCGCCGGCCACGGTCCTGCCGTCGAGCTGGAAGAAGCCGTAACCGCCGGCGTCCGGCCCAGCCGACCGGAACTGCCAGCCGAAGAGACCGCCGTAGAAGGAGAGGGCGCCGTCCAGGTCCGGGGTGCCGAGATCGACCCAGTTCGGAGCGCCGTTGACGAAACGGGTGGTGAGCATCTTCGCCCTCCTCGACAGGGGGACCGCGAACCGGGTCCCGTCCTCTGCACTGCCGAGTCTGGCACCGCCCGCCGTCAACCGCCGCCGAGGCGCCGCGGCGCGCCGGGCCCTTGTGCGACCGGCGCCGCCCGAGGCCGGCTCCGCCGGATTCGACGCCGGCGCCGCGCGCCGCCGTGCACGGCCGTGCCGCGCGGCGCATCATCGGGACGGTTCACGCCTCGCGGCAGGGCGCCGGCCGCGATGCCGGCGGGGTGCCCGCGCGGCGTTGACGCGGCGTTGATCGAACGTTTTTCGGCGCACGGCACGATCCTGGCCATGCACATCGACACGATCACCCCGGCCGACACCGCCTGGCAGGCCCAGGCCCTGTGCGCGCAGACCGGGGCCGACTTCTTCTTCCCCGAGCCCGGCAGCTCGGTCCGCGAGGCGAAGCGCATCTGCGGCATGTGCGAGATGCGCCCCGCCTGTCTCGACTACGCGCTGAGCAACGACGAACGCTTCGGCGTGTGGGGCGGCCTGTCCGAGAAGGAGCGCCTCGCGCTGAGGCGCACCTCCGGCTGACACCCCGCGGACGGCTCCGTCAGCCCGCCGCCCGCGCCGCCATGCGGGCCTTGCGCGCCGCCAGCCGCTCATCGAACTTGGCGGCCTCGGCGTCCAGGCCGCCCAGGAACAGACCCAGCTCCTCCTGGGCCCGCAGGCCCTCCGGGCCGAGGCCGTCGATCTCCATGATCTTCAGGAAGCGCAGCACGGGCTGCAGCACGTCGTCGTGGTGGATGCGCAGGTTGTAGACCTCGCCGATGGCCATCTGCGCCGCGGCCCGCTCGAAGCCGGGGATGCCGTGCCCGGGCATGCGGAAGTTGACGACGACGTCCCGGACGGCCTGCATGGTGAGGTCGGGGGCGAGTTCGAAGGCGGACTTCAGCAGGTTGCGGTAGAAGACCATGTGCAGGTTCTCGTCGGTCGCGATGCGGGCCAGCATGCGGTCGCAGACCGGGTCGCCGGACTGGTGGCCGGTGTTGCGGTGCGAGATCCGGGTGGCCAGCTCCTGGAAGGCGACGTACGCGATCGAGTGCAGCATGGAGTGCCGGTTGTCGGACTCGAAGCCCTCGCTCATGTGGGACATGCGGAACCGCTCCAGCTGGTCCGGGTCCACCGCGCGCGAGGTGAGCAGGTAGTCGCGCATCACGATGCCGTGCCGGCCCTCCTCGGCCGTCCAGCGGTGCACCCAGGTGCCCCACGCGCCGTCGCGGCCGAACAGCGAGGCGATCTCGTGGTGGTAGCTCGGCAGGTTGTCCTCGGTGAGCAGGTTGACGACGAGGGCGATCCGGCCGATCTCCGTCACCCCGGACTGCTCCTTGCCCCAGGCCTCGCCGTCCTCGAACAGGCCGGGGAAGTTGCGGCCGTCGCTCCAGGGCACGTACTCGTGCGGCATCCAGTCCTTGGCGACCTTCAGGTGCCGGTTCAGCTCCTTCTCGACCACTTCCTCCAGCGCGTACAGCAGGCGTGCGTCGGTCCAGGCGGACGGGCTGCCGAGGTGAGGGGAAGTGATCGTCACGGGAACTCCAGGGGGACGCCGAGCAGAAGGGGGAGTGAAGGGGACGGTCCGGCGAGCGGTGCCGGGGAACCTACGTGATCGTAGGCTACGAATCCGTAGGTTACGAAGCCGTAGGTTAAGGTCACCGTAAAGACCGCTGATCAGGCGCCCTGGGGCGGGGAGTTCACCGGTGTGCCGGACAGCCCCGGGACCCGCAGGTCCCGGGGCTGTCCGAGGCGAGGCGACACTCCGTCAGGCGTACAGTCCGCGCAGCCGCACCGAGAGGCACGTCACACATCCCTCCAGCTTCTCGAACTCGGAGATGTCGACGGTGACCACCTCGTGGCCGAGATCGGTCAGCAGCTCCGCCGTCTTCGGGGCGCTCGCCGCCATGAGCAGCTTGTGGCCGCCGAGCAGCACCACGTGCGCGCCGGACTCCTCCGGCACCGAGAGGAACCCGGGGAACAGCGACGGCCGGTCCACCATCGGGATGTGCCCGACGACCGTCCCGTCCGGCAGCGCGGTGACCGCGGACTTCAGGTGCAGCACCTTGCTCACCGGAACGGCCACCACGCGCGCGCCCAGCGGTTCGAACGCGGCGCGGAGCTGCTGCACCCCGGCCGCGTTGGTGCGCCCGCCCCGGCCGACGTAGATCGTGTCGCCGACCTTGAGGACGTCGCCGCCGTCCAGCGTGCCGGGCTCCCAGATCCAGTTCACCGAGCAGCCGAGCCGGGCCACCGCCTCCTCGACCCCCGCGGTCTCCGCGCGCCGCGACTCGGCGCCGGGCCGGGTGATCAGCGCCACGTTCCGGTACATGACGACGGTGTCCTCGACGAACACCGAGTCGGGGCAGTCGTCGGCCGGGTCGACCTCGATCGTCTCCCAGCCGTGCGCGCCGAGCGCCTCGACGTAGGCCTCCCACTGCTCGACGGCGAGCTCCACGTCGGCCTCGGCCCGCTCGATGTGCGTGACCAGCCCCTCGGCGAGCAGCGGGCTGGGACGGCGGACGAGGGCCTTCTTGCTGGGCACGACGGGCCTTTCCTGATCGGCGGTGCGGTCCGGCGCCCGGGACGCGGGGCCGGACCGCCATCATGCAGGCCGCCATGGGCAGGACAAAACCCTCACTCCGCCTCGTTAGCAGGCTGTTCCCCTCCTGAGACCCCCGGCGGCACCGGCCGGCCCGGGTTCGCGATCTCCTCGGGCGTGGTCTCCCTCAGCTTCCCTCCTTCCATCAGCAGCCAGCGGGTGATGCCGACCGACTCCAGGAACGGCAGGTCGTGGCTGGCGACGAGCAGCGCGCCCTGGTACGACTCCAGGGCCGAGGTGAGCTGCCGGACGCTCGCCATGTCGAGGTTGTTGGTCGGCTCGTCCAGCAGGAGCAGCTGGGGCGCCGGCTCGGCCAGCATCAGCGCGGCCAGGGCCGCCCGGAAGCGTTCGCCGCCGGAGAGCGTGCCCGCCCTCTGGTCGGCCCGCGCGCCACGGAACAGGAAGCGGGCGAGACGCGCCCGGACCCTGTTGTTGGTGGCGCCCGGCGCGAACCGGGCCACGTTCTCGGCGACGGTCGCCTCGTCGTCGAGCACGTCCAGGCGCTGCGGCAGAAACCGCAGCGGAACGTGCGTCAGCGCCTCCCCGGCCACCGCGGGCAACTCCCCGGCGATGGTCCGCAGCAGCGTCGTCTTGCCCGCGCCGTTGCGCCCGACGAGCGCGATCCGCTCCGGTCCGCGCAGATCGAGGATGCCTTCGACACGCGACCCGTAGGCCGTCTCCAGGTTCTCCAGGGTGAGCACCTGGCGGCCGGGCGGCACGGCCGTGTAGGGCAGTTCGACGCGGATCTCGTCGTCGTCCCGCACCGCCTCGACCGCTTCGTCCAGCCGCTCCTTGGCGTCGGCGAGCCGTTCCTCGTGCATGATGCGGTGCTTGCCCGCGGACTCCTGCGCGGCGCGTCTGCGCGCGCCCATGACGATCTTCGGTTCGCGCTTGTTCTCGAACATCTTCTGCCCGTACCGCTTGCGCCGGGCCAGTTTGACCTGGGCGTCGGCCAGTTCGCGCTTCTGTTTGCGCACGTCCGACTCGGCGACCCGCACCATCCGCTCGGCCGCCTCCTGCTCGACGGCGAGGGCCTCCTCGTAGGCCGAGAAGTTGCCGCCGTACCGGACGATCTCCCCGGCGCGCAGATCGGCGATCTGGTCGACCAGGTCCAGCAGTTCGCGGTCGTGGCTGACGACCACCAGCACGCCCGGCCAGGCGGCGACGGCCGCGTACAGCCGGCGGCGCGCGTACAGGTCCAGGTTGTTGGTGGGCTCGTCCAGCAGCAGGACGTCCGGGCGGCGCAGCAGCAGCGCGGCCAGTCGCAGCAGCACCGACTCGCCGCCGGACACCTCGCCGACGGTGCGGTCCAGGCCGATGTCGCCGAGGCCGAGCTCGCCGAGGGTGACCAGGGCGCGTTCCTCGACGTCCCAGTCGTCGCCGACCGTCTCGAAGTGCTCCTCGGCGACGTCACCCGCCTCGATGGCGTGCAGGGCGGCCCGCTGTGCGGCGATGCCCAGGACCTCGTCGACGCGGAGCGTGGTGTCGAGCGTGACGTTCTGCGGCAGGTGGCCGACCTCGCCAGTCACCTTGACGGTGCCGTCGGTCGGGGTCAGTTCGCCGGCGAGCAGTTTCAACAGGGTGGACTTCCCCGATCCGTTGACGCCGACCAGTCCCGTTCTGCCGGGGCCGAAGGCGGCGTCGAGGCCGTCGAAGACGGGGGTGCCGTCCGGCCAGGCGAAGGACAGGGACGTGCAGGTGAGGGACATTGACATGAAGGCCTCGCGGTTGCTGGGTGCGGTCTGTGCGGACGCGTGTCGAGACACCGCGAGGCGGAAACCGAAGGCCTGGGCAGCAGGAGTGCCCATGAATGAGGGCCTGTGCCGGAGGACGGCTCGGACGCCGAGGTCGAACGCCACGCACACCTCACCGGTGTGAGCGCGGTGTCTCAGGACCTCAGACGAGCAACGTCCTTCTCCAATCGACGGCAACAGGACCACGTACAACGTACGAGGGGGGCTGGGGGCTGTCAACGCGATTTGGCGCGGGCGCGCCGCGCGCCCGGTCAGGCGTCCCGCATCAGGACGGCGAGGTCGTGGTCGAGGTCGAGCTGGAGGTGCTCCAGGCCGACCGGCACGAGGCCGGCGGTCGCCTCCAGGAACCGCCGTATCTCGCCCGAGCGCACGTGCACGACCGCCGTGCCCTCGGGGGCGTGGAACTCCAGCACGGTGCGGTCGTAGCCGTACGGCCGGACGCGTACGTCCCCGTGGCCCTCCGCGCCCTCGAGGCCCGCCGCGAGGAGTTCCCGGGAGAAGGTCCAGCAGACGTCGACACCCTCCAGGGTGGCCGGGGCGGGGAAGGTCATCCGGACGGCGAACGGATCGCGCCGGTCGTACCGCAACGTGGCGGGGATGCTGGGCATGCGCGGTGCGGCGGCGACGAGGCGGGCCTCTACGGGCTGCTCGATCATGGTGGACAACGCCTTGCTCCCTCGTGACGGCTGGACGTACTCCCGGTGTGGCACCCGGCACTGGAGGAGACGACGGATTCGGCCAGTCCGTGCACACGGGACACGAGTGACCTCGGTCACCGCCTTCATGCTTCGGGCCCCGGGATGCCGCCGGGGCCGCTGGGGGCGCCGGGCCCCCTGGACGGTGCCGTGACGGTCCGCTAGCTTCGCCCGCCATGAGGCGCATGGGGAGCACGCGACGCGGGGGACGGACGCAACGGCTGCTGGCGGCGGGGGTGGCGTGCGCGGCGGCGCTGGCCGCCTCGGCGGTACCGGCCGCCGCCGGGGCGGCCGCGCCGGCCCGGGGCGGTGCGCACTGGGCGGCGAAGGACAGCGGCGCCCCGCAGGTCCGCTTCCGGGGCCTGGCCGCCGTCGACCGCCGGACCGCCTGGCTGGCCGGGACCGGCGGCACCGTGCTGCGCACCACCGACGGCGGGGCGAACTGGCGGAACGTCTCCCCGCCGGGCGCCGCCGACCTGCAGTTCCGGGACGTCGAGGCGTTCGACGGGCGGCGCGCGGTGGCGCTGGCCATCGGCGAGGGCGAGGACTCGCGCGTCTACCGCACCGACGACGGCGGCACGACGTGGACCGAGTCCTTCCGCAACCCCGACCCGAAGGCCTTCTACGACTGCCTCGCCTTCTTCGACCACCGTCACGGCCTCGCGATGAGCGACCCGGTGGACGGCCGGTTCCGCATCCTGTCCACCGGCGACGGCGGCCGCACCTGGCGTGTGCTGCCCTCCGCCGGCATGCCGGCCGCCCTGGACGGCGAGGCCGGCTTCGCCGCGAGCGGCCAGTGCCTGGTCACGGCGGGGCCGAAGGACGTCTGGCTGGCCACCGGCGGCGCCGCCCGCGCGCGCGTGCTGCACTCCGCCGACCGCGGGCTGACCTGGACGGCCGCCGACACGCCGGTGCCGGCGGGCGACCCCGCCAGGGGCGTCTTCGGGCTCGCCTTCCGCGACCGCGCGCACGGTCTCGCCGTCGGCGGCGACTACCGCCCCGACCAGTCCTCGCCGCGGGCCGCCGCGGTGACCGCCGACGGCGGCCGCACCTGGCGCCCCGTCACCGCGCCGCCGCCCGCCTACCGCTCCGGCGTCGCCTGGCTCCCGCACAGCCGTGCCGCCGCGCTGGCCGTCGGCCCGACCGGCACCGACCTGACCACCGACGGGGGCCGCACCTGGCGCACGGTCGACACCGGTTCGTACGACACCGTGGCCTGCGCACCCGACCTGAGCTGCTGGGCAGCCGGTGAGAAGGGCCGGGTGGCCCGGCTGGAACGCTGACGTAGGCGTGCGGAACCCGGGTACTCGTCCCCCGTCGCCGAAGACAGGCGAGGAGAGGAAGGGAGCGATCATGCCAGCCGGTTCCAGCCCCAAGCGCGAACGCCAGTACGAGCACATCAAGGAGAGCGCGCAGGACCGGGGTGAGAGCGCCGGGCGCGCGAAGGAGATCGCCGCCCGGACCGTGAACAAGGAGCGCGCCCGCTCCGGCGAGTCCAAGACCGCCAGCCGCAGCTCGACGCAGGACATGTCGTCCGGTAAGCGCGGCGGTCAGCGGTCCGGCAACCGGACCGGGCCCCAGGGACCGACCCGCGACCAGCTCTACAACGAGGCCAGGCAGCGCGGCATCGAGGGCCGCTCGAACATGAACAAGGACGAGCTGCGGCGCGCGCTGGACCGCAAGAAGGGCTGACCGGCTCCGGTCAGTCCGCCGTCTGCCGGTGGCGGTCCAGCTCCGGAGCCGTCTTCGTGGCGCGGAACTCCGTGATGCGGTACTCGCACACCCCGGCGGCGACGAACGGGTCGCCCGCGGCGACCTCCTCGATGCGGGCGCGGTTCTCCGCGACGGCGAGGATCACTCCGCCGTCGCGGGGTTCCTTGCGCCCGGAGGCCAGGAAGCACCCCTTGCCGTACTGCTCGTCGAGCCAGGCCCGGTGCGCCGGCAGCGCGGCGTCCACGTCCTCGAGCGGGGCGGTGTACGTCAGCTCCAGTACGAACATGATCGCGAGCCTACCCCGGCGCCCGCCGGGCCGTCCCGGGGTCGTACAGTCCTGCTCACCATGAGGACCGCAGGCGTACCCGCGAACTGGCCGGTGACCGACGACGAGGCCCGCGCCGTACAGGACGAGCTGCGCGCGAGGGTGGTGCTCGACGAGCCCGGGCCGCCGCCCGGATCGGGGCGGGTGACGGGCGTCGACGTCGCCTACGACGACGAGCGCGACCTCGTCGCCGCGGCGGCCGTCGTGCTGGACGCGGCCACCCTGGAGGTCGTCGCCGAGAGCACCGCCGTCGGCCGCGTCTCCTTCCCGTACGTACCCGGGCTGCTGGCCTTCCGCGAGATCCCGACCGTACGCGCCGCCCTCGACGCCCTGCCCTGTCCGCCCGGCCTGGTGGTGTGCGACGGCTACGGCCTCGCCCACCCGCGTCGTTTCGGCCTCGCCGCCCATCTCGGCGTACTCACCGGCCTGCCGACGATCGGCGTCGCCAAGAACCCGTTCACCTTCGCCCACCAGGACCCCGGTCCCCACCGCGGCAGCTCCGCCCCGCTCCTCGACGGCGCCGAGGAGGTGGGCCGCGCCCTGCGCACCCGGTCGCACGTCAAACCGGTGTTCGTGTCCGTCGGCCACCGCACCACCCTGGACAACGCCCTGGCCCACACGCTGGCGCTGACCCCCCGCTACCGCCTGCCGGAGTCGACCCGCCGCGCGGACGCCCTGTGCAGAAAGGCGCTGAGGGAAGCGGTCGCTGAGTACCGGGACTGAGTAGCCGCACGGATGTGCGGGGTCCGGGCCGGGCGGCAGGGTGGGGGCATGACGACGC
This sequence comes from Streptomyces sp. NPDC003720, assembly GCF_042875075.1. Lineage (NCBI taxonomy): Bacteria > Bacillati > Actinomycetota > Actinomycetes > Kitasatosporales > Streptomycetaceae > Streptomyces > Streptomyces sp. NPDC003720. The sequence continues at coordinate 184,031 of NZ_JBIANZ010000005.1, forward strand.
ACCGTGCGCACAAGCCCCTCGCAGATCCGGACCGGCCCGTCGAGCGGGCGGTGAACGCCGCTCTCGTGCTCGCGGTGCTCGCCGGGCTCGGCTGGATCTGCGGGATGGTCTGCACCCTGGTGCGGTGGCCCCTCTAGGGCCGCGGCTCGGTGCGGCGGCCCCTGGCGGCAGTCGGTCAGCGGCTCGCCGCGACGCGGAACCGGATGCCGGCTTCGCGCAGCCGCCCGGTGAGCGCGTCGCCCATCGCCACCGCCGTGGTGACCTGCCCCGCCGTCGGCGGCAGGTCGTCGAAGGCCAGGCAGAGCGCCGACTCGGCGAACATCTTCGCCGTCTCGTCGTAGCCAGGGTCGCCGCCGGAGACCTCGGTGAACACCCGCCGTCCACCGCCCTCACCGACGAAGCGCACCCGGAACCAGCTCCGCGCCCGCTTCTCGGCGCTCGGCCCGTCGCCGGGCCTGAGCCGGTCCGAGAGCCAGCGCCGGGCGGGCGGCAACTGGGCGGCCGCGGCGAGCGCGCCGACGGCGGCGGCCCCGCCGGCGGCCATCGGCAGGCGCCGGACCGCCGCGTAGTGCCGGTAGCGGAAGTCCGGGCCGTACCGCTCCAGCGCCTTCGCCGAGCGGCGCACGATCTGCGGGTCGATGGTCGGCAGCGGCAGCGCCCACGCGCCCACCTCCGGGGCGAACCGCGGGGCGCCCGCCGGCGCCGACACCCGCCGCCCCAGCAGCCGGGGCTCGTGCCGCCGGCGTTCCCGGGCCGCGGCCGCCATCCGCCCGCCGCGCGCGAACTGGTTCAGCGCGGAGGCCAGGGTGCCCCCGGAGAAGGTGGCGTCGGCCGTCACGAACCCGTCCACCGTCAGCGGCACGCCCTCGGGCAGCTGCCGCACCGTGAAGTGCACCCCCAGGTCGTGCGGCACGGAGTCGAAACCGCAGGCGTGCACCAGCCGGGCGCCGGTCTCCCGCGCGCGTGCGTCGTGCCGGACGTACATCAGGTCGACGAACTCGGGTTCGCCGGTGAGGTCCAGATAGTCGGTCCCGGCGTCCGCGCAGGCGGCGACCAGCTCCTCGCCGTACTCCAGGTACGGGCCCACGGTCGTGGCCACCACGCGCGCGTGCCCGGCGAGGGCGCGCACGGAGGCCGGATCCCGGACGTCCGCGCGGAGCGTCCCGACGCCCGAACCGCCGGGCAGCCGCGCCCGCAGCCGCTCCAGCGCGAGTTCGTCCCGGCCCGCGACCGCCCAGCGCAGATCCTCGGGGGCATGTGCCGCGAGGTACTCCGCGGTGAGCGTGCCGACGAAGCCGGTGGCCCCGAAAAGCACCAGGTCGTAGGGACGATCCGTCCTCTTTAGCCTGCTCATGTCACCCCTTGCCTCCGCAGCCCGCGCCGCCGTCGGTGGCTGAGGCTAGCGTGAATGGTGCGGAGCCGGACGACCAGCCCGGGAATGCCGGCGCCGGGCACTTGGCTAAGCGCTTGCTCGTTCAGGTCTTGTGCCGAGTGGAACGTGTTCTTAGCATCCTCGGTGTTACATCAGTTGTGTCACATGGGCTTGGGGGCAGGACGGCATGACGACGGCAGGAACGCCGGGCCACGGTCCGCTCTCGGGTGTGCGCGTGGTCGAACTGGCCGGCATCGGGCCCGGCCCGTTCGCCGCCATGCTCCTCGCCGACCTCGGCGCCGACGTGGTCCGGGTGGACCGGCCGGGCGGCCCCGGCCTCGGCATCGACCCCGCGCACGACGTGACCAACCGCAACAAGCGCTCGGTCGTCGTCGACCTCAAGGCCCCGGACGGCGCCGCGCGCGTGCTCGATCTCGTCGAGCGCGCCGACGTCCTCGTCGAGGGCTACCGCCCCGGGGTCGCCGAGCGGCTCGGCGTCGGCCCCGCCGCGTGCCACGCCCGCAACCCCCGGCTGGTCTACGGCCGCATGACCGGCTGGGGCCAGGACGGCCCCCTCGCCGACCGCGCCGGCCACGACGTCACGTACATCGCCCTCACCGGCACCCTCGGCATGATCGGCCGCCCCGGCGAGCCCCCCGCCGTCCCCGCCAACCTCCTCGGAGACTACGCGGGCGGCTCCCTCTACCTGGTCGTGGGCGTCCTGGCCGCCCTGCACCACGCGCGCGCCACCGGCACCGGCCAGGTGGTGGACGCCGCCATCGTGGACGGTGCCGCGCACCTGTCGGCGATGATCCACGGCATGCTGTCCGCCGGCGGCTGGCAGGACCGGCGCGGCGCCAACCTGCTGGACGGCGGCTGCCCGTACTACGGCACCTACGAGACCGCCGACGGCGGTCACATGGCGGTGGGCGCCCTGGAGACCCGGTTCTACGCGGAGTTCCTGCACCTGCTGGACCTGGACCACCTGGCCCCGGCGCACGACGACTGGAGCCGCTGGGGCGAGCTGCGCGAACAGGTCGCCGCCCGCTTCAAGTCCCGCACCCGGGACGAGTGGACGGCCCGCTTCGAGGGCTCGGACGCCTGCGTGGCCCCGGTGCTGTCCCTGCGCGAGGCCCCGCACCATCCGCACCTGGCCGCCCGCGGCACCTTCACCGACCACGGCGGCATCACCCAGCCGGCCCCCGCCCCGCGCTTCTCCGCGACCCCCACCGGCGTCCGCACCGGCCCGGCCCTGCCCGGCGCCGGCGCCGGGACGGTGGCGCGGGACTGGGGCATACCTGACCTCGTGAACGACGACCTCGACCCGGACGGCGCCTGACCCCGGCCACCGGGCCACCCGACGACCCACCCCGCCCTCGGCGACCGAGTCCCGCTCGGCCCACCCTCCCGAAAGGCACATCAGTGAGCACCGAAGCGTACGTGTACGACGCGATCCGCACCCCGCGCGGCCGCGGCAAGGCGACCGGCGCCCTGCACGGCACGAAGCCCATCGACCTGGTCGTCGGCCTCATCCACGAGATCCGCGACCGCTTCCCGGGCCTCGACCCGGCTGCGATCGACGACATCGTGCTCGGCGTCGTCGGGCCCGTCGGCGACCAGGGCTCCGACATCGCCAGGATCGCGGCGATCGCCGCCGGGCTGCCGGACACCGTCGCGGGCCTCCAGGAGAACCGCTTCTGTGCCTCCGGCCTCGAGGCCGTCAACCTCGCCGCGGCCAAGATCCGCTCCGGCTGGGAGGACCTGGTCCTCGCCGGCGGCGTGGAGTCCATGTCCCGGGTGCCGATGGCCTCGGACGGCGGCGCCTGGTTCAACGACCCGATGACCAACCTGTCCGTCAACTTCGTGCCGCAGGGCATCGGCGCCGACCTCATCGCCACCATCGAGGGCTTCTCCCGCCGGGACGTCGACGAGTACGCCGCCCTGTCCCAGGAGCGCGCCGCCACCGCCTGGAAGGAGGGCCGCTTCGACCGCTCCGTCGTCCCCGTGAAGGACCGCAGCGGCCTGGTCGTCCTCGACCACGACGAGCACATGCGCCCCGGCACCACCGCCGACTCGCTTGCCGGACTCAAGCCGTCGTTCGCGGACATCGGCGACCTGGGCGGCTTCGACGCCGTCGCCCTGCAGAAGTACCACTGGGTGGAGAAGATCGACCACGTCCACCACGCGGGCAACTCCTCCGGCATCGTCGACGGCGCCTCGCTGGTCGCGATCGGCTCCAGGGAGGTCGGCGAGCGGCACGGCCTCACCCCGCGGGCGCGGATCGTCTCCGCCGCCGTCTCCGGCTCCGAGCCCACCATCATGCTCACCGGTCCCGCCCCGGCCGCCCGCAAGGCGCTCGCCAAGGCCGGGCTGACCATCGACGACATCGACCTGGTCGAGATCAACGAGGCGTTCGCCGCGGTCGTGCTGCGCTTCGTGAGGGACATGGGCCTGTCCCTGGACAAGGTCAACGTCAACGGCGGCGCCATCGCGCTGGGCCACCCGCTCGGCGCGACCGGCGCCATGATCCTCGGCTCGCTCATCGACGAGCTGGAGCGCCAGGACAAGCGCTACGGCCTGGCCACCCTGTGCGTGGGCGGTGGCATGGGCATCGCCACCATCGTCGAGCGCGTCTGAACTCCCCGCGGAATCACGAGACCTCAACGAAAGACGACTGCCATGACCGAGAGCACGACCATCCGCTGGGAGCAGGACGACACCGGTGTCGTCACCCTCGTCCTCGACGACCCGAACCAGTCCGCGAACACCATGAACCAGGCGTTCCGCGACTCCCTCGCCGCGATCACCGACCGCCTGGAGGCCGAGAAGGACTCCATCCGCGGCGTCGTCCTCACCTCCGCCAAGAAGACCTTCTTCGCGGGCGGCGACCTGCGCGACCTGATCCGGGTCACCCCGGAGACCGCGCAGGACCTGTTCGACGGCGGCCTCGCCATCAAGCGGAACCTGCGCCGCATCGAGACCCTCGGCAAGCCGGTGGTCGCCGCCATCAACGGCGCGGCCCTCGGCGGCGGCTTCGAACTCGCCCTCGCCTGCCACCACCGCGTCGCCCTGGACACCTCCGGCACGAAGATCGGCTGCCCCGAGGTCACCCTCGGCCTGCTCCCCGGCGGAGGCGGCGTCGTACGCACCGTACGGCTGCTGGGCATCGCCGACGCGCTGCTCAAGGTGCTCCTGCAGGGGCAGCAGTACAACGCGCGCCGCGCCCAGGAGAACGGCCTGGTCCACGAGGTCGCCGCCACCCCCGAGGAACTGCTCGCCAAGGCCCGCGCCTTCATCGACGCCAACCCCGAGTCGCGGCAGCCCTGGGACCGGCCCGGCTACCGGATCCCGGGCGGCACGCCCGCCAACCCGAAGTTCGCCGCCAACCTGCCCGCCTTCCCGGCCACCCTGCGCAAGCAGACCAACGGCGCCCCCTACCCGGCCCCGCGCAACATCCTCGCGGCGGCCGTCGAGGGTTCCCAGGTCGACTTCGAGACCGCCCAGGTCATCGAGGCCCGCTACTTCGTGGAGCTGGCCGCCGGGCAGACCTCGAAGAACATGATCCAGGCGTTCTTCTTCGACCTCCAGGCCGTCAACTCCGGCGCCAACCGCCCCAAGGGCGTCGAGCCCCGCACGGTCCGCAGGGTCGCCGTCCTGGGCGCCGGGATGATGGGCGCCGGGATCGCCTACTCCTGCGCCCGCGCGGGGCTGGAGGTCGTCCTCAAGGACGTCTCCCTGGAGGCGGCCCTCAAGGGCAAGGGCTACTCCGAGAAGCTGTGCGCCAAGGCCGTCGCCAGGGGCCGCACCAGCCAGGAGAAGGCCGACGCGCTGCTCGCCCGGATCACGCCGACCGCCGAGGCGGCCGACCTCGCGGGCTGCGACGCGGTCATTGAGGCCGTCTTCGAGGACACCTCGCTCAAGCACAAGGTCTTCCAGGAGATCGAGTCCGTCGTCGCGCCCGACGCGCTGCTGTGCTCGAACACCTCCACCCTGCCCATCACCGCGCTGGCCGAGGGCGTGGAGCGCCAGGGCGACTTCATCGGGCTGCACTTCTTCTCGCCCGTCGACAAGATGCCGCTGGTCGAGATCATCAAGGGCGAGCGCACCGGCGACGAGGCCCTCGCCCGGGCCTTCGACCTGGTCCGGCAGATCAACAAGACGCCGATCGTCGTCAACGACTCGCGCGGCTTCTTCACCTCCCGGGTCATCGGCCACTTCATCAACGAGGGCGTCGCCATGGTCGGCGAGGGCGTCGAGCCCGCCTCCGTGGAACAGGCCGCCGCCCAGGCCGGCTACCCGGCCAAGGTGCTCTCCCTCATGGACGAGCTGACCCTCACCCTCCCGCGCAAGATCCGCAACGAGTCGAGGAAGGCCGTCGAGGAGGCGGGCGGCACCTGGACCGCGCACCCGGCGGAGGCCGTCATCGACCGCCTGGTCGACGAGTTCGGCCGCACCGGGCGCAGCGGCGGCGCCGGCTTCTACGACTACACGGAGGACGGCAGGCGGGCCGGGCTCTGGCCGGGCCTGCGCGAGCACTTCACGAAGGCCGGGCACGAGATCCCGTTCCGGGACATGCAGGAGCGGATGCTCTTCGCCGAGGCGCTCGACACCGTGCGGCTCCTGGAGGAGGGCGTGCTGACGTCGGTCGCCGACGCCAACATCGGCTCGATCCTCGGCATCGGCTTCCCGGGCTGGACCGGCGGTGTGCTCCAGTACATCAACGGCTACGAGGGCGGCCTGCCCGGCTTCGTGGCACGCGCGCGTGAGCTCGCCGAGCGCTACGGCGAGCGGTTCACCCCGCCCGCGCTGCTGGTGGCCAAGGCCGAGAAGGGGGAGCGGTTCGCCGACTCCCGCTCATGACCCGGTGAGCCACTCGCTCAGCTCTTCCCGCAGCGAGCGCTGGAACGTCGACAGCAGCGCCTGCACCACCAGCGGGTGCATGTGCTCCGACAGGGACTGCACGTCCCGGGCGTCGCGCTCCGCCACCTCGCCGCGGAAGAGCTGGGCCAGCTCGCGGGCCGCGGCGCGCGAGTGCTCGACGAGCACCTTGCGCGCCGCGAGGATCGCCTCCTGCGACAGCGGCACGTCCAGCAGCCGCAGACCGAGCCGGAACAGCCCGGCGTCGACCCGGTAGGCGTCCTCGTCCTCCTGGCGCAGGACGTCCATCGCGGCGAGCCGCTCCAGGTCCCCGGACGTGAGCGGCCGCCCCGCCCGCCGCTCCAGCTCCCGGCGGGACACCCGCTCCGCGGCCTCCGGCGCCCAGGACGCGACCACCGCCCGGTGGATGGCCAGGTCGTGCGGGCTCAGGTCGGGCGGCAGCCGGCGCAGGTACCGCTCGATCGCCGCCAGGGTCATGCCCTGCTGCTGGAGCTCCTCGATCAGGGCCAGCCGCGCCACGTGCCCGGGGCCGTAGTGCCCCACCCGCCGCGGGCCGATCTCCGGCGGCGGGAGCAGCCCCCGGCTGCCGTAGAAGCGGACGGTGCGGACCGTGACGCCCGCCCGCGCGGCCAGCTCGTCGATGGTGAGGGCCGGCTCCGCGTCCCCCGTCGTGGCGTCCGTCGTCATGTGCAGCAGTATCGCTGTCTCACCAATGGTGTGAAACATGTGCCGACCATGTGAGAAGTGCCCCGGTGTGACATGGGCCATCGCATGGAGGGTGACCTCCCTGGGAAGCTGCTGCCTTGGTCTGTACCGCGACACAAGGGTGGTGCGGGCCAGGACCTGCACGAACCCCGGACCCACGAGGCCCGGGCGCACCAGGAAGTGGAACCACCCGTGAGCAAGGAAGCCGTGGAATCGGCACAGGCCACCGCCCGCCCCCAGGCGGACCGGATCCCCGCGGACGCGGGCGACGCCGGTTACAGCAAGGACCTCAAGGCCCGCCACGTCAACATGATCGCCATCGGCGGAGCCATCGGCACCGGACTCTTCCTGGGCGCCGGCGGCCGCCTGCACACCGCCGGCCCGGCACTCGCCCTGGCCTACCTGGTCTGCGGCGTCTTCGCCTTCTTCGTCGTCCGGGCCCTCGGCGAGCTGGTCCTGTACCGCCCGTCCTCCGGCTCCTTCGTGAGCTACGCGCGCGAGTTCCTCGGCGAGAAGGGCGCCTACGTCGCCGGCTGGATGTACTTCCTGAACTGGTCGACCACCGGCATCGCCGACATCACCGCGATCGCGCTGTACACCCACTACTGGAGCCTGTTCACGGCCATCCCGCAGTGGGTGCTGGCGCTGATCGCCCTCGCGGTGGTGCTGGCGGTGAACCTGATCTCGGTGAAGATCTTCGGCGAGATGGAGTTCTGGTTCGCGATCATCAAGGTCGCGACCCTGGTGAGCTTCATGTTCGTCGGCATCTTCCTGCTCGCCACCCAGCACGAGGTCGGCGGCGAGAAGCCGGGCCTGAGCGTCATCACCGACCACGGCGGCATCATGCCGCAGGGCCTGATGCCGGTCGTCCTGGTCATGCAGGGCGTGATCTTCGCGTACGCCGCCCTCGAGCTGGTCGGCGTCGCCGCCGGCGAGACCGCCGAGCCGGAGAAGGTCGTCCCGCGCGCGGTGAACTCGATCATGTGGCGCGTCGCCCTGTTCTACGTCGGCTCCGTCGTGCTGCTCGCCCTGCTGCTGCCCGGCTCGGTGTACTCCGCCGACCAGAGCCCGTTCGTCACCGTGCTGTCGAAGATCGGCGTCCCCGCGGCCGGCGACGTGATGAACCTGGTCGTGCTGACCGCCGCCATGTCCTCGCTCAACTCCGGCCTGTACTCCACCGGCCGCATCCTGCGCTCGATGGCCACGGCCGGCTCGGCGCCGAAGTTCACCGCCCGCATGAACCGCAGCCAGGTGCCCTACGGCGGCATCCTGCTCACCTGCGCGGTCTGCGTGCTCGGCGTCGGCCTGAACTACCTGGTGCCCAGCCAGGCCTTCGAGATCGTGCTGAACGTCGCCTCCCTCGGCATCATCAGCACCTGGGTGATCATCATGGTCTGCCACCTGATCTTCGTCCGCCGCGCCCGCGCGGGCCTGGTCACCCGGCCGCACTTCCAGCTCAAGTTCAGCCCGGTCGCCGAGATCGCCACGATCGCCTTCCTGCTGGCCTGCCTCGGCATGATGTGGAACGACCCCGAGGTCGGCCGCAAGACCCTTCTGCTGATCCCCCTGATCGCCGTCCTCCTGGTCGCCGGCTGGTTCGGCGTCCGCCGCCGCGTGACCCGCGACGCGGAGCGGGAACTGTCCGGGCCGGCGAAGTAGCGGCCGGCCCCGGCGGGACCGCTCGGCCCGTACCGAGCGGTCCCGCCGGGGAAGTGATCGAACCCGGTGTCCCCGTGCACGTGCCCCGCATAGGCTGCGGTCCGACGGTGCACGACCACGGGGAGGGTGGGGGATGACCTCGCAGACCGAAGCGGCCTCAGCCGCCGGAGCGGCCGGCGCGATCGACGTGCTCGTGCTGGGCGGGGCCGGGGTGGACACGATCGTGTACGTCCCGGAGCTGCCGCTGCCGTACGCCGACAGCTACGGGATCGACTCCGGCATCCGCACCCGGGCCGGCCAGACCGGCGACTTCATGGCCCTGGGACTGGACGCCCTGGGCCTGCGCACCCACCACCTGGACCTGATCGGCGACGATCCGGAGGGCGACCTCGTGCGCGCCCTGCACCGGGAGCGCGGCATCGGGCTCACCGCGCTGCCCGGCCCCGCCGGGACCAAGCGGGCGGTCAACCTCGTCGGCCCGGACGGCCGGCGGCTGTCCCTGTACGACACCAGCCGCGCCCACCCCGGCGACCGCTTCCCCGAGGACACGCTGCGCGCGCTCGCCACGGCGAGCCGGCACGTCCACGTCACCATCACCCAGCCCTGCGCCCAGTCCCTGCCCGTGCTGGCCGAGACCGGCGTGCCCCTGTCCACCGACCTGCACGACTGGGACGGCGAGAACCCCTACCACGAGCCGTTCGCGCTCGCGGCGGACGTCGTCTTCCTGTCCGCGGCCGCGCTGGCCGACCCCGAGCGGACCGTACGGCGCATCGCCGAGCGGGGCCGGGCCGAGGTCGTCGTCGCCACCGCCGGGGCCGAGGGCGCGTATCTGCTGGCCGACGGCGAGCTGACCCGTATCCCGGCGGTGGCCCCGCCCGCGCCGGTGGTCGACTCCAACGGCGCGGGCGACGCCTTCGCGGCCGCGTTCCTCTACGGCCGGCTCGCCGGCGAGCCGCCCCTGCGCTGCGCCCGGTACGGGGCGGTCGCAGGCGCCCACGCCTGCACCGTCCCGGCCACCCGCGCCGAACCGATGCGCCTCGACGCCCTCGTCGAGCGGATGGCCGCCGTCACGGCGTGAGCCGTGCGGGCGTCAGTGCCCGTGCACGTCGTTCGTCGCCTCGATCCGCTTCCACGACCGGGGCCGCGTCACGTCCGCGCCCGCTCCGGCGAGCGACGCCGCGCGGGCCGCGGGCGCGGCCGGCTTCGACGGCTGGAACAGCCAGGTGTCGAACAGCGCGGCCAGCGGCCTGCCCGACACCCGCTCGGCGTACTTCTGGAAGTCCGCCACCGACGCGTTGCCGTACGCGTGCTCCTTCGGCCAGCCCTTCAGCACGGCGAAGAACGCGTCGTCGCCGATCTCCTCGCGCAGCGCCTGGATGGCGAGCGCGCCCCGGTCGTAGACGGCGGCGTCGAACTGGTGGTCCGGGCCCGGGTCACCGGGCGCGACCGTCCAGAAGGCGTCGTCGGCCGGGTGGGAGGCGTACACGTAGTCGGCGAGTTCCCGCGTGGTGCCCTCGCCCTCGTGCTCCGACCACAGCCACTGGGCGTAGCGGGCGAAGCCCTCGTTGATCCAGATGTCCTTCCAGCCCTTCAGCGACACGTCGTCGCCGTACCACTGGTGCGCCAGCTCGTGCACGACCACCGAGGTGTTGGAGCCGCCCGCGAACTGCTTCGGGCTGTAGTAGACCCGGGTCTGCGTCTCCAGCGCGTACCCGGTAGTGGTGTTGGGCACGTAGCCGCCGGCCGAGGAGAACGGGTACGGCCCGAAATAGCCGCTCAGCCAGTCCACGAGCTCACCGGTGCGCTCCACGCTCGCGCGCGCGGCGCCGTCGTTGTCGCCGAGGTCCTTGCTGTAGGCGTTGAGGACCGGCACCCCGCCGTCGGAGGTGCCGGTGGTGATGTCGAACCTCCCGAGGGCGAGCGTGGCCAGATAGGTCGCCTGCGGCTTGTTCTGCCGCCAGTTGTAGGTGGTCCAGCCGAGCTTCGAGACGGTCGACTGCAGCGTGCCGTTGGAGATGGCCTGCGTGCCGTCGGGCACGGCCACCGACACGTCGTAGGTGGCCTTGTCGCTGGGGTGGTCGTTGCTCGGGAACCACCACCAGGCCGCCTCCGGCTCGTCGGCGGCCACCGCGCCGTCCGGGGTGCGGTGCCACGTGGTGAACCCGTAGGCGCTCTTCGCCGACGGCACCCCGTTGTAGCGGACCACGACGGTGAGCGGTGCGCCCTTCGCCAGCGGCTTCGCCGGCGTGACGACGAGTTCGTGCTCGCCCGACCTGGTGAAGGCCGCCCTGCTGCCGTTGACCCGTACCTCGCTCACGTCCAGCAGGAAGTCCAGGTCGAAGCTGGACAGGTCCTGCGTGGTCCGCGCCAGGACGGTCGCGGTGCCCCGCAGCTCGTCCGTCCCCGGCTGGTACCGCAGCCGCAGGTCGTAGTGCGAGACGTCGTAGCCGCCGTTGCCGTAGTTCGGGTAGTAGGGGTCGCCGATGCCCGGCGCGCCCGGGGCGTGGTTCGCGGCCGATGCCGGGATCGCCAGCAGGAGGGAGGCCGCCGCCAGTGCGCCCGGCGCGAGGATTCTGCGGTGCACGTCAGCTCCAAGTCTTGGGGACAGGAAGTCTGTTCGGAGCCTATTCAGTCGCTGTGGCCCCCGGCCTGTCCATGGCACCTGCCGTCACACGATCGCCATTCGGCCGCAATACGCCACCCGGCTGCCGTAAAGCCCTCTTCTGCACGGGAGTTGACGGGGGTACCGTCCGCCCATGCCGACACGCACGCGCTTCACGACCTGGAGAACGCTCGCGACCGCTGCCGTCGCAGCCCTGACGGCCGCCCTCCTCACCCCGTCCGGCGCCCACGCCGCGCCGCGCGAGAGCCGGCCCGTCTACTCCTACGCACACGCCGTCCGCGAGGCCGTGTGGGTGGACACCGGCCTCGACGCGGACCGCGACGGACGGACCGACCGGGTGGCCGCCGACATCGTCCGGCCCTCCGAACCGGCCCGCCTGGGCCGCAAGGTGCCGGTCATCATGGACGCCAGCCCGTACTACTCCTGCTGCGGACGCGGCAACGAGAGCCAGCTCAAGACGTACGACGCGCAGGGCCGCGTCGTCCAGATGCCGCTGTTCTACGACAACTACTTCGTGCCCAGGGGCTACGCCTTCGTCGGCGTCGACCTGACCGGCACCAACCGCTCCGACGGCTGCGTCGACGTCGGCGGCCGCTCCGAGATCCAGTCCGCCAAGGCCGTGATCGACTGGCTGAACGGCCGGGCCAGGGCCTACACGACCCGCACCGGCTCCACGACCGTCAGGGCGAGCTGGACCAACGGCAGAACCGGCATGATCGGCAAGAGCTGGGACGGCACCATCGCCAACGGAGTCGCCGCCACCGGCGTACGCGGCCTGCGGACGATCGTCCCGATCAGCGCCATCTCCTCCTGGTACGACTACTACTTCGCCCAGGGCGCCCCGCTGTACGACGGCGGCCCCGACGAACTGGCCGGCTACGTCGAGAGCGACGCCGCGCACGCGGCCTGCGCGCCCGTCCGGAAGAAGCTCGCCGACGGCAGCCCGCCGAGCGGCGACTGGACCCCGCTGTGGACCGAACGCGACTACGTGAAGGACGCGGCCCGGGTCCGCGCGAGCGTGTTCCTCGCGCACGGCATGCAGGACCTCAACGTGCGCACCAAGCACTTCGGCCAGTGGTGGGACGCGCTGGCGAAGCACGGCGTCGAGCGCAAGATCTGGCTCTCCCAGACCGGGCACGTCGACCCCTTCGACTACCGGCGCGGCGCCTGGGTCGACACCCTGCACCGCTGGTTCGACCACGAGCTCCTCGGCTACGACAACGGCGTCGACCGCGAGCCGATGGCCGACGTCGAACGCCACCCCGACCAGTGGGTCACCTCCAGGTCCTGGCCGCCGCACGGCACCCGGACCACCACCCTGCGCCCGGCCCCCGGCGCGCACGCGGGCGTCGGCACCCTGGGCCTGCGCCGGGCCGCCGGCACCGAGACCTTCACCGACGACCCCGCGCTGAGCGAGACCGACTGGGCCGCCCGGCTCACCACACCGACCCCCGAGAAGGCCGGCTTCCTCACCGCACCGCTCACCCGCGACCTGCGCCTGTCCGGCTCCTCCCGGGTGACCGTCACCGCCACCCCGACCACCGCCTCGGCCCACCTGTCCGCCGTCCTGGTGGACCTCGGCCCGGACACCGTCCGCGACTACGCCGACGCGGCCGAGGGCATCACCACGCTCACCGACCGCACCTGCTGGGGCGCGAGCACACCCGGGGACAGCGCCTGCTTCCGGAAGACCGCGGCCAGGACGGTCCGGACCGACTACACGGTGTTCAGCCGGGGCTGGGCCGACCTCGGCCACCACGCCTCGCTCGGCAAGGGCGTCCCGCTCACCCCGGGCAAGGCCGTCACGATGACCCTGGACCTGGCGGCCACCGACCACGTCGTCCCCCGCGGCCACCGGCTGGCGCTGATCATCGCCGGCACGGACAAGGACCTCATCGACCCGCCGTCCACCCGGCCGTCCCTCACCCTCGACCTGTCCCGCACGTCGGCCCGGCTCCCGCTGACCGGAGGCACGGCGGCGTTCGCCGACGCCACCGCGGGCGCCACGGCCGCGGCGCCCGCCCCTCGGCGGCTGACCGGCGTCGGCACACCGGACCTGACCGCGCACATCCCCGCGCCCTGACCCCCCCGGCGCCCTGACCCCCCGGCGGCCGGGCCCCCCGCGGGCCCGGCCGCCTGCCGGGTCAGCCGGCGGGCTGGGGACGGACGGTGAGGATCTGCTCGGCGTGGCCCACCGGCCCGTCGACGTCGTGCAGCACGCTGCTGGTCAGGCCCTGCCCGGACGGACCGAACGTGACGGTGGTGTCCAGGCCGGTCCAGGGCCCTCGGGGCGCGCGGTGGAGATGGATCGTCAGGTCCAGGTTGGGGAACATCCAGTGCTCGGGGTCCTGCTGGACGGCGATGCCGTTGGCGGTGTCCACGAGCGCGACGTACGAGGCGAGCGGGGTGCTGGGCTCCCCGGCGACCAGACCGACGGGGGAGGAGATCCAGGCCTGCGTGCGGCCCCTGCGCGGCGGAGGCGTGCGGCGGACGTCGATGGACGGGGCGCCGGCCGGACGCGGGACGCGGAGCGGCGCGCGCCGGGCCGCGGGGGCCTTGGGGAAGGGCCCTAGCCCGCCGCCACCAGCCCCGCCGCCTCGCGGGCGCACCCCCAGGCCACCGTGATCCCCGCCCCGCCGTGGCCGTAGTTGTGCACCAGCGGCCGTCCGTCCGGCAGCGACCGCCGTTCCAGACGTACCGCGTCCCGGGCGGGCCGCAGACCCACCCGGTGCGCCAGGATCCGCGCACCGGCGATCTCCGGGCGGATCTCCGCGCACCGGGCGACGATCGCCCCGGCGGTCGCGGGATCCGGCTCCAGCGACCAGTCGCCCTCCTCCGCCGTGCCGCCGAGCAGCAGCACACCGGGCTGCGGGATGAAGTAGACCGAGGCGGCGGAGGAGTGGTCGACGGAGGTGTACCAGGTGGTGACCCCCGGGTTCTCCACCACCACGAGCTGCCCGCGCACCGGGCGCACCGCAGGGTCCGGCACCAGCGAACGGGAGCCCAGACCGGTGCAGTTGACCACCGCACCGGCGGGCACGGCCGCCAGGTCGGTGACCTCCCGCTCCTCGACCGTGCCGCCCGCCTTCGCCAACCGCTCCCGCAGCCAGGCCAGATGGGCCGGCATGTCGATCACCGGCAGCCGCGCCGCCAGCCCCTCGGGCACCGCCCGCAGCCCGGGCACCCGGCCCGCCCAGGCACCCAGCCCGTCCAGCCGCGTCCCCGCGTGTACGCCCTCGACCAGGCGTACGCCCGTCTCGCCGGGACGGGCCGCCAGCTCCTCGTACACGGCGAGCGACTCCAGCGCCCAGGCGCCGACCAGCGGTTCGGGTTCGATCCGGTACGGCCACCACAGTCCGCCGGCCACCGCCGAGGTCGTGCGTTCGGCGGGCTCGCGGGCCCACACGCGCACCGGCCGCCCGGACTCGGCCAGCACCACGGCGGTCGTCAGCCCGGCGACCCCGCCGCCGACCACGATCACTTCGTCACTCGACTCGCGCTTCACACCCCGACGCTAAGCGAAGGCGCCACGCAGCGCTCACACCCCTCCCCGTGTGGGAATACTCACAGCATGTCTGCCGCATACGCGACCTTCGGCCTGGCACCGGCGACCCGCGCCGGCGGTGTCCTCGCCGACGGTGGCTACGAGCTCCACCGCGACTTCGTGGACTTCGTCGTCGACGGCCGTCCCCTGCTGTTCCTGCTCTCCGACCTGGACGCCGTCTCCCCGCTCGCCTCCGACGTCCCCCCGGCCATCTTCACCGAGCAGGTGCGCGGCCTGCTGCGGGAGACCGAACCCCCGCTGCCCGGCGGCCGGTTCGTGCTCTACGGCTGCCCCGAGTGCGCCGACCTGGCCTGTGGCGCGGTGACCGCGGTCATCGAGCGGGACGGCGAGGACTACGTCTGGCGGGACTTCGCCTGGCAGACCGGTGAACACGCCGACCTGGAACGCAACGGGTACCACGGGACGGGGCCGTTCCGGTTCCGCGGCGCCGAGTACCGGGCCGCACTCGCCGCCCTGGTCCAGGACACCGTCGGCCCGTCCGCGGCCCGCCGCCGGGTGCTGCTGATCGGCGCGCGCGTCGCCGTGCTCGCCCGGCTGGCCGCCGCGCTGCGCGCCATCGGCATCGGCGCCGACATCACCCAGGACGCCGCCGGCGTGCCCGCCGAGGAACTGCGCGGCTACGGCGCGGTCGCCTTCGGCCGTGCCGTGGGCGAGGCGCGGCGAACCTCCGTCATGGACGCGTTCGAGCGTGCCGGGGTGGCGGTCGCCCGGGTGGACGGCCTGGCCCCGATCGTCCCGCTGCTCGTCGCCCAGATCGAGCAGGCCCTGCACCGCGGCCCGCTGCCGCGCCGGATCGCCTCCCTGACCGCCGCCGGCGGTGCGGCCGAGATCGAGGTGACCTCCGCCTGCCGGGTCCGGGTGACGGCGTACCGCCTCGACCGGCTGCGCCGCACCCACGTCCGGGACGTCTTCGACGGCGTCCTGGAACCCGGGCGGCACCGCGTCCCGCTGGACCCCGAGGCGGTCAGGGGGGAGTCGTTCGTGGTGGCCCGGACCGCGGGGAGCGTACTGGTGCGGCCGGTCAGCGGCTGAGGCCCACGGCGGGGAACCGCGCGGAGAGCGGGCCGCCCGGGACATTAGGATCGGCGCTCTGATGACTGCCACCCTCGTCGCCAAGAACCTCGCCGCCGGGCACGGCGACCGCTCCCTCTTCGCCGGGCTCGACCTCGTCGTCGCACCCGGCGACGTGATCGGTCTCGTCGGTGTCAACGGCGCCGGCAAGTCCACGCTGCTGCGCCTGCTCGCCGGCCTGATCCCGCCCGAGCAGGGCGAACTGCGGCTCTCCCCGCCGACCGCGACCGTCGGCCATCTGCCGCAGGAGCCGGAGCGCAGGCCGGGGGAGACCGTCGGCGAGTTCCTGGCCCGCCGCACCGGCGTCGCCGAGGCACAGCGGACGATGGACGAGGCCACCCAGGCGCTGGTCGACGGCGCACCCGGCGCCGACGACGCCTACGCGGCGAGCCTGGAGCGCTGGCTCGACCTCGGCGGCGCCGACCTGGAGGAGCGCGCCGCGGAGGTGGCCGACTCGCTCGGCCTCGCCGTCGGCCTCGACCAGCCGATGACGTCGCTGTCCGGCGGCCAGGCGGCCCGCGCCGGTCTCGCCTCCCTCCTCCTCTCCCGCTACGACGTCTTCCTCCTGGACGAGCCGACCAACGACCTGGACCTGGACGGCCTGGAACGCCTGGAGCGCTTCGTCACCGGCCTGCGCGCGGGCACCGTGGTCGTCAGCCATGACCGCGAGTTCCTCGCCCGCACCGTCACCAAGGTCCTCGAACTGGACCTGGCGCAGGGGCGGATCAACCTCTACGGCGGCGGCTACGAGGCCTACCTGGAGGAGCGCGACGTCGCCCGCCGGCACGCCCGCGAGGAGTACGAGGAGTACGCCGACAAGCGGGGCGCGCTCCAGGACCGCGCGCAGATGCAGCGCTCCTGGATGGACAAGGGCGTGAAGAACGCCCGGCGCAAGGCCGGCGGCGACAACGACAAGATCGGCCGCAAGTTCCGCAGCGAGGCCAGCGAGAAGCAGGCCGCAAAGGCCCGGCAGACCCAGCGCATGATCGAGCGCCTGGAGGTCGTCGAGGAACCGCGCAAGGAGTGGGAGCTGCGGATGGAGATCGCGGCCGCCCCGCGGTCCGGGGCGGTCGTGGCGACCCTGCGCGACGCCGAGGTCCGGCGCGGCGGCTTCACCCTCGGACCCGTGTCGCTCCAGATCGACTGGGCGGACCGGATCGCGGTCACCGGAGCCAACGGCGCGGGCAAGTCCACGCTGCTCGCGGCGCTTCTGGGCCGGGTCCCGCCGCACTCCGGGCACGCGGCCCTCGGCTCGGGCGTCCTGGTCGGCGAGGTGGACCAGGCCCGCGGTCTCTTCCACGGCCCCGAGGCGCTGCTCGACGCCTTCTGCGCGGCCGTCCCCGACACCGAGCCCGGCGAGGTCCGCACCCTGCTCGCCAAGTTCGGCCTGAAGGCCGGCCACGTGCTGCGTCCGGCCGCGACCCTCTCCCCGGGCGAGCGCACCCGCGCCGCCCTGGCGCTGCTCCAGGGCCGGGGCGTCAACCTCCTCGTCCTCGACGAGCCGACGAACCACCTCGACCTGCCCGCCATCGAGCAGCTCGAGTCGGCACTCGACGCCTACGAGGGCACGCTGCTCCTGGTCACGCACGACCGCAGGATGCTCGACGCGGTCCGGGTGAACCGTCGGCTGGAAGTGGCCGACGGCAAGGTGACCGAACGCTAGGAGCGTGCCGAGAGGGGCCGGAGCCGATCGGCTCCGGCCCCTTCCGTCAGCGCTTCTTCGGGTCCAGCAGGCCCGCGCGGCGCAGTGCGTCGGCCATCGCGCTGTTGGCCGGGGCCGGCGCCTGGCGGCCGCCCCGGTCGCCGCCACCGCGGCCCTGCCGCTGGCCCTGACCGCCCTGACCGCCCTGGCCGCCCTGGCGCTGGCCCTGGCCGCCCTGGCGCTGCTGGGGCGGGCGGGCGCCGCCGCGCTGCTGACGACCGCCGCCCTGGCCCTGGCCCTGTGGCGCGGCCTCGTCGTCCAGCCGCAGGGTGAGCGCGATCCGCTTGCGCGGGATGTCCACGTCCAGGACCTTCACCTTGACGATGTCACCCGGCTTCGCCACGTCCCGCGGGTCCTTCACGAACGTCTTCGACATCGCCGAGACGTGCACCAGACCGTCCTGGTGGACGCCGATGTCCACGAACGCGCCGAAGGCGGCCACGTTCGTCACCACGCCCTCCAGGATCATCCCGGAGGCCAGGTCGGAGATCTTCTCCACGCCCTCCTTGAAGGTGGCCGTCCGGAAGGCCGGACGCGGGTCGCGGCCCGGCTTCTCCAGCTCCCTGAGGATGTCCGTGACGGTCGGCAGACCGAAGGTGTCGTCCACGAAGTCCGCCGGCCGCAGCGAGCGCAGCGCGCCCGTGTCGCCGATGAGGGACGCGACGTCCTGCCCCGACGCCTTCACCATGCGCCGCACCACCGGGTACGACTCCGGGTGCACGCTGGAGAAGTCCAGCGGGTCGTCGCCGCCGCGGATGCGCAGGAAGCCCGCGCACTGCTCGTACGCCTTGGGGCCGAGCCGCGGCACCTTCTTCAGTTCCGCGCGGGAGCGGAACGGGCCGTTCTGGTCGCGGTGCGCCACGATGTTCTCGGCGAGCCCGGCTGAGACGCCCGACACCCGGGCGAGCAGCGGCACGGACGCCGTGTTGACGTCCACGCCGACGCCGTTCACACAGTCCTCGACCACCGCGTCCAGCGAACGGGACAGCTTCACCTCGGACAGGTCGTGCTGGTACTGGCCGACTCCGATCGACTTCGGGTCGATCTTCACCAGCTCCGCCAGCGGGTCCTGCAGCCGGCGCGCGATGGAGACCGCGCCGCGCAGCGACACGTCCATGTCGGGCAGCTCCTGCGAGGCGTACGCGGAGGCCGAGTACACGGACGCGCCCGCCTCGGACACCATCACCTTGGTGAGCTTCAGCTCCGGGTGCTTCGCGATCAGTTCGGCGGCCAGCTTGTCGGTCTCCCGGGACGCCGTGCCGTTGCCGATGGCGATCAGGTCGACCGCGTGCCGCTCGGCGAGCCGCGCCAGCTTGGCGATCGCCTCGTCCCACTTGTTGGCCGGGACGTGCGGGTGGATCACGTCCGTGGCGACGACCTTGCCGGTCGCGTCCACCACGGCGACCTTCACGCCCGTGCGGAAGCCGGGGTCCAGGCCCAGCGTCGCGCGCGTGCCGGCCGGCGCGGCCAGCAGCAGGTCGCGCAGGTTCGCGGCGAAGACGTTCACCGCCTCGTCCTCGGCGGCCGTCCGCAGCCGCAGCCGCAGGTCGATGCCCAGATGGACCAGGACGCGGGTGCGCCAGGCCCAGCGGACCGTGTCCTTCAGCCACTTGTCGGCGGGGCGGCCGCGGTCGGCGATGCCGAAGCGGTGCGCGATGATTCCCTCGTACGAGGACGGCCCCTCGGTGGGCTCCTCGGGTTCCAGGACGAGGTCGAGGACCTCCTCCTTCTCGCCGCGCAGCATGGCGAGCACGCGGTGCGAGGGCAGTTCGGTGAACGGCTCGGCGAAGTCGAAGTAGTCGGCGAACTTGGCGCCCGCCTCCTCCTTGCCCTCGCGCACCTTGGCGGCCAGCCGCCCGCGTACCCACATCCGCTCGCGCAGCTCGCCGATCAGGTCGGCGTCCTCCGAGAACCGCTCGGTCAGGATGGCCCGCGCGCCGTCCAGCGCCGCCTGCGCGTCGGCGACGCCCTTGTCCGCGTCGACGAACGCGGCGGCGGCCGCCTGCGGGTCGACCGTCGGGTCGGCCAGCAGCCCCTCGGCGAGCGGCTCCAGGCCCGCCTCGCGCGCGATCTGCGCCTTGGTGCGCCGCTTGGGCTTGAAGGGGAGGTAGACGTCCTCCAGCCGCGCCTTGGTCTCGGCGCCGCGGATCCGCGCCTCCAGCTCCTCGGTGAGCTTGCCCTGCTCGCGCACCGACTCCAGGATCGCCGTCCGACGCTCCTCCAGCTCCCGCAGGTAGCGCAGCCGCTCCTCGAGCGTGCGCAGCTGCGCGTCGTCGAGCATCTCGGTCGCTTCCTTGCGGTAGCGGGCGATGAAGGGCACCGTCGAACCGCCGTCGAGCAGTTCGACCGCGGCCTTCACCTGCCGCTCCCGTACGCCGAGTTCCTCGGCGATCCTGCTTTCGATGGACCCTACGAGGGGTGTCGTCACGATCCCGTACCGCCTTCTCCACTGAGGTTGCGCGGCAATTGTGGCAGGTGGAGCCGACAACCGGGGATCAGGGCGACACGCGGCGGGCCGCCGGTCGGGACGTCAGGCCCCGCTGCCGCGGGCGGAGGACGAGGCGCCGCCGAACAGCCGGGCCAGAGCCCGGAAGGGCAGCGTGACCACCGTCGCGATGGCCCCGCCGATCTGCCGCAGCACGTCTGCGATGGCACGGAACACGAGAATTCCTCCTCACTCCCGGACGCCCTGCCCGGGAGCGGCCCGGGTACCTCCGCCGCCGCCGGTCATGCCCGGCGGGCCGCGCCGGATGGCAGGAAAGGTGGGAAACACGTCATTGCGGCCATGACGTCACCGGCGAAGAATCGAGGCATGCCGCAGCGCACCGTTCTCCTCGTCCTGTTCGACGGCGTGCAGAGCCTCGACGTCACCGGCCCCCTGGAGGTGTTCACCGGGGCCGAGCAGCACACTCCGGGCACCTACCGCGTCCGCACCGCCTCCCTGGACGGCGGCCCCGTGCGCACCTCCAGCGGGCTGGCCCTCGTACCCGACGGGGCGCTCACCGCGATGCCGGACCCGGACACCCTGCTGGTCCCCGGCGGGCAGGGCACCCGGGGCCCCCGATCCGCGGCTGACCGACTGGCTGCGCGCGCACGGCCCCCGCGCGCGGCGGCTCGTCTCCGTCTGCACCGGCGCGATCCTGCTCGCGGCCGCCGGCCTGCTCGACGGCCGCCGGGCCACCACCCACTGGGCCTATTGCGACAAGCTCGCCCGCGACCACCCGGCCGTGGCGGTGGACCCCGAGCCCATCTACGTACGGGACGGGAACGTCGCCACCTCCGCGGGCGTGACGTCGGGCATCGACCTGGCCCTCGCCCTGGTGGAGGAGGACCTCGACCGGGAGGTCGCGCTGAGCGTGGCCCGGCATCTGGTGGTCTTCCTGCGCCGGCCGGGCAACCAGGCGCAGTTCAGCGCCCAGCTCGCCGCCCAGACCGCGCGCCGCGACCCGCTGCGCGAGGTCCAGCGCTGGATCACCGAGCACCCCGCAGGCGACCTGACCGTGGAGTCGCTCGCCGCCCGCGCCCGGCTCTCGCCGCGCCACTTCGCCCGCGCCTTCCGGGAGGAGACCGGCACCACCCCCGGCCGCTACGTCGACCGGGTCCGCCTCGAACACGCCCGCCGGCTCCTGGAGGACACCGGCGACGGCGTCGAGGAGATCTCCCGCGCCAGCGGCTACGGCACCCCCGAGGCCATGCGGCGCGCGTTCGTCCGGGCGCTCGGCACGGCCCCGGCCGAGTACCGGCGCCGGTTCCGCCCCGTCACCGCCAACTGAGAGGACATCCCATGCAGATCGCCGTCGTCGTCTACGACCGGTTCACCGCCCTCGACGCCGTCGGGCCGTACGAGGTCCTCTCCCGCGCCCCCGGCGCCGAGACGGTGTTCGTCGCCGAGCGCCCCGGCCCGGTCCGCACCGACACCGGCGCGCTCGCGGTCGTCGCCGACCGGTCCCTGGACGAGGTGCCCGCCCCCGACGTCGTGCTCGTGCCCGGCGGTCCCGGCCAGAGCGCGCTGATGGAACACGGGCCGCTGCTGGACTGGCTGCGCGCCGCCGACGCCACCAGCACCTGGACGGCCTCGGTGTGCACCGGCTCCCTGCTGCTGGCCGCCGCCGGCCTGCTCGAAGGCCGCCGCGCCACCTCGCACTGGCTGGCCCTGGACCAGTTCGAGCGGTTCGGGGCCGCGCCGGCGCGGGAACGGGTGGTGTTCGACGGCAAGTACGTCACCGCCGCCGGCGTCTCCGCCGGGATCGACATGGGCCTCGCCCTGCTCGGCCGGATCGCGGGCGACGAACACGCCCAGGCGGTGCAGCTGGCCACCGAGTACGACCCGCGGCCGCCCTACGACGCCGGATCACCGCACAAGGCCCCGGCGCACCTGGTGGAACGACTGCGCGCGGGGAGCCGGTTCATCCTGCGGTAGTCCAGGTGAAGCGCGGCTGCCTGCGCTCCAGGAAGGCGGCAACGCCCTCGGCGGTGTCGCCGCTGCGCCGCGCCTGCTCCGCCCAGTGGGCGTCCCGGTCGGTGCGTCCGTCGGCGAACTCCTTGGCGGCGGCCTGGGTGAGCCGGGACCGCGAGGCAAGGACCCGCGTCAGTTCGGCGACCCGCTTGTCCAGTTCGCCCTCGGGCAGCACCTCGTCCACCAGCCCGGTGCGCAGCGCCCGCCCGGCGTCCATCAACTCGGCGGTGAACAGCAGGTACTTGGCGGTGGCCGGGCCCACCAGCGACACCAGCCGCCGGGTGGACGACGACGGATAGACGATCCCGAGCCGCGCCGGGGTCACCCCGAACAGGGCGCCCTCCTCCGCCAGCCGCAGATCGCAGGCGGCCGCGAGCTGGGACCCGCCGCCCACGCAGTGGCCGCGGATCGCGGCGATGGTCGGCAGCGGGAAGGCGGCGAGGGCCTCCTCGGCCGCCACGGCGAGGCCCTGCGCCTCCAGTGGCGACCCCTGGAGCGTGGAGATGTCGGCGCCGGCGCAGAAGGTCCCGCCCTCGCCGGTCAGCACCAGGGCCCGCACGCCGGGATCGGCCGCCAGCTCCGCCAGCAGCGGTGGCAGGGCCCGCCACATGGCGGCGGTCATGGCGTTGCGCTTGGCCGGGTGGCGGATCACGACGGTGGCGACCGAGTCGGTGACCTGGTGCGACAGCTGGGGCTCCATGGGCCCGGATGCTATCCGTCCCGCCGGGACGCCCGGCCGGGCGGGCGCGTGGGCGGGCGTCCGCCGCGTGCGCCGCGGCGGACGGCGCACGCCAAACCCGTACAACCCGAATAGTTCGTGAACCTTGCAGGGGAGCGACAGGAACAGTCCCGCGCCTGCCGGTGTCATACGCAGGCGGTCAGAACCGTTCGATAACAGCTGACTTCTGTTCAGTCCTCGAGTGCGGAGCGCATCGTTACCAACACTCGACGTGTGGTGACAATCGAGCGCGAGGGTGGCGACCGGGCGATGGACGACCAGGGGCGTGGGGACGGGGGCCCGCGCCCGGCGGCAGGCGCCGAGCGGCCGCCCGGCCCACTGCCGTACGAGGGAGTCTGGCGGTTCACCGCGGCCGCCGTGGACGCTTCCGTCCCGCAGGCCCGGCACGCCGTGCGGGACCTGCTGCTGCGGCAGGGCGTACCGGTCGGCGACGACACGGTGTACGGCCTGCTGCTGATCGTCTCCGAGCTGGTCACGAACGCGGTCCGGCACGCGGCACTCCTGTCGCCGATGCTCGCCGTGGAGGTGGCCGTCGGCGCCGAGTGGGTCCGGGTGTCGGTGGAGGACAACCACCCCTACCGGCCCACCGCCCTGGAGGCCGACCACGGCCAGACCGGCGGCCGGGGGCTGCTGCTGGTGCGTGAGGTGGCCCGGGAGGCGGGCGGGGCGGTCGACGTGGAGCACACCGCGAGCGGCGGCAAAGTGATCTGGGCCGCCCTGCCGCTCAAGCCGGCGGCGCCGGCGTAGCGCCTACCAGCCCGCGGACTGGCCCGTCAGTTCCCTGATCGCCGGACGGGCCGCGTCCAGCACCGTCATGAACCACGCCGAGAACGGGTCCCGGGCGTGCCGCTCGGCCAGCTCGGCCGCCGTCACGAAGACCGTCGAGCCGACCTCCTCGGGATCCGGCGCCAGCGGCGCCTGCACCATGCCCACGAACAGGTGGTTGAACTCCTGCTCGACCAGGCCCGAGGCCGGGTCCGGGTGGTTGTAGCGGACGGTGCCCGCCTCCGCCAGCAGCGACGGCGAGACCCCCAGCTCCTCGTGGGTCCGCCGGGCCGCCGCGGTGAACGGCGCCTCACCGGGGTACGGGTGGCCGCAGCAGGTGTTGGACCACACACCGGGGGAGTGGTACTTGCCGAGCGCCCGCTGCTGGAGCAGCAGCCGGCCCTGCTCGTCGAAGAGGAACACCGAGAACGCGCGGTGCAGCTGCCCGGGCGGCTGGTGGGCGGCGAGCTTCTCCGCCGTGCCGATCGTCACGCCCTTCTCGTCGACCAGTTCCAGCAAAATCGCCTCTGCGGTGCCGTTCGACGAGCTGTACGTCTCGGTGGCAGGTGTGATCGGCATACCCATCCTTCGCCTCGGTCTTGCACCCCAAGTCTGCCGTACGAATCCGGCACTCCCGGCACTTCCCCGCACGTCCGCATGTCCCGCGCGGGGCGGTGCCGGAGTGGGACCCCGGTGGTTCATCGTGCCCGGCGCCCTCCGCCGGGAACCGTCCGCCGGGCCCGAACAGAGGTGCCTACGGTGTCCGGGAGCCCGCGGTCAGAGGCACAGCCGCGCCTCGTGCTCCGCGTGCCCGCCCGGCTCGAGCTGGAAGGTGCAGTGCTCCACGTCGAAGTGGTGGCCGAGGCAGCCCTGGAGCTCGTGCAGCATCTTCTCGTGGCCGATGGCGTTCAGCACCTCCGAGCTCACCACCACGTGCGCGGACAGCACCGGCATGCCGGAGGTGATCGTCCAGGCGTGCAGATCGTGCACGTCCTCCACGCCGTCCAGCGCCAGGATGTGCGACCGGACCTCGGCCATGTCGACGTCCTTCGGCGCCGCTTCCAGCAGCACGTCCAGCGTCTCCCGCAGCAGCTTCACCGTGCGCGGCACGATCATCAGCCCGATGACCAGCGAGGCGATCGGGTCGGCCGCTTGCCAGCCCGTGGTCAGGATCACGGCCGCCGAGATCAGCACCGCCACCGAGCCCAGCGCGTCCGCGGCCACCTCCAGGAAGGCGCCGCGCACGTTCAGGCTGTCCTTCTGCCCGCGCATCAGCAGCAGGAGCGAGATCGAGTTCGCGAGCAGGCCGAACAGGCCGAACACGATCATCAGGCCGCCCGCGGTGTCCGCGGGCGTGAGGAAGCGCTGGATCGCCTCGTAGAGCACGTAGCCGCCGACGCCGAGCAGCAGCAGGCAGTTGGCCAGGGCGGCCAGGATCTCGGCGCGGGCCAGGCCGAAGGTGCGGTTGGTGCTCGGCGGGCGGTTGGCGAAGTGGATGGCGAGCAGCGCCATGCCGAGGCCCAGCGCGTCGGTCGCCATGTGGGCCGCGTCCGCGATCAGGGCCAGCGAGTCCGCGAGGAGACCGCCGGCGATCTCCACCACCATGATCGTGAGCGTGATGCCCAGGGCCACCCGCAGCCGGCCGCGGTAGGCGGCCGCGGCGGTGCCCGTGGGCGGCGCATGGCTGTGCGCGTGCCCGTGGTCGTGCCCTGCCCCCATGAGAGGACCACCCTTCCGTGTTGCGCGCGTGGCCACAGTCAACTACGGGCGGGTGGTACCGGGCAACGCGGCACTGAACACCGTTGTCATCTGCTCTGACCTGCGCAAACAACCGGCAGGTCAGGCAGTGGACCGCCGCTGCGCCACCGGCTCCGGCTCAGCCGCCGTGGCGCAGCCGCCAGCCCTCCCAGGCCGACTCGATCATCTCCCGCACCCCGCGCCGGGCCCGCCAGCCGAGCGCCTCGGCGGCCCGCTCGGCCGAGGCGACCGCGCGCGGCGCGTCCCCGGGCCGGCGCCCCTCCACCAGCGCGGGCCGCCGGTCGCCGGTGACCTCCCCGATGACCGTGACCATCTCCCGCACGGAGACGCCCTCGCCGCGGCCGATGTTCAGCGTCAGGTCGCCGGCGTGGTCGCCCCCGGCGAGCCGCCGGGCCGCCGCCAGATGGGCCTCGGCGAGGTCGGCGACGTGAATGTAGTCACGCACGCAGGTGCCGTCCGGCGTCGGATAGTCGTCCCCGAAGATCCGCGGGGCCTCGTCCCTGGTGAGCCGGTCGAAGACCATCGGCACGATGTTGAACACACCGGTGTCCGCGAGTTCCGGCGCGGCCGCCCCCGCCACGTTGAAGTAGCGCAGGCACGCCGTGGAGATCCCGTGCGCCTGCCCGGCCGCCCGCACCAGCCACTCGCCGGCCAGCTTGGTCTCGCCGTAGGGGTTCACCGGGGCGCAGGGGGTGTCCTCGGTGATCAGGTCCACGTCCGGGTTGCCGTACACGGCCGCCGACGAGGAGAACAGCAGCCGGCCGATCCCCGCCTCGGCGACCGCGTCCAGCAGCGTGGCCAGGCCGCCCACGTTCTCCCGGTAGTAGCGGGTGGGCTGCGCCACGGACTCGGCGACCTGCTTGCGGGCCGCGAGATGCACCACACCCGTCACGCCGTGCTCCGCGAAGACCCGCTTGAGCAGGTCCCCGTCCAGCGTCGAGCCCTCGACCAGCGGGACGCCCGCCGGGAGCCGCGCGGGCACGGCCGCCGACAGGTCGTCCAGCGCCACGACGCTCTCGCCGGCGCCGGTCATGGCCCGTGCCACATGCGCCCCGATGTATCCGGCTCCGCCGGTGATCAGCCAGGTCATGGTCGTCCACCCTATGCCGAACCGGGCCGGTGTCCGCGATGGCGGAGGATGCCCGGGTCTGCGCCGCATGGTTTGTGGGGCGGGCCCCGCATCACCGATGATGATCGCGGCAAAGGAGCGGGCAGCCTCCGTGGGCCGGGTCGTGAACGGCCGGTGAACACGGCCTTCCGCCCATCCGATAGCCTCTGCCGACATGCCGCCCGGGTGCCGCAGGCAGGGCGCCCCACCACGCAGAAGCCCGGCGCCTCCCGCGCCGGCACCCAGGGAGTGAGTTTCGGTTGTCGACCGCCATCGTCACCGGTCAGCCGGTCCCCGGATCGTCACTCGAGAACGATCTGCGGTCCCTCGGCTTCGACGTGCGCGTGGCCGCCGACGCCGCCGAGACGGGGACCCTGCTCGCCGCGGTACCGGCCGGGACGCGCGTGGCCCTGGTCGACGCCCGCTTCGTCGGCCACCCGCACGCCCTGCGCCTCGGCCTCACCGACCCGCGCTTCCCGCTCGCGGCCGTGCCCGGGGCCGTCACCGCGCAGCCGGAGGCCCGCCAGGCGCTCAGCCGGGCGCTGACCCGCGAGGCCTCCACGGGCGGCGGCACCGCGGTCGCGCTGGACTCCCTCGCCGACCGCGTCGTCACCGCGCTCGACGCCGACGACGCCGGTGTGCACCACCCCGAGCTGGGCAGCCTGGTCGCCGCCGTCCCGGCCGACCCGCAGGCCCGCAACGAGGCACGGCAGGCCGTCGCCGCCGTGGACGACGAGACCGTACGCCTCAAGTCGGCCGTGAAGTCCCGCGACGGCTTCTTCACCACCTTCTTCATCAGCCCGTACTCGCGCTACATCGCCCGCTGGTGCGCCCGCCGGGGCCTGACCCCCAACCAGGTCACCACCGCCTCGCTGCTCACCGCGCTGATAGCCGCGGGCTGCGCGGCGACCGGCACCCGGGCCGGCTTCGTGGCGGCCGGCGTCCTGCTGATCGCCTCGTTCGTGCTGGACTGCACCGACGGCCAGCTCGCCCGCTACGCCCTGAAGTACTCCACGCTCGGCGCCTGGCTCGACGCCACCTTCGACCGCGCCAAGGAGTACGCCTACTACGCCGGCCTCGCCCTCGGCGCGGCCCGCGGCGGCGACGACGTCTGGGCCCTGGCGCTCGGCGCGATGATCCTCCAGACCTGCCGGCACGTCGTGGACTTCTCCTTCAACGAGGCCAACCACGACGCCACCGCCAACACCAGCCCCACCGCCGCCCTCTCCGACAAGCTGGACAGCGTCGGCTGGACGGTCTGGGTGCGCCGGATGATCGTCCTGCCGATCGGCGAGCGCTGGGCGATGATCGCCGTCCTCACCGCGTTCACCACCCCGCGCATCACCTTCTACGTCCTGCTCGCCGGCTGCGCCTTCGCCGCGACGTACACCACGGCCGGCCGCGTGCTGCGCTCGGTGACCCGCAGGGCCCGGCGCACCGACCGGGCGGCCCAGGCGCTGGCCGACCTCGCCGACAACGGCCCGCTCGCCGGGTCCGTGGCACGTGCCACCCGGGTCCGCCTCGGCGCCCCGCTGCTGGTCGCCCTGGCCGGCACCGCGGTGCTCGCCGTCTCCCTCTTCTCCGGCGTGACCTGGGCGCCCGTCGCCGGCGCCGCCGTCTACGCCGTCACCGCCGGCCAGGCCCTGCACCGCCCGCTCAAGGGCGCCCTCGACTGGCTGGTGCCGCCGCTGTTCCGCTTCGCCGAGTACGGCACCGTGCTGGTGCTGGCGGCCCACGCGGACGTGAACGGAGCCCTTCCCGCGGCTTTCGGGCTGGTGGCCGCCGTCGCCTACCATCACTACGACACGGTGTACCGCATCCGCGGCAACGCCGGAGCGCCCCCGGCCTGGCTGGTGCGCGCCATCGGGGGGCAGGAGGGCCGGACGCTGCTCGTCACCGTCCTCGCCGCGTTGCTCACCGCCTCGCAGTTCAAGGCCGCGCTCACGGTCCTCGCCGTGGCCGTCGCCGTGCTGGTGCTCGTCGAGAGCATCCGCTTCTGGGTGTCCGCTGGGGCGCCCGCCGTACACGACGAAGGAGAACCCGCATGATCGGCCTCGTGCTGGCGGCCGGCGCCGGACGGCGTCTGCGCCCCTACACCGACAGCCTTCCCAAGGCTCTGGTGCCGGTGGGCCCCGCGGGCATAGAGGGCGAGCCGACGGTCCTGGACCTCACCCTCGGCAACTTCGCCGAGATCGGCCTGACCGAGGTCGCGATCATCGTCGGCTACCGCAAGGAGGCCGTGTACGAGCGCAAGGCGGCCCTCGAGGCGAAGTACGGCCTCAAGCTCACCCTCATCGACAACGACAAGGCCGAGGAGTGGAACAACGCCTACTCCCTGTGGTGCGGCCGGGACGCCCTGAAGGACGGCGTGATCCTCGCCAACGGCGACACCGTGCACCCGGTCTCGGTGGAGCGGACGCTGCTCGCGGCCCGTGGCGAGGGCAAGCGGATCATCCTCGCGCTGGACACCGTGAA
The DNA here is from genome assembly GCF_042875075.1 of Streptomyces sp. NPDC003720. Lineage (NCBI taxonomy): Bacteria > Bacillati > Actinomycetota > Actinomycetes > Kitasatosporales > Streptomycetaceae > Streptomyces > Streptomyces sp. NPDC003720. Next base: position 212,907 of record NZ_JBIANZ010000005.1, read on the forward strand.
GTCCCTCGCGGACGAGGAGATGAAGGTCGTCGTGGACCCCGCCAAGGGCGTCCGGAAGATCACCAAGCTGATGGACCCCGCCGAGGCCACCGGTGAGTACATCGGCGTCACCCTGATCGAGGGCGACGCGGCCCCCGAGCTGGCCGACGCGCTGAAGACGGTCTTCGAGACCGACCCCCAGCAGTTCTACGAGCACGGCTACCAGGAGCTGGTGAACCGCGGCTTCCGGATCGACGTCGCGCCGATCGGCGACGTGGCCTGGGTGGAGATCGACAACCACGACGACCTCGCCCGCGGACGGGAGATCGCGTGCCAGTACTGACCCGGCTGATCCCCTCGCCGGTCGTCGTCGACATCCGCCCGGGTGCCCTCGACGACCTGGCCGGGGTGCTCGCCGACGAGCGCATCTCGCAGTCCGGCCGGCTCGCCGTCGCCGTCAGCAACGGCTCGGGCGCCCGGCTGCGCGAGCGCCTCGCCCCGACGCTGCCCGGCGCCACCTGGTACGAGGTCGGCGGCGGCACCATCGACGACGCGGTCCGGCTGGCGAGCGACATAAAGGCCGGCCGCTACGACGCCGTCGTCGGGCTCGGCGGCGGGAAGATCATCGACTGCGCCAAGTTCGCCGCCGCGCGCGTCGGGCTGCCGCTGGTCGCCGTCGCCACCAACCTCGCGCACGACGGGCTGTGCTCGCCGGTCGCGACCCTCGACAACGACGCGGGCCGCGGCTCGTACGGCGTGCCGAACCCGATCGCGGTCGTGATCGACCTCAACGTGATCCGTGAGGCGCCCGTCCGCTTCGTGCGCTCCGGCATCGGCGACGCCATCTCCAACATCTCCGCGGTCGCGGACTGGGAGCTGGCCAACCGGGTCAACGGCGAGAAGATCGACGGTCTCGCCGCCGCCATGGCCCGGCAGGCCGGCGAGTCGGTGCTCCGGCACCCCGGCGGCGTCGGCGACGACGGCTTCCTGCAGGTGCTGGCCGAGGCCCTCGTCCTCACCGGCATCGCCATGTCCGTCTCCGGCGACTCCCGCCCCTCCTCCGGGGCCTGCCACGAGATCAACCACGCCCTCGACCTGCTCTACCCGAAGCGGGCGGCCGCCCACGGCGAGCAGTGCGGCATCGGCGCCGCCTTCGCGATGCACCTGCGCGGAGCGCACGAGGAGGCCGCGTACATGGCCCGCGTCCTGCGCCGGCACGGGCTTCCGGTGCTGCCGGAGGAGATCGGCTTCTCGGTGGACGAGTTCGTCCGCGCCGTGGAGTTCGCTCCGGAGACCAGGCCCGGCCGCTACACGATCCTCGAACACCTCGACCTCAAGACGAACCAGATCAAGGACACCTACGCCGACTATGTCAAGGCCATCGGTAGCTGAACTCCGTCCGGTCGTCCACCCCGTCGGGGTGAAGGACCGGCGCAGCGGTGAGCACTGGGGAGGACGCCTCTACATGCGAGAGGTGTCCCTGCGCGTCGACCGCTACCTGGTGAACACCCGGGTCACGCCCAACCAGCTCACGTACCTGATGACCCTCTGCGGGGTGCTCGCGGCCCCGGCGCTGCTGGTGCCGGGGATCACGGGCGCCGTGCTCGGCGTCGTCGCCACCCAGCTCTACCTGCTGCTGGACTGCGTCGACGGCGAGGTCGCCCGCTGGAAGCAGCAGTACTCGCTGAGCGGGGTCTACCTGGACCGGGTCGGCGCCTACCTCACCGACGCGGCCGTCCTGGTGGGCCTCGGCCTGCGCGCCGCCGACCTGTGGGGCGGCGGCCGGATCGACTGGCTGTGGGCCTTCCTCGGCACGCTCGCCGCGCTGGGCGCCATCCTGATCAAGGCCGAGACCGACCTGGTCGGCGTCGCCCGGCACCAGGCCGGCAAGCCGCCGGTCCAGGAGTCGGCGGCCGAGCCGCGCTCCTCCGGCATGGCGCTGGCCCGCCGGGCCGCCGCCGCGCTCAAGTTCCACCGGCTGATCCTCGGCATCGAGGCCGCGCTGCTGATCCTGGTCCTGGCGATCGCCGACCAGATCCACGGCGACCTGTTCTTCACCCGGCTCGGCACCGCCGTCCTCGCGGGCATCGCCATGCTCCAGACCGTGCTGCACCTGGTGTCCATCCTGGCGTCCAGCAGGCTGAGGTGAGTGCCATGAAGGTCGGCGCGGTCATCATCACGATGGGCAACCGGCCCGAGGAGCTGCGGGCCCTGCTCGACTCCGTCGCCAAGCAGGACGGCGACCCCGTCGAGGTGGTCGTCGTCGGCAACGGCTCGCCCGTCCCGGACGTCCCCGAGGGCGTCCGGACCGTGGAGCTGCCCGAGAACCTGGGCATCCCCGGCGGCCGCAACGTCGGCATAGCGGCCTTCGGGCCGGCCGGCCGCGATGTCGACGTACTGCTGTTCCTGGACGACGACGGCCTGCTGGCCCGCCACGACACGGCCGAGCTGTGCCGCGAGGCCTTCGCGGCCGACCCGGAGCTCGGCATCATCAGCTTCCGCATCGCCGACCCCGACACCGGCGAGACCCAGCGCCGGCACGTGCCCCGGCTGCGCGCCTCCGACCCGATGCGCTCCTCCCGGGTCACCACCTTCCTCGGCGGCGCCAACGCCGTGCGCACCCGGGTCTTCGCCGACGCCGGCGTCCTCCCGGACGAGTTCTTCTACGCCCACGAGGAGACCGACCTGGCCTGGCGGGCCCTCGACGCCGGCTGGATGATCGACTACCGGTCCGACATGGTGCTCTACCACCCGACGACCGCGCCCTCGCGGCACGCGGTGTACCACCGCATGGTCGCCCGCAACCGGGTCTGGCTGGCCCGCCGCAACCTCCCCGCCCTCCTGGTGCCGGTGTACCTCGGGGTCTGGCTGCTGCTCACGCTGGCGCGCCGGCCCTCGGGACCGGCCCTGAAGGCCTGGTTCGGCGGCTTCAAGGAGGGGTGGAGCAGCCCCTGCGGACCCCGTCGCCCGATGCGCTGGCGTACGGTGTGGCGGCTGACCCGACTGGGCCGGCCCCCGGTGATCTGACAAGCTCGACCGTACGGACCCGCCCCGGCGGGCGGGTCCGCCGCCCTTGAAGACGCAACCGTGCAAGACGTACTCGAAGACGAAAGCTTCCACCCGTGAGTGAGACAACGCATGACGCCGGAGTCGCGGTGACCGCGGCCCCGTCGCCCGACGAGGGGCTGACGGCGGCCGAGCTCGCCGGCAAGTACGGACTCGCCGTGAGCGGCGCCCGGCCCTCGCTCGCCGAGTACGTCCGCCAGCTGTGGGGGCGCCGCCACTTCATCCTCGCCTTCTCCCAGGCGAAGCTGACCGCGCAGTACAGCCAGGCCAAGCTGGGCCAGCTCTGGCAGGTGGCGACCCCGCTGCTGAACGCGGCGGTCTACTACTTCATCTTCGGCGTCATCCTGCACGCGAGCCGCGGCATGTCCCAGGACGTCTACATCCCGTTCCTGGTCACGGGCGTGTTCGTGTTCACCTTCACGCAGAGCTCGGTCATGACCGGCGTCCGCGCGATCTCCGGCAACCTCGGCCTGGTGCGCGCCCTGCACTTCCCGCGCGCCTCGCTGCCGGTGTCCTTCTCTCTCCAGCAGCTCCAGCAGCTGCTGTTCTCGATGATCGTGATGTTCATCGTGGCGATCGGCTTCGGCAGCTACCCGAGCCTGTCCTGGCTGCTGATCGTCCCGGTGCTGGTGCTGCAGTTCCTCTTCAACACCGGTCTCGCGCTGATCGTCGCCCGCCTCGGCGCCAAGACCCCGGACCTCGCCCAGCTGATGCCGTTCGTCCTGCGCACCTGGATGTACGCCTCCGGTGTCATGTTCTCCATCAGCAAGATGATGGAGGGCCGCTCCGAGTGGGTGGTCCGGCTGCTGCAGGTCAACCCGGCCGCGGTCTACATGGACCTGATGCGCTTCGCGCTGATCGACGGGTACGGCTCCTCGAACCTGCCGCCCCACGTGTGGGCCATCGCCCTGTTCTGGGCCGTGGTCGTCTTCGCGGGCGGCTTCGTGTACTTCTGGAAGGCGGAGGAGAGGTACGGCCGTGGCTGAGACCAACCCCGAGGACACCACCCCGGACCCGCGCCCGACCGTCATCGCGGACGAGCTGCACATCGTCTACCGGGTCAACGGCGCCAGGACCGGCAAGGGCAGCGCCACCGCCGCCCTCAGCCGCATACTCAGGCGCGGTTCCGACGACGGGGCCCGCGGCGTGCGCAAGGTGCACGCGGTGCGCGGCGTCTCCTTCGTCGCCCGCCGCGGCGAGGCGATCGGCCTCATCGGATCCAACGGATCCGGCAAGTCCACGCTGCTGCGCGCCATCGCCGGACTGCTCCCCGCCGAGAGCGGCAAGGTCTACACCGACGGCCAGCCCTCCCTGCTCGGCGTCAACGCCGCCCTGATGAACGACCTCACCGGCGAGCGCAACGTCATCCTCGGCGGGCTCGCGATGGGCATGTCCCGCGAGCAGGTCAAGGAGCGCTACCAGGACATCGTCGACTTCTCCGGGATCAACGAGAAGGGCGACTTCATCACCCTGCCGATGCGGACCTACTCCTCCGGCATGGCGGCCCGGCTGCGCTTCTCCATCGCCGCCGCCAAGGACCACGACGTCCTCATGATCGACGAGGCGCTGGCCACCGGCGACCGCAAGTTCCAGAAGCGCTCGGAGGCGCGGATCAGGGAGCTGCGCAAGGAGGCCGGCACGGTCTTCCTGGTCAGCCACAACAACAAGTCCATCCGCGACACCTGCAACCGCGTCCTGTGGCTGGAGCGCGGCGAGCTGCGCATGGACGGGCCCACCGAAGAGGTCTTGAAGGAGTACGAGAAGTTCGCCGGTAAGTGACCCCTTTCGGCCAGGGCCCCGCGGAACTCTTCCGACGGGGCCCCGCGTCTGCAAAGGAAGCGTCAACTCCCGCGTGACACCGGAATCTTGACAGCGATCGGTGTGTTGTTGTGATGCGCGGGACACCCCGCCGGTCCAAGCTGCGTTGTACAACGTAAGCTGTACCGGTCCCGGAAAGCGGCAAGTGGGGCCATAATGCGCGACACCCTCCGCCGGGCCGCCCAGCGGAGGGCCAGGCGGCGTGTCCGAAATAGTGTGTATCGGATCGGCAGTGTAGAACGGGAGATGTGACGGCAATGGCTACGGAAACTCCCCAGCTCAGCGCAGCATGTGCCGTCCACGCCCCGGGCAGCCCGTGGTGACGGGAACCCGCACGGCGCCGGACCTGGAGCGCGTCACCCTGGACAAGGCCGCGAGCGAGAACTTCCCCGTGGCCCCCTTCTTCCTGCCCCGTGCCTGGCGCGACGACCTCATGGCGGTCTACGGCTTCGCCCGCCTGGTGGACGACATCGGCGACGGCGACCTCGCCCCCGGCGGCGCCGACGCCCGCGCCCTCGGCGTGCCGCCCGGCGAGGCCGGGGACCGGCTGGTCCTCCTGGACGCCTTCGAGGCCGACCTGCGCCGGGTCTTCGACGGCACCCCGAACCACCCGCTGCTGCGCCGCCTGCAGCCCACGGCACGCCGCCGCTCCCTGACCCCCGAGCCGTTCCTCGGCCTGATCGCCGCCAACCGCCAGGACCAGCTCGTGCGGCGCTACGAGACCTACGACGACCTCCTCGCCTACTGCGAACTGTCCGCGAACCCCGTCGGCCGCCTCGTCCTCGCCGTCACCGGCACCGCGACCCCCGAGCGGATCCGGCTGTCCGACATGATCTGCACCGCGCTGCAGATCGTCGAGCACCTCCAGGACGTGGCGGAGGACCTCGGCCGGGACCGTGTCTACCTGCCGGCCCAGGACATGAAGCGTTTCCACGTCCGGGAAACCGACCTCGCCGCGAAAACCGCGAGCGCTTCGGTGCGCGCCCTGGTTGCATACGAAGCACAACGCGCCCGCGATCTGCTGAATGAAGGCGCCCCCCTGGTGGGTAGCGTCCACGGCAGGTTGAAGCTGCTGCTCGCGGGGTTCGTGGCGGGGGGAAGGGCGGCGGTCCGGGCGATCGCCGCCGCCGAATACGACGTACTTCCCGGCCCGCCCAAGCCCGGCAAGGTCCAGTTGCTGCGTGAGGCGGGCGCGACTCTGCGAGGAGAGGGGTGATCCGGACCGTGGAGTCTGTGCCGCACGTGTCCGCACCGGTACTCGCCGCCTACGGCTACTGCGAGGCCGTCACCGGGCAGCAGGCCCGCAACTTCGCCTACGGCATCCGGCTGCTGCCGACGCCCAAGCGGCGCGCCATGTCCGCGCTCTACGCGTTCTCCCGGCGCGTCGACGACATCGGCGACGGCGACCTGCCGGGCGAGGTGAAGGTCGCGCGGCTCGAGGACACCCGGGCACTGCTCACCCGGATCCGCGCCGGCGAGGTCGCCGAGGACCACACCGACCCGGTGGCGGTGGCCCTCGCCCATGCCGCGCGCGCGTTCCCGATCCCGCTCGGCGGCCTCGACGAGCTGATCGACGGCGTCCAGATGGATGTACGCGGCGAGACCTACGAGACCTGGGACGACCTGAAGGTCTACTGCCGCTGCGTGGCCGGCGCCATCGGCCGCCTCTCGCTCGGCGTCTTCGGCACCGAGCCGGGCGCGCGCGGCGCCGAGCGCGCCCCCGAGTACGCCGACACGCTCGGGCTCGCGCTCCAGCTCACCAACATCCTCCGGGACGTCCGCGAGGACGCCCAGGGCGGGCGCACCTACCTGCCCGCCGACGACCTCGCCAAGTTCGGCTGCTCGGCCGGATTCGACGGGCCCACTCCACCGCAGGGCTCCGACTTCGCCGGCCTCGTGCACTTCGAAGTGCGGCGGGCCCGCGCCCTGTTCGCCGAGGGCTACCGGCTGCTCCCCATGCTCGACCGGCGCAGCGGCGCCTGCGTGGCCGCCATGGCGGGCATCTACCGACGGCTGCTGGACCGCATCGAGCGCGACCCCGAGGCCGTGCTGCGCGGCCGTGTCTCGCTGCCCGGACGCGAGAAGGCCTACGTCGCCGTGCGCGGGCTGTCCGGCCTCGACACCCGGCACGTCTCCCGGCGGACCGTCAGGAGGCGCGTCTGATGGGCACCCGGGAACCGTCCGGCTCCGACGATCCGGCGCGACGGGCAACCCCGCGCCGCGGCGTGGCGTCCCTGACTGCGACGGCCGACCGTGCACCGTTCATCCAGCACGGTCGACGCGCACGGAAGGACGCCAGATGAGCGACGGCTCCCGCACCGCACAGGCGCACGCCGGCGCCCGGGCCCCCGAGGCCCCGGCGCGGCGCACCGCCGTCGTCGTCGGCGGCGGTCTCGCCGGCGTCACCGCGGCGCTCGCGCTCGCCGACGCGGGCGTCGACGTCACCCTCGTCGAAGGCAGACCCAGGCTGGGCGGGCTGGCCTTCTCCTTCCAGCGCGGCGAGTTGACCGTCGACAACGGCCAGCACGTGTACCTGCGCTGTTGCACCGCCTACCGCTGGTTCCTCGACCGGATCGAGGGCACGGCGCTGGCGCCGCTGCAGAACCGCCTGGACGTGCCGGTCGTCGACGTCGCCAAGCCCGAGGGCAGACGCCTCGGCCGGCTGCGGCGCGACCCGCTGCCCGTCCCCCTCCACCTGGGACGCAGCCTGGCCGTCTACCCGCACCTCTCGCTCGCCGAGCGCGCCGCCGTCGGACGCGCCGCGCTCGCGCTCAAGGGGCTCGACCTGGCCGATCCGGCCCTGGACGCCCAGGACTTCGGCAGCTGGCTGGCCGCGCACGGCCAGTCGGCGCGCGCCGTCGAGGCCCTGTGGGACCTGGTCGGGGTCGCCACCCTCAACGCGGCCGCGGGCGACGCCTCACTGGCACTCGCCGCGATGGTGTTCAAGACCGGTCTGCTGTCCGAACCGGGCGCGGCCGACATCGGCTGGGCCGGCGTCCCACTGGGCGAACTGCACGACCGGCTGGCCCGCAAGGCGCTCGACTCCGCGGGCGTCCGTACCGAAGTCCGTACACGCGTCACCTCCGTCCTCCACAACGAGAACGGGGGCTGGAGCGTTCAGGTTCCCGGCGAGACGCTCCGCGCCGACGCCGTCGTCCTCGCCGTGCCCCAGCGCGAGACGCACGACCTGCTGCCCCCCGGCGCCCTCGACGCCCCCGGACGGCTGCTGGAGATCGGCACCGCGCCCATCCTCAACGTGCACGTCGTCTACGACCGCCCGGTGCTCGCCCGGCCCTTCCTCGCCGCCCTGGGCACCCCCGTGCAGTGGGTGTTCGACCGCACCGAGGCCTCCGGGCTGCGCGAGGGCCAGTACCTCGCCGTGTCCCAGTCGGCCGCGCGGGACGACATCGACGAACCGGTCGCCGTGCTCCGCGAGCGCTACCTGCCCGAGCTGGAGCGGCTGATCCCCGGCACGCGCGACGCCGTGGTGAAGGACTTCTTCGTGACCCGGGAGCGCACGGCGACGTTCGCCCCCACCCCCGGCACCGGCCGGCTGCGGCCCGGCGCCCGCACCAAGGCCCCCGGCCTCTACCTGGCCGGAGCGTGGACCGCCACCGGGTGGCCCGCGACCATGGAGGGCGCGGTCCGAAGCGGCGTGAGCGCGGCCGACGCCGCGCTGAGCGCCCTGGGCCGGCCCCGCCCTGCCCGCCTCTTCGCGTTCGAGGAGGCGGCCTGATGACCGAGCACCACGTGGCGGGCCCCCGCACCCGCGGTACCGCAACAACAGGAGAGACTGTGCCCACTGTGCCCCCCGCCTCGACGGCCGACCCGAGGACCGCGGTGGACGTGACCGCGCTGCTGGAGCGCGGCCGCACCCTGGCCACCCCGGTCCTGCGCGCCGCCGTCGACCGCCTGGCGCCGCCCATGGACACCGTCGCCGCCTACCACTTCGGCTGGATCGACGCCGCGGGCAACCCGGCCGACGGGGACGGCGGCAAGGCCGTCCGCCCCGCACTCGCCGTGCTGTCCGCCGAGGTCACCGGCGCCGCCCCCGAGGCGGGCGTCCCCGGTGCGGTCGCCGTCGAACTCGTCCACAACTTCTCGCTGCTGCACGACGACCTCATGGACGGCGACGAGCAGCGCCGGCACCGCGACACCGTCTGGAAGGTGCACGGCCCCGCCCAGGCCATCCTGGTCGGCGACGCCCTGTTCGCGCTCGGCAACGAGGTCCTGCTGGAGCTCGGCACCGTCGAGGCGGGCCGCGCCACCCGCCGGCTGACCACCGCCACCCGCGCCCTGATCGACGGTCAGGCCCAGGACATCTCCTACGAGCACCGCGACCGTGTCAGCGTCGAGGAGTGCCTGGAGATGGAGGGCAACAAGACCGGCGCCCTGCTCGCCTGCGCCTCCTCGATCGGCGCGGTCCTCGGCGGCGCGGACGACGCCACCGCCGACGCGCTGGAGCGCTACGGCTACCACCTCGGCCTCGCCTTCCAGGCCGTCGACGACCTCCTCGGCATCTGGGGCGACCCGGAGGCCACCGGCAAGCAGACCTGGAGCGACCTGCGCCAGCGCAAGAAGTCCCTGCCGGTGGTGGCCGCGCTCGCCGCGGGCGGCGACGCCTCCGAGCGGCTCGGCGAGATCCTCGCCGCCGACGCCAAGAGCAGCGACTTCGAGAACTTCTCCGAGGAGGAGTTCGCGGCGCGGGCCGCCCTCATCGAGGAGGCCGGCGGCCGCGAGTGGACGGCCGGGGAGGCGCGCCGGCAGCACACGATCGCCGTCGAGGCCCTCGACGCCGTCCACATGCCCGACCGGGTGCGGGCCGCCTTCACCGCGCTCGCCGACTTCGTCGTCGTACGGAAGAGATGATCACTATCGGTCGAATAACCCTCGCGTAGTCGCCGGCCGGTGTCGCGGATGACGGCACCGGCCGACGGCGGACCCACAGCAGCACGACTCGCACGACTGCACGAAGGGGAAGCCATGACAGCGACGACCGACGGAAGCACCGGAGCGACCATGCCGCCCCGCGCTGCCGCGGCCAGCGAAACAGACATCAGCACCCCCGAGGCGGCCGGGGTACAAGAAGCCGCCGAACGCGCCGCGCGCCGCGCCACCGACTTCCTGCTCGCCCGCCAGGACGCCCAGGGATGGTGGAAGGGCGACCTCGAGACGAACGTCACGATGGACGCCGAGGACCTGCTGCTCCGTCAGTTCCTGGGCATCCTGGACGAGGAGACGGTCCGGGCCGCCGCCCTGTTCATCCGCGGCGAGCAGCGCCCGGACGGCACCTGGGCCACCTTCTACGGCGGCCCCGGCGAACTGTCCACCACCATCGAGGCGTACGTCGCGCTGCGCCTGGCCGGCGACGCGCCCGACGCCCCGCACATGGCGAAGGCGTCGGCCTGGGTCCGCGAGCACGGCGGCATCGCCGCCTCCCGGGTCTTCACCCGGATCTGGCTCGCCCTGTTCGGCTGGTGGAAGTGGGAGGACCTGCCCGAACTCCCGCCGGAGCTCATCTACTTCCCCCAGTGGATGCCGCTCAACATCTACGACTTCGGGTGCTGGGCCCGGCAGACCATCGTGCCGCTGACCATCGTCTCGGCGAAGCGCCCCGTCCGCCCGGCCCCCTTTCCGCTGGACGAGCTGCACACCGACCCGGCCGACCCCAACCCGGTGAAGCCCCTGGCGCCGGTGGCGAGTTGGGACGGCGCCTTCCAGCGTCTGGACAAGGCGCTGCACCGGCTGCGCAAGGTGGTCCCGCGCCGGCTGCGCAGGGCCGCGATGAACTCCGCCGCCCGCTGGATCATCGAGCGGCAGGAGAACGACGGCTGCTGGGGCGGCATCCAGCCCCCGGCCGTGTACTCGGTCATCGCCCTTCGCCTGCTCGGCTACGACCTCCAGCACCCGGTGATGCGCGAGGGCCTCGCCTCGCTGGACCGCTTCGCCGTGTGGCGCGAGGACGGCGCGCGGATGATCGAGGCCTGCCAGTCCCCGGTGTGGGACACCTGCCTCGCCACCATCGCGCTCGTCGACGCGGGCCTGCCGATCGACCATCCGCAACTGGTCAGGGCGGCCGACTGGATGCTCGGCGAGGAGATCGTCCGGCCCGGCGACTGGGCCGTGAAGCGGCCCCAACTCCCGCCCGGTGGCTGGGCGTTCGAATTCCACAACGACAACTACCCGGACATCGACGACACCGCGGAGGTCGCCCTCGCGCTGCGCCGGGTCCGGCACCACGACCCCGAGCGCGTGGACCACGCCATCGGGCGCGCGGTGCGCTGGAACCTGGGGATGCAGTCGAAGAACGGCGCGTGGGGCGCCTTCGACGTCGACAACACCAGCCCGTTCCCGAACCGGCTGCCCTTCTGCGACTTCGGCGAGGTCATCGACCCGCCGTCCGCCGACGTCACCGCGCACGTCGTCGAGATGCTCGCCGCCGAGGGACTGGCCCACGATCCCCGCACCCGGCGCGGCATCGACTGGCTGCTCGCCGAACAGGAGCCGGACGGCTCGTGGTTCGGACGCTGGGGCGTCAACTACCTCTACGGCACCGGTTCCGTGGTGCCCGCGCTCACCGCGGCCGGCCTGCCCGGCTCCCACCCGGCGATCCGGCGGGCGGTGGCCTGGCTGGAGAAGGTGCAGAACGACGACGGCGGCTGGGGCGAGGACCTGCGCTCCTACAAGCACGTCAAGGAGTGGAGCGGCCGCGGCGCCTCCACCGCCTCGCAGACCGGCTGGGCGCTGATGGCGCTGCTCGCGGCCGGCGAGCGGGACTCGGAGGCCGTGCGGCGCGGCGTCCAGTGGCTGGCGGCGACCCAGCGCGAGGACGGCTCCTGGGACGAGCCGTACTTCACCGGCACCGGCTTCCCCTGGGACTTCTCCATCAACTACCACCTGTACCGCCAGGTGTTCCCGCTCACCGCGCTCGGCCGCTACCTGCACGGCGACCCGTTCGAGCGGCCGCCGCTCGCCCGGGCCAGGAGGTCCGCCTCCGACGGCACGAAGCCGCTGCCCGAGGCCACGGTGAGCTGAGGTGAGCACCCGGCCCGCCCCGCCCCCGCTGCTGATCGCCTGCGCGCTCGGCATCGAGCACCTCGCCCTGCGCACCGGCGAACGCGGCGGGGCGGGCGGGCCGGTCACCTTCGTCCGGACGGGTATGGGGCCCCGGGCGGCGGAACGGTCCGTCACCCGGCACCTGTCCGAGCCGGCGCTCACCGCCGCGGCCGTCCTGGCCACCGGCTTCTGCGCCGGACTCGCCCCCGGTATGCACCCCGGCGACCTGGTCGTCGCCGAGGAGACCCGGGACCCGCGCGGGACCGTCCCGTGCGTGGACACCGAACCGCTCGTCAAGGAGCTCGCGCGCGTCCTGCCCGGGCGCACCGTCCACACCGGAGCGCTCATCGGCTCCGACCACGTCGTGCGCGGCCCGGAGCGGTCCGCGCTGCGCGCGACCGGCGCGATCGCGGTCGACATGGAGTCGGCCGCCACGCTGCTGAGCGCCGTGCGCGCGGGCGAGCGCCCGGTTGCGGCCGTACGGGTGGTCGTGGACGCTCCTGAACATGAACTCGTCCGTATCGGCACGGTACGCGGTGGAATATCAGCCTTCCGTGTCCTGCGTTCGGTCCTGCCCGCTTTTTATGAATGGCACCGTTCTTTGTCGCTCCCCCGGAGGTGAGCCAGATGGCCATGCCGTTGCGTCAGTCCATCAAGGTCGCTACATACCTGGCCGAACAGAAACTCCGCAGGCGGGACAAGTTTCCGCTGATCGTCGAGCTGGAACCGCTCTTCGCCTGCAACCTCAAGTGCGAGGGCTGCGGCAAGATCCAGCACCCGGCCGGTGTGCTCAAGCAGCGCATGCCGGTCGCCCAGGCCGTGGGCGCGGTGCTGGAGTCGGGCGCGCCGATGGTGTCCATCGCCGGCGGGGAACCGCTGATGCACCCGCAGATCGACGAGATCGTGCGCCAGCTCGTGGCGAGGCGGAAGTACGTCTTCCTCTGCACCAACGCGCTGCTGATGCGCAAGAAGATGGACAAGTTCACGCCGTCGCCCTACTTCGCCTTCACGGTGCACATCGACGGGCTGCGCGAGCGGCACGACGAGTCGGTCGCGAAGGAGGGCGTGTTCGACGAGGCGGTGGAGGCCATCAAGGAGGCCAAGCGGCGCGGCTTCCGGGTGACCACCAACTCCACCTTCTTCAACACCGACACCCCGCAGACGATCATCGAGGTGCTCAACTTCCTCAATGACGACCTGGAGGTGGACGAGATGATGATCTCGCCCGCCTACGCCTACGAGAAGGCGCCCGACCAGGAGCACTTCCTGGGTGTGGAGCAGACCCGCGAGCTGTTCAGGAAGTCCTTCGCGGGCGGCAACCGGCGCAAGTGGCGGCTCAACCACTCCCCGCTCTTCCTGGACTTCCTGGAGGGCAAGGTCGACTTCCCGTGCACCGCCTGGGCGATCCCGAACTACTCGCTCTTCGGCTGGCAGCGCCCCTGCTACCTGATGAGCGACGGCTACGTCCCGACGTACCGGGAACTCATCGAGGAGACCGACTGGGACAAGTACGGCCGCGGCAAGGACCCGCGCTGCGCCAACTGCATGGCGCACTGCGGGTACGAGCCCACCGCCGTCCTCGCCACCATGGGCTCCCTGAAGGAGTCGCTGCGGGCCATGCGCGAGACCGTCTCCGGAAACCGGGAGTGACCCCGTGACCGCCGTCCCCCTGGGCGTCCCCGAGGTGCCGGCCCGGCCGGTGGCGCCGCGCCGTGTGTCGCGGCGGATCCACGTCGGGCCGGTGGCGGTCGGGGGCGGGGCCCCGGTCTCGGTGCAGTCGATGACCACGACCCGCACCTCGGACATCGGCGCCACCCTGCAGCAGATCGCGGAACTCACCGCGTCCGGCTGCCAGATCGTCCGGGTCGCCTGCCCCACGCAGGACGACGCGGACGCTCTGCCCGTCATCGCGAGGAAGTCGCGGATCCCGGTGATCGCGGACATCCACTTCCAGCCGAAGTACGTCTTCGCGGCCATCGAGGCGGGTTGCGCGGCGGTGCGGGTGAACCCGGGGAACATCAAGCAGTTCGACGACAAGGTGAAGGAGATCGCGCGGGCCGCGAAGGACCACGGCACGCCGATCCGGATCGGTGTCAACGCGGGCTCCCTGGACCGCCGGCTGCTGCAGAAGTACGGCAGGGCCACCCCGGAGGCGCTGGTCGAGTCGGCCCTGTGGGAGGCGTCCCTCTTCGAGGAGCACGGCTTCCGCGACATCAAGATCTCGGTCAAGCACAACGACCCGGTCGTGATGATCGAGGCCTACAGGCGGCTCGCCGCCCAGTGCGACTACCCGCTGCACCTCGGCGTCACCGAGGCGGGCCCGGCGTTCCAGGGGACGATCAAGTCGGCCGTCGCGTTCGGCGCCCTGCTCTCCCAGGGCATCGGCGACACCATCCGCGTCTCGCTGTCCGCGCCTCCGGTGGAGGAGGTCAAGGTAGGCATCCGGATCCTGGAGTCCCTGGGACTGCGGCAGCGGGGGCTGGAGATCGTCTCCTGCCCGTCCTGCGGGCGAGCGCAGGTCGACGTCTACAAACTGGCGGAGGAGGTCACCGCGGGCCTGGACGGCATGGAAGTGCCGCTCCGGGTCGCGGTGATGGGGTGCGTGGTCAACGGTCCGGGCGAAGCCCGTGAAGCAGACCTCGGAGTTGCCTCGGGCAACGGAAAGGGCCAGATCTTCGTCAGGGGCGAGGTCGTCAAGACCGTCCCGGAGTCGAAGATCGTGGAGACCCTGATCGAAGAGGCCATGAAGCTCGCCGAGGGGGCGGGCGCCGCGGACGACGTGAGTTGAGGCAAGGCACGGCACGGACCGAGAGGGGGCCCAGCGTGACGATCCTGGAGACCATCCGGCAACCACGCGACCTGAAGGCGCTGTCCGAGGCGGAACTCGGCGAACTGTCCGACGAGATACGCGAGTTCCTGGTGCACGCGGTGTCGAGAACCGGCGGTCACCTCGGGCCCAACCTGGGCGTGGTGGAACTGTCCATCGCGCTCCACCGGGTCTTCGAGTCGCCGGTCGACCGCATCCTGTGGGACACCGGACACCAGAGCTATGTGCACAAACTCCTGACGGGACGTCAGGACTTCTCCAAACTGCGCGGCAAGGGCGGCCTGTCCGGCTACCCCTCCCGGGAGGAGTCCGAGCACGACGTCATCGAGAACAGCCACGCCTCCACCGCGCTCGGCTGGGCGGACGGCCTCGCCAAGGCCAACCAGGTACTGGGGGAGGAGGGGCACGTCGTCGCGGTCATCGGCGACGGCGCGCTGACCGGCGGGATGGCCTGGGAGGCGCTGAACAACATCGCGGCCGCCAGGGACCGGCCGCTGATCATCGTCGTCAACGACAACGAGCGCTCCTACGCCCCGACCATCGGCGGCCTCGCCAACCACCTGGCCACCCTGCGCACCACCGACGGGTACGAGAAGGCCCTCGCCTGGGGCAAGGAGGTGCTGCTGCGCACCCCGGTGGTGGGCGGCACGATCTACGAGTCCCTGCACGGCGCGAAGAAGGGCTTCAAGGACGCCTTCGCCCCGCAGGGGATGTTCGAGGACCTGGGGCTGAAGTACGTCGGCCCGATCGACGGGCACGACATCGGGGCCGTCGAGTCCGCGCTGCGCCGCGCGAAACGCTTCCACGGGCCCGTCGTGGTCCACTGCCTCACGGAGAAGGGCCGCGGCTACGAACCCGCCCTCGCCCACGAGGAGGACCGCTTCCACACCGTCGGCGTGATGGACCCGCTCACCTGCGAGCCCCTCGCGCCGGCCGGCGGCCCCTCCTGGACCTCGGTGTTCGGCGACGAGATCGTCCGGATCGGCGAGGAGCGCGCGGACGTCGTCGCGATCACCGCGGCCATGCTGCACCCGGTGGGCCTCGGCCGCTTCGCCGAGCGGTTCCCCGACCGGGTGTGGGACGTCGGCATCGCCGAGCAGCACGCGGCGGTCTCGGCCGCCGGGCTCGCGACCGGCGGACTCCACCCGGTCGTCGCCGTCTACGCCACCTTCCTCAACCGCGCCTTCGACCAGTTGCTGATGGACGTCGCCCTGCACCGCTGCGGGGTCACCTTCGTGCTGGACCGGGCCGGCGTCACCGGGGTGGACGGGGCGTCCCACAACGGCATGTGGGACATGTCCGTCCTCCAGGTCGTGCCCGGGCTGCGGATCGCGGCCCCGCGCGACGCCGGGCAACTGCGCGCCCAGCTGCGGGAGGCCGTCGCCGTGGACGACGCGCCCACCCTGGTGCGCTTCCCCAAGGAGTCGGCCGGCCCTGACATCCCGGCGGTCGGCCGGGTGGGCGGGATGGACGTCCTGCACCGCGGCGAACACCCCGAGGTGCTGCTGGTGGCCGTCGGCGTGATGGCGCCGGTGTGCCTCCAGGCCGCCGAGCTGCTCGCGGCCCGGGGCATCGGCTGCACGGTGGTGGACCCCCGCTGGGTCAAGCCCGTCGACCCCGCCCTGCCGGACCTGGCCGCCGGACACCGCCTGGTCGCCGTCGTGGAGGACAACAGCCGTGCGGCAGGCGTCGGTTCGGCCGTGGCCCTCGCCCTCGGCGACGCGGACGTGGACGTGCCGGTACGCCGGTTCGGCATCCCGGACCAGTTCCTCGCGCACGCCAAGCGCGGCGAGGTACTGGCCGACATCGGCCTCACCCCCGTCGAGATCGCCGGGCGGATCAGCGCGAGCCTGGCCGTCAGGGCCGTGAAGGCCGTCGACGGCACAGCCAAGGAGAGTGAATGAGCACGGAGTTCGACCTCGGCGCCCTCCTCGCCGAGCGCGGAGCCGAACGCTACGAGCTGCACGCCAAGCACCTCAACCCGCAGCTCCCGCGCATGCTGCACACCATCGGCTTCGACCGGGTCTACGAACGGGCCGAAGGCGCCCACTTCTTCGACGCGGACGGCACCGACTACCTGGACATGCTCGCCGGCTTCGGGGTGATGGGCCTCGGCCGCCACCACCCGGTCGTCCGCAAGGCGCTGCACGAGGTCCTGGACCTCGGCCTCGCCGACCTCACCCGCTTCGACTGCCAGCCGCTGCCGGGCCTGCTCGCGGAGCGGCTGCTCGCCCACAGCCCGCACCTGGACCGGGTGTTCTTCGGCAACAGCGGCACGGAGGCGGTGGAGACCGCCCTGAAGTTCGCCCGGTACGCCACCGGCAGGCCGAGGGTGCTGTACTGCGACCACGCCTTCCACGGCCTGACGACCGGCTCCCTGTCGGTCAACGGCGAGGACGGCTTCCGCGACGGGTTCGCCCCGCTGCTCCCCGACACCGCCGTACCCCTCGGCGACCTCGACGCCCTCGCCAGGGAGCTGAAGAAGGGCGACGTGGCCGCCCTGATCGTCGAGCCCGTCCAGGGCAAGGGGGTGCACGAGGCGCCGCCCGGCTATCTGCGCGCCGCCCAGGACCTGCTGCACCGGCACAAGGCGCTGCTGATCGCCGACGAGGTGCAGACCGGCCTCGGCCGCACCGGCGACTTCTACGCCTACCAGCACGAGGAGGGCGTGGAGCCGGACCTGGTGTGCGTGGCCAAGGCGCTGTCCGGCGGCTACGTGCCGGTCGGCGCCACCCTGGGCAAGGAGTGGATCTTCAAGAAGGTCTACTCGTCCATGGACCGCGTGCTGGTCCACTCGGCCAGCTTCGGCTCCAACGCCCAGGCCATGGCCGCCGGGCTCGCCGTGCTGTCGGTCATGGAGAACGAGCAGATCGTGGCCGGGGTGCGGACCACCGGCGAGCTGCTGAAGTCGCGGCTCACCGCGCTGATCGACCGGTACGAGCTGCTCGCGGACGTGCGCGGCCGGGGCCTGATGATCGGCATCGAGTTCGGGCGGCCCTCCTCGCTGAAGCTGCGCGGCCGCTGGACCATGCTGCAGGCCGCCCGCAAGGGCCTGTTCGCGCAGATGGTCGTCGTCCCGCTGCTGCAGCGCCACCACATCCTCACGCAGGTGTCCGGCGACCACCTGGAGGTGATCAAGCTCATCCCGCCGCTGATCATCGACGAGGCCGACGTGGACCGGTTCGTCGCCGCCTTCACCGCCGTCATGGACGATGCGCACAACGGCGGCGGACTGATGTGGGACTTCGGGAAGACGCTGATCAAGCAGGCGGTGGGCAACCGGTAGAGCCGGCCGGAGGACGGGTTTGTCTCTGAGGCAAGAAATTTGCCGCAGAGGCAAACCTGGGGCTCAATGGAGGCATGAACGCCTCAGAAGCCTCGCCACCGGCGGGCGAGGGCGACGACCTGCTGCCCGCCGTGGCGCCGCAGCTCCGGGACCTGCGCCGGCGCGCCGGCCTCACCCTGGAGGCGGCGGCCCGCACCGCCGGGCTCTCGCCCGCCCACCTCTCCCGGCTGGAGACCGGCGGGCGCCAGCCGTCGCTGCCGATGCTGCTCGCGCTCGCCCGTACCTACGGTACGACCGTCTCCGAACTGCTGGGCGAGCGGGTCGCCGACCGGGACGCCATCGTGCGCGCCGCCGACATGGAGCCCACCCGGGCGGGCGGCTGGACCTACTTCCAGGCCGGCGCGTCCGGCCGGGGTATGCAGGCGTTGCGCGTCCGGGTGCCGTACGGCGCGCAGGGCGACATCGTGCGCGTCCATCCCGGCGAGGAATGGCTGCACGTGCTCAAGGGGCGGCTGCGGCTGCGCCTCGGGGACACCGCGCATCTGCTCGGCCCCGGCGACAGCGCGCACTTCGACTCCCTCACCCCGCACCGCCTGGCCGCCGAGGACCAGGACGGCGTGGAACTGCTGTTCGTCCACACCCTGCTGCAGAGCCCCACGGCCGCACTGTGCCTGGGCCCGCTGACCGGAGAGCTGCCATGAGCGACTACGAGACCAAGTTCCCCCGCTCCCTGTGGATCCGGCTGATCATCTACATCGCCGTGGGCCACCTGTTCGCCGCGTTCCTCTACCTGCTGTTCGCGGTGGGCGCCAAGAGCTGACGGACGTCAGTCGAGCAGGCGCTCCCGCAGCCGCTCACGGGTGGCCGAGGTGAGTGCGAGCCCCTGCTCGAAGTACGCGTCGAAGCCGCCCCAGGTCTCCTCGATGCTCCCGAACGCCGCCTGCAGATACTCCGCGCGCGCGTCGAAGAGCGGGCTGAGCAGCTCCATCACCTCGGGGGTGTACGCGGAGTCGGGGCTGCCGTTGCGTCGCACCTTGTAGCGGCGGTGCTTGGCGTTGGACTCGAGGTAGTCGGCGACGACCGCGTCGCGCTCCACGCCCACCGCGAGCAGGGTCACCGCTATGGAGATGCCCGCCCGGTCCTTGCCCGCGGCGCAGTGCATCAGCGCGGGGACGCTGTCCTCGGCGAGCGAGTGCAGCACCCGGGAGTGCTCGGCGGTGCGCTCGGTGACGATCGTCCGGTAGGAGGCGACCATCCGGGCGGCGGCCCTGCCGTCCGCGAGGATGTCGCGCAGCTGGTCGAGGTCGCCGTCCCGGACCATCTTCCAGAACTCGGCGCCGTCCGCCGGGTCGCTCAGCGGCAGGTTCACGTTCCGCACGCCCGGGAGGGCGACGTCCGGGCCCTCCAGCTTCTGGTCGGCCGCGTTGCGGAAGTCGAACACCGTGTGCAGGCCCAGGGAGGCGAGGAACGCCGCGTCCTCCTCCGTCGCGTGCGCGAGGTGACCGCTACGGAACAGGACCCCCTGCCGCACCCGCCGGCCGTCCTCGGTCGGCAGTCCGCCCACGTCACGGAAATTGCGCACTCCGGCCAGCTCCGGCTCGGTCGACGGGACCTGCTGCGTCACGGGGGCTCCTCCCGGTCGGAACCCGTCGGCTCGGCTCGCCGGCGGGCGCTCCGACGACGATACGACATCGATCACCTCGGGCAACGAGTTGTCCACAGGCGTTGCCAGGGGCGCGCACGGGCCCCGATGATGTGCGCACCTGAGCGGATCTGTTGACACCTGTGAGGTCTCGATGGTGGACATCGCCGAGAACGGACGCACCTGGCTCCTGTCGGGGCCCACCAGCAGCTATGCCCTGCACCTGACCGAGGCGCACGAGCTGATCCACCTCCACTGGGGGCCCCGCATCACGCTCCCCGACGCCGAGGCCCTGGCCCTGAGCCCGCTGCCCGGCTACCGGCCCTTCGAGTCCCCGCTCGACGGCCGCGAGGAGTACCCCGTCGAGGGCGGCCCCCGCTTCGTCCGCCCCGCGCTCAGCGTCCGCACCGGCGAGCGGCGCGGCACCGAATGGCGCTTCGTGTCGTACGAGTGCGAGCGGGACGAGGCGGGAGACGGCGCGGAGCTGCGGCTGCGCTTCGACGACGACGGACTGGCGGTCACCCTGCACTACCGGATGCGCGGCGACGTGGTGGAGCGCCGGGTCACCCTCGACAACGGCGGGCAGACGCGGGTGGAACTGCTGCGCGCCGACGCCGCCGCCTGGACCCTGCCCGACCGCGACGGCTGGCGGCTGTCCCAGCTCCACGGCCGCTGGGCCGCCGAGTCCCTGCTCACCCGCGCTCCGCTCACCCACGGCGAGAAGGTCATCGGCAGCCGCCGCGGCCACACCGGCCACCAGCACCTGCCCTGGGTCGCCCTCGACACCGACGCCACCGAGGAACGCGGGGAGGTCTACGGCTGCGCGCTCGGCTGGTCCGGCTCCTGGCGGATCGCCGTCGCCCAACTCCCCGACGCACGCGTGCAGATCACCGGCGGGGCCGGCCACGACGACTCCGGCCTGCTGCTCCTGGAACCGGGGGAGTCGTACACCACCCCCGTCTTCGCGGGCCTGTGGAGCGACGGCGGATTCGGCGGGGCCAGCCGGACCTGGCACGCCTACCAGCGCGCACACGTGATCCCGGACGCCGACCGGGACCGGCCGGTGCTGTTCAACTCCTGGGAGGCGACGTTCTTCGACATCTCCGAGGAGCAGCAGGCCGCGCTCGCCCGGCGGGCGGCCGGCATCGGCGTCGAACTGTTCGTCGTCGACGACGGCTGGTTCGGCGCCCGCACCAGCGACCGGGCCGGACTCGGCGACTGGACCCCCAACCCCGACCGGTTCCCGCACGGCCTCAAGCCCCTGGCCGACCAGGTGCACGGCCTCGGCATGCGGTTCGGCGTCTGGGTCGAGCCCGAGATGGTCAACCCGGACAGCGACCTGTACCGCGCCCACCCCGACTGGGTGCAGCACCAGCGGGGCCGCAGGCGGACGGAACTGCGCAACCAGCTCGTCCTCAACCTCGCCCGCGAGGACGTCCAGGAGTACCTGTGGGAGCGTCTGGACGCCCTGCTGTCCGGCGCGCCGATCGACTACGTGAAGTGGGACTTCAACCGCTGCTTCACCGACGCCGGCTGGCCGGGCGAGCCGTATCCGCAGCGTCTGTGGGTCGACCACGTCCGCGCGCTGTACGCCCTGCTGGACCGGCTGCGCGCCGCCCACCCCCACGTCGCCTTCGAGTCCTGCTCGGGCGGCGGCGGCCGGATCGACCTCGGTGTGCTGAGCCGCACCGACCAGGTGTGGACCTCCGACAACACCGACCCGCTGGACCGGCTCGCCATCCAGCACGGCTTCAGTCAGATCCATCCCGCGCGCGTGATGGCCGCCTGGGTCACCGACAGCCCGAACAACCAGCTCAACGGCAGGACCAGCTCCCTGCGCTTCCGTTTCGTCAGCGCCATGGCGGGCGTCCTCGGGATAGGCGGCGACCTCACCGCGTGGTCCGAGGAGGAGCTGGCCGAGGCCCGGGAGTGGGTGGCCCTCTACAAGGAGATCAGGCCGCTCGTCCAGCGCGGCGAGCTGTACCGGCTGCGGCCCCCGACGGGCGGCCTGAGCGCCGTCCAGTACGTGCTCGGGGACGAGACGGTGGTCCTGGCGTGCCTCCAGGCGCAGAGCTACGGGGAGCCGGTGCCGCGCGTACGGCTGCGCGGACTCGACCCCACGGCATCGTACGAATGCTGCGAAACGGGCGAAGTGCACCGCGGTGCGGTGCTGCTGCACCATGGACTGCCGACCGGACTGCGCGGTGACCTGGATGCGGTAGTAGTCCGACTGCGCCGCATATGATTCCTCTGCCCGAATTGACGCCTTCGTCGCAACTCGGCCCGGAGTAATGGCCGCTGGGGAGCGGTGCGTGAGGAGCGTCATAACCGTGACCGTCCGCTGTTCGTCATGTTCACCTAATTCCTGGACGGAAACCGGGAATTCGATCGGCGGAGCGGACGGGAATTCACGCACGGTGACCGCGAATTTCCCTTTTGGATCTTCTGGGGCGTGAACGCCGGGAATCGGCCGCTTGTTTCCGCGCGTCCCGCTCGCTTACGTTCGCCACCAATCCGGACGGAACGCCGAATCCTGCCGCCGCCCGGAGTCCCGCACACATGACCCGTGCACGGCAGGAGCGGGGGACCCACCAGGTACGACTCGCCTGTCCCGGTCTCCGCGACAGGCTCGGGGTGAAGCCGCGCACCGCGCGGCCGGGCAGCTCCAGCCCGAACCCGACAGCTCACCCCGCAGGCGCCGGAGAGGAATGCGTCATGCCCGCGAAGGGTAAGCACCGCCGTCCCAAGTCTCGGCGTTTCACCCGCTCCATCGCCGCCGCCGGAACCGGCGGCGCCGCACTGGCCCTGCCCCTGCTGGGCGCCACCGGAGCGCACGCCGCCACCGCTCAGTCCACCCCCGGAAAGACCGTGCAGTCCGCCGGGAAGACGGCGGCCGGAAAGGCCGCGGCGGCCACCCAGCAGGCCCCCGGCGTGCACACCTACACGGTGAAGCCCGGCGACTGCCTGGCCGGGATCGCCGGCGAGCAGCATGTGAGCGGTGGCTGGCACCGGCTCTACGCCGACAACCGGCAGGCCGTCGGCGAGAACCCGGCGCTGATCCACCCCGGTCTGAAGCTGTCGCTCGGCAAGAAGGCCGCCGCCCCGACCCGCACCGAGGCCCCCGCCCCCGCGCGGTCCGCGCAGCCTTCGGGCGCCCGGGCCGAGTCCCCGGCGATGACCGCCCCGGCCGCCCCCGTCCTCCAGGCGTCTCCGGTGGCCCAGGTCACCAAGGCCGCCGAAGCCGCCCCCGCCACCGGCTACACCCTCCCGGTCGCCGTCCCCACCGTCGGCACCGCCTACCACGTCGCCGGCAGCATGTGGTCCAGCGGCTACCACACCGGCGTCGACTTCGTCGTCCCCACCGGCACCTCCCTCAAGGCCGTCGGCGCGGGCACCGTCGTCTCCGCCGGCTGGGGCGGCGCGTACGGCAACCAGGTCGTCATCAAGCTGAACGACGGCTACTACGCCCAGTACGCCCACCTCTCCCAGCTCTCGGTGTCGGCCGGCCAGACGGTGACCCCGGGCCGGCAGATCGGCCTGTCCGGCGCCACCGGCAACGTGACCGGCCCGCACCTGCACTTCGAGATCCGCACCACGCCGGACTACGGCTCGGACGTGGACCCCGTCGGCTACCTCCGCTCGCACGGCGTCGCCCTCTGAGCCACCCGCGCTCAGCGACACGCTCCCGGCGGCCACCTGCCGGACAGCCTCCGAAGGCCGGACCCCCGATCCCCGGGTCCGGCCTTCGGTACGTCCGGACCGGCCCCGTACCCGCCGTATTCCTGGGTTGGCAAACTCTTTAAGGGTGTCTCATCTCACCGATCGTCAACCCCTGCCTACGGTCGCGTAGGTCACATCCGAAGGTGAATCATGGTCCGACGTGGCAGACGATTCGAAGAGTGACAACAGTGCAGTGATCGGGTCGTACGTAGCGGTGGGGGACAGCTTCACCGAGGGCGTCGGCGACCCCGGGCCCGACGGGGCGTTCGTGGGCTGGGCCGACCGCTTCGCGGTCCTGCTCGCCGACCGGCGGCCCGAGGGCGACTTCCAGTACACCAACCTCGCGGTCCGCGGGAAACTGCTCGACCAGATCGTCGAGCACCAGCTCCCGAAGGCCGTCCAACTCGCCCCCGACCTCGTCTCCTTCTGCGCGGGCGGCAACGACATCATCCGGCCCGGCACCGACCCCGACGAGGTGGCCGAGCGCTTCGAGCGGGCCATCGCCGCCCTCGCGGCCGCCGCGGGCACGGTGATGGTGACGACCGGCTTCGACACCCGGGGCGTGCCGGTGCTCAAGCACCTGCGCGGCAAGATCGCCACCTACAACGGGCATGTCCGCGCCATCGCCGACCGGTACGGCTGCCCGGTGCTCGACCTGTGGTCCCTGAAGTCCGTCCAGGACCGCAGGGCCTGGGACAGCGACCGCCTGCACCTCTCGCCCGAGGGGCACACGCGCGTGGCGCTGCGCGCCGGGCAGGCCCTCGGCCTGGAGATCCCGGCCGACCCGGAGCAGGTCTGGCCGCCGCTCCCGCCCAGGGGCACCCTGGAGATCCGCCGGGACGACGTCCACTGGGCCCGCGAGTACCTGGTGCCGTGGATCGGCCGCCGGCTGCGCGGCGAGTCCTCCGGGGACCACGTCACGGCGAAGGGCGCGCTGTCGCCGGACGACATCAAGATGCGCATCGCGGCGGTCGCCTGACCCCGGCGCACGGCACGGCCGCGCCCCGTACCGCGACCCCGGCGGAACGAGGCGCGGCCGCGCGCGCCCGCCGGACCGGCCCGCGTCCCGGACCGGCGATCCCGGCGTTCCCGTACGGGCCGGCGCCGCGCTCGCGCCGGTCGACTCCGCCCGCTAGAGGCCCAGTTCCCGGACCAGGGCGTCGTTCACCCACTCCTGGGCGCGGGCGCGTGGCACCGAGCCCGGGTAGGACGTGAGCTGCACTGCGAGGCCGTCGAGCAGGGCGGTGAGCCGCAGGGCGGTGCCCGCCGGGTCGGGGCAGGTGAACTCGCCCGCCGCCACGCCCTCCACGATGACCTCGGCGATCGCCGCCTTCCACCGCTGGTCGAGGTCCCGGGTGACCGCCCGCAGGGCCGGCTCGCGCAGCGACACCGCCCAGCCCTCGATCCACAGCCGCCAGCCCTTGGCCTGGCCCGTGGGCGCGTACCAGCGCACGGCGGCGCGCAGCCGGCGCAGCGCGGAGGTCCGGCGGGCCAGCAGCGCCCGCAGACGCGCCAGATCGTCCTCGGCCGCGTAGGCGAAGGCGGCGGCGACCAGCTTCTCCTTCGTCGAGAAGTGGTACAGCACCAGCGCGTTGCTCACCCCGAGCGCCGAGGCCACGTCGGCGATCCTGACCGCCGCCACGCCCCGCGCCTCGATCTGCCCGATGGCGGCCCGCAGCATCTCCTCCCGCCGCTCGGCCACGCTCAACCGCACTCTCGCCACGCGGTCACACTAGCCCGTCGGCCGGACAGCGCCCCACGCCGCCGACGGCCGCGACCCGCCGGGGTCAGCGGTACCAGCCGTAACGCCCGGCGATCACCGGCAGCCGGTCCGACACCAGGGCGTGGGCGGCGGCGCGGGGAGTCGTCCCGTCGGCCCGCGCGCGGTCCAGCACCGTCCCGGTCAGCGCGCGCATCGAGCGGCGGATGTGGGCGAACGCCTCGTCGGCGTCCGGGCCGACGTCGCCGAACAGCGTCCACCACCACCAGGCGTTGGTGGCCGAGTTGACCACCACGTCCGGCAGCACCGTCACCCCGCGCGCGGCCAGCAGCCGCTCCGCCTCCGGCAGTACGGGCATGTTGGCGGCCTCGGCGACCCAGCGGGCGGTGATCCGCTCCTGCCCGGCGGCGTCGACCGCGTAGGAGACCGCGGCCGGCACCAGGACCTCCGCGTCCGCCGCCAGCCAGGCGTCGCCGGGCAGCTCGCGGTCGGCCGGACGCAGCGCGGAGCGGTCGAGCGTGCCGTAGGCGTCCCGTGCGGCGATCAGCGCCTCCACGTCCAGGCCGTCCGGGTTGGCGACGGTGCCCTTGACGTCGGCCACCGCCACCACCGTCAGTCCCGCGCGTGCGAGGAACCGCGCCGTGGCCCCGCCCATCGTGCCCAGCCCCTGCACGGCCACCCGGGTGCCCCGGTACGGCACCGAGTCCCGGTCCAGGGCCGCCAGCACCGACTCGGCGACCCCGCAGCCGCCCGCCAGTTCGTCCAGGCCGATGCCGTCCACCCGCACCGCGAAGGCGTCCGCGAGCCGCGCGCGGGCCGCCGGCTCGTCGTCCAGCAGCGGGAACACGGCCTGGACGGTGGAGACCAGACCCGCCTCGGCGGCGGCCCGGTCCACCAGGTCCTGGCTGAGGCCCAGGTCCTCGCCGGTGGTCCAGCAGCTCTCGATGTACGGCCGCATCGCGCGCAGGTAGCGCACGAGCAGCCCGTAGGCCGCCGGGTCCCGCGGATCGCAGTCGATGCCGCCCTTGGCGCCGCCCAGGGGGACGTAGCGGGCCGCCGGGTCGTAGTGCAGGGCCTCCTTCATCGTCATGCCGCGCGCGAGCCCGGTGACCTCCTCCAGCGTGCAGCCGGCGCGCATCCGCAGCCCGCCGCTGGCCACGCCCCGCACCAGCCGGTCGACGACCAGGAAACCCCGCCGCCCGGTGACGTGGTCGGTCCACACGAGCGACATGAGGGGGGCGGCGGTCATGGGGGCTCCCGGAGGACGGTTACTGAACAGCCGGTCAGTATCCGCAGCGGGCGGGCCGCTGTCAAAGCGCCGGGCGGGCCGCCGCGCACGCCCGGCGGGGCGGGACGGAGGAGCGGGCGGCGCCGCACTGTCGGAGGGGCCGACCATAATGGAGGACCTCAGCGACTTCAGTGGAGGTATCCGTGACCGGTTGGCGTTCCAGGAGCTCCGGGCTCAGCGCGCTGCGGCCCGAGGCCTTCGGCGCGCAGCCGCGCGGTGAGCGCCTCGCCCGGATCCGCCGTTCCCCGCACTTCGCGGACGGCGTCTTCCAGAACCCGGGCGGCACCGCCCGCACCCGGCCCTCCGGCTCCACGCTCGACCTCGCCAAGGTGTTCCTGGACAAGGACACCCGGCCCCTGCGCTCCCCGGCCGGCACCGTGCCGGTGCACGCCACCACCTACGCCGACCTCGCCCAGCCGCCCACGACAGGGCTGCGCGTGACCTGGATGGGCCACTCCAGCGTGCTCGTGGAGATCGACGGGCACCGCGTCCTGTTCGACCCCGTCTGGGGCGAGCGCTGCTCCCCGTTCCCCTTCGCCGGGCCCAGGCGGCTGCACCCGGTGCCGTTGCCGCTGGCCGCGCTCGGCCCGGTCGACGTGGTGGTCGTCTCGCACGACCACTACGACCACCTGGACATGCCCACGATCAAGGCGCTGGCAGGCACGGACACCGTGTTCGCCGTGCCGCTGGGCGTCGGCGCGCACCTGGAGCACTGGGGCGTCTCGGCGGACCGGCTGCGCGAACTCGACTGGCACGAGTCCACCCGGGTCGGCGGCCTCACTCTGACCGCCACCCCGGCCCGCCACTTCTGCGGCCGCGGTCTGCGCAACACCCAGCACACCCTG
This sequence comes from Streptomyces sp. NPDC003720, assembly GCF_042875075.1. Classification (NCBI taxonomy): domain Bacteria; kingdom Bacillati; phylum Actinomycetota; class Actinomycetes; order Kitasatosporales; family Streptomycetaceae; genus Streptomyces; species Streptomyces sp. NPDC003720. Next base: position 240,154 of record NZ_JBIANZ010000005.1, read on the forward strand.
TGGGCGTCCTGGTCCGTCGCCGGCGAGGAGCACCGCGTCTACCACAGCGGTGACACCGGCTACTTCGACGGCTTCCGGGAGATCGGCGCCGCCCACGGCCCGTTCGACGTGACGATGGTCCAGCTCGGCGCGTACAGCGAGTTCTGGCCCGACATCCACATGACTCCCGAGGAAGGCCTGCGCGCCCACCTCGACCTCCAGGGCGGCGCCCCGCACGGCGTGCTGCTCCCGATCCACTGGGGCACCTTCAACCTCGCCCCCCACCCCTGGGCCGAGCCCGGCGAGTGGACCAAGGAGGCCGCCGAGGAGGCCGGCCAGGCGCTCGCCCTGCCCCGGCCCGGCGAGCCCTTCGAACCCGCCGGGAAGCTCCCCGCCGACGCCTGGTGGCGATCCGCCTCGGCGCCCGTCGCCCACCTGCGGCGCAGGCCCCAGGAACGCCCGGCGGCCGTGGAGTTCGCCCGCACCGAGGCCGACCTGGCCGGCGAGCGGTGACGCGACCACCTCTGCCACGACGAGGAAAAGGACGCGCAAGGATTCCGTAAAGCGTGGTGCGCGGTTACGATCTCGGCCTGTGAAGCGCATTCTCATGCAGGCGGGGAACGACCCGTTCAACGTGCCCACGATCGAGAGCACTTTGGTGCGCAACAGCATTCGGGGCAACGTCGGCAATCTGATGTACACCAATTCCGCTTACCGGCACATGTCCGTGCCGGGCGCGGAAATCCGGGTCGACACCACGCACTTCGCCGAACTGACCGTCGCGGACGCGGACCGCATCAACGACGAGTGCGATGTCTTCGTCCTGCCGATGGCCAATGCCTTCAAATCGAAGTTCGTTCCGCACCTGCACATCCTGGCGAACCTCATCGGCAGGCTGAAGGTGCCCGTCGTCGTCTTCGGAGTCGGCGCGCAGGCCAAACTCGACTACGACACCGCGTTCCTGAAGCCCGTCGACGAGGCCGTCAAGCGGTTCGTCGGGGCGGTGCTGGACCGTTCGGCGTCCATCGGCGTCCGGGGCGAGTTCACCCAGCGCTACCTCGGCGAACTCGGCTTCCGCGACGTCGACGTCATCGGATGCCCCTCGGTCTACTTCCGCGGCCCCGGCTTCCGGATGGGGCACCCGGGCGGACAGGAGCTGCCCGAGGGGGCCCGGATCGCGCTGTCCACCGCGCTGCGGCTCGCGAACGCCGAACTCGCCTCGGCCGTCAACGAGTCCGTCCTGGAGCAGCACCCCGGCCTCACCTACTTCGCTCAGGAGGGACGCGACCTCCAGACGCTGTACTGGGGGGACACCGCGGTCGCCGCCCGGCAGTCCGTGCCGATGCCCGACCTCAGCTCGCACCCGCTGATACGCACGGCCGACGTGTGCGTCCCGCTGGAGCCGCACAGCTGGATGGACGCCCTCAGCCGCTACGACTTCGCCCTCGGAACGCGTATCCACGGCAACATCGCCGCCCTGGTCGCCGGTACCCCGGCGTTCGTCCTCGCCCACGACTCACGGACGCTCGAGCTGTCCCGGTACCACCACATCCCGCACCGGGTCATCACCGAGCTGGACGCCGACGTCGACGTCGCGGGCCTCTACGCCGAGACCGACTACACGGCCTTCGACGCGCATTACGCCGAGGGGTTCCAGCGGCTGCTGGACTTCATGACGAGGAACGGGCTGCGGAACGCCTACGAGCACGGGGACGCCGGCGAGGAATACGACCGGAAGGTCCGGGCGGCGGATTTCCCCCAGCCGTTCCGGCGTTCAGAGGCGGAGAGCGTGGACGATCTGCTCTTCCGCATCACGCTGCTCCGGGAGCAGAACAAGGCGATCGCCCGGCAGGCCGCCAGGGCCGAGAAGAAGGCCTCCGCCCAGGCCGCCCACATCAAGAAGCTCGAGGCGGCCCTCACCGCGCAGCGCGAGTCCAGCGAGAAGCGGCTCCGGGCGCTCGAGGCCCAGGCGAAGAGGCGTCTGCCCACCACGGCGCGGCGCCTGGTCAAGCGGCTCGCGCCGAAGTGACCCAGGCCCGCCGCGGGTGACGGAAGGTGACGGAGGCTCCGCCCGGGCGCCGGCGCCGCCGCCCCGTGGGCACCCGGGCCGGGGGAGGCCGGACGGGGCGCTCCGAACGGCCGGGGGCCGGTACGCACACCAGTGCTACCGGCCCCCGCTGCTTTTTTCCGACCGCTTCTGACCAGGGTGGATCGAGTGCGCGCGGATCTGTCGCCGGAGTCCCACACGGATATCGGTCTGTCGTGCGACGCCTCATACCAGAGCGGGACGCTGCCCGGGGGACTTTGGCAACTGCCCACCGCACGTGATGCGCAGGCAACTACTGTGAGTGTCCGTCGCACGACGCAGGGCCTGGGGCGAACCAGGCCGACGGACCAGTACGAGGACGCAGATGTCTCATCTCCGTGCACCGGCCGCCCGTGCCGACCGCCGTGAGGGCGGCCGCCACGGGAGGCCGGTCGCCCGACCCGCTCCCGCACTGCCCGAGACGCACATACGGCCCCAGCTCATGCGGCTCGCCGTGCTTCCGCCCGTAGCCGTCGCCCTCAGCGCCACCGCGGCCGTCCTGTTCAGCGTGCGCTCCACCGGCACGCGCCCCGGCCCCACCCTGTGGGCCGTGCTCGCCGGAGCGGTCGCGGTGACCGTCGCGGGCGTCCTCATCGCCGCCGTGGCCGCCGACCGCGCCGCCCGCTCGGTCGCCGACCGGGTCCAGGCACTGCGCCGGGGCGCCGCCCGTGGCGAGGCCGAACTGCACGCCCTCGTCGAGGCGTTGCGGCAGGGCGAGACCCCGGCCGGGCGAGGGCCGGGCCGCCGGCCGCCCGCGGACGCCGACGACTTCGACCTCCTCGCCGCCGACCTGGCCCGGGCGCACGACGGCGCCGTCACCGCCGTCGTGCAGGCCGCCCAGCTCTCCAGCCAGGCGGGCAGCGAGCAGAAGCTCGAGGTCTTCGTCAACCTGGCCCGCCGGCTCCAGTCCCTGGTGCACCGGGAGATCTCGATCCTCGACGACCTCGAGAACGAGATCGAGGACCCCGACCTGCTCAAGGGCCTGTTCCACGTCGACCACCTCGCCACCCGGATCCGGCGGCACGCCGAGAACCTCGCCGTGCTCGGCGGCGCCGTCTCCCGGCGGCAGTGGAGCAACCCGGTGGACATGACCGAGGTGCTGCGCTCCGCCATCGCCGAGGTCGAGCAGTACTCCCGGGTCAGACTGGTCCCGCCCGTCGACGGCGAACTGCGCGGGCACGCCGTGGCCGACGTCATCCACCTGCTCGCCGAACTCGTGGAGAACGCGACCGTCTTCTCCGCCCCGCACACCCAGGTGCTGCTCCGCGCCAGCCTCGTCACCTCCGGACTCGCCGTGGAGGTCGAGGACCGCGGGCTCGGCATGCCCGTCGGCGAGCAGGACAGGATGAACGCCCTGCTCGCCGACCCCGACCAGGTCAACGTGGCCAGCCTGCTGGCCGACGGCCGCATCGGCCTCTACGTCGTCTCCCAGCTCGCCCGGAGGCACGGCATCTCGGTGCGCCTGCAGACCAACATCTACGGCGGTGTGCAGGCCGTACTCGTGGTGCCCCAGGCGCTGCTGGGCACGGCGCCGGCCGTACCGGCCGCCGCCGGCACGGCGATGTCCCGGCAGGAGGGCCCGGCGGCGCACGGCCCGTCGCCGGCGCCGTCGGGCCAGACCCCGTACGCCGTGCCGTCCCACGCAGGCGGTTCCGGGGTGCCGGACGCCGGGCGGACCGAGGTCGGCACGGGCGGCGCTGGTTCCGCCGCGGCGCTGCCGGCCCCCGCCGACGGCAGGCGGCGGCACGCGCAGAACGGGTCCCGGCGCGACGGCGAGATGCCGGTCCCGGCCGGGCGGAACAGCGGTACGCGCACGCAGGGGACGGGCGACGCCACCGCTCCGAGCGGAACGGGACGGAGCGGACCGGCGCCGGGCGAGGCGGCACCGGCCCCGCTGCCCGTGCGGTCCGCGCGCGAGAAGCGGGCCAACCCCGCCGAGGCCGCCCCGGGCATCGGGGCCGAGCACCGGCCGGCGGTCGAGTCCCACGCCGGCGTCCTGCCCGTCCCGCGCGGCGGCACGGCCGTACGCGGCACCATGGGCAAGCCCCGGCTGCCGCGCCGGCGCGCCCAGGAGCACATCGTCCCGCAGTTGCGCGGCGGCCCGGTCCCGCGTCAGGACGGCGACACCGTCGCGGGCCACGACCCCGGGCTGATGGCCGCCTTCCAGCGCGGCATAGGACTGGCCGAGGCGGCCGGTGCGCAGGAGCACCCGGAGCCGGAACCGCGGCCCGCCGCGCGGCAGCACGCGTACGCGCCCGCCGCCGACGACGGCCGCGCCGACGGGAGCACGCCGGCCGGATGACCCCCCGCTGCGGACCCACCGGCCCCGTCCACCCCGCCCCCAGCACCCCCACATCCAGCGCTCCCGCTGGTCTTCGTACCCCAAGGAGTCGATCCACCATGGCGAGCGATGCGCCGACCGCCCAGGCATCCGACCTCGACTGGCTGCTGAGCGGCCTCGTGCAGCGCGTACCGCACACCTCCAGCGCGGTGCTCCTGTCCTGCGACGGACTGGTGAAGTCCGTGCACGGCCTCGATCCCGACAGCGCCGACCACATGGCGGCCCTGGCCTCCGGCCTGTACTCCCTCGGCCGCAGCGCGGGAATCCGGTTCGGCGACGGCGGCGACGTCCGTCAGGTCGTCGTCGAACTCGACTCGACGCTGCTGTTCGTCACCACGGCCGGCTCCGGCACCTGCCTCGCGGTGCTGGCCGGCCGCGAGGCCGACGCCGCCGTGCTGGGGTACGAGATGGCGATGCTGGTCAAGAGCGTGCGTCCCTACCTGGTGACCGCGCCCCGTCAGTACACCGCCGAATCCACGGCGACGAGGCCTTGAGGGTGGCCGCAGCCGGCGACGGGCCGTGGCTCGACGACGCCGCCGGACGGCTGGTGCGCCCGTTCACGGTCAGCAACGGCCGCACCGAACCCAGCATCGCCCTCGACCTGATGTCGCAGGTGATGTCCACCGGCGTCACCCCGCTCGGCTACCTCGGCCCCGAGCACGCCCAGGCGCTCGAGGTGTGCCGCGCGCCCGTGCCGGTGGCGGAGGTCGCCGCGCACCTGAGACTGCCCGCGGTGGTCACCAAGGTGCTGCTGTCCGACCTCGTCGACTGCGGGGCGCTGACCACCAAGCCCCCCGCCTTCCACCACACACCCACTGACCGGTCTCTGCTGGAGGCAGTGCTCGATGGACTACGACGACAGCTCTGACCCGTTCCCCACCGCGCTCAAGATCCTGGTGGCGGGCGGGTTCGGGGTCGGCAAGACGACCTTCGTGGGAGCGGTCAGCGAGATCGCCCCGCTCAGCACCGAGGAGCTGCTCACCACCGTCGGCGCCGCCACCGACAACCTCGACGGCATCGAGAACAAGGTCGAGACGACGGTCGCCATGGACTTCGGCCGGATCACCCTCGACCCGCGGCACGTGCTGTACCTGTTCGGCACGCCGGGGCAGGAGCGGTTCTGGTTCATGTGGGACGAGCTGTCGGAAGGGGCGCTCGGCGCGGTCATCCTCGCCGACACCCGCCGCCTGCAGGAGTGCTTCGCGGCGGTGGACTTCTTCGAGGAGCGCGGCCTCGCGTTCATCGTCGCCGTCAACGAGTTCGACGGCGGCTACCGCTACGACCCGGAAGAGGTGCGCGCCGCCCTCGACCTCGATCCCGGCATCCCCGTCGTCCCCTGCGACGCCCGCATCTCCAGCTCCGGCGTGCAGACCCTGCTCACCCTCGTACGCCACCTCATCGCCCACGCACCGGCGCCCGCGCCGAGCCACGGCGCCCACATGTGATCCAGCCACCCCGCCAACGGAGCCGCCCCATGAGGTACGTCCACAGCGCCGGAGTCCGGTCATGAGCTACGAGCCGCCCCGGCCGGTCCGGGGTCTGCTGCTCACGCCCGAGGACAAGGAGGCCCCGGCCCGCGCCTCCAGACTCCGCGGGCTCGGCCTGGGGGAGCGGCCCGAACCCGCCCTCGACGCCTTCGCGGACCATCTCGCCCGGCTCACCGGCGCGCCGTACGCCATGGTCAACTTCGTCGGCGAGGACCGCCAGTTCTTCGCCGGCCTGCGCACCCCGGCGACCGCGCCCGTGGTCCGGGCGGACGGCAGCAGGCCCGAGGTCGGCCGCGTCCTGCCGCGCGACCACGGCTTCTGCCCCCATGTGGTGGTCCGGCGCAAGGCCCTGGTCCTGGAGGACGTCCGCGACTACCCGCGCTTCGCGGGCAACCCCGTGGTCGACGAGTACGGCATCCGCTCCTACCTCGGCGCCCCGCTCCTCGACAGCTCCGGCATGGCCCTCGGCACCGTGTGCGCCGCCGACGTGGGCCCGCGGGTCTGGGGCCGGAGCGGCCTGGAGACGATCAAGTCGCTCGCCGCGGAACTCGCCGCGCACATGGAGGGATCGGCCCGGGACGGGCTGCCGCTCTGAGCGCGGACCCCGCCGGACCGGGCGCGCGGCGCGGACCGCGCGCGGGGGCGTGAAGGAAAGCTGAGGCGGCGGTTAAGAAAAGATCGATGGACCCCGGCGCGCGCGTAGGGCAGATTGCGGGGTGATTCCACCCCTCTGACCCGGTGCGGGCCTCTTCGGCATGCCCGCGCGGCCGGGCCTCACCCACAGGAGCCGTAGCGTTGAAGGCGCTGGTCAAGGAGAAGGCGGAGCCCGGGCTCTGGCTGACGGACGTCCCGGAGCCCGCCATCGGACCCGGTGACGTGCTGATCAAGGTCATGCGGACCGGTATCTGCGGCACCGACCTGCACATCCGGGCCTGGGACGGCTGGGCGCAGCAGGCGATCAGCACGCCGCTCGTGCTGGGTCACGAGTTCGTCGGGCAGGTCGTGGAGACCGGCCGGGACGTCAGCGACATCCGGGTCGGCGACCGGGTCAGCGGCGAGGGCCACCTGGTGTGCGGCAAGTGCCGCAACTGCCTCGCCGGGCGCCGCCACCTGTGCCGCGCCACCGTCGGCCTCGGCGTCGGCCGGGACGGCGCGTTCGCCGAGTACGTCGCGCTGCCGGCGTCCAACGTCTGGGTGCACCGCGTCCCCGTGGACCTCGACGTCGCCGCGATCTTCGACCCGTTCGGCAACGCCGTGCACACCGCGCTGTCGTTCCCGCTGGTCGGCGAGGACGTCCTGATCACCGGAGCCGGCCCGATCGGCCTGATGGCCGCCGCGGTGGCCCGGCACGCCGGCGCCCGCAACGTCGTCATCACCGACGTCAGCGAGGAGCGCCTGGAGCTGGCCCGCAAGATCGGCGTGAGCCTCGCCCTGAACGTCGCCGGCACCACCATCGCGGACGGGCAGCGGGAGCTCGGGCTGCGGGAGGGCTTCGACATCGGCCTGGAGATGTCCGGCCGCCCCGAGGCCATGCGGGACATGATCGCCAACATGACGCACGGCGGCCGGATCGCCATGCTCGGCCTGCCCGCCGAGGAGTTCCCCGTCGACTGGGCCCGCGTCGTCACCTCGATGATCACCATCAAGGGCATCTACGGCCGCGAGATGTTCGAGACCTGGTACGCGATGTCCGTCCTGCTGGAGGGCGGCCTCGACCTCGCCCCCGTGATCACCGGCCGCTACGGCTACCGCGACTTCGAGGCCGCCTTCGCCGACGCCGCCGGCGGCACCGGCGGCAAGGTCATCCTCGACTGGACCGCGTAGAACCCCTCTCCCGCAAGCACCTTCAGGAGCTTTCCCATGTTCGACTCCGTGCGCGACGACCTGCGCGCCACCCTCGACGAGATCCGCGCCGCCGGTCTGCACAAGCCGGAGCGGGTCATCGACACCCCGCAGTCCGCGACCGTCAACGTCAGCGCCGGCGGCCGCCCCGGCGAGGTCCTCAACTTCTGCGCCAACAACTACCTCGGCCTCGCCGACCACCCCGAGGTGGTCGCCGCCGCCCACGAGGCGCTCGACCGCTGGGGCTACGGCATGGCCTCGGTCCGCTTCATCTGCGGCACCCAGGAGGTGCACAAGCAGCTGGAGGCCCGCCTCTCGGCCTTCCTCGGCCAGGAGGACACGATCCTGTACTCCTCCTGCTTCGACGCCAACGGCGGTGTCTTCGAGACCCTGCTGGGCGAGCAGGACGCGGTGATCTCCGACGCCCTCAACCACGCCTCCATCATCGACGGCATCCGCCTGAGCAAGGCCAAGCGGTTCCGCTACGCCAACCGCGACCTGGCCGACCTGGAGACGCAGCTCAAGGCCGCCGGCGACGCCCGGCGCAAGCTGATCGTCACCGACGGCGTCTTCTCCATGGACGGCTACCTCGCGCCCCTCGCGGAGATCTGCGACCTCGCCGACCGCTACGACGCGATGGTCATGGTCGACGACTCGCACGCCGTCGGCTTCGTCGGCCCCTCCGGCCGCGGCACCCCCGAGCTGCACGGCGTCATGGACCGCGTGGACATCATCACCGGCACCCTCGGCAAGGCGCTCGGCGGCGCGTCCGGCGGCTATGTCGCGGCCCGCGCCGAGATCGTCGCCCTGCTGCGCCAGCGCTCGCGTCCGTACCTGTTCTCCAACACCCTGGCCCCGGTGATCGCCGCCGCCTCCCTGAAGGTCCTCGACCTGCTGGAGTCCGCCGACGACCTGCGCGTCCGGCTCGCCGAGAACACCACCCTCTTCAGGCGCCGGATGACCGAGGAGGGCTTCGACGTCCTCCCCGGCGACCACGCCATCGCGCCCGTCATGATCGGCGACGCCGCCGAGGCCGCCCGGATGGCCGAACTCCTGCTGGAGCGGGGGGTGTACGTGATCGGCTTCTCCTACCCGGTCGTGCCGCAGGGCCAGGCCCGCATCCGCGTCCAGCTGTCCGCCGGGCACTCCACCGAGGACGTGAACCGGGCGGTCGACGCGTTCGTCGCGGCCCGCGCCGAGCTGGCTGCCTGACCAGCGCGGACATGGGGCGATAATGGACCCCATGATCGAAGCGCGGCGGCTCCACATCCTCCGTGCGGTGGCCGACCACCGCACGGTGACGGCGGCGGCCGCCGCGCTGTACCTCACCCCCTCAGCCGTCTCCCAGCAGCTGACCGCGCTGGAGCAGGAGACCGGCCACCGGCTGGTGGAGCGGGGCGCCAAGGGCGTACGGCTCACCCCGGCCGGCGAGATCCTGCTCAGCCACACCAACGCCGTCCTCGCCCAGCTCGAGCGGGCCGAGGCGGAACTGGCCGCGTACGGCTCGGGCGAGGCCGGCACGGTCACCGTGGCCGCCTTCGCCACCGGCATCGCCGAGGTGGTGGCGCCCGCCGTGGCCCGGCTGGCCTGCTCGGCGCCCGGCATAAGGATCCGGGTCCAGGACGCCGAGGGCGACGCCAGCCTGCCGATGGTGCTGGACCGGCAGGTGGACGTGGCCGTCGCCGTGGAGTACCGGGGCGCCCCGGCCGCCGACGACCCCCGGCTGACCCACATGGCGCTGTACGCCGAGCCCTTCGACGCCGTCGTCCCCGTCGGCCACCGACTCGCCGACGCCGACGAGGTCCCCCTCGCCGAACTGGCCAAGGACCCGTGGATCGGCCCGTACCCCGGCAACCCCTGCCACGACGTGGTCGTCCTGGCCTGCGAGAGCGCCGGATTCCTGCCCCGGCTGGAGCACTCCTCGGACGACTTCCGCGCCGTGGTCGCCCTCGCCTCGGCCGACGCGGGAGTGGCCCTCGTGCCCCGCTCCGCGCTGCGCGGCATGGACCTCGCGGGTGTCGTCGTCCGCCCGGTGGACGGGGTGGCCCCCACCCGCCGCGTCTTCGCCGCGGTCCGCCGGGGCGCCGAGGAGCATCCGCTGATCCGCCCGGTGCTGGACGCCCTGGGGCGGGCGGCGGGCGTGAGCCTTCCGTAACGCGCCCGTCTCATATCCGGGATAGCGTCCCGGATATGAGAACCCAAGCGCCGGACCCCATGGACGCCCGGATCGGCTCCCGGCTGGCCGAACTCCGCGCCGGGCACGGCTGGTCCCTGGGCGAGCTGGCCGAACGCAGCGGGGTGAGCAGGTCCACCCTGTCCCGCGCCGAACGCGCCGAGATCAGCGCCACCGCCTCCCTGCTCAACCGCCTCTGCCACGTCTACGGACGCACCATGTCCCAGCTGCTCAGCGAGGTCGAGGCGGAGCCGGCCCCGCTGGTCCGGGCGGCCGACCAGCAGGTCTGGCAGGACCCGGCGGCCGGCTTCGTACGGCGGTCCGTCTCCCCGCCGCACGCCGGCCTGCGCGGGGAACTGGTCGAGGGCACCCTGGCCCCGGGCGCGGACATCGCCTACGACCGCCCGCCGGTGCCGGGCCTCGAACAGCACCTGTGGGTCCTCGACGGCGCGCTGGAGGTGACCGTCGAGGGCGATGTGCACACCCTCGGCACCGGGGACTGCCTGCGGATGCGGGTCTTCGGCCCGACGCGGTTCCGCTGCCCCGGACCCGGCGCCGCGCGGTACGCGCTCGCGGTGGTGCGGCCATGACGGTGCTGCGCTGGAACGGCGCCCAGGTGCGCGAGCGATGCCAGGAGCTGGCCGGCCTGCTGGCCGACACCGTGGCCGGGGGAGCGTCCGTCGGGTTCCTCGCCCCGCTCGGGCCGGCCGAGGCGGCCGGCTGGTGGCGGGAGCGGGCCGAGGCGGTGGCGGCCGGACGGCTGGCGGTGTGGGTGGCCGTGGACGGCGCCGACCGGGTGGCGGGCACCGTCGGCCTGGCCCTGCCCGACAAGCCCAACAGCCGCCACCGCGCCGAACTCGTCAAGCTGATGGTGCACCGCTCGGCGCGCGGACAGGGCCTCGGCCGCAGGCTTCTCGCCACCGCCGAGCAGGCGGCCGTCTCCGCCGGCATCACCCTGCTGCACCTCGACACCGAGACCGGCAGCCCCGCCGAGCACCTGTACCGCTCGGCCGGCTGGACCCGGGCCGGCGCCATCCCCGACTACGCGGCGAGCCCGTCCGGCGAACTGCGCCCGACCACCCTCTACTACAAGCGGGTCGGGCCGGCCGCCCGATGACTGTCAGTGGCGGGGGCTAGCGTTCCTGACATGCCGGACGCAGAAGACGTACGACGGATCGCCCTGTCCCTGCCGGACACCACGGAGAAGACCGCCTGGAACATGCCCACCTTCCGGGTGGCCGGGAAGATGTTCGCGACCCTCCCCGAGGACGAGACGTCCATCGCCGTGCGCTGCCCCAAGGAGGAGCGCGACGAACTGGTGCTGGCCGAACCTGAGAAGTTCTGGATCGCCGGCCACGAGGCCCAGTTCGCCTGGGTGCGGGCGAGACTCGCGGCGCTGGACGACGAGGCGGAGCTGCGCGACATCCTCGCCGACTCCTGGCGCCAGGCCGCCCCGCCCCGACTCCTCGACGCCCACCCCGGGTTGGGCGCGTCCGGCGCCCCCTGAGACGGGCACCCGAAAACGGCTCGGCGGGCACCGCGGCGGCGTGGCATGATCCCGCGCGGCGCACGAGGCGGGGCGGCGGGGGACCACCGGGAGGGGAGTACGCGGGATGACCGGTACGCGGGCACGGCACGACGACGTCGCGAGCACGGGACGGACGGGGCGGGGACGCCGGTCCGGCGCCGAGGGACCCGCCGTCTGGTCGCGGGACTTCGCGCTGTTCTTCGTGGCCCGGGCCGTCGCCCGGCTCGGCGACACCATGCTGCCCGTCGCTCTCGCCGCCGGCCTGCTGCGCCAGGGGTACGGCGCCGGCGCGGTCGGTCTCGCCATGGCCTCCGCGTCCGCCGCCTTCGCGGGGCTCGTCGTCTTCGGCGGGGTGATGGCCGACCGGTTCAGCACCCGGCGGCTGATGATCGGCGCCGACCTGGTCCGGCTCGTCACCCAGTCCCTCGCCGCCGTCCTGTTCTTCTCCGGGCACGTGGTCCTGTGGCAGATCTGCGCCATCGGGATCGTGGGCGGGGTGGCCGCGGCCGTCTTCCAGCCGGGTGTGGCCAGCACCGTGCCCCGCCTCGCCCCCGACGTCCAGGGGGCGAACGGCGCGATCCGCGTCGCCGAGTCGGTGGCCCAGCTCGCCGGACCGGCCGCCGCCGGCCTCCTGGTCGGCTTCGCCTCGCCCGGCGGCGTCTTCGTCGCGCACGCCGCCACCTACGCCGTCAGCGCCCTGTGCCTCCTGCTGCTGCGGCTGCCCCCGCTGCCTGGGGGCGCCCGCGCCGCCGGGCCCGGCCCGCGCGCCTTCGTGGCCGATCTGGCCGAGGGCTGGCGGGAGTTCCGGTCCCGCACCTGGCTGTGGGGCGTGATCGTCATCTGGGGCGTGTACATGATCGCCACCTGGGGTCCGACCGTCCCGCTGGTGGCCGCCGAGGTCGTGCAGGGGCACGGCCCGCGCGCCTACGGTCTGATCAACTCGGCCCTCGGCGCGGGCACCGTCGCCGGCGGCCTGCTGGCCCTCCGGCTGCGGCCGCGTCGCATGCTGCGCGCCGGGTCGCTCGCCCTGTTCGCCTTCTTCGGCTTCCCGGCCGCCGTCGGCGCCGGCCTCGGCGTGCCGGCCATGGCGGTGGGCGCGGCGGTGGCCGGGGCCGGGCTGTCCTTCTGGGGCGTGATGTGGGCGACCACCGTGCAGACCCAGGTGCCAGGCGACGTCCTCAACCGCATCCACGCCTACGACGTGGCCGGCTCCCTCGCGATGATGCCCGTCGGCCAGGCTCTCGCGGGGCCGGCGGCCGCCGCCCTGGGCGCCGGCCGGGTCCTGCTGGTCGCGGCCGGGGTGAGCCTGCTGGTGGCCGCGGCGCTGCTCGCCGTCCCGGCGATACGCGGCCTCACCCGGGCCGAGGCCGGGACCCCGCACTGAGCCGCCCCGACGGTCGCCCCGCGGCCCCTTCCGACGGGGGCGCCGCCCGCGGCCGCCGGTAATGGATGCGCGACCACCGACCCGAGTGCGGTATTGTTTCCCTGCGCGTTTCGACCGGGGAAACCCCAGGTCAAACGGCACCGGGACGTGGCGCAGCTTGGTAGCGCACTTGACTGGGGGTCAAGGGGTCGCAGGTTCAAATCCTGTCGTCCCGACCAGCTTCTCGTGTTGGTCGGAGGCCGTCTTCTCAGGGATGAGGGGACGGCCGTTGCCGTGTCCGGGGCTCTTCCGCCCGCGGCTCGCCCGCACCGGCCCCTTCACCGGCGTCCCCCTCGGCCGTCCCGGTCTCCCCGTCGACCGCCGCGTGCCCGTCGGCGCTCCGGCCCTCCCCACCGCCCGGCGACACGTCTCCGTCGGACTTCCCGGCGTCCATGCCGGGCGTCGCGGCCGGCCCCCGGGTCAGCAGGGGATGGTGGTCGCCGGCGGTGATCTTGGAGACCATCTCGGCCAGTTGTACGCAGGCCTGTTCGATCTCCCGCTGGGACTGGGCGCGCTCGCCGAGGAACGCGGCGAGCAGCAGCGCGGTCAGGGCGGCGGAACCGTTGAACGCCTGCAGAGTGATCATGTTGCTGACCAGGTCGTGCCCGGCGAACGGACCCGTTCTCCGCGCCGCCGCGATGATCGCGAAGGTCGACACGACCAGCGCGCAGGGGGCGGCCCCGGTCAGCTGGAAGCGGAAGGCCGCCCAGAACAGCAGCGGGAAGGCGAGGAACAGCAGCGGCGTGGGACTGGCCTCCAGGAACCCGACGGCGATCGCGGCCCCCGCCAGCAGCAGCCCCTCCCCCCACCGGGCCGGCTGACCGATCCTCGGCCGGCGCGCCCTGCGCAGGACCAGCAGGACCGGCGTGACCACCAGGACGCCCGTCGCGTCGCCGGTCCACCACACCATCCAGGTCGGCCAGAACCGGTCGGGGCTCACCGCACCGGAGAGCACCAGGGCCGCGCTGCCCGTCGTCGAGCTGACCAGCATCCCGGTGAACGCCCCCAGGAAGATCAGCACCAGCGCGTCCCGCAGCCGGTCCAGCTCCTCGCGGAAGCCCGTGCGGCGCAGCAGCGCGTAGGAGCACAGCGGAGCGAGGGTGTTCCCGGCCATGATGGCCAGCACGGCCGGGACCGACGGTCCCAGCGTGATGTTGACCAGGAACGCGCCGAGCGTGATGCCGGGCCAGACCCGCGGGCCGCGCATCAGCAGCGCAGCCACCGCGATCCCGCTCGGCGGCCACACGGGGGTGACCTGGCCGCGCACCAGTTGCTGGAGCAGGCCGAGCCGGGCCGAGCCGTAGTAGAGCGCGGCGAGGACACAGATCTCCAGGGCGGCCGTGCCACCGCGCCGGAGCCGTTCCCGCCACGCCACAGTCATCGGGCGACCTCCGCTCACCATCGCCTCGAAGCCATCATCCGTCCGATCCGCGCGATCCGCCCGGCAGCCCGGTGAGCGGCGGAGCCGCTGGTCAGGAGGGCGGGGTGCGCAGCGCGAGGATGGCCATGTCGTCGTGGCCGTCGCTGGGGTGGTGGTCCGCCAGCGCCTGGACGAACTCCGGCAGCGGCAACGCGCTGTGCGCGGCGGCGAGGTCGGCCAGGTCGCGCAGGCTCTCGTCGATGGCACGGTCGGGATGCTCGACGAGGCCGTCCGTGAAGAAGACCACCGTGGCGGCCGGAGGCAGCAGACGGGAGTGCTCGGGGCGGGGCTGCCCGGTGTCCACGCCGAGCGGCAGCCCGGGCTCGGAGAACAGCAGTTCCGCCCGGTGCTCCGGGGCGATCAGCAGCGGCGGGACGTGGCCGGCGGTGCTCCAGCGCAGCCGCCAGCCGGTGCCCTCCGGTTCGATGCGGGCCAGCGTGGTGGTCGTGACCGGGTTGTCGGTGATCGCCTCCAGGGTCCGGTCGAGCTGGTTGAGGACCGCCCCGGGCGGATTGCGGTGGTCGAACAGCAGGGCGCGCAGCATGTTGCGGGTGGAGGCCATGGCGGCCGCCGCGTGCAGGTCGTGCCCGACCACGTCGCCGATGACCACGGCCACGACGCCGTCCGGCAGCTGGACGGCGTCGTACCAGTCCCCGCCGAGCTGACTGGGCTCCGCGGCGGGCCGGTAGATGGCGGCGGCCGTGAAGGGCCGCAGATCGGGGAGGGAGGGCAGCAGCAGCCGCTGGAACTGCTCGGCGTTGATGCGGATCCGTTCGAAGAGGCGGACGTTCTCGATCGCGATGCCGGCGGCGCTGGCCAGGGCGACGACGACGT
Source organism: Streptomyces sp. NPDC003720 (assembly GCF_042875075.1). Taxonomy (NCBI): domain Bacteria; kingdom Bacillati; phylum Actinomycetota; class Actinomycetes; order Kitasatosporales; family Streptomycetaceae; genus Streptomyces; species Streptomyces sp. NPDC003720. Next base: position 255,267 of record NZ_JBIANZ010000005.1, read on the forward strand.
TCTCGTCGTGCTTGTCGAAGGGCCGCCCGTCGAGCCGCTCGGAGAGGTACAGGTCGCCGTAGATCTCGCCGCGGACGCTGATGGCGACGCCCAGCAGCGTCCGCATGGGCGGGTGGCCGGACGGGAAGCCGACCGAGGACGGGTGGGCGGGGATGTCGTCCACCCGCAGCGGCTCGGGGTAGCGGATCAGATGGCCGAGCACGCCCAGGCCGCGCGGCAGGCCGGAGTCCCGCAGAGCGCGGCGCTCCGGCTCGGACAGACCCTCGGTGATGAACTGCTCCAGGCCCTCACCGGACCTGTTGAGGACGCCCAGGGCCCCGTAGCGGACGCCGACCAGCTCCATGGCGGTGGTCACGATGCGGTGCAGCACGGCGGGCAGTTCCACCTCGCGGCTGATGGCCACCACCGCGTCCAGCAGGCCCTGCAGCCGGTCCATGGTGGACAGCAGCCCGCGCAGCTGCTCGTCGATCCGGCCCAGCTCCGACCGCAGGCGCGAGTGCAGGTCGGGCAGGGTCGGATGCCTCGGGTGCCGGCTCTCCCGGTTCCCGGCCATCACGCGCGCCCGGTCGTCCGGTGTCCCGTCCCGGCGCGCGCCCGGCGGTCACGGCGGACCGGTTCGGACAGCCCCTGGGCGCAGCGGTGCATGCCGGCCTCCTGACACGATCCCCCGTGGCGGCTGTGTCGTCCTTCGATTGTGGCATCCCGAGGCCGCGCGCCTCAGCCGCGGCACCGGCGGCCTCGCGCCTCAGCGGGCGCGGGCCCGGGTGCCGCGGCCGGACGCGGCATCCGCCGACGGCGTCAGGACACCAGCCCCACGTGGGCGAGGGCCTGCTTCAGCAGCACGCCGTGCCCGCCCGGCATCTCGCCCTGCAAAGCCGCCGACGCGGCCTCCTGCGGGCTGAACCAGACCAGGTCGAGGGCGTCCTGCCGGGGGCGGCAGTCGCCGGTCACCGGCACCACGTACGCCAGCGACACGGCGTGCTGGCGCGGGTCGTGGTACGGCGTGATGCCGGCCGTCGGGAAGTACTCCGCGACCGTGAACGGCTGCAGGGAGGCCGGCACCCTGGGCAGTGCGACCGGGCCGAGGTCCTTCTCCAGATGGCGCAGCAGGGCGTCCCGCACCCGCTCGTGGTGCAGGACACGGCCGGACACCAGGGTGCGGCTCACCGTTCCGTCCGGGCCGATGCGCAGCAGCAGTCCGATGCTCGTGACCTCGCCGCTGTCGTCCACGCGCACGGGTACGGCCTCGACGTAGAGGATCGGCATCCGGGCCCTGGCCATCTCCAGCTCGTCCGAGGTGAGCCAGCCGGGCGTGGTTTCGGTCATGTCAGACATTGCTTGATCATACTTTCCGGGTGGGGCGCACGCTGCGGTCGCGTGCCGGTTCGTTCGGGGGCAGTGCGTACAGTCGGCGGGCGTTGTCGCGGCCCGTCCAGGCCGCGATGCGCAGGGCGTCGGGCAGGCTCAGCTCGTCGGCGTCCACCCGGTCCTGGAGCAGTGCGCCCAGCGCGTGCCGGAAGGACAGGGCGCCCAGGTGGTGGAACTCGGCCACCCCGAAGGCGTCGGAGCTGTACAGCATCTTGCGGAACGGGGTGATCTCCAGCGCCTCCTCCAGCACCGCCCGGCAGCGGGCCGGGCCGGTGTGGTGCAGGGCGAGGCCGACGTCCAGGTACACCTGCTCGAACACCGCCGACAGGTAGGACGCCTGGCGGTGATACGGCCAGCAGTGCAGCAGCAGCACCGGGACCGCCCCGGCGGTCAGCCGCAGCCAGTCGGTGAGCAGGACGGGATCGGCGTGGTGCAGTCGCAGGTCCGCGTCGCCGAAGCCGGTGTGCAGCTGCAGCGGCAGGCCCAGGTCGGCCGCGGTCCACAGCAGGTGCCGTACGAGGACCGGGTCGTCGAGGCGCCCGCCGCGCGCGAGCCACCGTCCGGCCGCCCGGGTCACCTCGCCGTCCGCGGGACGCTCCGGGGCGAGGGCGAAGCCGGTGCGGTAGGCGGCCACCGACTTCACGGCGATCACCGCGGGCCGGCGTACGGCCTCCTCGGCGGCCGACCGGAAGGCGCCGGCGTAACCGGCGGCCGGGACGCCGCCGGCCGCCACCTCCTCGGCGACCCGTTCGAGCCGTACCACCTCGTACGCGGTGGCGCCGGCGGCCTCGGCCAGTTCGGCGGGGGAGGTGAGGGGGTGCGGCGTGTAGCCGGTGTCGACGCAGAACGCCTCGGCCCCCGCGGCGGTCAGGAAGCGGCGGTTGACCTCGCGCCAGCCCAGCTCGCGGCGCCGGGCCAGGTACTCGTCGGGGGCCGCGTGCCGGGGCAGGTCCAGCAGGGGCGCGCAGTGGCGGCGCACCGCCACGCCGGCCGGGGTGTCGAAGGCGGAGGCGCCGGGCCGGACGTCGCCCTCGGTGAGCAGCGACTCGAACCCGGCGGGCGCGAGGTCCGCCGTGACGGCGCCGTGGCAGTGGTGGTCCACCAGCGGCAGGGCGGCGAGGGCCTCGTGGACCGGCCCGGACGCGGCCACGGTCAGTACCTCCAGCGGTAGGCCGCCGCGACGCCCGCGTCGTCCAGGCCGTCCACCGCGGCCGCCTCCCCGAGCCGTACGGCGGTCACCGCGTCCGCCAGGACCGGGCCCAGCGCGGCCCGCAGCACCCCGTCGGCCCGGAACTCCTCCACGGCCTCCGGCAGCGACACCGGCAGCCGCCGTACCCCGAGGGCCGCCGCCTCGTCCGGCCCGTACCGTGCCGGGTCGCCGGTGATCTCCTCCGGCAGCGTCCTGGACTCCGTCAGGCCGTCCAGCCCGGCGGCGATCACGCAGCCGAACGCGAGATACGGGTTGGCGGCCAGATCGACCGGCTTGACCTCCATGTTCGCCTCCCGGTCCCGGCGGCCGGTCGTGCCGGTGACCATCCGCAGCGCGGCCTCGCGCGTCTCCCGGCCCCACGCGGCGAAGACCCCCGCCCACTGGGAGGGTCTGAGCCGCAGGTAGCTGGCCGGGCTGGGCGCGGTCACCGCCGTCAGCGCGGGCAGGTGCGCGAGCACGCCGGCCGCGAAGGACTCCGCCCCGGCCGTCATGCCGTACCGGCCTTCGCCGCCGGCGTGCAGGTTCACCCCGTCGCGCCAGCAGGACAGGTGCAGATGGCCGCCGTTGCCGACGCCCTCGGCCAGGACGGCGGGCGAGAAGGACACCCGCAGGCCGTGCCGCCGCGCCACCGCCCGGATCGTCTGGCGCACCAGGACGCTGCGGTCGGCGGCGGCCACCGGGTCCAGCGCGCCCACCGAGACCTCGAACTGCCCGGCCGCGTACTCGGGGTGGATCTGGTCGACGTCCACGCCCTGGGCCGCGAGCGCCGCGTACAGGTCGGCGGTGCAGTCGCTCAGCCCGACCTGCCGGACGGCGCCGTACGCCGGGCCGGCCACCGCCGGGACGAACTCCGCCTCGGGCGCGTCGTCGAGCCCGAAGGCCCACTCGACCTCGACGGCCGCCCGGAAGGCGAGGCCGTGGTCCTCGGCGGCGCGCGCGACGGTCCGGCGCAGGAAGGTGCGGGAGCAGCCGGGGTGGGGCTCGCCCTCCTGGGTGATCCGGTCCACGGGCGCCCAGGCCCAGCCCGGCTGGCCGGCCAGCACCACCAGCCGGTCGAGGTCGGGGTAGAGCCGCAGGTCGCCGTCGGGGGAGCCGAGGACGTCGGTGGTGACGATCGAGTCGTCGGCCAGGAACGTGTCGAAGACCGGCGACATGCCGATCCCCCAGGCCGCGGCCGCCTCCAGCCGGGCCGTCGGGATCGTCTTCACCCGGGTGACGCCCGCGGTGTCCACGTACGCGAGGACGATGCCGTGCACACCCCGCGCGGTCAGTTCGGAGGTGAGCGCGGCGACCCGCTCCAGGTCGCCGGGCCGGCCGCCGGGCACCGGGTCGGCAAGGGTGGTCATACGTCCTCCTCGACGGGCTCGGCCCCGGCCGGCCGGGGCGGCGGGGCCGGGCTCGGCTCCGGTCCGCGGGTCCGCTCAGGGTTTCACGGCCACCGCGCCGAACTGCGGTACCGCGGCGGCGTCGGGTTCGGCGCGCCACTGCGAGCACGGCACCAGGCCCGGCTCGATCAGCTCCAGGCCGTCGAGGAAGGCGGCGATCCCGGCGCGGTCGCGCGCGACGATCGGCGGGGTGGCGTTGGCGTTCCAGAACTCCATCGCGGCGATGTTGCCCTCGCCGCCGACCTCGGCGTCGTAGGTGGGGTGGGTGAGCACCAGGTAGCTGCCGGAGGGCACCGCCGCCATGATGCGCCGCACGATGTCCCGGGCCTCGTCCACGTCCAGGACGAAGTTGAGGATGCCCAGCATCATGACCGCGATGGGCCGGTCCATGTCCAGGGTCGCGGCCGCGCCCCGCACGATGGCCTCGGGATCGTGCACATCGGCGTCGATGTAGTCGGTGACGCCCTCGGGGGAGCTGGTGAGCAGCGACCGGGCGTGCACCAGGACGATCGGGTCGTTGTCGACGTACACGATGCGGGAGTCCGGCGCGACGCGCTGCGCGATCTCGTGGGTGTTGTCCACCGTCGGCAGGCCCGTGCCGACGTCGAGGAACTGGCGCACCCCGCGCTCGGCGGCCAGGTGCCGCACCGCCCGGCCGAGGAAGTCGCGGTCGGCCCGGGCCACCGCCCGGATCACCGGGAACATCCCGGCGACGTGCTCGCCGACCCGCTGGTCGACCTCGTAGTTGTCCTTGCCGCCGATCCAGTAGTTCCAGACCCGCGCGTTGTGCGCCACGGAGGTGTTCAGCCTCGTCGGTCCGGCGGTGGGGGAGTGCCCCTCGCTCACGTATCCGCCCCTCTCACATGCGGTTGCCCGCCGCCATTGTGCCGCTCCTTGATCGCGCTGTCCCGGGAACGCCGGACGGTGACCGGACGGGCACCCTCCGGTGTCCCGCGGCGCATGAGCAACACTGGACCCGGTACCCCTCCCCGATCCGGAAGCAGGACATGCACGCCACGCCCGCGTCCCTCGCCGACGTCCCCGCACCCGTCACCGGCCCCGCCGACATCCGGCTCGTCGTCACCGACATGGACGGCACGCTGCTGGACGACGCCAAGCGCGTCCCCGACGGCCTGTGGCCGATGCTCGCCGAACTGCGCCGCCGAGGTGTGCTGTTCAGCCCGGCGAGCGGCCGCCAGTACGCCACGCTGGCCCGGGAGTTCGCGGACGTCGCCGAGGGGATGGTGTTCATCGCGGAGAACGGCACGTACGTCGTCCGCGACGGCGTGGAGCTCAGCTCCGACCCGCTGGAGCCGTCCGTCGCGGCGGACGTCGCCCGCACGGTACGGCGGCTCGCCGCGGACGGGGTCGACGTGGGCGCCGTCGTCTGCGGCAAGCGGTCGGCGTACGTCGAGCGGTCCGACGAGGCGTTCCTCGCCGAGGTGCGCAAGTACTACGTCGAGCACCGCGTGGTCGAGGACGTCACCGCCGTCGAGGACGAGGTGATCAAGGTCGCGCTGTTCGACTTCGGCCCGGCCGAGCACAGCACCGCCCCGGCCCTGGAGGCGTTCGCCGCCACCCACCAGGTCGTCGTCTCCGGCGAGCACTGGGTCGACGTCATGAACCGCACCGCCAACAAGGGCGCCGCCCTGCGCGGCCTGCAGCGCGCCCTCGGCATCACCCCGGCGCAGACGATGGTGTTCGGGGACTACCTCAACGACCTGGAGATGCTGGACGCCGCCGAGTGGTCCTTCGCGATGGCCAACGCCCACCCGGAGGTCGTCCGCAGGGCGCGGCTGCTCGCCCCGGCCAACAACGACAACGGGGTGCTGCGGACCATCTCCGAGGTGATCGGGATACCGCTGCAGCGGGCCTGAGTCAGCGCTTGACCCCGACCGCGCCGTACAGCGAGACCGGTGCGGTGTCGCCCGGCGCGTCCTCGGGGCGCCACCGGTCGACCGGCACGATCCCGGGCGGGAGCAGTTCGAGGCCCTCGAAGAACACGCCGACCTCGGCCCGCGAGCGGGCCACCAGGGTCACCCCGCCCGCCGCGTACGCGGCGACGCCCCGCCGGACGCTCTCCGGCTCGAAGTCGGCCGTCATCGTCGACAGCACCAGGCAACTGCCCGGGGCCAGCGCGCCGACCAGCGTGCGGACCAGGTCGTGGGCGCCGTCCTCGTCGGCGACGAAGTGCAGCAGGGCGATCAGGGAGAGGGCGACGGGCCTGCCGAAGTCCAGTACGCGGGAGGCCCGTTCGAGGATGCCGTCCGGATCGCGGGCGTCGGCCTGGAGGTACTCGGTCACGCCCTGCGGGGTGCCGCGCAGCAGCGCCTGGGCGTGGGCCAGGACGATGGGGTCGTTGTCCACGTAGACGACCCGGGCGTCCGGCGCGGCCGACTGGGCGATCTGGTGCAGGTTGGGCTCGGTGGGTATGCCGGTGCCGACGTCCAGGAACTGGCGGACGCCCAGGTCCCCGGCCAGCGCCCGGGTGGCGCGGCGCATGAAGGCCCGGTTGGCGAGTGCCGCGCGCGGGGCGCCGCCGTCGATCGCCGCGATCCGCCGGCCGAGCTGTTCGTCCACGGAGTAGTTGTCCTTGCCGCCGAGGAACCAGTCGTAGACCCGGGCCGGGTGCGGCCGGGTGGTGTCGATGGCCTGGGCGGCCGGCTCGGTCCCCGTCACGTGCTGCTCCTCCGCTCGACCGGCCCCCCTGGGTCAGCGGGGGGACCGGGAGCAGTCTGGCACGATCATGAGGCGCGGCGCAGACAGTCTTCGGCCACCTGCCGGTCGAGGGCCGCCCGCACCAACGCGGCGGCCAGCACGGCCGGTTCGGTGTCCCCGGCGAGCCGTGCCAGCCGGCCGGCGTCCTCCGGCAGGCCGAGCCGGCCGGCTCCCGACAGCGCCTTGGCGTCGAAGTACGGCGCGACGTCCGGCCACACCCGCTGGGCCTCGCGCAGGAAGATGTCGGCGCCGGCCGGCCCGATGCCCGGCTCCTCCTGGAGGAGCCGCTTGAGTTCGCCGGTGTCGCCGTCCGCCTCCTCGTGCAGCCGGCGCAGGTCACCGCCCCAGCGGTCGGTCAGCAGCTCCGCGCCTTCGCCTAGCTGCGTGGCGGTGCGCTCGTCGTAGCGCCGGTAGCCGCCCCGGCCCAGCGCGTCCACCCGCCGCCGCCAGTCCGCCCCGGCCATACGCCGGGGGCTGTCGAGGCGGTCCTCGTGCAGCGCGCGGGCCGCGGCCACCGCGACGGAGGCCCGGATCCGCGCGCTCAGCAGGAGGGAGAGCACGAGCAGCCGGTACAGCGGCTGAGGGGTGTCCTTCAGCCGGATGTCCGCCTCCTCGGCGTACGTCCGCCCGCACGCGGCCACCAGCTCGCGCACGACCCGCTCGTCGCGGTGCACGGCGCGTCCTACGGCTTGAGGGGGTCGTGCCCCAGCGTCATCAGCCGGTGCCGGCGGCGGGTGTCCTCCGGCGTCCGCTCCGGCTCGGGCTCGTTCTCCACGTCCACCAGTTCACCGACGGTGTCGACGACCCTGTGCATCACCCGGACGTCGTCGTCGGTCAGATCGGTGCGCCGCTTCTGCAGGATGGCGAGAACGTGCTGCCCGGTGGGCGAGCCCGCCTGGTCGGGCAGCGGCTCCACCTCCTCGTCGGCGTCCCGGACCCGGAGCCAGGAGGCGAGTTCCGCCGAGGTCATGTTCACCACGCGGTGGAAGTCCTCCCACAGCGCGTCCATCTCGAGTGCGTCCGCCATGGATTTCCCCTTTCCGTGTGCGGGGGCCGGCTCACCGGGGGCGGGCCGGCCGTCGTGCGTCGTGCGTCGGGCCGGGCCCGGGTCACTTCCCGTCGCGGGGCCAGTTCTCCGCCTCGAACATCCAGCGCTGCTTCTCCAGGTCGGCCGTGATGGCGATCAGCAGGTCCTGGCTGACCGGGTCCGGCTCGTCGGTCGCGGCGATGCGTTCCCGCAGCCGGCCGATCACCGACTCCAGGGCCGACACCATCAGCTCGACCACCTCGGTGTCGCGCAGCCAGCCCTCCCTGGTCCTGGGCAGGGCGAGGCCCGCGGCGACGGTCTCCGGACGCCCGTCCGGCGGCAGGCCGAGAGCGGCGGCGCGCTCCGCGACCGTGTCGGAGTGGGCCCGGGCCGTGTCGACCACCTCGTCGAGCTGGAGGTGGATCGAGCGGAACCGCGGCCCGACGATGTTCCAGTGGGCCTGCTTGCCGATCAGCGACAGACCCAGGAGGTCCACGAGGGTGTCTTGCAGGGCGGCACCGGTGATCTTGAGCGCCTCGTCGGACAGCGTGCTCTTCACCACGGTCATGGCGCGGTTCTCCCCTTCTGTCGTCCTCATGCGTGACGTGCCGGTTCGTCTGGTCGGTCCGGCTTGACGCCGTGACATCCGGCTTCGTTGCGTCACGTCCGACGGTGCGGGTGCCCGGCGGGTGCCGGGGCAAACGTGCCTGATCAGCGGGGGAGTACCTGGTCCAGGAAGCGGACGAGTTCGGCGAAGACCTCCGCCCGGTTCGTCTCGTTGAACACCTCGTGCCGGGCGCCGGCGAAGACCCGTTCGGTCAGCCGTCCGCCGCTGAGCCGCTCCACGCCGATCCTGCTGCCCGGCAGCGGCACCAGCCGGTCGTCGTCCCCGTGCAGCCAGAGCAGCGGCAGCGGCCCGACGTCCCCGCCCTCGTCGACGGCCTTCAGGGTGCGGGTGAACGCCTCCAGCGTCGGCCGCTTCATCGGGCCGTGCCACACCAGCGGGTCGGCGGCGTACGCGGCGCCCACCGCCGGGTCGCGGGTGAGCGCGGCGGGGCTGATCGGGGTGTCCGGGATCTCGTCCAGGGCGAGCAGCCGGCCGGGCAGCTCCCAGGCGCCGATCACCGGCCCGGACAGCACCAGCGCGCTCAGTCCGGAGCCGTACCGCTGGGCGTACCGGGCGGCGATCAGGCCGCCCATGGAGTGGCCGACCATGACGAGCGGCAGTCCGGGATGCGCGGCACGGGCCAGACCGGCCACCCGGTGCACGTCCCGGACCACGTCCTCGAAGTCCTCGACCACCACCCGCTCGCCGGCCGACCGCCCGTGGCCGGCGTGGTCCGGGCCGTACACGGCCGCCCCGTGCCCGGTCAGGACGCCCGCCAGTCCGTCGTACCGGCGGACGTGCTCCCCGTACCCGTGCACCACGACGGCCAGGTACCGCGGCTCGGGGTGCGGCCACTCGGTCACGGCGACGCCGTCGAGGTCGTGCTCGCGGATCTCGGTCATGTCTCCTCCAGCCGGTCGGGCGCGGGTCACACGGGAGGATCTTCCCAGTGGCCGGGTGGTCGGGCTATAGTCCAAAACTAGCAGTGCTAATTAAGGGTGCTGCCGAACGGACCGACAGGTCCGTGCCGATCACCACGCCGTCGGTCAGGAGTCCCAGCCGTGCGCCCCGTCCACTTCGCGGCCGCCCGCCGCACCCCCATCGGCAAGCTGCGCGGAGCCCTCTCCACCGTGCGGCCCGACGACCTCGCGGCCACCGTGATCCGCCGTCTGGTGGCCGACGTCCCCGCACTGGACCCGGCCCGCATCGACGACGTCTACTGGGGCGCCGCCAACCAGGCGGGCGAGGACAACCGCAACGTCGCCCGGATGGCCGCCCTGCTCGCGGGCCTGCCCGAGACCGTGCCCGGCGCCACCGTCAACCGGCTGTGCGCCTCCGGCCTCGAAGCGGTCACCGCCGCCGCCCGCACCATCGCCGCCGGCGAGGCCGACATCGTGCTCGCTGGCGGCTCCGAGTCCATGAGCCGCGCCCCCTTTGTGCTGCCCCGCCCCGACGAGGCCCTGCCGCACCGCATCGAGACCCACGACACCAGGCTGGGCTGGCGCCTGGTCAACCCCGCCATGAAGGACCTGCACGGCCTGCTGGCCATGGGCGAGACGGCCGAGGAGGTGGCCGAGCGGTACGGCGTCTCCCGTGCCCGTCAGGACGAGTTCGCCCTGCGCAGCCACCAACTGGCCGCCGCCGCACGGAAGAACGGCCACTTCGACGACGAGATCCTGCCCGTGGAGCGCCCCGACGGCGTCACCGTCGACCAGGACGAGTGCGTACGCGAGGACACCTCGCTGGAGAAACTCGGCCGCCTCAAGCCGGTGTTCCGCGCGGGCGGCACGGTCACCGCGGGCAACGCCTCCCCGATGAACGACGGAGCGGCCGGACTGCTGCTGGTCAGCGAGGAGGCCCTGAACGAGCTGGGCCTCGAGTCCCTCGGCCGCTACGTCGCCGGCGCCTCGGCGGGCGTCCACCCCGATGTGATGGGCATCGGCCCCGTCCCCGCCACCCGCAAGGCGCTGGCCCGGGCCGGCTGGACGATCGGCGACCTGGGCGAGGCAGAGTTCAACGAGGCGTTCGCCGCCCAGGCCCTCGCCTGCGTCGACGAACTGGGCATCGACCCCGGCCTGGTGAACCCCACCGGCGGGGCGATCGCGCTCGGCCACCCGCTCGGCTGCTCCGGCGCCCGCATCCTCACCACCCTGCTGCACCGGATGCGCCGCACCGGCGCCGACCGAGGGCTCGCGACCATGTGCGTGGGCGTCGGCCAGGGCAGCGCCGTGCTGGTCGAGAGGCGCTAGCAGCGCTTCGACGGGGGCAACGGGGTCCCCGACAAGGGGATCGGAAGCAAGAGCCGCAGCAAGAACGGAGCACCACTGGCATGGCAACCCTGTCCGTCGCCGCCATCCTCGCCGAGAACGCCCGGCGCCGCCCCCACCGTACGGCTCTCGTCGAAGGAGACCTCCGGCTGTCCTTCGAGCAGGTGTGGCGGCGGGCCCGGGCCCAGGCGGGCGCGCTCGCCGGGCTCGGCGTCCGGCCGGGGGACCGGGTCGCCCTGATGGCGCCCAACACGGCCGAGTTCCCGGTCGCCTACTACGCGATCGCCGCGGCCGGCGCGGTCGTCGTCCCGGTGCACCTGCTGCTGTCGCCGCCGGAGGTCGAACACGTCCTGAAGGACAGCGGGGCCACACTGCTCCTGGTGCACCCGGCACAGGCGGCGACCGGGCGGGCCGCCGCACAGGCCCTCGGTGTCCGGGTGGTCGAGCTGGGCGGCGAACTGGACGCCCTCGCGGCCGGCGCCGAGCCCCTGCACTCGTACGTCTCCCGCGCCGCCGACGACCCGGCGGTGATCTTCTACACCAGCGGCACGACCGGCGTGCCCAAGGGCGCCGTGCTCAGCCACTTCAACCTGGTGATGAACGCGACCGTCAACGCCTTCGACGCCAACGACATCCGGCCCGACGACGTGGCGCTCGGCGCGCTGCCGCTGTTCCACGCCTTCGGCCAGACCGTGTCGCTCAACTCCACCTGGCGCGCCGGCGCGACGCTGGTGCTGCTGCCCCGCTTCGACGCGGCCCGCGCCATCGAGCTGATGGTGAAGGAGGGCGTGAACACCTTCCACGGGGTGCCCACCATGTTCGTCGCGCTCGCCGCGGCGGCCGGCGGCGCCGACGCCCTGCCCGGACTGCGGGTGTGCGTCTCCGGCGGTGCGTCGCTGCCGGTCGCCGTGCTGGAGCGGTTCGAGGCCGCGTTCGGCGCCCGGGTCTACGAGGGGTACGGGCTGTCGGAGACCTCGCCCACGGCCACCGTCAACCAGCCGGTGTTCGGCACCAGGGCGGGCACCATCGGCCACCCGCTGTGGGGCGTCGACGTGGAGATCGCCCAGGCCGAGGTGGAGGAACGGATCGAGCTGCTGCCGCCGGGCGAGCTGGGCGAGGTGGTCGTCCGCGGCCACAACGTCTTCTCCGGCTACCTCGGCCGCCCCGAGGCCACCGCCGAGGCGCTGGTCGACGGCTGGTTCCGGACCGGCGACCTCGGCACCAAGGACGACGAGGGCTTCCTGCGGATCGTGGACCGCAAGAAGGACGTCATCATCCGCGGCGGCTACAACGTGTACCCGCGGGAGGTCGAGGAGGTCCTGATGCGCCACCCCGGCGTCGCCCAGGTCGCCGTCATCGGTCTGCCCGACGAGCTGCACGGCGAGGAGGTGTGCGCCGTCGTCGTACTGGCCGAGGGCGCCGCGTCCGACGCCGCCGAGATCACCGAGTGGTCCAAGGAGCACCTCGGCCGGCACAAGTACCCGCGCCGCGTGGAGTTCTGCGACGCCCTGCCGCTCGGGCCGAGCATGAAGGTGCTCAAGCGGGAGCTGCGGACCCGGTACGCCGGCCGCTGAGACCGGCCGGGCCCGCGTCCGGCGGGCGCCCGGTCCGCCGGGCGTGGAGGCCGCCCGGCGATATCGATCGGCCGCCGCCGGTCGTGTGCACATAGCATCGGTCGCCGTATGAACACGATGACGCTCTGGCACATATCCGGCTGGGGGTTCACCGCCCTCGCCCTCGCGGCCCTGCTGGTCGGCTTCTCCAAGACCGCCGTCAGCGGGGCCAACACGGTCAGCCTCGCGGTCTTTGCCGCCGTCCTGCCCGCCCGCGCCTCCACCGGAGTGCTGCTGCCGGTCCTGATCGCCGGTGACGTGCTCGCCGTGCTCACCTACCGGCGGCACGCCCACTGGCCCACGCTGTGGCGGCTGTTCCCGGCCGTCGCGGCCGGCGTGGTGGCCGGCACCCTGTTCCTGCTGTGGGCCGACGACGGGGTCGTACGGACCTCGATCGGCGCGATCCTGCTGCTGATGGCCGGCGTCACGGCGTGGCGGCGGCGGTCCGGGACGGAGGACGAGCCGGACGCGGTCACCACCCGGGCGGGCCGGATGAAGGCGCGTTCCTACGGCGTCCTCGGCGGCTTCACCACCATGGTCGCGAACGCGGGCGGCCCGGTGATGTCGATGTATCTCCTTTCCGCGGGCTTCCGCAAACTCGGCTTCCTCGGCACGTCGGCCTTCTTCTTCCTGATCGTGAACGTGTCCAAGGTCCCCTTCAGCGCCGGACTCGGTCTGATCGACGGCCGCTCACTGCTCCTCGACGCCGCGCTCGTGGTGTTCGTCGTCCCCGGCGCGCTGATCGGCACATGGGCTGTGCACAAGATCAACCAGCGGCTCTTCGAACAACTGGTGATCGCCGCGACGGTCGTCGGCGGTGTGCAGCTACTGCTGCGCTAGGCCCAGCAGCGCCGGGACGTCCGCGAAGGAGTCCACGACGCGGTCGGGCGCGCCGCTCGCGCTCTCGTGCGTCTCCGGCCGGTACTTCCCGGTCCGCACCAGGACCCCGGTGAGCCCGGCCCGCTGCGCCGCGAGGACGTCCGACTCGATGTCGTCGCCCACCATCAGCGCCTGCTCCGCGCCCACGCCGAGCCGGGACAGCGCGGCCTCGAAGAACGCCTGCGACGGCTTGCCCGTGACCTGCGCCTCGACCCCCGCCGCCCGCTCGAGCCCGAGCAGGAAGGCGCCCGAGTCCAGTTGCAGCCCGGAGTCGGTCCGCCAGTACAGGTTGCGGTGCATGGCGACCAGCCGCGCGCCGCGCTGCAACTGGCCGAACGCCCGGTTCAGCGCCTCGTAGCCGAACTCCGGCCCCGCACCGCCCACGACGACGACGTCCACGCGGTCGTCGTCGGCCACGACGACGTCACCCAGGTCCGCGCCCACGTCCCCGCTGTTGAGGAGGGCGCAGCGGGCGCCCGGGTGGTGCTCGGCGAGATGGACGGCCGTGGCGGCGGGCGCGGTCAGCACGTCCGCCACGTCCACCTCGAAGCCGGCCCCCGACAGCGTCCGCGCGACCGACGCACGGGAACGGGACGTCGTGTTGGTCACCAGGACCACGCCGAGACCGGCCCCCCGGATCCGCGCCAGCGCCTCCACCGCACCCGGCAGCGGCTTCCAGGAGACGGTGAGGACACCGTCGATGTCGATCAGGACGGCACGCACGGATTCCATGGCCCGACCGTAGCCCGCCACGCGCGGGGCCGGGCCGAACGACGTCGGTACGCTCACCCCCATGTCCCCGCACGTCCTGATCCTCGGCGGCACCACCGAGGCCCGCCGCCTCGCCTCGGACCTCGCCGCACGCCCCGGCGTCCGGGTCACCACCTCGCTGGCCGGCCGGGTAGCCCGCCCCGCCCCGGTGCCGGGCGAGGTGCGGACCGGCGGTTTCGGCGGGCCGGAGGGCCTCGCCGACTGGCTGCGCGCACACCGGGTGGACGTCCTGGTCGACGCCACCCACCCGTTCGCCGAGTCGATCACGGCCAACGCGGCCCGCGCGGCGGCGGCCACCGGAGTCCGCGCCCTGGTGCTGCGCCGCCCCGGCTGGCAGCCGGGCCCCGGTGACGACTGGCACCCCGTCGACTCGCTCGACGCCGCCGCCGAGGCGCTGCCCGGCCTCGGCCGGCGGGTGTTCCTCAGCACCGGCCGTCTGGGGCTCGCCGCCTTCCGGCACCTGGCGGACCTGAGCTTCGTGGTCCGGTCGGTCGATCCGCCCGAGCCGCCGCTGCCCCCGGACACCCGGGTGGTCCTCGCCCGCGGCCCGTTCACCGTGACCGACGAGACGCGCCTCCTGCGCGACCACGCGATCGACGTCCTGGTCACCAAGGACAGCGGCGGCGACGCGACGGCCGCGAAGCTCACGGCCGCACGGGACCTCGGGCTGCCCGTGGTCGTCGTACGCCGCCCCGAATCGCCGGCCGGCGTCACGGTGGTGCCCGACGTGGCCGGCGTGCTGCGGCGGCTGGGTCTCAGCTCTCCCCGGGGTTCCGGCGCAGCAGATACGTGTCCATGATCCAGCCCTTGCGCTCCCGGGCCTCGGCCCGCGCCCGCTCGATGCGGGGCCCGGCCTCGGCGAGCGGGCCGGAGACGAGGATCTCGTCCGGGGTGCCCAGGTACGCGCCCCAGTAGATGTCGATGTCCTGCTCCGCGTACCGCCGGAAGGCCTGGTGCGCGTCCAGCATCACCACGACGTCGTCCACCCCCTCGGGGAACCCCTCGGCCAGCCGCCGCCCGGTGGTGATCTGCACCGGCCGGGCCACCCGGTTCAGCCCCGTGCGGTGCCGGGCCACCAGGGAGGAGACGCTGCTGATGCCGGGCACCACGTCGTACTCGAACTCCACCGTGCCCCGGTCCAGCACCTCCTGGAGGATGCCGAGCGTGCTGTCGTACAGCGACGGGTCGCCCCACACCAGGAACGCGCCGGTGCCGTCCTCGTCCAGTTCCTCGGTGATCAGCCGTTCGTAGATGCCGGCGCGCGCGACGCGCCAGTCCTCCACGGCGGGGGAGTACGCGGTCCCGCCCGCCGTGCGGTCCCGCTCCGGGTCCCGGGCCGTCACCACCCGGTAGCCGCCCTCCGGCAGGTGCTCGTCGAGCATGTCCCGGCGCAGCCGGGTGAGGTCGCTCTTCACCTCGCCCTTGTCGAGCAGGAAGAACACGTCCGTGCCCCGCAGCGCCTTCACCGCCTGGAGGGTCAGCTGGTCGGGGTCGCCCGCTCCGATACCGATGACATGAATCTTTCGCACGCCCAGAGTCTGCCGCATGCCGCCGACCGTGATCCCACCGCCTCCGCGGCCCCCGCGGGGAGGCGGTCAGGACACCAGCCGAGGCGCCTCGGCCGCCGCGTCGACGGGCGCCGCCGCCCCCTCCACCCGCCCGGCCAGCTCCCGTGCCCACCCGGCGAGCCGGGCCAGGTCGATCCCGTAGGGCCGGTCCTCGCCCCGGGTGACCTCCCAGTCCTCCACCGCGCCCGCACCGCGCCGCAGCAGCCGGGCCCCGCCGGTGGCGTTGCCCCGTGCCGCGTGCGTGAGCCCCACGGCGAGCTGGGCGAGACCGCGCCACAGGGTGCGCTCGTCCTCGGGGCCCGACTTCCAGGCGTCCTCGAACACCTCGTGGGCGTGGAAGGGCCGGCCGGCGTCCAGCAGCGCCTGCGCCTCGGCGACCGTCTCCGGCGCGGTCCGCACGATCCCCTCGGGCTGCCGTTCGACGCCGTCGGCCCCGTACGGCAGCGGCCGCCCCAGTCCGTCCCGGGGCCGGGCGTTGCGCGCCCGTCCTCCTGCGTCCCGGTCCCGGCCGCCCGCCGTCGTGTCCGCGTCTGTCATACGGTCCATTGTCGCGGTCCCGGCCCCCGGGCCTTCGGCGCACCCCCGCGCGTGGGGTAAAGTGCTGTTCGCGCGATCACGCGGGTCACCGCGAGTGAGCGCACCGGGACGTGGCGCAGCTTGGTAGCGCACTTGACTGGGGGTCAAGGGGTCGCAGGTTCAAATCCTGTCGTCCCGACTCGCCGAACAGCGGGTCAGGGGTCGTTCGAGAGCAGTCTCGGCCGGCCCCTTCGCCATATCCGGGGTCATGGGCCCCCGCGCTCCGTTCAGGCCGTCCGCTGCCGCCGGGCCGCCATCACGGCGTAGACGACGATCCCCGCGAACAGGAACAGCACGCCCTGGTAGACCGCCGCGTAGCCGGCGCCCGCGACGAGCCACATCGAGAAGGCGGCCGCCACCGCGGTGACGACGGCGTCCCGGACCAGCCGCGCCCGGTCGACCGACTCGCGCCGGCCCGACACCAGGTGGAACACCTGGGCCGCGGTGGCCAGCAGGTACGGCACGGTCGCGGTGAAGGTGGTGACGAGCACCAGCATGTCGAAGACCTTCGCGGAGCCCGCCGTGTAGTTGTAGACGGTGAGCAGCGAGGCGAGGACCACGGTGACGCCGACGCCGACGGTCGGCACGCCGCGGCGGCGGCGCGCGAAGGCGGCGGGGAACAGTCCGTCCCGCGCGGCGGCGTACGGGGTCTGGGCGCTCAGCAGCGTCCAGCCGTTGAGGCAGCCGGTCATCGAGACCAGGGCGGCGAGGGCCACGGCCCAGCCGCCCCAGCTCCCGCCGAACATGGCGTTCACGGCGTCGGAGAACGGCGCGGTGGACGTCACCAGCCGGCCGTGCCCGACCGTGCCGAAGACCGACAGGGTGCCCAGCAGGTACACGAGGGCGGCGCCGGCGGTGCCGATGACGGTGGCGCGCCCCACGTTGCGGCGGGCGTCCCTGACCTCGCCCGCGCTGACGGCGGCGGACTCCACCCCGAGGTAGGAGAAGAGCAGCAGGGCGGCGCACGCGGACACCGCGCCGATGGCGCCGCCCCCGGTGGCGTTGAACGGCCCGAGCTTCGCCGGGTCGAAGAAGAACAACCCGCCCACCGCGACGAGCAGCAGCGGGACGAACTTCAGCACGGTGGAGACGAGTTGTACGGCGCCCACGTAGCGGGTGCCGGCGAAGTTGGCGAGTGCGGGCAGCCACTGCAGCGCCAGGGCGGCCAGACACGCGCTCCAGCGGTGGCCGGCCACCGGGATCAGCACGTCGAGGTAGCCGACGGCGGCCACGGCGAGCGCGGCGTTCGAGACCCAGGTGGTGATCCAGTACGCCCAGGCGGCGAGGAAGCCGGCGAAGTCGCCGAAGGCCTCGCGGGCGTAGACGTAGGGGCCGCCGGTGCGCGGGTCGCGTTCGGCGAGCCGGCCGAAGACCAGGGCGAGCGCGACGGCGCCCACCGTCAGGACGGCGAAGGCGACGAGGCTGACGGTGCCGTAGGGGGCGACGGAGGCGGGAAGCAGGAAGATGCCCCCGCCGATGATGTTGCCCATGACCAGGGCGGTGGCGACGGGCAGCCCGAAGCGGCGGGCGTGCCGTCCGGTGTCGCCGTTCGGGTCCTCGGCGGGAACGGGGTGGGTTCCCGGGGGCGCCGGAGCCGGCCGCTGGGCGGTCCCGGAGACGTGCATGGGTGGGTGTGCCTCTCATCGAACGGGTGTTCCCGGGATCGCCGGGACCAGCCCATGGTCGGGGATGCCCGGACCTGATGCAAAATCGCCGCTTTTTGTCCCGTAGGACCCGTTCGATGAAGAAGAAACTGCGCGTACGAGCTGCTCGGACCGCCAGACGTCCGTCAGCCCTTGTTGGAGCCCAGGGTCAGGCCGCTGACGAACTGGCGCTGCAGCGCGAAGTAGACGATCAGGGTGGGGATCGCGGTCAGCAGGGCGCCGGCGGCGACCAGGTTGGGGTCGGTGAAGTACTGGCCGGACAGGTTGTTCAGGGCCGAGGTGATCGGCATGTTCTCACCGGTGGAGATCAGCACCAGGGCCCAGAAGAAGTCGTTGTAGATCCAGATCGACAGCAGGGTCGCCAGGGCCGCCATCGCCGGCTTGCACAGCGGCAGCGTGATCTGCCAGTACAGCCGCCACACCGAGGCGCCGTCGACCAGCGCGGCCTCGGTCAGCTCGTGCGGCAGCGAGCGCATGTAGTTGCTCAGCACGAACGCGCAGAACCCGGACTGGAACGCCACGTGGATGAGGACGAGGCCGAGCGCGGAGTCGTACAGCTTGCCGCTCTCGGTGATGCCGGGCAGATCGGTGAGCAGGTACATGCGGTACAGCGGCGTGATGATGACCTGCTGGGGGAGCAGGTTGCCCGCCGTGAAGACCAGCAGCAGCGCCAGGTTCACCCGGAAGTCGAACCGGGCGACGTAGAAGGCGACGCACGAGGACAGGAACAGCGTCAGCAGCACCGCCGGCACCGCGATGAGCAGCGTGTTGACGAAGTAGTGCGTCATGTCCGACTGCTGGTACGCGTGGGTGAAGTTGTCCAGGCTGAGCTTGTCCGGCCAGGACACGTACCCCTTGGCGCTGGTCTCGCCGTAGGGCCGGAGCGCGGAGAAGACCGCCCACAGCAGGGGCGCCAGCCACGCCAGGGCGGTGGCCGAGAGGAAGACGTGCAGCAGGACCCGGGCCGGGCGCAGGGGGGCGCGCCGCCTGAGTGCGGCGGTGGGGGCGCTCACGATCGCCGCTCCTTCCGGAAGGTGGCCACCAGGTACGGGATGATCACCGCGAGGGAGATCACCAGCAGGACCACCGCGATGGCGGAGCCGTAACCGATGCGGCTGGACTCGCCGATGATGTTGTTCGTGACCAGGATCGACAGCAACTCGGTGCCCTGCGCGCCCTTGTTGAAGACGAAGACCAGGTCGAAGGCGCGCAGGGCCTCGATGATGGTGACGACCAGGACGACCGTGTTGGTCGGGCGCAGGGTCGGGAAGACGACGTGCCGGAACGACTGCCACTCGCCCGCGCCGTCCAGCGCGGACGCCTCCCGCAGGGACGGGTCGACGCTCTTCAGGCCGGCCAGGTACAGGATCATCATGTAGCCGGTGTGCCGCCAGGACGCGGCGACGAGCACCGCCCACAGGTTGAGGTCGGGGTCGCCGATCCAGTCGATGTAGTGGCCGGGTTCGTTGGCCCCGACGATGCTGTTGATCAGGCCGGTGTCGGGGTTGTAGACGAGCTGCCAGACGAAGCCGATGCACGCCATCGAGATGACCACCGGCAGGAAGAACGCCGTCTGGTAGACCCGGCTGAACCGGATCCGCTTGTCCAGCTGCACCGCCAGGAACAGCCCGAACGGGGTCGGGAGGAGGATCAGGGCCGCGAACCAGATGACGTTGTGCTGGACGGCGGGCCAGAACTGCGGGTTGTCGCTGAAGAGTTGCTTGAAGTTCTCCAGTCCCACCCACTGGATCGAGTCGAAGCCGATGCCGTCCCAGGTGGTGAAGGCGAGGAGGATCGAGGCGAGCGCGGTGACCCAGACCAGGGCCACGTGCAGGACCGTGGGGACGCCCGCCATGAAGGCGAGCGTGATCCGGTCGCGGCGGGTCAGCAGGCGCCGGTGGCCTCGTGCGGCCCGCGTCGCACCGGGTGCGGCGCCCGGAGGCGGCACGGCGGCCGCCTCCGGCGTCTTCGTCGTCGTGTCGGTCGTCATCGGGGCGCTCACGAGGACGCGAAGATGGTCTTCTTCTGGCGCTCGATCGACGACAGCAGGCCGTCCACGCCCTTGGGGTTCTGGATGAACTTCTGCAGCGCGGGCTGCATCACCGTGGAGGTGAAGTCGGGCCGGCTGTCGCGGTCCATGAACTGGGTGAGGCTCTTGGCGCCGCTGATCATCGTGTACGCCTTCTTCTGCAGCGCGGTGTACGAGGAGGTGTCCGCCTTGCCGGAGGCGGCGACCACGCTGGAGTCGGCCTTGAGGTAGACCGCCTCGGCCTCCGGGGTGCCGAGGTACTGCAGCAGCTTCACCACGCCCGCGTGGTTCTTCGGGGCCCTGCTGACCATGAAGCCGTCGGTCGGGGCCTCGACCGTGTCCTGGCCGAAGGCGGGGTTCATCTCCGGGAAGGCGAAGAAGTCGAGGTCGTCCAGGTCGGCCTTGTCCGTGAACTGCTGCCCGACGAACGAGCCGAGGAGGTACATGCCCGCCTTCCTGGCCACCAGGGTCTGCGCGGCGTCCTGCCAGGTGCGGCCCATGGCGCCGTCCTGGTGGTAGGGGAGCAGCTCGCTCCAGTGGTCGAAGACGGACTTCACCTTCGGGTCGGTCCATGAGGCCTTGCCGGCCATCAGCTCGACGTGGAAGTCGTAGCCGTTGAGCCGGAAGTTGATCTGGTCGAAGGTGCCCATCGCCGGCCAGGCGTCCTTGTCGCCGAAGGCGATCGGGACCAGGCCGTCCTTCTTCATCCGCTTGCACAGGGCCACCAACTGGTCCCAGGTGGTGGGGACTTCGTAACCATGCTGCTGGAAGACGCTTCTGCGGTAGAAGAGCGCCCAGGGATAGGTGTACAGCGGCACGAAGTAGTACTTGCCGTCCTCGCCCTTGCTGAGCTTCTTCATGGCCTCGGGGAAGTTGCCCTCGATCTTCGCCCACACGTCGTCGATCGGCGTCGCCAGCTTCTTCGCCGCGAAGAACTGCATGCGGTAGCCGGCGAACCAGTTGAACACGTCGTCCGGGGTGCCCTGGAGGTAGGAGTTGATCTGCTCCTGGAAGGTGTTGTGGTCCTTCGTGTTCACGTCGACCGTGATGCCCGACTGCTTCTTGAACGTCGCGTAGATCTCCGCGAAGGCCTTCTTCGGCACGGCGTCGGAGGCGTTGGAGCCGAGGGTGACGGTCTTCGGGTCGGCGGCGGAACCGCTGCCGCCGCAGGCGGACAGCAGGGGTATGCCCGCACCGAGGAGTGCGGCACCGCCCGCTCCGCGGAGCAGCGCACGGCGGCTGGGCGCGGGGAGGGGAAGACCGGGGGTGGAGAGGCGCATGGCGGCTCCTGAGGATTGCGGGGTCCGGCCAAGGGGATGAGTCGATCACCGAAAGGTCCTCGAAACCGCTCAGAAATCAACTCGACCGAACAGCGTGGGCGTAATAACAGCCCCACGTGCGCCGAGCGTCAATAGGTTCCGCTCACGTCGGCCGGTTACTTGCCCGAAACGTAATCGCCGGCGAACGGCTTTTTGAAATGATGTCTTGACAAAGGATTGACAGGCGGCCTCGCCGGGGGTTGGATCGCGTGCCAACGCAACAGCGTCCCTTCCCCGTAGCACAGTGAGGTGCACGCACGATGGACCGCTCTGCTCACTTCCGCTCCCGCCGCCCGGCCCTCGTCGTGGCCGCGGTGGCCGCGACAGCCCTCGTCCTCGCCGGCTGCTCCAGCGGCTCCGGGGGGAAGAAGGCCGAGGAGGACGGCGCGAACCCCGCCGCGGGCAAGGCGAACACCCCCCGGATGACCGTCGCCCTGGTCACCCACCAGTCGGCCGGCGACACCTTCTGGGACATCGTCCGCAAGGGCGCCGAGGCGGCCGCCGCCAAGGACAACATCAAACTGGTCTACTCCCACGACCCCGACGCCGGCCAGCAGGCCGGGCTCGTCCAGAACGCCGTCGACCAGAAAGTCGACGGCATCGCCGTCACCCTGGCGAAGCCGGACGCCATGAAGGACGCCATCGGCAGGGCCAAGGCGGCCGGCATACCCGTGGTGGGCCTGAACTCGGGCCTCAGCGACTGGAAGAGGCTCGGCCTGCTGCAGTTCTTCGGGCAGGACGAGACGGTCGCCGGCGAGGCGTTCGGCAAGAAGCTGAACGAGGTCGGGGCCAAGAAGGCCGTGTGCGTGATCCAGGAGCAGGGCAACGTCGGCCTCACCCAGCGCTGCGACGGCGTGAAGAAGACGTTCACCGGCACCACCGAGACGCTGTACGTGAACGGCGCCGACATGCCGTCCGTGAAGTCGACGATCACGGCCAAGCTGAAGCAGGACAAGGCCATCGACTACGTGGTCACGCTCGGCGCCCCCTTCGCGCTGACCGCCGTGCAGTCGGTGGACGACGCGGGCAGCAAGGCGCGGATCGCCACCTTCGACCTGAACAAATCCCTGACCGGCGCCGTCAAGAAGGGCACCGTCCAGTTCGCCGTCGACCAGCAGCCTTATCTCCAGGGCTACTTGGCGATCGACTCCCTGTGGCTCTACAAGAACAACGGCAACTACAGCGGCGGCGGTGAGCAGCCGGTGCTGACCGGACCGGCGTTCGTCGACAAGTCCAACGTCGACAGGATCGCCGAGTTCGCCGCGAAGGGCACCCGCTGATGAGCGTGACCCGGCCCGCCGGCCCGGCGCCGGGCGCACCCCCGGCGCCGGGCCCCGGGGCCGCCGACGGCCGCACCGCACGGCGTCCGCTGCCGCTGCGGCTGCTGGCCCGGCCGGAGGTGGGCGTCTTCCTGGGCGCCCTGGCCGTACTGGTCTTCTTCCTGGCCGCGGCGCCCTCGCTCCGCCAGGGCGGTTCGTTGGCCACGGTCCTCTACCAGTCCTCGACGATCGGCATCATGGCCCTGCCGGTGGCCCTGCTGATGATCGGCGGCGAGTTCGACCTGTCCTCCGGCGTCGCGGTGATCACCTCCGCGCTCACCGCGAGCATGCTCAGCTACCAGCTCACGGTGAACGTGTGGACCGGCGTCGTCCTGGCCCTCGCCCTGTCGCTGGGCGTCGGGGCCTTCAACGGCTGGATGGTGATCAGGACGGGGCTGCCGAGCTTCCTGGTCACCCTCGGCACCTTCCTGATCCTGCAGGGCGTCAACCTCGCCGTCACCAAACTGGTCACCGGCAACGTGGCCACCGACGACATCAGCGACATGGACGGCTTCGCACAGGCCAGGCGGATCTTCGCCTCCTCCGTCGGTATCGGCGGCGTCCAGGTGAAGATCACCGTCTTCTACTGGCTCGCCTTCGCGGCCCTCGCCACCTGGGTGCTGCTGCGCACCAAGTACGGCAACTGGGTCTTCGCCGTCGGCGGCAGCCAGGAGAGCGCCCGGGCCGTCGGCGTCCCGGTCACCTTCACCAAGATCACCCTGTTCATGCTGGTCGGTCTCGGCGCCTGGTTCACGGGCATGCACGACCTGTTCTCCTTCAACACCGTGCAGTCCGGCGAGGGCGTCGGCCAGGAGCTGATCTACATTTCGGCCGCGGTCATCGGCGGCTGTCTGCTCACCGGCGGCCACGGCTCGGCCGTCGGCCCCGTCTTCGGCGCCTTCATGTTCGGCATGGTGAACCAGGGCATCGTCTTCGCCGGCTGGAACCCCGACTGGTTCAAGGCCTTCCTCGGCGTGATGCTGCTCGGCGCCGTCCTGATCAATCTGTGGGTCCGGCGCACGGCCACCCGGAGGTGACCTTCGATGACCACGAACGGAACCGGAACCGACGGCACGTCCCAGCGGGACGCCGCGCCCGCCGCGGACGGCCCGGTCGTCGAGCTGCGCGGCGCGGGCAAGTCCTACGGCAACGTCCGCGCCCTGCACGGCGTCGACCTCGAGATCCACCAGGGCCGGGTGACCTGCGTCCTCGGGGACAACGGCGCCGGGAAGTCCACCCTCATCAAGATCATCTCCGGTCTGCACCGGCACACCGAGGGCGAGTTCCTGGTGGACGGCAGGCCGGTGCGCTTCGGCACCCCGCGCGAGGCTCTCGACCGCGGCATCGCCGCCGTCTACCAGGACCTCGCCACCGTCCCCCTCATGCCGGTGTGGCGGAACTTCTTCCTCGGCTCCGAGCGGACCAGGGGGCCCTGGCCCGTCCGGCGCCTGGACATCGCCGGCATGAAGGCGACCTGCGACCGGGAACTGCGCAACATGGGCATCGTCCTGGACGACCTGGAGCAGCCCATCGGCACCCTCTCCGGCGGCCAGCGGCAGTGTGTGGCCATCGCCCGTGCCGTCCACTTCGGCGCCCGTGTGCTGATCCTGGACGAGCCGACGGCGGCCCTCGGCGTCAAGCAGTCGGGCGTGGTCCTGAAGTACATCGCCGCCGCCCGCGACCGCGGCCTCGGCGTCGTCTTCATCACCCACAACCCGCACCACGCCTACATGGTCGGCGACCACTTCAGCGTGCTGCGCCTCGGCACCCTCGAACTCAGCGCCGAACGCGCCGGGATCACCCTCGAGGAGCTGACCAACCACATGGCGGGCGGTGCCGAACTCGCCGCGCTCAAGCACGAACTGGCCCAGGTGCGCGGGGTGGACGTCGACGGGCTGCCGGAGGCCGAGGACCTCACCGCACCGGCGGCCGGCGTGCCGGAGGAGACCGGCTGACGGCGCCGCGCACGCAACCGGACGACCGGGGGCGTGCGTCCATAGGGGTGTACGGGTCGGTACGAGCCTACGGGGAGGCCGAGTTGACGAACGAGGCGCACCAGCCGGACACGCCTGACGGGACGAACGAGCCGAACGCGGGCCGCGAGCGCCGGACCGGCGACGGGAAGCCGGCGCCGGACGGCGCCGCGACCGCGCGCCGTGCCCGGTTCGGCACGCTGCCGCAGCGGGTCCGGCCCGAGGACACGGTGGAGACGCGGCCCGCCGTGCCCAGGGACCCGGCACGCGACGCCTACGACCCCGACGAATGGCTGGTCAGGTACTGCCTCTGAGCCGCGGGCGGCTCAGTGACCGGCCCGAGCGGACACGGCGCGGTCAGCCCGCCCGCACCTCCTCGACCGTCACGGGCCGGTGCTCGCGGAGGGACAGGGTGCACGCCTCGGCGATCCAGCCCGCCTCCAGCGCGTCCTCGACCGTGCAGGGGGAGGGGCGGGCGCCCGCCACCACCTCGGTGAAGGCGGCGAGTTCGGCGCGGTAGGCGGCGGCGAAGCGGTCCATGAAGAAGTCGTGCGGGACCCCGGACGGGAAGACCGCCCCGGGCTCGGCCGACCGCAGCGGCAGCTTGTCCTCCAGGCCGACCGCGAGGGAGTCCTCGAAGCCGAGCAGCTCCATGCGGACGTCGTAACCACGTCCGTTGTGGCGGGAGTTGGAGACCATCGCGAGAGTGCCGTCGTCCAGGGTGAGGACCGCGCTGGTGGTGTCCGCGTCGCCCGCCTCCCTGATGTGCCCGGCGCCCCGGTTGCCGCCGGCCGCGTACACCTCGGTGACCTCGCGGCCGGTCACCCAGCGGACGACGTCGAAGTCGTGGACGGCGCAGTCGCGGAAGATGCCGCCGGAGGCGGCGATGTACGCGGCGGGCGGCGGCGCGGGGTCCAGCGTCGTGCAGCGGACCGAGTGCAGCTTGCCCAGCTCGCCCCCGCGCACCGCGGCCCGGGCGGCCGAGAAACCCGCGTCGAACCGGCGGTTGAAGCCGATCTGCACCGGCACCCCGCCGCCCCGGACGGCGTCGAGCACCTCCAGACCCTCCGCCATGGTGCGGGCGACCGGCTTCTCGCAGAACACCGGGACGCCGGCCTCGACCCCGGCCCGGATCAGCGCCGGATGGGCGTCCGTCGCCGCCGCGACGACCAGACCGTCCACGCCCGCCGCGAGCAGCGACTGCGGTGAGTCCGCGATCCGGGCGCCGAACCGCTCGGCGGCGGCTCTCGCCGCGTCGGCGAACGGGTCGGCGACGACGAGCGATTCGACGGCGTCCAGCCCCGCGAGGGTCTCGGCGTGGAAGGCGCCGATGCGGCCGAGGCCGAGGATTCCGATGCGCATGTGAGGGCAGCTCCTTGGGTGCGGTGGGGCGAGGGGCGCGCCGGTCGAGGCCGCCCCGGTGCGGTCCGGGCTCAGCCGACCACCGGCCCGGGCGGCAGGTCGACCCACGTCCGGCTCCCGGCCGACAGCGCCATGGCGTCCAGCACCGCGGCCGCGCGCACCGCGTCCGCGAGGGTGGCGCCGTACGGCCGGCCCTCGGCGACGGAGCGCAGGAAGCGGTACGCCTCGATGACCTTCAGATCGTCGTAGCCCATCGCGTTGGCCGCGCCCGGCTGGAACGCGGCGAACTCACCGGCGTCCGGCCCGACGTACACCGTGCTCACCGGCTGGTCCTGGTACGTCGTGCCGCGGCTCACCGCCAGCTCGTTCATCCTGCGGAAGTCCCAGAAGACCGCGCCCCGCGTGCCGTGCACCTCGAAGCCGTAGCCGTTCTGCTCGCCGACCGAGACCCGGCAGGCCTCCAGCACCCCGCGGGCGCCGGAGGCGAACCGCAGCAGACAGCCGACGTAGTCCTCGTTCTCGACCGGCCCCGGCTCGCCGCCGTGGGCCCGCTCGTGGCCGGCGGTGGCGCCCGTCGGACGGGCCCGTTCGGGCACGAAGACGGCCGTGTCGGCGCTGAGGGAGGTGATGTCGCCGACCAGGAAGCGGGCCAGGTCCGCGCCGTGCGAGGCCAGGTCGCCGAGCACTCCGCTGCCGCCGCGCGCACGCTCGTAGCGCCAGGTGAGGGCGCCGTCCGGGTGGGCGGCGTAGTCGCTGAACAGACGGATGCGGGCATGGGTGACCGCGCCGATCCCGCCGTCGGCGATCAGGTCGCGGGCGGCCTCCACGGCGGGCGCGTTGCGGTAGTTGAAGCCGACCGCGCCCTGGACGCCGGCCCCGGCGACCGCGTCGGCGACGGCACGGGCGTCCGCGCCGGTCAGGCCCACCGGCTTCTCGATCCACAGGTGCTTGCCGGCCTCGGCCATCGCCACCCCGATCTCCCGGTGCAGGAAGTTCGGCACGGTGACGCTCACCGCCCGCACCCGCGGGTCGGCGGCCACCTCGCGCCAGTCACGGGTGGCGCGGGCGAACCCGTAGCGCCCGGCGGCCTCCTCGGCCAGGCCCGGCGCCTCCTCGGCGACCGTCAGCAGCTCGGGGCGCAGCGGCAGCCGCGGATAGTGGTGCCCGACACGGGCGTACGCCCGGGTGTGCACCCGGCCCATCCAGCCGAAACCGACGACGGCGACACCGAGCGCATCCACCATGCCAGCACCTCTGCTCATGCCCGGACCGGTTCAACCCCTGCCTCGGCCACCTTTGTGCGGACATGGCGGGCGTGTCAATGCGGGCGCGGCCGCCCGGCCCCCGCTCACAGATCGATGGCGTAGGCCTTGCGCAGCGTCTCGTGCACGGTCCACGTCGTACGGTCGCCCGCGCGCAGTACGGCCATGTCGCCGGGCCCCACCCGGAGCGTGGGACCGTCCTCGACCTCGATCGTCGCGGACCCGCTGACCACCACGAACAGCTCGTCCGCCTCGGTGTCGGTGACCACGCCGGGCGTGATCTGCCAGACCCCGCGGATCCGCCGGCCGTCCGCCGACTCCCACACCACCTTGCCCGTCACCTCCGGGTTCCCGGAGACGATCTGCTCCGGGTCGAGCGGCTCGGGTTCGAGTTCGGCGTCGGGGACGTGGAGAGCGAGGCTGTGCGTCATGCGGCGACCCTAACCAGCGGCGCCGCCGCCCGGCCGTGGACAGTGTGTGCGGCATCCGGCCCGGCGGGAGGACACTTCGTCGCGCGCCCCGGCCGGCACCACCCCGGCGGCCCCCGGGCCGGACCCGGGCGGTGAGGGCACCCGCCCCGGTGCGGTAGGGTTGACCTGCGTGATCACGCGGCAGGGCCGCGTGGGACAACGGGACGTGGCGCAGCTTGGTAGCGCACTTGACTGGGGGTCAAGGGGTCGCAGGTTCAAATCCTGTCGTCCCGACTTGTGAGCACGCAGGTCAGGGGCCGTGTCGGAGTGATCCGACACGGCCCCTTCCGCATGTCCGCGAAGACCCGCCGCCCAGACTGACCCTAACGCCGGTACTTCCGCGCGTGTCCGTCCCGGACGGTCCGGTCGTACGCGGCGCCCGGGTTGGCGTCGACGGGCAGGTGGCGCGGGCTGCGGGAGGTATCGGGGTGGGTCGGTTGATCGTGGCTGCAGAGGGCATTACCGCGTTCCTTCCCAGCACGCCGCCCCACGTCCCGGCCGCACGGCGGACGACCGTCGGCGAGCGGCCCGGCTTCTCCCGCGAACCGACGGGCCGCGTCATGCGCGGTGCCTCGTCGGATGTCGGGCGGGTTGCTCCGTACGGCCGGACCCGCTGATTCGAGTGGATCACCGTGGCCGGGGCGCGGCAACCGCGCCGGGCGGCGCACGGGACGTCAGTCCAGCGTGCTCGGGGTCGGGGAGGGGGTCTTGCCGGCGAGCACCTGCTGCAGCCGCTGGGCGCCCTGCTGGACCGCCGTCTCCGTGCTGCCGTGATCGACGCCGGACGGGCCGCCGTTGGTGACGAGGATCCCCGAGGACCCGACCCGCACGGCGGCCACGTCCAGCTTGAGCGTGACGGGCTCCGCGTTCGAGGTGCCCTGCACCGTCAGGGTGAGGCCCTGCCTGCCGTCCCCCGCGGCGGGCAGCGGACTGCTCACGACCTGCACGGTCCGCTTGCCGCCGTCCGTGCCGGTCACGGTGAACTGGTCGCAGGTGTCGGGGAGGCTCTTCATCCAGTCCAGGGACTTCTCCAGCGATCCCTTGCCGTAGTCGCCCACCTGGTACAGCAGCCGGGCGTCGCCCTGGGTGAAGCCGGTGAGCGCCGACGCCCCCACCGGCCGGCCCAGCAGGGTGTCCGAGTACAGGCTGTCCAGCAGCTTCTGGCAGTCCTGGGAGCTGGTCCTGCCGTTCAGGAACGAGGCGACGTCGACCTTGCCGGCCAGCAGCTTGTCGCGCCAGCTCGACGCGTTGTTCACCTGCGTCCACCCGTCCTCGAGGTCGGCCTCGGTGATCAGCGCGGCCTTCGCCCCGTTCGTGGTCAGCGCCCGCGACGCCGACGCGGACGGGGTGGTCGGCGAGGGGGAGGACGGGGACAGGGAGGACACGGACGGGGACGACGGGGACCGCTTCGCCGCCGGGGTGGCGGGCGCGGCCTCCGGGGTCCCGGTGTCGCCCGCGCAGGCGGAGGTGACCAGCAGGGTCCCCGTCGCCAGCGCCGAGGCGAGAACACGTGCGGGGCGGGACGGACGGTGCATCGCGGCGGCCTCCTCAGAGCGCGGTACGTCCCTCCACATCAGCACCGGCCCGGCCGGCCGACGAGCGCAGTGCGGCGTTCGAGTGACCCCGTGCCGGTCCGCCGTGTGGACGGTCCCTTGACGCCGTGGCGCACCCGGCCGACACTCCAGGGAAAGGAATCCCAGCGGACAGGTAGGGAATCATGGCGCGCCTCGAGACGGTGGCCGGCCAAGCGGGCCGCACGCCGCCTCGCGCGCTTCTGCTGACCTCCCGCCTGCACATCGACCTGCTGCGCGTCTGCAGCGCCATCGGCCCGCACCGCCGGGAGCCGGCGGCGCTGAGCTGACGGCCGCCGGCCGGCCTCCCGCCGCCCCCCCGCCGGTCGCTGCGCACCGACGGTCGTACACCGGCCGCCGTTCGCCGACGCCGGCGCGCCGGCCGCTGAACGCGAGCCGGTCCGCCCGCCCCCTCGCCGCACCCGTGCCGTATCCGCCGCGCCCGCCCACGCGCGCCCGCACCAGGGGAGACGCATGTCCATCGCTCCGCTCACCACCGTCCCGTCGCTCCGCCGTCCCGCCGCCGCCTTCCGGGGCCGGATCGGCCGGGACGCGCGCAGCGGCCACTACGCCGTGCCCCACCGCTACCGGCTCCATTTGTCGACCGCGTCCCCCGACGGGCTGCGCCTCGCCGTCGGCCACCGCCTGCTCGGGCTCGACGGCAGCTGTCCGGTGACCCTGCTGCCCGCGGCGCCCGACCAGCCCGACGGCGGCCACTCGGCACTGCGCCCGCTGTACGAGGCGAGCGCGCACCACTACACCGGGCCCGCCCTCGCGCCGGTGCTCAGCGACGACTGGTCCGGGCGCATCGTCAGCACACACGCCCCGGAGATCCTCCGCGACCTGGACCGTCTTCGGCCGAACGGCCGTGCCTCGCTGTACCCGTGCGGGGCCGAGAGCGAGATCGAGGCCGTGGAGCGGCTCTGCGCCGAGGGCATCCGGCGGGCGGCGCGCCGCGCCGGGCAGGCCGACGCCGATCCGGCCGAACGGGCCGCCGCGCTGCGTCGTCTGCTGGACACACTGGGCCGGCTGGAGCGGTACCTGGCGGGGGAGGAGTTCCTCGTCGCCGGACGGCTGACCGCCGCGGACGTCGAACTGTGGGCGTCGCTGGTCCAGTTGGCCACCGTGCACAGCCGCCGCCTCGACGCCTCCGCCGTGCGCCGCGTCGCCGGCCACCCGGTGCTGTGGGGTCACGCCCGGCGGCTGACCGCCCACCCGGCCTTCGCCGCGCACCTCGACCGGACCGCTTCCCCGGCCGTACGGCTGCGGTAGGAGCGGGACTTCCGGGCCGGTCGCGCCATGGGGCGGGCCCCGCCGGCGATGTGACGGCGAGGCCGGAGGACGTCTCCCTCCCCCGAAGGCGACGTCCCCCGACCGCTCCCCCCGTGCCCGACTGTGGCCTGGACCGCCAGCGTGCCGTACCCGGTGGCCGGGCGCCTGAGCCGGGGGGTACTCAAGTCGCCCTGTATCAGAACTGAGTAGGCCCGCTCCTGTTGGTGTGACGACTCACGAACAGGACGCGAAGACGCTGGAACTGCCCTGGCCGTTCACCGGACGGGAGGACGAACTGGACCTGGTCCGCCGGGCGCTGGCGGCCGGCCGGCCGGGCATCGTGGTGACCGGGCCGGCCGGGCGCGGCAAGACCCGGCTGGTCAGGGAGGCGGTACGGGGTCTCGACTGCGCCCGGGTGACCGGAACCCCCGATACCCGGGACCTGCGCTTCGCGGCCTTCGCGCACCTGCTGCCCGACACCGTCTCACTGCACCGCGCGGTGCGGCTCCTGTCCGGGGTGCGTCTCCTCGTGGTGGACGACGCCCATCTGCTGGACGAGGCCTCCGCCGCGCTCGTGCACCAGCTCGCCGTGCACGGCGGCACCCGGCTGGCGGTGACCGCCACCGACGGCGCGCCCGCGCCCGCCGCCGTCTCCCGGCTGTGGACGGGAGAGCTGCTGCCGCGCCTGCCGTTGCCGCCGCTGCCCCGCGAGGACACCGACCGGATCCTCGCGACGGCCGGGCTCGAGCCGCTCACCACGGGCCGGCTGCACCGGCTGTGCCAGGGCGATCTGAGGCTGCTGCGCGACCTGTTGGGGGCGCTGCACGACTCCGGCGTCCTCAGCGCCGTACCGGGCGGCGGCGGACGGGCGTGGCGGGGGCCGGTCCCGGTCACCGCGAGCGTCCGCGAGCGCCTGGCGGCCGTCCTCGACCGGCCCGACGCCGACGAGCGCGAGACACTGCACCGGCTCGCCTTCGCCGAGCCCCTGCCGCTCGCCCTGGACGGCCTCGACCTGGACGTGCTCGAACGCCTGGAGCAGGAAGGGCTGATAGACGTCGACGCGCACGGCTCGGTCTCCCTCGCGCATCCTCTGCACGGTCCGGTCCTGCGCGCCACCGCGGGCCCGCTGCGGGCCCGCCGGCTGGCCCGCACCCCGGACCGGTGCGGTCCGGCTCTCACGGCGGAACGCGGTGCTCTGGAGCGCCGGCTGGCGCGACACGACGTACGGGCCGTGCCGACGCCGGTCGGGGACTGGCTGCTGGCCGAGGGGCTGCCGGTACCGGGCGGGTACGCCGCCGTACGCGCCCGGTACGCCCGGCTGCGCGGAGAGCTGCGCGAGGCGGCCGCCTGGGCCCGCGAGGGCCTGCGCGCGGAACCGGAGGACGCCGGGTGCCGTGCCGAACTCGACTTAGCGGTGTGCCAGTTCGGCGACGGCAGGGGGACGGGGGTGTGGGCCGCGGCGGCACGGGGCGACCTCGGGAGCGCCCTGGACCGCATCGCCGGGGACGAGGTGCTGGCGCTCTACGACGCCGTGCGGCTGGGGGCGCCGGAGCGGGTGGCCGGGCGGCTGCCGGGCGACGGCGTGTTCGCCCGGCACGCCGACGCGCTCGCCCGCGGCGACGGCCCCGCCCTGGACCGGGCCGCCGGGGCGCTGGCGGAACGCGGCTTCCTGCTGTTCGCGGCCGAGGCGCACGCCCAGGCCGTACCGGCCCACCGCGACCCGCGCGCCGCCCGGCTCTCCCGCACCCGGGCACTCGCACTGGCCCGCCGCTGCCAGGGCGCCCGCACCCCGGCGCTCGGCGCACTCGTCCTCGGCGACCTCACCGCCCGGCAGCGGCAGATCGTCGCGCTCGCGGCCTCCGGCCTCAGCAACCGGCAGATCGCCGAGCGGCTGACCCTCTCCGTCCGGACCGTCGGCAACCACCTGTACGGCGCCTACGCCCGCCTCGGCGCCAGCGACCGCGGCGCGCTGCCGGGACTCGCCGACCTGCCGACGGCCGAGCCCGCCTGACCGCGTGGGCTCGCGGGGCGTGCGCACCGCGCCGCATCGCGGCCCTAGGCCGTGTCCGCAAAGTCGCGTCTGCGTCGCGACGCCCGGCACGCACTCTCGCCGCACCGGCCGAAAGCCCGAGTACACCCAGTACGAGGGCATCCGGCCGGCACTCCCCCAGCCTTCGGCCGGGGGGACCCCCAGAGCACGCACCGGACGCCGCGACGCCCGCCCTGCGGGCGAACGACGCGACTTTGCGGACACGACCTAGCGCCCCGCTCCGGTCGGTGAATCGTTCACGGCACCCTTTTCGAACTCCCAGCGCCCCGGGTCATGCCGCCCCGAAGGCCGCGAACGCCCACCCCGTCGCCTGGTGGACCGCGTCGCCCGGCAGGGCGGCGCGGGCGTCGCGGAGGGACTCGGCCAGGGACAGTCCCGCGTCGAGGCCCTTGTGCAGGGCGAGCATCAGCGGCACCACCGCAGCGTCGTTGACCGGCGCGCTGCTCGCCACCACCCCGGCCGTGCCCAGCGG
Source organism: Streptomyces sp. NPDC003720 (assembly GCF_042875075.1). NCBI lineage: Bacteria > Bacillati > Actinomycetota > Actinomycetes > Kitasatosporales > Streptomycetaceae > Streptomyces > Streptomyces sp. NPDC003720. Next base: position 288,019 of record NZ_JBIANZ010000005.1, read on the forward strand.
CAGCAACGCGGTGACCAGCCCGAGCAGTTCGTCCGCGCCGACCGAGGCGAGCCGGGCGGTGTCGCAGCTGGAGAGGATGATCCGGTAGGGGCTGCGGGCCAGGCGCTCGAAGTCGTGGACGATCAGCGGGCCGTCGGCCATCCGCAGCGCGGAGAACAGCGGACTGTCCGCACGGAACGTACCGTGCGCGGCGATATGCGCGAGGGCCGCGCCGTCCAGATGCTCCAGCACCCGGGGCACCTCGGCCGACGACCCCTCGAGCACCGTCGCCGCGCCGTACCGGCCGGCCAGCTCGGGCACCTCAGCGCCGCCGGTGGCCAGGCCCGGGCCGCGGACCAGCACATGCCGGCCGCCGCGCGGCGGCGCTGTCTCCCGGGCCCGCAGCCAACTGCCCGCCGACGGCGACACGCTGAGCACCCGCTCCCGCAGCGCGGGCAGCAGCGCCCACGGCACCCGGTGCAGCGCGCCCGGCGGCACGATCACCACCGGGCCGGAGCCCAGGTGCGCCGCGGCACCGCCCAGCAGCAGTTCCTCCAGGCGCCGGCCCGCCGCCTCCACCAGCGGCAGCCGCGCCTCACCGCCCGGATGGGCGAGCCGGCGCAGCCCCGCCTGCACGTGCTCGGCCTCGGCGACCGCCTCCGCGAGCACCCCGCCCGCGAACCGCCGGACCCGGCCCCGCCCGCAGAGCAGGATGTGCACCCGGCCGTCCACCACGGCGAGTTCGACCAGCCGCGCGTCCCCGAGCCGGTCCAGCAGCCGGGCCGTGTCGAAGCGGCCGCCGGCGCCGGGCGCGTCGCCGCGCATGTGGTGGGTGCGGGAGCGGATCTCCCGTTCCAGCCGCCGCTGTTCGCGCTCCAGCGTGGGCACCGGGCGGCCCTCCATCCGCGCCTCCTCCGCGCGGGCCGCTATCTCCCGGTAGGCGGTGATGCCGCCGAGCAGCGCCGGATCGGCGGGCGGCCGGGCGGGCGGCGCGGCCAGCACGGTCGCCCGCCAGCGCTCGCTCCACTCCAGCAGCCGCCGCGGGCCGCCGTGCGCCAGGCTCACCTCCTGGGCCAGCGCGGCCAGTTCCGCCCCCTGCGCGGTGGCACGGGCGCGCAGCTCGGAGGCGCCGAGCGTCATCCGGTGGTCGTCGAGCACGGCCAGGCCCCGCCGGCACGCCTGCAGCACACCCCGTCCGGAACCGGCCGCCCGGGCGCGCAGCGCCTGCGCCACCCAGCCCGTCACCCTGGCCGGCGGCGGACCGGAGTACCGGCTGCGCGCGGCGGCCGCCAGATGCCGCTCCGCGTCGGCCGTCCGGCCCAGCGCCAGCGCGATCCGCCCGGCGAGCAGCGAGGCCTCCGGCGCCGCCGGCGACCCGAAGGCGGCCAGCCGCTCGGCGACCCGCGCCGCGTCCGCCACCAGCCGGCCCGACCCGGGCCCCGCCGCCGCCCGCGCCTCGGTGAGCACCAGCCGGGCGTGCGTCTCCCACCAGGTCCGCCGCTGCCTGGCGAACAGCCGTACCGCGTGGGCCGCACGGTCGGTCGCGACGTCCGCCTTCCCGGCCGAGCGGGCCGCGCGCGCGGCGGCCAGCAGCAGTTCCGCCTTGCGGGTGGACTGACCGCCGATCCGGTCCAGCAGCGCGATCGCGGTGTCCGCCTCGGCCAGCGACTCGGGGGCGAGCCCGGCGGCCATCAGCACCTCGCAGCGCCGCACGGACAGCATGAAGGTGGGCGTGCCGAGCTTGGCGTACCGCTCCTCGGCCTCGTCCAGCAGCCGCAGCGCGGCCGGGATGTCCCCGGAGCGGAACGCGGCGAGGCCCCGGCTCTCCACCGCGTCCGCCTTGTCGTGCTCCTGGCCGGTGGTGTCCCACAGCCGCTCCGCCGCCGTGAAGTCGGCGACCGCCCGGTCCACCGCCCCCAGCGCCAGATGCACCGTGGCCCGCAGGGTCAGCGCCCGCGCGGTCCAGATCCCGTCGCGGGCCTGCCGCAGGGCCGGAAGCGCCCGCCGTACGTCCTCCAGCGCCTCCCGGTGGTGCCCCAGCACCCACCACACGTAGGCCCGCCGGTACCGCACCCGCGCCCTGGTGTGTCCGCCGCCCCGCGCGACTCCCCGCTCGAACGCCGCGAGCCCTTGCCGGGTGCGCCCCGCGTGCACCAATGCGACCCCCAGGGTCGCGAGCACGTCCGCCTCCCGCTCCGCCGACTCGGCGCGCGCGGCCAGGTCCCGGGCCCGGCGCAGATGGCCGATGGCGACCCGGAGGTCGCCGAAGTCCCGCTGCCAGATGCCGAGCACCTGGTGCGCGACGCTGGCGTTCAGCGGCGGCGGGCCGGTCCGCAGCACGTGCTCCGCCCGCGCCCGTGCCTCGCCCGGATCGGCGAACACCATGGGCAGCAGTTCGAGGACCGAGTCGCTTCCCGCTGTCACCCCTCGCATGGTAGTGGCCTGCGCAAACCCGCCCCACGGGTTCGCCGTCGCCACTCGGGGCCGTACTCGCGCGCCGGCCGGCTGCGTCAAGCTGTATCAACCGGCCGGCGGGCGACTCTGACTGTCGGACACCGTCTCAGGGGGAGGACTCACCATGGCACCTCGGCGATTCCACGAGCAGTTCGACCACATCCAGCGCGCGATGCCCGGCACCGCGCTGGCCATGGGGCCGGACGACGCCGCGGAGTTCCTCTACGAGAAGGGCGTCGTCCTCGCCCGCGACGGCGAGGAGGCCCGGCTGGTCGAGGACACCGTGCGCGGCCACTTCACCGAGACGCGCGGCCTGGTCCCGGACCATGTGCGCCGGACCGGCCCGGCGGCCAACCGCACCGGCGTCACCCGGATCCGGGTCGGCGACCCCACCCTCGGCGAGGACGTCGTCCCGCACGCCCTGGGCGCCCTGCGCGAGGCCGAGGGCCGTCAGGGCCGCCGCCTGGTCAGCCGCAACCACGTCGTGCACATCGCGGTCAACGCCTGCCCCGGGGACGAACCCGTCCCCGCGCCGCGCGGCGCGCGGCCCAACCCCGGCCCGGTGGACGCCCCGTACGACCCGGACACCGCCGTCGGCGTCCTCGTCGTCGACACCGGCCTCGTGCACGACCACGGCTCCTATCCGCTGCTCGCCCACACCACCGGCGACCCGCAGGTCAGCGAGACCGGTCCGGACGGTGTGCTGCGGCAGTACGTCGGGCACGGCACGTTCATCGCCGGGATCGTCGCGGCCGTCGCCCCCAACACCGACGTCACCGTGCGCGGCACGCTCGCCGACGCGGGCGCCGTCCTGGAGTCGGAGTTCGGCGCCAGACTCTTCGAGGCCGTCGACCAGGGCGGCTGGCCCGACATCATCAGCCTCTCGGCCGGCACGTCCAACGGCCGCGCCGACGGCCTGCTCGGCCTCGACGCCTTCATGCGCGAACTGCGCGAGCAGGGCACCCTGCTGGTCGCCGCCGCGGGCAACAACGCCAGCGACAACCCGTTCTGGCCGGCCGCCTACGCCGCGCTGCCGGAGTACGAGGACTGCGTGCTGTCGGTCGGCGCGCTGCGCGGTGACGGCGAGTCGGGCGCCTGCTTCAGCAACCACGGCCCCTGGGTGCGGGTCTACGCCCCCGGCGAGCGCCTCACCAGCGCCCTCACCGGCTTCCGCGCACCCGTGCCGTACGTCTACCAGCACTCCACCTACGACGCCTGCCGGTACGACTGCGGGTACGTCTGCACCTGCCAGTACCCGCGGCACACCGGCGTGCTGAGCGAGGCGGGCGAGAGCGGCGCCGGCAAACCCGAGCAGGTGATGTTCGAAGGCCTCGCGCAGTGGAGCGGCACCTCCTTCGCCACCCCGGTCGTCGCCGGGCTCGTCGCCGCCCACATGACGGCGCACAAGGAGCGCGACCCCCGCGCGGCCCGCGCCCGACTGCTCGCGACCGTCACCGAGTCCGCCGAGGTGCGCGGGGCGCACGTACCGGTGCTCCGGCCGTCCACCTGGCGGCCGACCCCCGTCGCGATCCCGGTCCGGCCGGTATGAGGGCCGGAACGCTCACCTCCACGGCGTACGATGACGTGCCGTACACGAGGGGTGGAGCCGTGGACCGAACAGAGGTCGGCGCGCTGGTCCGGTCCGCGGTCGACGGCGACGCGGGGGCCTGGAAGGCGCTGGTGGAGGGACTGAGTCCGCTGGTGTGGTCGGTGGTGCGCGCGCACCGGCTCTCCGACGCCGACGCGCACGAGGTCTACCAGACCGTGTGGTTCCGCTTCGCCCAGCACCTCCACCGCCTCCGGGAACCGGACAAGGCGGGCTCCTGGCTCGCCAGCACCGCCCGCAACGAGTGCCTGAAGGTGCTCAAGGGGCTGGCCCGGCTGACCCTGACGGACGATCCGCAGGTGCTGGACCGGGCCAGCGAGGAACGGACCCCGGAGCAGTCGCTGATCGACTCCGAGGAGGAGGCCGCGCAGGCGGAGCGGATCCGCCGGCTCTGGCAGGAGTTCGAGGCGCTCGGCGAGCGGTGCCGGCAGTTGCTGCGGGTGCTGATGGCCTCGCCGCCGCCGAGCTATCTGGAGGTCTCGGCCGCGCTCGGCATCGCGGTCGGCAGCATCGGCCCGCTGCGCCAGCGCTGTCTGCGCCGGCTGCGGGCCCGGATGGACGCACGGGAGGCGGCATGAGCGGCGCCCACGACGACGCCTTCCCCGAGGAGGGCTTCGACGACGCCGGGTTCGACGACACCGGGATCGACGGGGACCTGCTGGAGGAGGAACTGCGCCGGGCGGCCGCCGCGCTGGACCCGGTCCCGGCCGAGCTGCGCCAGATCGCCCTGGGCGCCTACGCGCTGCACGACCTGGACGGCGACATCGCCGAGCTGACCTTCGACTCGCTGGTGGACGCGCTGCCCGTCAGGGGAATGCCGGACGCGCCGCGGATGCTGACCTTCCGAGCGGGCGGCCTGACCGTGGACGTCGAGGTCACCGGCGAGGGACTGATCGGCCAGGTGCTGCCCCCGGGCCCGGCCCGCGTCGAGGTCCTGGGCGGCCCCCTGGCGGCCCGCCCCGTCGCGGTCGACACCCTCGGCCGCTTCACCAGCGACACCCCGCCGGCCGGCCCGTTCGCCCTGCGGCTGCGCACCGGCGGCCAGGTCGTCGTCACGGAGTGGCTGCGGGCCTAGGGCCTGTCTGACGATTCCCGCCTGCCGCGCGACGCCATGCACGCACTCTCGCCGCACCGGCCCCAGACCCGAGTACGTCCAGTACGCGGCCCTGGAGCCGGCCCGCCGAGAGCACGCACCTGACGCCGCGCGGCCGCCCTTCGGGCGACGACGCGAATCGTCAGACAGACCCTAGGCCGTGTGCGGCCCGCGCACGCCGGTCACCATGTGACGGGCAGGGTGCGCGGGCCGCGGATCATCGTCTTGTGCCGCCACCGGACCTCGTCCGGCGGGACGGCGAGGCGCAGGGCGGGCAGCCGGTCCAGGAGGGTGTCGACGAGCAGCTCGGTCTGGAGCCGGGCGAGGACGGCGCCGGTGCAGTAGTGCGGGCCGTTGCCGAAGGCCAGGTGCGGGTTGGGGTGCCGGTCCGGGTCGATGCGGTCGGGGTCGGGGAAGACGGCCGGATCGCGGTTGGCGGCGAGGTAGGACACGTAGACCGGTTCACCCGCCGCGATCCGGTGGCCGGCGACCTCGACGTCCTCCAGGGCGATCCGGGCGAGCCCGACCGTGCTGCGGTGCGGGATGTGGCGCAGCAGTTCGTCCAGGACCGGGCCGCGCGCGTCGGGGCGGCTGCGGACGCGCTCCATCAGCTCCGGGCGGGTCAGCATCAGGAACAGCATCTGGCCGCAGTTGTGGGTGACCGCCTCGCCGCCGATCTGCAGCGGCCCGGCGAGACCGACGGCCTCCTCCTCGCTGATCTCGCCCCGGGACACGGCGGCGCCGAGCAGCGCGTAGACGTCCTCGTCCGTGCTGTGCGCGCGGGACCGGACGGCCGTGGTGATCCAGCCGTACAGGCCGGTCTTCGCGGCCTGGGCGGCCTCGGCGCCGCCGGAGGTGGAGATGATCTGCCGGGTCCAGGCGTGCACCTGCTCACGGTCGGCGGGCGGCACGCCCATGACCTCGCTGACGACCGTGATCGGGAACGGCTCCAGCACCCGCTCGACCAGGTCCGCGGGCGGCCCGTCCCGTACGACGCCGTCCACCAGCCCGTCCAGGATCCGCTGCGCGCGGGGCCGCAGCCGCTTCATGGCGCTCACCGTGAAGGCGCCGGCGACCGGCCTGCGCAGCCGGTTGTGCTCGGGCTGGTCGGCCCAGGCCAGCGAGCCCGGGCGGGGCGAGAAGTCCGGGGCGAGCCGGGTGACCTGACGGCGGGTCACCTCGGCGCGGCCGAAGCGCGGATCGTTGGTGATCAGCTTCACGTCCTCGTAGCGGGTGGCGAGCCACGCCCACCCCTCGCCGAACGGCAGCCGGACGCGGGTCAGCGGGCCCTCGCGCATGAGCCCGGCGAGGACCGGGTCGAAGTCCGTCCCGTCCAGGTCGAGCGGCAGCCAGTCCCGCACGGGCGGCGGCCAGTCCCGCTCGGGCGGTGCGGCCGGGCCGGTGAGCGTGATCTCCTCCGTCATGCCCACCACCTTCGTACGCGCCCCGCCCGGTGTCCTGCGGGAGTGCTCCAGCCGGAGGGCCCGCGCCCGCGCCGGGGCCGGCCGCGCGGCTAGACGGCGTCCACGAGCGCGGCCAGCGCCCCGGCCAGGTCCTCGACACCCGGTCCGGCGGGGCCGCCGGGCTCGGTCATGTAGGTGTCCCGGCGGATCTCCACCATCAGCGCGCTCACCCGCGCCTCGCGCCCGTAGTACTCCAGCGGCACGTAGGTCCCGCTGAACGGGCTGTCCAGCCCCGTCTCCCCGCACCCGGCGAACGCCCGCAGCGCCGCCTCGCGCAGCCGGGACGGCGTGTGGAAGGCGTCCGTGCCCAGGCACACGGGCGGCCGCGGACCGGCCCCGTGCAGCTCGTACGGCAGGGCCTCGCGCGGATAGGAGTGCACGTCGATCACGATCGCGCGCCCGGTCGCGGCCAGCCGTCCGGCGACCGCCTCGGTCATCGCGCGCGCGTACGGCCGGAAGTACCGCTCGACCAGCGGTCCGGGGTCGGTGTCCGCGGAGCGCAGCACTCCGCGGTGCGTGGTCGCGGTGTACACGGCCCCCATGCCCACGGCGAGCATCTCCTCCCGCTCGTCCGGGAACCGCTCGGGGTCCACGACCAGCCGGGACAGCCGGTTGACGAACCGCCAGGGGGTGACCCCGGCGAGGGCCGCCGCCCGCTCCGCGATCCGCGCGGTGTGCGCGTCGGTGATGTGGTCCAGTTCCCGCTCCAGCGCCGCGTCGTCCAGCACGATCCCCTCACGGACGTCGGCCGGTATCGCCCGCGACGAGTGCGGCACGTGCAGCAGCACGGGCGACTCGGCGGCGCCGGGCAGGAGTTCGAACGAGGGGGCGTACGGGGGCACGGGCTGCTCCATGGGCGTCGGCCGGACGGTGTGTGATCAAGGTGCCACACGGCACTGACAACGCCCTCCGCACCGGCTCCCGCCGGGCGGCGGACCGGGACGGACGCGCCGGCGCACCGGCTCCCGGCACGCCTCCGCCCCGGCCGGGGGGACCGGCCGGGGCGGAGGATCACTCGACGGTGCGGCTGGAGCGCCGCGCGCGTCAGCTCAGCGACGCGAGAGCCGAGTTCCAGGTGGCCGACGGGCGCATGACCGCGTCCGCCTTGGCCTTCTCCGGCTGGAAGTAGCCGCCGATGTCGGCCGGCTTGCCCTGCACGGCGATCAGCTCGTCGACGATCTTCTGCTCGTCGGCCGCGAGGGTCTCGGCGAGCGGGGCGAACGCCTTCGCCAGGTCGGCGTCGTCGCTCTGGCCGGCCAGCTCCTGCGCCCAGTACAGGGACAGGTAGAAGTGGCTGCCGCGGTTGTCGATGCCGCCGAGGCGACGGGTCGGGGACTTGTCCTCGTTGAGGAAGGTCGCCGTGGCGCGGTCGAGGGTGTCGGCGAGGACCTTGGCGCGGGTGTTGCCGGTGGCCGCCGCGTACTGCTCCAGGGACGGCACCAGGGCGAAGAACTCGCCCAGGGAGTCCCAGCGCAGGTAGTTCTCCTTGACGAGCTGCTGCACGTGCTTCGGCGCGGAGCCGCCGGCGCCGGTCTCGAACAGGCCGCCGCCCGCCATCAGCGGGACGACCGACAGCATCTTGGCGCTGGTGCCCAGCTCCAGGATCGGGAACAGGTCGGTCAGGTAGTCGCGCAGCACGTTGCCGGTGACCGAGATGGTGTTCTCGCCGCGGCGGATGCGCTCCACCGACAGCTTGGTGGCCTCGACCGGCGACAGGATCCGGATGTCCAGGCCCTCGGTGTCGTGCTCCGGCAGGTACTGCTCGACCTTGGCGATCAGGTTGGCGTCGTGGGCGCGGGTGGCGTCCAGCCAGAAGACGGCCGGGTCGCCGGTGGCGCGGGCGCGGGTGACGGCCAGCTTCACCCAGTCCTTGATCGGCGCGTCCTTGGTCTGGCAGGCGCGGAAGATGTCGCCGGCGGAGACCGCCTGCTCGATCACGACGTCACCGGCCTGGTCGACCAGGCGGACGGTGCCGGTGACCGGGATCTCGAAGGTCTTGTCGTGGCTGCCGTACTCCTCGGCCTTCTGCGCCATCAGACCGACGTTCGGGACCGAGCCCATGGTCGACGGGTCGTAGGCGCCGTTGGCGCGGCAGTCCTCGATCACGGCCTGGTAGACGCCGGCGTACGAGGAGTCCGGCAGCACCGCGAGGGTGTCGGCCTCCTGGCCGTCCGGGCCCCACATGTGACCGGAGGTGCGGATCATGGCCGGCATCGAGGCGTCGACGATGACGTCGGACGGCACGTGCAGGTTGGTGATGCCCTTGTCGGAGTCGACCATGGCCAGCGCCGGGCCCTCGGCCAGCTCGGCGTCGAAGGAGGCCTTGATCTCGGCGCCCTCGGGCAGCGACTCGATGCCCTTGAGGATGCCGCCCAGGCCGTCGTTCGGGGTCAGGCCGGCGGCGGCGAAGGTCTCGCCGTACTTCGCGAACGTCTTCGGGAAGAAGGCGCGCACCACGTGGCCGAAGACGATCGGGTCGGAGACCTTCATCATCGTGGCCTTCAGGTGCACGGAGAACAGGACGCCCTCCTCCTTGGCCCGGGCGACCTGCGCGGTCAGGAACTCGCGCAGCGCGCCGACGCGCATCACGGAGGCGTCGACGACCTCGCCCGCGAGGACCGGCACCGACTCGCGCAGCACGGTGGTCGAGCCGTCGTCGCCCTTGAGCTCGATGCGCAGGGCGCCGGCCTCGGAGATCACCACGGACTTCTCCGTGGAGCGGAAGTCGTCCACGCCCATCGTCGCCACGTTGGTCTTGGAGTCGGAGCTCCAGGCGCCCATGCGGTGCGGGTGGGTCTTGGCGTAGTTCTTCACGGAGGCGGGGGCGCGTCGGTCGGAGTTGCCCTCGCGCAGGACCGGGTTCACCGCCGAGCCCTTGATCTTGTCGTACCGGGCGCGGATCTCGCGCTCCTCGTCCGACTTGGGGTCGTCCGGGTAGTCCGGCAGCGCGTAGCCCTTGCCCTGCAGCTCGGCGACGGCGGCCTTGAGCTGCGGGATGGACGCCGAGATGTTCGGCAGCTTGATGATGTTGGCGGCGGGCGTCTTGGCCAGCTCGCCCAGCTCGCTCAGCGCGTCGGGGATGCGCTGGTCCTCGTTCAGGTACTCCGGGAAGACGGCGATGATGCGCCCGGCCAGCGAGATGTCGCGGGTCTCCACGGGCACACCGGCCTGCGAGGCGTACGCCTGGATCACCGGCAGGAACGAGTGCGTCGCGAGGGCCGGGGCCTCGTCTGTGTAGGTGTAGATGATGGTCGAGTCAGTCACCGGGTGCTCCGCTCCACGTCTGCAACATTGCTCGACATCAAGATATCTCGTGACCGGGTCCGGCTCGACAGGGGTCCCGGCCGGAAATTCGTGCCGCCCGGGTGCAACCGATCCCGCCTTCATGTGGTCATGACAAGCGATCACCGCTGACCACGCGTGATCGCCTCCGACCGGCGGCCGGAACCGACCACCCGGCCGCCCGAACGAAAGCGGACCATGAGATATCGCACCCGAGTGACGGCCCCCGCGGCCGCCCTGATCGGCACGGCCGCGGCGCTGACGACGGGCTCCCCGGCCCAGGCCCGCCCCTCCGGCCCCGGCGCGACGGCGCACGGGGCGGCCCGCACGGCGGCCGCCCCCGGCCCCGAGACCCTCGACGACCCCGTGTTCCCCACCCTCGGCAACAAGGGCTACCGCGCCACGTCCTACCACCTGGACCTGGCCTACGACGCCACCGCCAGGACGGTCGACGCCACGGCCACCGTGCGCATACGCGCCGACCGCCCGCTCAGCCGCTTCTCGCTGGACGCCCTCGGCCTCGACATCCGGAGCGTGTCCGTCGACGGCGCCGCCGCCTCCTTCGCGCAGGCCGACGAGAAGCTGCGCGTCACGCCCGCCAGGACCCTGCGGCCGGGCGCGTCGGCCACCGTGACCGTGGCCTACTCCGCCGACCCGCGCCGCGCCCTCGCCCACACCGCCTGGGTGCCCACCCCCGACGGCTTCGCGACCTGCCCGCAGCCGAACTCCGCGCACACCGTCTTCCCGTGCAACGACCACCCCTCGGACAAGGCGCACTTCACCTTCCGCCTCACGGTCCCGAACGGCCTGCGCGCGGTGGCGAACGGGCTGCTCACCGGCACCGAGACGCTCAGCGGCGACCGCACGGCGTACTCGTACCGCTCGGCCTCCCCGATGGCCACCGAGCTGGTGCAGATCACCGTCGGCGACTACGTGGTCAAGGACCGCCAGGGCCCGCATGGCCTGCCGCTGCGCGATGTCGTGCCCGCCGCCCGCGCCGCAGCCCTGGAACCGGCGCTCGCCCTCACCCCCGGCCTGGTGACCTGGCTGGAGGACCGGCTGGGCGCCTACCCGTTCGAGACGTACGGCCTGCTGCCGTGCAACTCCGACGACCCCGCGGCCTTCGACTTCACCGGCCTGGAGACGCAGACCCTCACCCTGTACAAGCCGAACTTTTTGCTCCAGCCGGAGCGGAGCATCGGCTCGCACATGATGCACGAGCTGGTCCACTCCTGGTTCGGCAACCTGGTCAGCCCCGCCACCTGGGCCGACCTGTGGCTGAACGAGGGCCACGCGGACTTCTACGGGCTGCTCTACCGCTACGAGCGCGGCTGGGCCGACTCCCTCGGCCTGACCACCATGGAAGCCCGGATGAAGGACACCTACGCGCGCGGCGACCAGTGGCGCCACGACTCCGGCCCGGTGGCCGCCCCGAACGAGACCAACCTCTTCGACAGCCAGCGCTACCTGGGCGGCGTCCTCGTGCTGTACGCATTCCGGCAGCTCGTCGGCGAGCAGGTGTTCACCGCCGTCGAGCGCGCCTTCCTGGAGCGCTTCCGCGACTGCTCGGCGAGCACCGCCGACTACATCGACGTCGCCTCCGAGGTCTCCGGGCAGGACCAGTCCGGCTTCCTGCGCGACTGGCTCTACGGGACGAAGACCCCGCGGATGCCCGGCCACCCCGACTGGACGGTGAACCCGGTCGCCTCGTCCTTCGCGGCCCCGCACAGCAGGCGCGGCGGCCACTGGCACGAGAACTCGGCCACGCTCTGATCAGCCGTGGCGGGCGGCGCCCGGCCCGGCGCCGCCCGCCACCTCGCGCTCGATCCACCGGCAGATCACGTCCACGACGTACACCTGCTCGGCGCGGCTCAGCTCCCGCCCGCGGGGAATCCCGTGCCGGCGCTGGAGGCAGTTCCGGCAGCACGTCGCGGTGGCGTGCTGGGCGACGAACACCGGATGCCCCCGGTACGGCGTCTGCCGCCCGTCCTTGCGCGGCCGCGCCGGGGCCAGCCGCTCGGCGACCAGGTCGAAGGCGTGCCACCGGATGGTCGCCGGTCCCTTCTCGCCGGCGATGGCCAGCTCCCGGCCGCGCAGGTGGAACCTCGCCCGGAACGGCTCGCGCGCGATCGCGTCGAGCCGTTCGTCGAGGGAGCGGGCGGCCGGGTCCGGCGGCGGAGAGGTCATGGCCCTTCGAGGATATGCCGACCGCCGCCCCCGGGGCCTACTCGGAGACGGCCGGCGCCGGCTCCTCAACGCTGCGCTGCTGCGGTATCACCACCGCGCCCTGCTGCAGGGCCACCGTCCTGACCGGGGACGGGATGCGGATGCCCTCCGCGCGGTAGCGGCGGTGCAGGCTCTTGATGAACTCGTGCTTGATGCGGTACTGGTCGCTGAACTCGCCCACGCCCAGGATCACCGTGAAGCCGATGCGCGAGTCGCCGAAGGTGTGGAAGCGGATCGCGGGCTCGTGGTCCGGAACGGCGCCGGCGACCCCGGTCATCGTCTCGGCGATCACCTCGTGGGTGACGCGCTCGACGTGGTCCAGGTCGCTGTCATAGCTCACGCCCACCTGCACCAGGATCGTCAACTGCTGCTCGGGACGCGTGTAGTTGGTCATGTTGGTCTTCGCGAGCTGGCCGTTGGGGATGACGACCAGGTTGTTGGAGAGCTGACGGACCGTCGTCTGGCGCCAGTTGATGTCCACCACATAGCCCTCCTCGCCGCTGCTGAGCCGGATGTAGTCGCCCGGCTGCACGGTCTTGGAGGCGAGGATGTGGATGCCCGCGAAGAGGTTGGCGAGGGTGTCCTGCAGGGCCAGCGCGACGGCCAGGCCGCCGACGCCCAAGGCGGTGAGCAGGGGCGCGATGGACACGCCGAGCGTCTGCAGCACCACCAGGAAGCCGATCGCCAGCACCAGCACCCGGGTGATGTTCACGAAGATGGTGGCCGAACCGGCCACGCCCGAGCGGGACTGGGTCACCGACTGGACCAGGCCCGCGATCACCCGGGCCGCGGACACCGTCACCACGAGGATCAACCACACCTCCAGGAACTGGTCGGTGTGGTGCCGGACGGTCCGGGTGAGCGGCAGCACCGCGGCGGCCGCCGCCGCGCCGCCCGCGATCGCCGCCCACGGCACGACGGAGCGCAGCGCGTCCACGATGACGTCGTCACCGCTCCAGCGGGTCCGCTTCGCGTGCTTGGCCAGCCAGCGCAGCACCGTGCGGGACAGGAAGGCCAGCAGCAGCCCCGCGGCCGCGGCGATGCCGGCGAGGACCAGGTCGTGCATGGTCAGCGCACGGTTCACCGGTCACCTCCGGGGCGCGAAGATGCGGTGCGGAGCCTGGAGTGAAGTCTCGTCACGTTGCCACCTGCTCGATGTCCGTACATGTGCGATCGCGCCGGCCGCCGATGTCGTCGGCGGGCGGCGCGATCGTTCATCCTGCCGTATCCGGCGGCCCGGTCGGCACCGGGAGGGCGCGGATCAGACGATGCCCTCGGGGAGTTCGGCTTGATCGCGGACGCGGTGCGCGGGGCAACGGCCCTCCCCGGGGCGGTGGTCGAGGATCAGCCACAAGGTCGGCGGTCACTGTCGGGGTGTCGTCCGCGCCGTGCCGTCGATGTCAGATCTCTGCGACGCGCAGTTGTTCACCGGGGGGGGCGATCCGGCCGCCACCCGCCGGACGCGTCGAGCCGGACCCCGCGGTGCCGCACCCTGCCGTGCCCGGGGCCACCGGGCCGGCCGGTCCCGCCGGCCCCGGCCCCGGAGCCCTCAGAGCTCCGTGAAGGACCCGTGCCGCCCCGCGCCGCCCGCGAACCGCGCCGCGCCCTCGAGGCCCTCGGCCAGCACGGCGACGCCGTGGCGGAGTTCACCGCGCATCGCCGTCTCCTCGGCCAGCCCGTCCTGGTCCAGCGCCGAGGCCCGGTCCCCGCGCAGACACGCCTGCGGGAACCGGGCGATGGCCGCCGCGAGTTCCTCGGCCTCGGCCCGGGCGCGGCCCGTGGGCACCACACGGTTGGCGAGGCCGATGTCGTGGGCCTCGCGGGCCGGGACCGGGCGGCCGGTCAGGATCATGTCCATGGCCCTGCTGGTGCCGATCAGCCGGGGCAGCCGTACCGTCCCGCCGTCGATCAGCGGGACGCCCCAGCGGCGGCAGAACACCCCGAAGACGGCGTCCTCCTCGGCGACCCGCAGATCGCACCACAGCGCCAGTTCGAGGCCGCCCGCGACGGCGTGCCCCGCGACGGCCGCGATCACCGGCTTCGACAGCCGCATCCGGGTCGGCCCCATCGGACCGTCACCGTTCTCCGCGACCCGGTTGCCCCGCTCCGTGCCGACCGCCTTCAGGTCGGCGCCCGCGCAGAACGTGCCCCCCTCGCCCCACAGCACCGCCACCCGGGCGTCGTCGTCGGCCTCGAAGGCCCGGAAGGCGTCGGCGAGCGCGGCGGCCGTCGGCCCGTCGACCGCGTTGCGCGCCTCGGGACGGGACAGGACGACCGTGGTGACGTGCTCCCTGCGCTCCACGCGGACCGGCACGGTGGTGCTCCTCTTCGGGGGACGGCGGGGGCGGCGGTTCGAAGGGCCACTCTGCCTCAGATGACCTTCAGCCGCACCAGCGCCCCCAACGTCACCGCCCCCGGCACCAGCGGCAGCCACACGGTGATGACGCGGTAGGCCAGCACCACCGCCGTGGCCACCGCCGCCGGGCCGCCCGCCGCGACCAGCGCCACGATCAGCGCCGCCTCCACCGAGCCGATCCCGCCCGGCGTCGGCACCAGCGCCACCGCGACCGTCGCCGCGAGATACGCCAGCGCCATGTGCGCCGGCGGCACCGGCAGGTCCAGCGCCCGGCCCACCGCGGCGAGACCGGCCGCCTGACAGGCCGGGAACGCCAGCGAGCCGCCCCACAGGGCCAGCGCCCGGGCCGGCCGCGTGTGCACCGACCGCGCCTCACCCAGCGCGTCCCGCAGGAAGGCGCACACGGCCGGGCGCAGCCGCCCCACGAAGGCCAGCGCGGCCGCGAGCAGCACCAGCGTGCCCGCGACGGCCGGTACCAGCGCGGAGCCGCCGGACAGCAGCGGCGGCCCGGAGCCCGCGGGCAGCAGCGTGCCCGGCCGCAGCGCGTCGGGGAAGGCGACCAGCAGCGCGGCCAGCAGGCCCAGCCGGCCCACGCTCTCCGCCAGCAGGTACAGGGCCAGCGCAGCCGAGGAGCGGGCCGGCGGCACCCCGCACACCGTCATGAAGCGCAGGTTCACCGCGCTCGCGCCGAGCCCCGTCGGCAGCAGGTGGTTGGCCGCGCCCGCCGCGAACTGGGTCACCAGCAGCCGCTTCTTCGGCAGCGGCTGCACCACCGCGCCCTGCCGGGTGCACGCGGCCGCCACCCAGGTCAGGCAGGTCGCGGCGGCCGCCGCCAGGAGCCACGGCCAGGAGGCGGTGCGCAACTGGCCGAAGCCCTCGGCGAGCACCGAGCGGTGCCGCACCGCGGCCACGGCGACCAGCACGAGCGGCACCGCGCACAGGGCGTGCCGGACCGGGAAGCGCCGGGGGAAGCGGCCCCGGGGGACGTCGGGGAATCGAAGCGCTGTCACACCGGAAGAGGTTCTCCGCGCCGCGTCAACGGCGGGTGGCGCGGGCGCGGACGGCGGCTTACGGACGGGCAGCGGATGGGCGGGAGGAGGCACGGAACCCTCAGGTCGCGGGGCAGTCGGTGCGGACGACGAGGCGCGGACGTTGACCTCAACGACGCTTGAGGTTCTACGTTCTCTTCCATGAGCATGGAGACCACCGCCTGGACGCAGCTGCACAGCGTCATGAACGCACAGGCCGACCGCCGCCCCTTCGCCCGCGCCACGCTGCGCCGTATCGCCGCGTTCGCCCGCCCGCACCGCGCGGGCATCGTCCGCTTCGTCCTGCTCGGGGTGGTGACGGCACTGCTGGCCGTGGCCACCCCCGTGCTCGCCGGCCATGTCGTCGACGCGATCGTGGCGGGCCACGACTCCGGGGCCGTCGTACGGCTCTCCCTGCTGATCGCGCTGGTCGCGCTCGCTGAGGCGGGGCTGGGCGTCCTCGGCCGGCGCCTGTCGTCGACGCTCGGGGAGGGACTCATCCTCGACCTGCGCACGGCTGTGTTCGATCATGTGCAGCGCATGCCGGTCGCGTTCTTCACCCGCACCCGTACGGGAGCGCTGGTCAGCCGTCTCAACAACGACGTCATCGGCGCCCAGCGGGCGTTCGCCAACACCCTCTCGGGCGTGGTGACCAACCTCGTCACCCTGCTGCTCACGCTCGCGGTGATGCTCACCCTGTCCTGGCAGATCACCCTGCTCGCGCTGGTGCTGCTGCCGGTGTTCGTGCTGCCCGCCCGCCGCATGGGCAGCCGCATGGCCCGGATGCAGCGGGAGGCCGCGGCCCTCAACGCGGCCATGGGCACCCGGATGACCGAGCGCTTCTCCGCGCCCGGCGCCACCCTGGTCAAGCTGTTCGGCCGCCCGGAGGAGGAGTCGGCGGAGTTCGCGGCCCGCGCCCGCCGGGTGCGCGACATCGGGGTGCGCACGGCCACCGCCCAGTCGGTGTTCATCACCAGCCTCACCCTGGTCTCCGCCCTCGCCCTGGCCCTCGTCTACGGCCTCGGCGGCTGGTTCGCGCTGCACGGCACCCTGGAGGCCGGCGCCGTCGTCTCCCTCGCCCTGCTGCTCACCCGGCTCTACGCCCCGCTCACCTCGCTCGCCGGGGCCCGCGTCGAGGTGATGTCCGCCCTGGTCAGCTTCGAGCGGGTCTTCGAGGTGCTCGACCTGAAGCCGCTCATCGAGGAGAAGCCGGACGCGGCCGAGGTGCCGGACGGGCCGGTCGCGGTCGAGTTCGACGACGTCCGCTTCGCCTACCCGTCCGCCGACCAGGTCTCCCTCGCCTCGCTCGAGGAGGTCGCCGCCCTGGACACCCGCGGCGGCACCGAGGTCCTGCACGGCGTCTCCTTCCGCGCCGAACCCGGTCAGACCGTCGCCCTGGTCGGCTCCTCGGGCGCCGGCAAGTCCACCATCGCGCAGCTGCTGCCGCGCCTCTACGACGTCGACTCCGGTGCGGTGCGGATCGGCGGGGCCGACGTGCGCGACCTGAGCGCCGCCTCGCTGCGGGCCACCCTCGGCATGGTCACCCAGGACGGCCACCTCTTCCACGACACCGTCCGCGCCAACCTGCTGCTCGCCCGGCCGGACGCCCCGGACGAGGAACTGTGGGACGCGCTCGGCCGCGCCCGGCTCGCCGAGGTGGTGCGCTCCCTGCCGGACGGTCTCGACACGGTCGTCGGCGAGCGCGGCTACCGGCTCTCCGGCGGCGAACGCCAGCGCATGACCATCGCCCGGCTGCTGCTGGCCCGCCAGCGCGTGGTCATCCTCGACGAGGCCACCGCCCACCTGGACAACACCTCCGAGGCGGCCGTGCAGGAGGCCCTCACCGAGGCCCTGGAGGGCCGTACCGCCGTGGTGATCGCGCACCGGCTGTCCACGGTGCGGGCCGCCGACCAGATCCTGGTCGTGGAGGCCGGCCGGATCGTGGAACGGGGCACGCACGAGGAACTGCTCGCCGTCGACGGGCGGTACGCGGAACTGCACCGCACCCAGTTCGCCCGGCGGGACGGCGAGGTGCCGGCCGTCTGAGGGCGTTCCCCACGGCCGGCCGGCCGGCCGTGCGTCGCGGCGGCCGGCCCCGGTCCCGGCCGGACCGCCGCCGGGGTCCGCGGGGGCGCTGGAGTGGCCGGGACGTGTGAGGCGTCGCAGCCTGGATACGCGGTGTGCACGGACACCACGGCCCGTCCGGAAGGCCCTCCTTGCCATGACCAGTGAAAACCGGCCCGACCCGCACTCGGAGATCACCCTGCGGGTGAACGGCAAACCCCACACCCTGCTCGTCGACCACCGGCGGGTCCTGCTGGACCTGCTCCGCGAGGACCTCGGGCTCACCGGCTCCAAGAAGGGGTGCGACCACGGTCAGTGCGGCGCCTGCACCGTCCTGGTCGACGGGCGCCGCGTCAACGGCTGCCTGCTGCTCGCCGTCACCCTCGACGGCAGCGAGGTCACCACCGTCGAAGGCCTCGGCGGCGACGGGGAGGAACCGCACCCCCTGCAGCGGGCCTTCCTCGAACGCGACGCCTTCCAGTGCGGCTACTGCACCCCCGGGCAGATCTGCTCCGCCGTGGGCATGCTCGCCGAGGCCGCCGCCGGCCACCCCTCCCACGTCACCGACCCGGCCGAGCCCTCCGGCCGGCCCGTGCCGCTGGACCGGACCGAGATCCGCGAGCGGCTCAGCGGCAACCTGTGCAGGTGCGGCGCCTATCCGCGCATCGTCGAAGCGGTGGAGGACGTGATCGGGTGAAAGGCTTCGAATACCTCAGGCCCACCGGCGTCCAGGAGGCCGTCGAGGCCCACGCGGCGCACCCCGGCGCCCGCTACCTCGCCGGCGGCACCAACCTCGTCGACCTGATGAAGCTCGGCGTGGAGACCCCCGGCGTCCTCATCGACGTGGGCCGGCTGCCGCTGGACGCGGTGGAGGAACTGCCGGACGGCGCGCTGCGCGTCGGCGCCACCGTCCGCAACAGCGACCTCGCCGCCCACCCGCTCGTCCGCGACCGCTACCCGGTGCTCTCCCAGGCCCTCCTCGCGGGCGCCTCCGGCCAGCTCCGCAACGCCGCCACCACCGGCGGCAACCTGCTCCAGCGCACCCGCTGCCCGTACTTCCAGGACCTGGACAAGCCCTGCAACAAGCGCGAGCCCGGCAGCGGCTGCGGCGCCCGCGACGGCGTCCACCGCGACCACGCCGTGCTCGGCCACTCCCCGCACTGCATCGCCACCCACCCCTCCGACATGGCCGTCGCCCTCGCCGCCCTCGACGCCCGGGTCGAGCTGTACGGCGCCGAGGGCGGACGCAGCATCCCGGTGGCCGACTTCCACCGGCTGCCCGGAATGCGCCCGGAGCGGGACACCGAGATCCGACCCGGTGAGCTGATCACCGGCGTGCTGCTCCCGGCCGCCCGGGCCGGGGCGCCCTCCGCCTACCGCAAGGCCCGCGACCGGGCCTCGTACGCCTTCGCCCTGGCCTCCGTGGCCGTCGTCCTGCGCGTCGCGGACGGCGTCGTGGACCAAGTGGGCCTCGCCTTCGGCGGCCTCGCCCACCGGCCCTGGCGGGCCCACCACGCGGAGACGGCCCTGCTGGGCGCGGCCGCGACCCCCGAGGCCTTCGAGGGCGCCGTCGCCCTGGAACTGGAGCGCGCCGAGCCGTTGCGCGACAACGCCTACAAGGTGCCCCTCGCCCGCAACCTCGCACTGGACGTCCTGAACCGCCTGGCCCCCGCCCCCGCGACGGCCTGACCCCCTCGGACCCGGCCGACCCCAGGAGAACCCGATGGCGCACGACCCACTGGAGCACGGCGGCCCGCTGCCCGGGACCGGACTGCCGCACGACGACCCGATGGCCGCCACCGGGCTGCCCCGGGACGACCCGCTGTCCGGCACCGGTCTGCCGCACCACGACCCGATGGCCGCCGCCGGCGCGGCCAGGGACGACGCGCTGTCCGGGACGGGCCTGCCGCACGACGACCCCCTCACCCGCACCGCCTCCGCCGACCCGGCCGAGGCAGGCGGGGAGCGGCAGCCCCGGACCGGCGCCCTGGACCGGGACCCCCACCCCACCCCGCGCACCGGCACCGCCCTCGGGGCGCCCGCGGGGCGGCGGGAAGGGCGCGAGAAGGTCACCGGGAACGCCCGGTACGCCGCCGAGTACCCGGTGCCCGGCCGCGCCTACGCCTGGCCCGTGCCCGCCGCCGTGGCCCGGGGCCGGGTCACCGGCGTGGACACCGCGGCCGCCCTTGCGCTGCCAGGCGTCCTCGCCGTGCTGACCCCCGGCGACGCCCCGCGCCTCGGCGAGACGGACGACGCGACGCTCGCCGTCCTGCAGAACCGGCACGTGCCGCACCGGGGCTGGTGCGTCGGCCTGGCCGTCGCCGAGACCCTCGAGGCGGCCCGTGCCGCCGCCCGGGCCGTCCGCGTCCACTACGCCGCCGAGCATCACGACGTCGTGCTCCGCCCCGACCACCCGGACGCCTACGAGCCCGAAGGGGGCGCTCAGCCGGGCCGCCTCGAACACGGCGACCCGTACGGCGCCTTCGCCGCCGCCGACGTCCGCCTGGACACCGAGTACCGGGTGCCGCCCCTGCACAACCACCCCATGGAACCGCACGCGAGCACCGCGCACTGGGACGGCGACCGGCTGACCGTGTACACCTCCAGCCAGGGCAGCACGACCGTCCAGTCCGTGCTCGCCGGTCTCTTCGACCTGCCCGAGGAGCACGTCACCGTGGTGGCCGAGCACGTCGGCGGCGGCTTCGGCTCCAAGGGCACCCCGCGCCCCGACGTCGTCCTCGCCGCCATGGCCGCACGGCACATCGGCCGGCCGGTCACGGTGGCCTACCCCCGCCGGTACATGCCCACCGTCGTCGGCCACCGGGCCCCCACCCTGCACCGGCTGCGCCTCGGCGCCACCGCCGACGGACACCTCACCGCGGTGCTGCACGAGGTCACCACGCACACCTCGCACGTCAGGGAGTTCGTGGAGCAGGCCGCGGTGCCGTCCCGCGTCATGTACACCGCCCCGCACCTGCTCAGCTCCCACCGGGTGGTGCCGCTGGACGTCCCCAGCCCGTCCTGGATGCGCGCCCCCGGCGAGGCCCCCGGCATGTACGCCCTGGAGTCGGCGGTCGACGAACTCGCCGGGGCCCTCGGCGCGGACCCTGTCGAGCTGCGGATCCGCAACGAGCCGGAGAGGGAACCCGGCAGCGGCAAGCCGTTCAGCAGCCGGCACCTCGCCGAGTGCCTGCGCGAGGGGGCCCGCCGCTTCGGCTGGGACCGGCGCGACCCGCGCCCGCGCTCCCGGACCGAGGGCGCACTGCTCATCGGCACCGGAGTGGCCGCGGCGACCTACCCGGTCATGATCCGGCCGTCGACCGCCACCGCCCAGGCCCTGCCCGACGGCACCTTCGTCATCAGGGTGAACGCGGCCGACATCGGCACCGGCGCGCGCACCGTCCTCGCCCAGGTCGCCGCCGACGCCCTCGGCGCGCCCCTGGACCGGGTGCGCACCGAGGTGGGCCGCAGCGACCTGCCCCCGGCGTCGCTGGCCGGCGACTCCTCCGGCACCGCGTCCTGGGGCTGGGCCGTGCACGAGGCGTGCGCCGGTCTGGCGACCCGGCTCGCCGAACACACGGGCCCGCTGCCCGCCGACGGCCTCCTGGTCCGTTCCGACACCGCCGGCCGGGCGGACGCCGACTGCCCGTACGCCCGGCACGCCTTCGGCGCCCACTTCGCCGAGGTCGCCGTCGACACCGTCACCGGCGAGGTGCGGGCCCGCAGGATGCTCGGCGTCTTCGCCGCCGGGCGGATCCTCAACGCCCGCACCGCGCGCTCGCAGTTCGTCGGCGGCATGATCATGGGCCTGGGCATGGCACTGACCGAGGGCAGCACCATGGACGCCGCGTTCGGCGACTTCACCGAGGCCGACCTCGCCTCGTACCACGTGCCCGCCCACGCCGACGTCCCGCACATCGAGGCCGACTGGATCGAGGAGGACGACCCGCACCTCAACCCCATGGGCAGCAAGGGCATCGGCGAGATCGGCATCGTCGGCACCGCCGCCGCCCTCGGCAACGCCGTCCACCACGCCACCGGGATCCGGTTCCGCGAACTGCCCCTCACCCCGGACCGGATCCTCGCCGGCCTGCTGTCCGAACGGTGACCGCCACGGCGAAGGACACCGGAAGGGGGACCGAGGTGCCGGGACTGCTGTGGGAGTACGACGGGTACGACCCCGCGGAGGAACGCCTGCGGGAGTCCCTGTGCACCCTGGGCAACGGCTGCTTCGCCACCCGCGGCGCGCTGCCCGAGTGCGCCGCGGACGCCGTGCACTACCCCGGGACCTACGCGGCCGGCATCTACAACCGGCTCGCCTCCGACGTCGCCGGCCGCCGGGTCGACAACGAGGACATGGTCAACCTCCCCGACTGGCTGCCGCTGCGCATCCGCCCGGACGGCCACGACTGGCTCGGCCCCGACACCACCCCGGTCGCCGAGCATCGGCAGATCCTGCACCTGGACCCCGGCGTGCTGGAGCGCCGCACCAGGTACCGGCTGGACGGCGGCGGCACGCTCCTCGTGCGCCAGCTCCGCCTGGTCCACATGGGCGACCCGCACCTCGCCGCCCTGCGCACGGACGTCACCGCCGAGGACTGGACCGGCGAACTCGACGTCGAGGCCGCGCTCGACGGCGGCGTCACCAACTCCGGGGTGGCCCGCTACCGCGACCTCGACGGCCGCCACCTCACCCGGATCGAGACCGGCAGCGCCGAGTCGGGCGCGATGTGGCTGCGCTGCCGCACCCGCACCTCGGACATCGCCGTCGGACTCGCCTGCCGGCTGACCGCCGACGCCCCGGCGACCGACGCGCACGAGCCGACCCGGGCCGTACGGCGGCTGCGCCTGGCCCTCGCGCCCGGCCGCACGGTCACCGTCGACAAGTGCGTCGCCCTGCACACCTCGCACGACCCCGCCATCAGCGACCCGCTGTGGGCCGCCGTCGACCGGGCCGAGAACGCGCCCGCCTTCGACGAGCTGCTCTCCTCGCACGCCACGGCCTGGGAACAGCTCTGGCGGCGCGCGGAACTCGACGTCCCCGGCGAGCCGGGCAGCATCCTGCGCCTGCACCTCTTCCACGTGCTGCAGTGCCTCTCCCCGCACACCGCCGACCTCGACGTGGGCGTCCCCGCCCGCGGACTGCACGGCGAGGCGTACCGGGGGCACGTGTTCTGGGACGAGCTGTTCGTGCTGCCGTACCTGAACCTCCACCTGCCCGAGGTCTCCCGGGCGCTGCTCCACTACCGCCACCGCCGCCTCGACGCGGCCGTCCACGCGGCCCACGAGGCCGGCCGGCGCGGCGCCCTGTACCCGTGGCAGAGCGGCAGCGACGGCCGGGAGGAGACCCAGGAGCTGCACCTCAACCCCCGCTCGGGGCGCTGGCTGCCGGACCACTCCCGGCTGCAGCGGCACGTCGGCTCGGCCGTCGCCTACAACGTCTGGCAGTACTGCGAGGCCACCGGCGACACCGACTTCCTGCACACCGAGGGCGCCGAGATGCTGCTCCAGATCGCCCGCTTCTGGGCCGACTCGGCCACCTACGACGAACACCTCGGCCGGCACCGCATCCTGGGCGTGGTCGGCCCCGACGAGTACCACGACGCCTACCCCGACGCCGCCGCGCCCGGCCTGGACGACAACGCGTACACGAACGTCACCGCGGCCTGGGTGCTGCTGCGCGCCCTGGGCCTGCTGCGCGGCCTGCCCGAGCCGCGCCGCCTCGAACTGGCCGAGGGCATCGGCCTGGAACAGGACGAACTGGCCCGCTGGGAGGAGGTCTCCCGCACCCTCCACGTGCCCTACCACGACGGCGTGATCAGCCAGTTCGAGGGCTACGGCGATCTCGCCGAACTGGACTGGGAGGCCTACCGGGTACGGTACGGCGACATCCGGCGCCTCGACCGGATCCTGGAGGCGGAGGGCGACACCGTCAACCGCTACCGGGCGTCGAAGCAGGCCGACGTGCTGATGCTCGGCTACCTGTTCTCGCCCACCGAACTGCAGTCCCTGTTCCGGCGGCTGGGGCACCGCCTGGACGAGGACATCTGGGCCGCGACGGTCGACCACTACCTGCACCGCACCTCCCACGGCTCCACCCTGAGCGGCCTCGTGCACGGCTGGATCCTGGCCCGCGCCCGCCGCGCCGACGCCTGGGGCTTCGTCCAGGAGGCCCTGCGCGGCGACATCGCCGACGTCCAGGGCGGCACCACCGGCGAGGGCATCCACCTGGGCGCCATGGCCGGCACCCTCGACCTCGTGCAGCGCTGCCTCACCGGCCTGGAGACCCGCGACGGCGCCCTCTGGCTCGACCCGGTGCCGCTGCCGGAACTCTCCTCCTACGGCTTCTCCCTGCGCTACCAGGGCCACTGGGGCGTCCGGCTGCGCCTGCGCGCGGGCCTGCTGGAGGCCACGGTGCCGTCCGCGTCCGGCCGGCCGCCCATCGACTTCCGGCTGCAGGACCGGGTGGTCCGGGTCGGGCCGGGGGAGAGGGTGCGCATGCGGCTGCCGGAATGACCGGCGCACGCGACGCCGCCGGCTTCTCGACGGCCGCGGCTCCGAGGGGCCAGGATGCCCTGGGGCCCGGGCCCCGCGGGACGGGACGGGACGGCACGAGAGGGCAGGGGACGAGGAGATGCGGGACATGGGCGCGGCCGGGCGGCCCGGGCCACGAGCCGGCGACGGACAGGAGCCGCTGCGCGCGCTCGCGGTGGACGACGAGGAACCCGCGCTGGAGGAACTGCTCTACCTGCTCGGCGAGGACGAGCGGATCGGCAGCGTCGTGCCCGCCCTGGACGCGGCGGGGGCGGTGCGCCTGCTGGAGCGGGCCTTCGCGGCCGGGCCCGGCGCCCCGGACGCCTTCGACGTCGTCTTCCTCGACATCAACATGCCGGGTCTGAGCGGCCTGGAGCTCGCCGGACTGCTCGCCGGCCACCCGAACCCGCCGCTGATCGTCTTCGTCACCGCCCACGAGGACTTCGCGCTGCGGGCGTTCGACCTCAAGGCGGTGGACTACCTGCTCAAGCCGCTGCGCAAGGAGCGCTTCGCGGAGGCGGTACGGCGCGTCGCCGAACTGACCCGGGCCGGGCAGGGCCCCCGGCCGCCCCGGCTCCCGGCGGACGGCCCCGCCCCGGCCGGCGCCCCCGGCGACCAGGTCCCCGTGGAACTCGGCGGGGTGACCCGGTTCGTCCCCGTCGCCGACATCACCTACGTCGAGGCACAGGGCGACTACGCCCGCCTGCACACCCCGCACGGCAGCCACCTGGTGCGCGTCCCGCTCACCACCCTGGAGGAGCAGTGGCGCTCGCGCGGGTTCGTCCGCATCCACCGCAGCCGCCTGGTGGCCCTCGGCCGCATCGAGGAACTCCGCCTGGACGGCGGCAACCTGACCGTCCGGATCGGCGACCGCGTCCTCGCCGTGAGCCGCCGCAACGCCCGGGAACTGCGGGACCTGCTGGCCGCCCGGGCCCAGGGCGCGGTACGCGGACGACGGTGACGCCGCCCGGCGTCCCGGGCGCCGGCGAAGCGGCCGTGGCGGCCCTGTGGCGATCCTCGTCCGGTACCTACCTGACCGCCCCGGCGCTGCGTACACTCGCCGCAACAAGGTGATCACCGCGGCGTCGGGGAGTGCGTGATGGGTGCCGAATCCGTCCCTCGCAGAGAGGTGGTCACCGGACGGCCCCGCACCGACCGCGCCGGCCTCCCCCCGCCCCGTGCCGCGATCCCGCCCGGCGGCCGCCCCGCCGCCCCGGACGACGACGCCCCCGTACGGAACCTGATGCGCCGTCAGCTGCGCGCCGCCCTCGCCGCGACGGCCCTGCTCGCCCTCTCCCTGGGACTGCTCCCGGTCCTCCTGCGGGTCCTCCTCGCCGGCGGCGCCGGGCACGACGTGCCGCTCGCGGTCTGGCTGCTGCTGGGCGTGGCGCCGTACCCCGTCCTGCTGTGCACGGGAGCCTGGTACGTACGCCGTGCGGAGCGCAACGAGGGCGGCGTGACCGGGCGTTGAACCAGACGTACGGAATCGCCGGAGTGTCGGCCGTGGTACTCGCCACGGTGCTCGTCGGCGCGCTGGGCCTGCGCATCTCGCGCACCACCTCCGACTTCTACGTCGCCTCGCGCAGCGTCCCGCCGCGGCTCAACGCCTTCGCCGTCAGCGGCGAGTACCTGTCCGCCGCCTCCTTCCTCGGCGTCGCCGGACTCGTCCTCGCCCAGGGCGCCGACATGCTCTGGTTCCCCATCGGCTACACCGCCGGCTTCCTGGTGCTGCTCGCCTTCGTCGCCGCCCCGCTGCGCCGCTCCGGCGCCTACACCCTGCCGGACTTCGCCGAGGCACGCCTGGAGTCCCGCGCCGTGCGGCGGATCGCCGGCGTGCTCGTCGTCGGCGTCGGCTGGCTCTACCTGCTGCCCCAACTGCGCGGCGCCGGGCTGATCCTGCGGCTGCTCACCGGCGCGCCCGGCTGGTTCGGCGGCCTGGTCGTGGCCGCCGTGGTCACCGTGGCGGTGGCCGCGGGCGGCATGCGCAGCATCACCTTCGTCCAGGCGTTCCAGTACTGGCTGAAGCTCACCGCCCTGCTGGTGCCGGCCGTGTTCCTGCTCATCGCCTGGCGCGCCGACCGGGCCCCGGCCCCCGCCTGGGACGAGCGGCCCGTCTTCCAGCGCTCCACACGCGTCGCCTGCGACCGGCCGCTGACCCTCACCGTCCAGGAACCGGTGCGCGTCACCGTCAGCGGAACCGTCGACGGACGCCCCCTCGACGGCGGACCGCTCACCCTCGGCGCGGGCACCCACCGCGTCGCCCCCGGCACCGCCCTGACCTTCCCGGCCGGCGCCCCCGTGCCGCTGCCCGGCGACGGCGGTCCCGGCACCGCCCCCTCCGGCTGGGCGCAGCCGCTGTCGGCCGGCCGCGAACAGCACGGCTTGTACGCCACCTACGGGCTGATCCTCGCCACCTTCCTCGGCACCATGGGACTGCCGCACGTCGTCGTCCGCTTCTACACCAACCCCGACGGCCGGGCCGCCCGCCGCACCACCGTCGTCGTCCTCGGCCTGCTCGGCGCCTTCTACCTGCTGGTCCCGCTCTACGGCGTGCTCGGCCGGCTCTACGCGCCCGACCTGCTGCTGACCGGCGACACCGACGCGGCGGTGCTCGTCCTGCCGCAGCGGCTGATCGGCGGGCTCGGCGGCGACCTGCTCGGCGCCCTGGTCGCGGGCGGCGCCTGCGCGGCGTTCCTGTCCACCGTGTCCGGACTCACCATGTCCGTCGCCGGGGTGCTCGCCCAGGACGTGCTGCCGACCCTCGGCATCCGCAACTTCCGGCTCGCTACCCTGCCCGCCATCGCGGTGCCCACCGCCGCCGGCGCCGTCGTCACCGACCTCCCGGTGGCCGACGCGGTCGGCCTCGCCTTCGCCGTGTCCGCTTCCTCGTTCTGCCCGCTGTTGCTCCTCGGCATCTGGTGGCGCGGCCTCACCCCGCCCGGCGCGGTCGCGGGGCTCCTCCTCGGCGGCGGATCCGCCCTCACCGCGGTGACCGTGACCATCGCCGGCGGGGCGAGGTCCGGCCCCCTGCACACCCTGCTGGCCTGGCCGGCCGTCTGGTCGGTCCCCGTGGGCTTCGCGGCCATGGTGCTGATCTCCCTGGCCACCCGGCACCGCGTCCCGGCGACCGCGGCGGCCACGATGGCCAGGCTCCACCTGCCCGAGCCGCCGAGCGCCCCGGTCGGCGCCCCGGGCGCCGGTCCGCGGCGGTCGCGGGGGCGCCGTCCGTGACCGCGCTCGGCACCGTCGTCCTCGCCGTGGCCGCCCTCGGGCTGTTCGCCCTGGGCGCCGCCCTCGGTCACGCCGCGGCCCGCCGGCAGCAGGAGAACCAGGCCGGCGTCGGCACCCCCGTGGAGCGTGCCACCTTCCACACCCTGCACACCGCCTCGCTCGCCGCACCGCCCCTGCGCGCCGGCCTCACCCCGGACACCGCCCGCAAGGCGGCCCGCCGGCTGCGGCCGCTGCTCGGCACGGTCGCCCTCGCCCTCGCCGACGAGGAGGCCGTACTCGCCTGGGACGGCGCCGGCGACCACCACCGGGCCGCGGCCGCGGCCCACCTCGCCCACGCCACGCGCACCCGGACGTTCACGCTGACCTGCCCCGACGCCCGCTGCCCCGTCCGCTGGGGAGTGATGGTCCCGCTGACGGTCGACGGCCGGCCCGCCGGCGCCCTGGCCGCCTTCGCCGGCCACGAGTCCGCCGTGGTCGTCCGGGCCGCCGAGGAGGTGGCCCGCTGGGTCTCGGTCCAGCTCGAACTCGTCGACCTGGACCGGGCGCGCTCCAGCGTGATCGAGGCCGAGATCAAGGCCCTGCGCGCCCAGATCTCCCCGCACTTCATCTACAACTCCCTGGCCTCCATCGCCTCGTTCGTCCGCACCGACCCCGAGCGCGCCCGCGAACTGCTGCTGGAGTTCGCGGACTTCACGCGCTACTCGTTCCGCCGGAACGGCGACTTCACCACGCTCGCCGAGGAACTGCGCTCGATCGAGCAGTACCTCGAACTCGCCCGCGCCCGGTTCGGCAGACGCCTGGAGGTGACCCTGCGAATCGCCCCCGAGGTCCTGCCCGTCACCCTGCCGTTCCTCTGCCTGCAGCCCCTCGTGGAGAACGCGCTCAAACACGGTCTCGAGGAGTCCGTGGACCGAGGCCGGATCACCATCACCGCCGAGGACGAGGGCACCGAGGCCCGGGTCGTCATCGAGGACGACGGCGTCGGCATGGACCCGCAGCGCCTGCGCGACCTGCTGCGCGGCCGGGGCGGCCCGTCCGCCGGTATAGGCCTGAGCAACGTGGACATGCGGCTGCGCCAGGTCTACGGCGACGACCACGGCCTCGTCATCGAGACCGGCCTCGGCGCCGGCACGAAGATCACCGTCCGGCTCCCCAAGTTCCACCCGGGCTCGGCCCGCTGACGTGAAAGGACGCCGCAAGTGATCGAACCGGACACCGGCACACCTCCCGACGCCGCGGACCGGGCGCTGGCCCTGCTCCGCGAGTGCGGCGCGCAGGACATGGCCCACCCCGGCGGCACCCTCCTCGCACACCTGCGCCGCGTCCACGACCGGCTCGCGCTGTGGCAGGCCCGCCCGGCGCTCCGGCTCGCGGGACTCTGCCACGCCTTCTACGGCACCGACGGCTTTCCCGGCGCCCTGCTGCCGGTGACCCGCCGGGCCGAACTCGCCGCGGTGATCGGCGCCGAGGCCGAGTCGATCGTCTACCTGTACGCCTCCTGCGACCGCGAGGCCACCTATCCGGACCTCGCCCGGACCGACGCCCCCTTCCACGACCGCTTCACCGGCGTGACCCACGTGCCCGGGGCGCGCTCGCGCCGGGACTTCGCCGAACTGTCGGCCGCGAACGAACTCGACCTCGCCCGGCTCGACCCCGCCTTCCGCGAGCGGTGGGGGCCCGATCTGCTCGCGCTCTTCACCCGGCTCCGGGCGCTGCTGAGCACCGAGGCATGGCTCGACTGCCGCGCCGTCCTCGCCGAGCCCGCCCCCTGACGCGCACCCGCGGCGCCGCGGTACCCGGGCCCGGGACCCCGCGTCCCAAAACCCGCGGCAATCACCGCAATTCATTTGCGGAAATTGCGCTAGGCTTGCGTACATGACGCGACGACTTGCTCAGGTGGCCAAGAAAGTGGGGGTCAGCGAGGCGACGGTCAGTCGTGTCCTCAACGGCAAGCCCGGAGTCTCGGAGTCGACCCGGCAGTCGGTGCTCACCGCTCTCGACGTCCTCGGCTACGAGCGGCCCACGCAGCTCCGCGGCGAGCGCGCCCGTCTCGTCGGACTCGTCCTGCCGGAGCTGCAGAACCCGATATTCCCGGCGTTCGCCGAGGTCATCGGCGCGGCGCTGGCCCAGCAGGGGCTGACCCCGGTGCTGTGCACGCAGACCAAGGGCGGCGTCTCCGAGGCCGACTACGTGGACCTCCTGCTGCAGCAGCAGGTGTCCGGCGTGGTCTTCGCCGGCGGGCTGTTCGCCCAGGCCGACGCGCCGCACGACCACTACCGGCAGCTCGCCGAGCGGGACATCCCGGTGGTCCTCGTCAACGCCTCCATCGAGGGCCTGGACTTCCCCTGCGTCGCCTGCGACGACGCCGTCGCCGTCGAGCAGGCCTGGCGCCATCTCGCCTCGCTGGGGCACGAGCGGATCGGGCTGGTGCTCGGCCCGAGCGACCATGTTCCCTCGCGCCGCAAGCTGGAGGCCGCCCGGGTGGTGGCCCGCCGCGCGGGCGGGGAACTGCCGGAGGAGTTCGTCGCGCGGTCGATGTTCTCGCTGGAGGGCGGGCAGGCCGCGGCCGCCCGGCTCCTGGAGCGCGGCGTGACCGGCGTCGTCTGCGCCAGCGACCCGCTGGCGCTCGGCGCCATCCGGGCCGTGCGCAGGCGGGGACTCACCGTCCCCGGGGACGTCTCGGTGGTCGGGTACGACGACTCCGCCTTCATGAACTGCACCGAGCCGCCGCTGTCGACGGTCCGTCAGCCCATCGAGGCGATGGGCCGGGCGGCGGTGGAACTGCTGTGCGCCCAGCTCCAGGGCAGCCGTTCGCACCCCGGCGAGCTGCTCTTCGAGCCGGAACTGGTGCTGCGCGGCTCCACCGCGCCCCCGCCCGCGAGCTGATCCCTCTCCTCCCACTCGGGCCGGCACCGGCGCCGGGACACCGCCCCGCGGTCCCCGGCGCCGGTGTTCTCGTATGCCCTGATCCACAAGTTCCTGCCCTCGCGATGAGGGCGTCGCGGTCCGCTCCGGACGTCTCCCGGGGCGGACCGCGGCTGCCTCGCCATCGACAG
Source organism: Streptomyces sp. NPDC003720 (assembly GCF_042875075.1). NCBI lineage: Bacteria > Bacillati > Actinomycetota > Actinomycetes > Kitasatosporales > Streptomycetaceae > Streptomyces > Streptomyces sp. NPDC003720. The sequence goes on from NZ_JBIANZ010000005.1 coordinate 318,391, forward strand.
ACGGCTGTTGGGTCCGCGCGCCGACTGTGGACGGTGGCGGTTCCACTGCGAGTGGACTCCGGCGCTGTCAAACAATTGCGAAATTGGCGCGAGATATTGCTGCCACTTGTTGATGGTGGTTGAGTGTGCGGCGCCCCACAACGCACCGAGTCGCCCCGACGGTGGGGCGACCTCACCGTTCATGCCCGAAGGGGACCACCCATGAGAAGTGCCCGGTTCCGCCGTACCCGTCGCTCCGGCGCGGTCGCCCTCGTCTCCGCGCTCACCCTGACCGCGCTCGCCGCCTGCGGCACCAGCGCGAGCGACAACGGCGCCGGTGGTTCCGAAGGAGGTGGCTCCTCCGACCCGGCCGCCCCCCTGGACCCCAAAACCAAGGTGACGATCACCATCGACTGCATGCCCCCCGCGGCCAAGGCGGCCGAACTCAGGGAGTGGAAGCAGGACGTCGCCGAGTTCAACAAGAAGTACCCCAACGTGACCATCGAGGGCCGCTCCACCCCGGGCCAGTGCCTGGAACCGCCCCGCTTCACCGCCATGCTGAAGGCCAAGTCCCAGCCCGACGTCTTCTACACCTACTTCACCGACCTGCCGCAGGTGCTCGACAACGACGGCGCCGCCGACATCACCGCGTACGTCAACGACAGGACGGTCCCGCTGCTGAAGGACATCGACCCGAACGTGCTCGGCTCGCTCAAGCACGACGGCAAGCTCTACGGCCTGCCGACCAGCAACTACACCATGGGCCTGCTCATCAACCGCAAGCTCTTCCGGCAGGCCGGCCTGAACCCCGACTCCCCGCCGCGCACCTGGGACGAGGTCCGCAGCGCGGCCAGGAAGATCGCCGCCCTCGGTGACGGCATCGCCGGCTACGGCGACTACAGCGCGGCCAACACCGGCGGCTGGCACTTCACCGCCCAGGTGTACAGCCTCGGCGGCGACATCGTGGACGCGAGCGGCAAGAAGGCCGCGTTCAACAACGACATCGGCCGACAGGTGGCGCGCAACCTGCACGCCATGCGCTGGGACGACGACAGCATGGGCAAGACCCAGCTGCTCAAGTGGGGCGACCTGCAGAAGCAGATTGCGAGCGACAAGCTCGGCATGTTCCTCGCCGCCCCCGACGACATCGCGTACATGGTCCAGCAACTCGGCGCGGAGTACGAGAACTTCGGCATGGGCCCGATCCCGGGCGAGAAGAACACCCTGGCCGGCGGCAACAACTACATGATCAAGAGCGGTATCTCGGGCGACAAGATCAAGGCCGCGATCGCCTGGCTCAACTTCAAGAACCTGACCGTCGGCAAGGGCCAGTTCGACTGGGCCCGCACCAAGGCCGACAAGCTCCCGGTCGGCGTCCCGCAGCCCAACTTCTGGCTGGGGGAGTCGAAAAAGAAGGACGACGCCGCCCGGCTGGCGAACGCCACCATGCCGGTCGCCAACTTCAGGACGTTCATGGACAACCCGGTGCCCGGCAAGGCCGAACCGCCGAAGGCGCAGGAGATCTACAAGGTCCTCGACAACGTCATGTCCGGCATCCTCACCAACAAGGACGCCGATGTCGACAAGCTGCTCTCCGCGGCCGAGTCCCAGGTCAACCAGGTCCTCGCCAACCAGTGACCGGCCCCCGGCGGGAGCGGGCCCACCGGCCGCCCCCGCCGGGAGCCCGCGTCGGCGGCGCCACCCCGCGGCCCTCGCCGCGTGTGCGCCCCAGCAACCCGGCAGTCGAGCACCAAGGAGCGACGATGGCGGCCCCCAGTCTGACCCCGAGCACGGCGGACCCCGCCCGCCCGGCACCCCCGAGCCCGGCGGGCCCGCCACCGCCCGGCGGCCGGTTCGCCCGCGGCCTGCGGCGCAACCTCACCGCCCACGGCTTCCTCATCGGCGCGGTGATCTGTTTCGCGGTGTTCTCCTGGTACCCGATGATCAGGGAGTTCGCCCTCGCGTTCCAGAGGACCGGCAACGGCGGGACCCACTGGGTGGGCCTGGACAACCTAGAAACCGTCTACCACGACCCCGCCTTCTGGCAGGCCTGGCGCAACACCCTGCTGTTCACCCTGCTGGCGCTGGTCCTCGGCTTCGCGGTGCCCTTCGTCACCGCGATCGTCATCAACGAGTTCCGGCACGGCCAGGGCTTCCTCCGGCTCCTCGTCTACCTGCCCGTCATGCTCCCGCCGGTCGCCTCGGTACTGCTCTTCAAGTACCTGTACGACCCCGGATACGGCCTGCTGAACGAGCTGCTGCGGTTTTTGCACCTCCCCGAGCAGCAGTGGCTGCAGGACCCCGGCCTGTCGATGCTGTCCGTGGTCGTCGCCTCGACCTGGATGAACATGGGCGGCGCGACCCTGATCTACCTGGCCGCGCTGCAGGGCATCCCCGGCGAGCTGTACGAGGCGGCCGAACTCGACGGCGCCGGCCTGCTGCGCAAGGTCTGGCACGTCACGATCCCGCAGACCCGGCTGATCCTTTCGCTGATGCTGCTGATGCAGGTCATCGCGACCATGCAGGTGTTCGTCGAGCCGTTCCTGCTCACCGGCGGCGCCGGCCCCGAGGGTTCGACCACCACGGTCGTCTACCTCATCTACCAGTACGCCTTCAACTTCAACGACTACGGTGCCGCGGCGGCGCTCGGTCTGCTCCTGCTCGTACTCCTCGCCGGTTTCTCGGCGGCGTACGTACGGCTCAGCCGCGCCCGCGACGAGTAGACGGGGAGACCGGCATGTCCACACGCACACTCATCTCACCCTCCCAACTCGCGCGACCGCGGGGCAGGTTCCTCTACTGGACCGTCTTCGTCCTGGTCGTCGCGGCCTTCGTCCTGGTGTTCCTCGGGCCGCTCTACTGGCTGGCCTCCAGCGGGGTGAAGGACCCGCAGGAGGTGATCCGGACCCCGCCGACCCTGGTGCCGAGGTCCTTCACCCCGGGCAACTACACCCGCGCCTGGGACGTCATGGACCTTGCCCGGCTGCTGCTCAACACGACGTTCTACGCGTTCGGCGCGCTGGCCTGCCAGCTCGTCCTGGACGTGGCCGCCGCCTACTCCCTGTCCAAGCTCCGCCCGGTCCTCGGCAAGGCGATCCTCGGCATGATGCTGGCGACGCTCATGATCCCGGCCACGGTGCTCGTCGTACCCCAGTACCTGACCGTTCTCGACGTGCCGCTCGTGCACCGCAACCTGCTCGACTCGCCCTGGGCGATCTGGCTCCCCTCGGTCACCAACGCCTTCAACATCTTCCTGCTGAAGCGGTTCTTCGACTCCGTCCCGAGGGAACTCCTCGACGCGGCCGCCATGGACGGCGCCTCCCCGACGCGGATCCTGTGGTCGATCGTGCTGCCCGTCTCCCGGCCGATCCTCGGCGTGGTGTCGATCTTCGCGATCGTCGGCGTCTGGAAGGACTTCCTCTGGCCGATGCTCACCCTGCCCGACCCGTCCAAGCAGACCCTCAACGTGGGGATCTACTCGCTCTCCACCGGGGTCCCCGTGAACATCCTGATCGCCGCCCTGACGATCGCCTCGCTGCCGACCCTGCTGATCTTCCTGGTCTTCCAGCGGAACATCATGAGCGGCCTCACCGCCGGCGGCCTCAAGGGCTGACCGCACCGCCCGCATCCTCCCGGCCGCCCCTCCCACCCCAGCCTTCGCCGCCGGCCCGTCCGACGCCCCGCAGCATCCGGGCCGACGGCGAAGATCCACCCTGCCCGAAAGGAACGTCAGTTGGCAGCCCCTCACTCGCCCCGCACCGACGACTGGTGGCGCGACGCCGTCATCTACCAGGTGTACCCGCGCAGCTTCGCCGACGGCGACGGCGACGGCACCGGGGACCTCGCGGGAGTCCGGGCGAGACTGCCCCACCTCGCACGGCTGGGCGTCGACGCCGTCTGGTTCACCCCCTGGTACGCCTCCCCGCTGGTGGACGGCGGCTACGACGTCTCCGACTACCGCACCATCGACCCCGCGTTCGGCACCCTGGCCGAAGCCGAGAAGCTCATCGCGGAGGCCGCCGAACTGGGCATCCGGGTCATCGTCGACATCGTCCCCAACCACGTGTCCGACCAGCACCCCTGGTTCCGTGCCGCGATGGCGGCCGGGCCCGGCAGCCCCGAGCGCGAGCTGTTCCACTTCCGGCCCGGGCGCGGCGGGAGCGGTGAACTGCCGCCCAACGACTGGCCGTCACAGTTCTCCGGACCCACCTGGACCCGGGTGCCCGACGGCGACTGGTACCTGCACCTCTTCACCCCGGAGCAGCCCGACCTCAACTGGGCGCATCCCGCGGTCCGCCGGGAGCACGAGGAGATCCTGCGGTTCTGGTTCGAACGCGGTGTCGCCGGCGTACGCATCGACTCCGCCGCCCTGCTGGTCAAGGACCCCGCGCTCGCCGACTTCGAGGAGGGCGTGGACCCCCACCCGTACATCGACCAGGACGAGCTGCACGACGTGTACCGCTCCTGGCGGTCGATCGCCGACGAGTACGGGGCGGTGTTCGTCGGCGAGGTCTGGCTGCCGGACGCGGAGCGCTTCGCCCGCTATCTGCGGCCCGACGAACTCCACACCGCCTTCAACTTCAACTTCCTGGCCTGCCCCTGGGAGCCGGACCGGCTGCGGAGCGCCATCGACGACACCCTCGCCGAGCACGCCCCCGTCGGGGCCCCGGCCACCTGGGTGCTCTGCAACCACGACGTCACACGAACCGTCACCCGCTACGGGCGCGCCGACACCTCCTTCGACTTCGCCGCGAAGGCCTTCGGCACCCCGACCGACCTCGAACTGGGCACCCGGCGGGCCCGCGCCGCCGCCCTGCTGACCCTGGCCCTGCCCGGCTCCGTCTATCTCTACCAGGGGGAGGAGCTGGGGCTGCCCGAGGCCGAGGTCCCGGTGGAGAGCATCCAGGACCCCATGCACTTCCGCTCGGGAGGCGCCGACCCGGGACGGGACGGCTGCCGCATCCCGCTGCCGTGGGAGGGCGACGCGCGGTGGTGCGGGTTCGGCGCCGGAGCCGAACCCTGGCTCCCGCAGCCCGAGGGCTGGGACCGCTACGCCGTCGACCGGCAGACGGCCGACCCGGACTCGATGCTCGCCCTGTACCGTGCCGCCCTCCTCCTGCGCCGGTCCGTCCCGGGCTTCGGGGACGGCCCCCTCACCTGGCTGCCCGCCGGCGACGGCATCCTCGCCTTCACCCGGGCGCACGGCCTGGTCTGCGTCGTCAACCTCTCCGAGCGTGCGGCCGAACTCCCGCCGCACGAGACCCTGCTGCTGGCCAGCGGCCCGCTCGACGGCGCGGGCCGGCTGCCGCGGGACACGGCCGTGTGGCTGCGCACCTGAGGGCCGCTGTCGACGGGGGCGGGGCGGCACCGTGTCACACGGTGTCCTCCAGGCCCCGAACCGCACCGCCGGCCCCGCGCCCGCCCACCTCACCAGGGGAACGCGCCCGACCCGCGGAAGGAAACGAACAACCAGGCGACCAGGGGGAAAAGCACCAGGAGCACGAAGCCGGCCAGCGCCTTCGCCCACCCGGCGGTCCGCCCGCGCCCGTCAGCCGGCACGGCGGATCACCACCCGGTGGGGCGGCAGCTCGCGTGGTCGACGCATCGGCTTCCTCCCGGCTCGCCGGGCGTGACCCTGCAGGGCGTCCGACATGCACATGCTAGGCAGGCGCCGCCTTCCCCTCACCGCTTCCCGCTCGCGTCAGTCGTCCAGCCGCACCGGCATCAGCAGGGAGAAGGTGTGCTCGTCGTCCGGGCGGCGGATCGCGAGCGGGGCCGTCGGGGACGTGGACTCCAGGACGAGGCGTTCGTGGGCGGCGGCGGTGAGGGCCTGGAGGAGGAACTCGCGGTTGACCGCGATGACGTCCTGGCCGGCCCCGGCCTCCTCGCGGACGGTCACCGTGTCGTCGTCCGTCACTTCGAGCACGCTCAAGTCGGCTGCTGAGCCTTCCTGTTCGTGGACCGGGCCCGTCTCGAGCGCCTCGCGCAGGACGGACGTGTCCACGAGGACGCGGCGGCCCGCCGGCAGGTGGACGAGGCGGCGGTAGTCGGGGAAGTCGTGGTCGAGGCACTGCCCGGCCACCTGACGGTCGCCGGCCTCCAGCCTCACCCGGTCGCCGTCCAGCTCCAGCCGGACGGGCCCCTCGCCGCCGAGCAGGGCGCGCATGGCGTCGGCGAGCGGGGCGGGCACGACGGCCTGGACGCGCGGGCCGGCGTGCCCGGTGGCCGCCGTCCGGGAGACGGCCATCCGGTAGCGGTCGGTGGCCACGGTGTGCACGCCGTCTCCGTCGACGTCGAACAGGACGCCGCCGAGCATGGGAAGTTCGGGGTCGGTGCCGACCGCGAAGCGCACCGCGTCCAGGGCGGCGGCGAGTGCGGGGGCCGGGACGGACAGGCTGACGGGGGCGGTGTCGCGCGGGGACATGGGGTTCTCCCTCTGGTCGAGTAGGGCTCGGAGTGCGGAGAACTCGGCGCGCGCATCGGACAGTCCGGCCTCCAGCCGGCGCAGATGGGCCGCCAGCAGGGTGCGGGCCAGGGCGGTGTCGGTTCCGGACCACGCGGCCAGCACCAGCCGGATGTCCGCCAGCGGCATACCGGCCCGGCGCAGGCGCGCCAGCACCCGGGCCTCCGCCAGCTGCTCCTCGCCGTACCAGCGGTACCCGCTCACCGGGTCCACCCGGACCGGGACCAGCACGCCCGCCCGGTCGTAGAACCGCAGGGCGCTCACGCCCAGTCCGCTGGCGCGGGCCGTCTCCCCGATACTGCGCATCTCGCTCTCCACACCCGGAACCCTGAGCCCTCGACCAGGTCGAGGGTCAAACCCGGCCTGGATCAGTCTCCCGCCGTCGCGGTCGCTCCGAGACCTCCCGGCCGCGGGACGGTCCCCGGGCGGCGCTCGGGCCGCCAGGTCGCCATCAGCGCACCGGCCAGCAGGAGTTCGGCGATGTCGCCGCCGTAGTACATGATCTCCGCGCCCTGCCGGACCTGTTCGACGGGGGCGCGGATGTCGACGTAGAACCCGCCGTACATCGCCTGGGCGATCAGGGCGTGCGCGGCGATCGCGACGCCCAGGTACACCAGCCGGGCCCGGACTCCGGGACGGGCGGGCGCGGGGTCGGGGCCGGCGACGGCGTGGGCGAACAGGCATCCCGACGCCAGGAAGTGCGCCAGCATCAGCCAGTGCCCCAGGGGGTGGCCCATGGCGGCGTTATAGACCGGCGTGAAGTAGAGCACCGCGAGGCTGCCGGTGCTCAGGGCGAGCGCCACCGCCGGACGGGTCAGCACCCGGACCGGGCCGCTGTGCAGCAGCGCCGAGAGCGTGCGGGCCCGGGCGGCCGGCAGCGCTCGCAGCAGGAGTGTCACCGGCGCCGCCAGCACCAGCGCGGTCGGCGCGTACATGCCGACGAGCATGTGCTGCGCCATGTGCCCACGGAAGTCGGCGTGCGCGGCGGACGACAACGGCGGAAGCAGGGCGATCGCCAGCAGGCACAGCCCGCCCAGGAACGACGCCGACCGCCAACGGCTCCAGCCGCGTGCGGGGTTGCGGCGCCGGACGCGGCGCACCGCGAGCAGATGGCAGCCGGCCGCGGCCAGCAGGACCGCCAGGATCAGCGCCGTCGGCACGGCCGCGGGCATACCGCCGGCACCGCCGTGGTGGTGCATGTCGCCCATCAGGCGTGGTCCTTGGCGTCGCGGGGCGCCGCCGGGTCGTGAGGCGTTCCGCCGCGCTGGATCAGGTGACCGGCGAGCATGAGAACAGCGCCGAGCACCAGGAAACCGGCGTCCCACCACGCCTGGTGGGGACCCCCGTGGACGTGGTGGATCCCCAGGATCTGGTGGTCGAGGAGGCCCTCGACCAGGTTGAACAGGCCCCAGCCGAAGAGGATCCAGCCCCACAGGACCCGTGAGGTCCACACGGCCCGCCGGTTGTGCGTGACGCGCGAGTACAGCAGGGCCAGGCCCAGGAGCACGGCCACCCAGCACACCGCGTGGAAGACGCCGTCCCACACCGTGTTCATCCGCAGGCCCGAGACCGTGTGGGGGTCGTAGTACTTCACCCCGATGCGGTCGTGGTTGGTGCTGGTGAGCATGTGGTGCCACTGCAGGAGCTGGTGCAGGAGGATGCCGTCGACGAACCCGCCCAGCCCCACGCCGAGGACGGTCCCCGGCAGGCGCAGACTGCTGGGCTCGGCTGTGCGCGGCGGGGCTGTGCCTGGCATGGTGGCCATCACCTGGTCTCCGTTCGGTCGGCGGTGCCGGTCTGGTCCTGGGGCGTGGTTTCCCGAACGGCACGCCACAATCACGCGGCGCGGTGCGCTTTCGGTCAATCGCCGAAGACCCCGGAAAAACTGGTCCAACCAGTTGACCAGTGGCCGCGGCCGGTCCACGCTGCTCGCCATGACACGGCACGGCATACGGCGTGAGGCGGTCTCCGACCAGCTCTTCGCCGTCCTGCGCGACAGGATCCTCGACGGCGGACTGCCGCCCGGCTCGGCGCTCATGGCCGAACGCGAGCTGGCTTCCGAATTCGGCGTGAACCGGCACGCCGTCCGTGAGGCCGTCAAACGCCTCCAGCAGGCGCGGCTCGTGCGGGTCAGTCACGGCGGGCGCACACTCGTCCAGGACTGGCGGCGCTCCGCGGGCCTCGACCTGGCCCTGGGCATCGCGGCGGCCGACGCGGGGCCCTCGGTCGAGGACCTCGCGCGGGACGCCCTGGAGATGCGGGCGTGCGTCGGCGCCGACGCGGCCCGCCTGTGCGCGATCCGGTGCTCCGGGAAGGCCGCCCGCGAGATCGTCGAGGCCGCTGAGCGGTACGCGCGCAGCGGACCCGATCCGGCCGAGCTGGACGAGGCCGACATCGCGTGGTGGCGGCTCGTCGTGGAGGGTTCCGGGAACGTCGCCTACCTGCTGGCCTTCAACAGCCTCGTCGGAGGCACGCTTCCGGTCGCCGACGTGCCCGGCGACCTGCGGACGGCGGAACTCCTCGACGCGGCGGCCCGGCTCCGGCTCGCCGCCCACATCGAGGCGCGCGAGGCGGAGGCGGCCGAGCGCCTGGCGCGTGAGCTGCTGTCCCGAAGTGTCCCGACGACGCCCCGGAAGGCGGAGCGCTGACATGATCCCTGCCGTGGTCTACGCCATCCCGGCGTTCGTGCTCCTGGTCGTGGTGGAGGCGTTGTCCTACCGCTTTCTGCCAGACGACGAGGAGCGCGGGTACGAGCTGCGCGACACGGTGACCAGTATGTCGATGGGCGCCGGCAGCCAGGTCGTCGCGGTGCCGTGGAAGGCGGTGACGGTCGTGGTGTACGCGGCCCTCTTCACCGTCGCTCCCTGGCGGCTCTCCCCGTCCTCGGCGTGGACGTGGCTGCTGCTGTTCTTCGCGGACGACCTGGCGTACTACGCCTTCCACCGTGCCCACCACCGGGTCAGGGTGCTGTGGGCGAGCCACGTGGTCCACCACTCCAGCGTCCGCTTCAACCTCTCGACCGCCCTGCGCCAGAGCTGGACGCCGATGACCGGCCTGCCGTTCTGGCTGCCGCTGGCGCTGCTCGGCATCCCGCCGTGGATGATCCTGCTGCAGCAGGCCTTCAGCCTCGTCTACCAGTTCTTCCTGCACACCGAACGGGTCGACAGGCTGTGGCGTCCGGTGGAACTCGTCTTCAACACGCCCTCCCACCACCGCGTCCACCACGGGTCGAACAACGAGTACCTGGACCGCAACTACGGCGGCGTCCTCATCGTCTGGGACCGGCTCTTCGGGACCTTCGAACCGGAGGGCGCCCGCGCGGTGTACGGCCTCACGAAGAACATCGGCACCTACAACCCGGTGCGGGTCGCCTTCCACGAGTACACGGCCGCCTGGCGCGACGTCCGCGCGGCCCGGAACTGGCGCCAGCGCGCGGGATATCTGTTCGGGCCGCCCGGCTGGTCGCCCAGGGCCGAGGGGTGATCCACGCACCTGCCGCCGCGGCCCGGCGCGTACCCATCAACTGACAGGTTCCGGACAAAGAGTTGGCCAAGTGCCGGACCCCCTCGCCCGCGCGTGATCGGGTCTCCTGCGACGGCTGTACGACACCCGTTCGGGAGGATCCGGTGCCAGCACCAACCCGCAGCAGACGATGGCTCACGATCTGTGCCGTCACGGCAACCGCCGGGCTCGTCGCGATACCCGCGACCGCCGCGCCCGGCCGCCACGCAAGTCCCTTCGGAGTCCGCGCCCTCGACCGGCTCGCCGCCCAGCGCGAGCACGCCATCGGGGCCGCCGGCCCCCGGGCGAAGGCGGAGGACGGGGACGACGGCAACGAGGCCGACGAGATAGCCGAGGGCGCCGACCAGTACGCCGAGGCACGCACCGCGCCCGGCGTGGTCGCCCCGGGCGCCTACGGCGCCGCCTGGCGCGGCCTGACCGGCCTGAAGCGGACGAAGGGGAACTGGCGGCACGTCACGGGGCTGACCTACGACTCCGACGACCCGCGCTACCGCGACATCGACTCCAACTCCAGCGGCGGCTCCGGCGACGTCACCGGGCGGATGGCCGCCATGGCCGCGGACGACGACGGCTACGTCTACGCGGGCAGCGCCGGCGGAGGGGTCTGGCGCTCGCGGACCGGCGGCGGGCACTGGCGGTCCATCAGCGACCGGCTGCCCTCGCAGTCCACCGGAGCGCTCGCTGTCGACGGCGCCGGACGGCTGTGGCTCGGCACCGGCGAGGCCAACACCAACGCGGACGCCTACCTGGGCAGCGGCGTGTACGTGCTGTCCGACCCGCACCACGGCTCCTTCACCACCCGCAGCCGGGTCGGCGGCGACGAGCTGGAGAGCACCACCGTCCGCCAACTGCGCTTCGCCGGCGGCAAGGTGTGGGCGGCGACCAGCGAGGGCGTGTGGAGCCACTCCACCAAGAACCTGCACGGCTCCTGGAAGCTGGAGTTCGCGCCCAACCCCGACTACCTGCCGGGCGGTTCGAAGGCGACGGACGCGGACGCCGCGTACAAGAACATCACCAACGACATCGCCGTCGACCCCAAGGACCCCGCCAAGGTGATCCTCGCGGTCGGCTGGCGCAGCGGAGACGACTACAACGGCTTCTACACCAGGGCCGCCGGCGGCTGGCAGCGGATCACCAGCGGCTTCGGCGAGCTGCCGACCGACGCCGACAACGTCGGCACGGTCACCTTCGCCCGCTCCGCCGACGGCTCCCGCTACTACGCGATCGACCAGTCGCCCGAGCAGATGGCGACGAACCCCGACAGCGGCCTGCAGGGCATCTACAGCGCCGCCTCGCCCTTCGGGCCCTGGACGAAGATCGCCGACTACAAGCAGCTGGCGGCCGACGGCTCCGCGCTGACCACGGCCGGGTACATGCCGGGCGTGCAGGCCTGGTACAACCAGTTCCTCACCGTCGACCCGGCCGACCCCAAGCACGTCTACGCCGGCCTCGAAGAGGTCTACGAGACCAGGGACGGCGGCGCCACCTGGTCCACCGTGGGCCCGTACTGGAACTTCAACTTCCCCTGCTGGAGCATCGATCCCGCCCGGCAGACCGGAAGCTGCAGCCAGACCACGCACTCCGACCAGCACGGCGTCGCGATCGGCCGCTACCACGGCAGGAGTTTCGTCTACGTCGGCAACGACGGCGGCGCCTACCGCCGCCCGGTGCGCGGCTCCCAGGACTCCGCCGGCCACGCCACGGACTGGACCTCGCTCAACGACGGCACCATCGACACCCTCCAGTACTACTCGGTGGGCGTCGGCAGGGACCCGGGCCACCACGGGGTGGCCGTCACCGGCGGTCTGCAGGACAACGGCCAGTCGATCCTGCGCAGCGACGACAAGGTGATGGGCTCCGACTTCGGCGGCGACGGCGGCGACACCCTCACCGACCCGGCCAACGGCTGCGACATCGCCGAGGAGTACGTCTACCTCGCCGTCCAGGTCACCCAGAACTGCGCCGTGAACGACGGCTCCTGGATGACCGACCCCGCTAAGGCGACCTCGTACAACGTCGCCCCGGCCGACAACATCACCGGCGAGGCCCGCTTCATCGCCCCGCTCGCGGCCGACATGAGGAACAGCGCGACCTGGATCGCCGGCGGCCGGCACATCTGGGTGCAGGACCACGGCTACGCCATCCGCAGCGGCTCCGAGTGGCGGAGCGTGTACGACCTCGGCGCCGGCCGCACCGCGACCGCCGTCGCCGCCTCGGGCGGCAAGGTGTACGCGGCCTGGTGCGGGCCCTGCAACGAGGACGGGTTCGCCCGCGGCATCGCCGTCGGCAACGCGGACGGGACCGGCTGGCACGACATCGCCCTGCCGGCCACCGGCGCCGACGGGACGGTGCCCAACCGCTACCTCAGCGGCTTCGCCGTCGACCCGAAGAACGCCGACCACGTCTTCCTCGCGGTCAACGGCTTCTCGCGGCACTGGACCGAGGGCCCCGGCGCCGGCAAGGGTCATGTGTTCGAGTCCGCCGACGGCGGCGCCACCTGGAAGGACGTCTCGGCGAACCTGCCCGACGTGCCGGCCGACTCCGCCGTGGTGACCTCGAACGGCGGGCTCGCCCTCGCCACCGACCTGGGCGTCGTCTACCGCGCCCCGGGCCACACGAAGTGGCAGCGCGTCGGCTCCCTCCCGGCCGTCGCCGTGCTGCAGCTCAAGCTCAGCCCCGACGGGGGCACCCTGTACGCGGCCACCCACGGCCGCGGCATCCACGCCATCAGGGTGCGCGACCTCGGCTGACGCCGCCCCGCACGCGTGAGGGGTGATCCCGGATCCCGGGGTCACCCCTCCGCCGTGCGCGGCACGCCGCGCCCGACCGTCCACCGGCGTCCGCGGGACGCGGTGTCGCGCCCGTCGCGGCCTCCGGTTCAGTTGCCGCGCAGACGGGTCAGCGTCGCCTCCAGGTCGGCCTGACGGGGCCGGTTGTGCGGGAGCTTGGCGAGCATGGCGGCCATGCCGCAGGTGTTGGTCACCGCCGAGAACACCAGTCCGCCGGCGATGCCCGCGCTCAGCAGCCGGAAGGCCGGGTGCACGAACTCGCCCAGCGCCAGACCGAGCAGGACCACGGAGCCCGCGGTGAGGCGGACCTGCCGCTCCATGCCCCAGGTCGCCCGCGCGCCGCCCTCGGGACGGTCGAGGTCGTTGCCCTGGGCGGCCCAGGCGCCGGTGCCGCCGGCGAGGGTGGCGGTGTGGACGCCGCTCTCGGCGAGCGTCCGGCAGGCGTTCTCGGAACGGGCGCCCGAGGCGCAGACGACGAGGACCTCGCCGCGCTCGGCGGCGGCCCGGATCTCCGGCACCGCCCGGCCGAGCTGGTCGAGCGGGATGTTGAGGGCGCCGGGAATGTGGCCGCCCGCGTACTCGCCGGGGGTGCGGACGTCGATGACGGTGAGTTCGTGCAGCCGGGAGCGGGCCTGCTGGGGGTCGAGGGTGACGGGGGTGGCCATCGTGGATCTCTTCCTTCTTGTGTGTGGGGAGGCGCCCCGGACGGGGGCCGTACCGCTGGAGTCGTGAGGCGGGCCGGTGCGGGCCGGGCCGCCGTGGTCAGACGAGCGCGTCGAGGAGCATGAGGGCGGCCACCGCGAGCAGCACGCAGGCGAACACCCGCTGCAGCGCCTGGCCCTTGATCTTCTTCGAGAGCCGTTTGCCGTCCCAGGCGCCGAGGATCGCCGCCGCGGTGAACGGGGCGACGACCGCCCAGTCCAGGTGCGTCCCGCTGCCGGCCCGGGCGCCGAGCGCCGCCAGCGAGTTGATCGTGATGACCAGCAGGCTGGTGCCGACGGCCCGGCGCATGGGCAGGCTCAGCACACCGACCAGGGCCGGCACGGCGAGGAAGCCGCCGCCCACGCCGAGGAACCCGGTCACCGCGCCGAGCCCGGCGCCGGCGGCGCCGGCCTTCCCGGGCCTCACCGCGCCGGACGTCTCGGTCCGGGCGGGACGCAGCATGCGCAGCGCCGCGAGCGCCGCGACGACGGCGAAGGCCGCCGTCAGCCCGGCCTGGGGGAGGTGCCCTGCGGCGGCCCCGGCGAGCATCGCGGGCACGATGCCCGCCGCCGCGAAGAGCAGCCCGGTGCGCCAGGCGACGTTGCCGTCCCGGGCGTGTCCGGCGAGGGCGGTGACCGAGGTCAGGGTGACGATGACCAGGGCGGCCGTGGTGGCCTCCGCCGGGGTGAGGCCGAGCAGGTAGATCAGGGCGGGCACGGCGAGGACGCTGCCGCCACCGCCGAGGCCGCCGAGGGCCAGGCCGACGACGGCGCCGGCGACGAGCGCGAGGAGCAGAGCGGTCATGCTATCGAGCCGTGGTTCCCGCGTTCGTCGACGACCGGATGCCCGGCGGCGGCCCACGCCTTCATGCCGCCCTTGACGTCCACCGCCTCGGCGCCCCCTTGGGCGAGCAGCTCGGTGGCCCGCCGTGAGCGGTGCCCGCTGCGGCAGATCACCACCAGGGGCCGCTGCCGGGCGACGGCCGGCAGCGCCGCCCCGGCGGTCAGCCGGGACAGGGGCGCGAGGACCGCGCCGGGCGCGTGCCCGGCGTTCCACTCGTCCCGCTCGCGCACGTCCAGCAGGACGGCCGGGGCCTCGGGGCCCTGGGTGCGCCGGTGGGCCTCGTCCACGGTGACGCGGTGGTCGCCGCTACGGAAGAGGAACATCACACAACCTCTCGGAAAGTCGGATGGGGTGGGTGCCAGGGCCGGTCAGCCGGCGACCACGGTCAGTCCGGCGGGGGCGGCCGCGTCGAAGCCGTCGTCCACGGCCACGACGTCCCGTCCGGAGGCGTCGAGCAGCGAGGCGGCGATGGCGGCCCGCATCCCGCCGGCGCAGTGCACCCAGACGGTGCCCGCTGGTACCTCGGCGAGCCGCTTGTGCAGCTCGTGGACCGGGATGTGCACCGACCCCTCGATGTGTCCGGTGGCCCGCTCGGAGTCGCGTCGCACGTCCAGCACGACCACGCCGTCCGTGCCGCGCTCGGCCAGGCCGGCGAAGGTGGAGCGGGCGAAGGAGGCCGGCCGGCCGCCCTCGGGCACCCACTGCTCCGGCGTCCCGGTCGCGGCGGCGGCCGGCCGGTCGATGCCCACCCGGACCAGCTCCCGCTGCGCGGCGGCCAGTTGCTCGGGGGACTCCGCGAGCAGCGTGACCGGCTTCCCCCACGGGATCATCCAGGCCAGGTACGTGGCGATCTTGCCGTCCGCCTCGAAGTTGAACGAACCGGCGACATGGCCCCGCGCGAACGCGACCCGGTTGCGCAGGTCCACCACCCACTCGCCGGCCGCGAGCCGCGCGGCGATCTCGTCCGCGTCCGCGACGGCCGGGGGAGTGAGGTCGACCGGGGCCGGACCGGCGGCGTTGGCCGGACCCATGTGCGCGTAGTAGGCGGGGACGTCCTCGAGACCGGCGAGCAGGTCCGCGACGAAGGAGTCCACGTCCTGGGTGAGCGCCGCGTTGGCGGCCTTCTCCTTGCCGATCGTCGTCGCGTCCCCCTCCGCCTGCGCCGAGGAACAGAAGCTGCCGAAGCCGTGCGTCGGCAGCACCCGGGTCTCGTCGGGCAGCTCGGCCGCGAGACGGTGGGCGGAGGCGTGCTGGGCGCGCGCCAGCCGCTCGGTGAGGCGGGGCTCGACGAGGTCGGGGCGGCCCACCGTGCCGATCAGCAGCGATCCGCCGGTGAACGCGGCCACCGGTACGCCGTTCTCCCGCAGCACGTAGGAGGTGTGGTGCGGGGTGTGGCCGGGCGTGGCTACGGCCCGCAGCTCGAGACCGCTGTCCACGGCCACCGTGTGACCGTCGGCCACCGGCACCCGGGCGAACGACACGTCCGCCCCGGCCGGCACCAGATAGGCGGCTCCCGTGACCCGGGCCAGCTCAAGGCCGCCGGTGACGTAGTCGTTGTGGATGTGGGTCTCCACCACGTGCGAGATCCGCACGCCACGCCGGGCGGCGGCCGCCAGGACCTGATCGAAGTCGCGCGGCGGATCCACCGCCACGGCTGTGTCACGGCCGCCGGCCAGGTAATGGCGGTTGCCCAGCCCCTCGAGCTCGATGGTGTCGATGAAGAACACGGAGATGCCCCTTCCACGGAGATTACCCCCCCGGGTATGTATGCCACCGTAACACGGGTACCCCGGGGGGTATCCCTGGAGCTGTGCGGAAGGGAGGGGAGGGGAGGGGAGAAGGGGAGGGGGTGGTGCGTTGAGGGGGTGCCTGAGGGGGCCGACCTCGGTCGCAGCACCGGGGCCGCGACCGATCCCCCGATCCGGTCGCGGCCCCTCCGGTGGCGAGTGCTGGGATCGATCAGGAGCCGCAGCAGCCGCCCGCTGCCCCCTCCCCGGCAGGGACGTTGGCGCCGATGCGGATCGGCTGCGTTGCCGGGGCGCAGCATCCGCCGCCGGTCTGGTCTGCTTCGGGGGCGTCGAAGAGACCCGCTCCGCCGCACACCCCGGTCTCCGGGAGGGCGAGTTCGACACGGTCGGCGGACTCGATGTCGCCGGCGATGGCGGCCGCGACCGAGCGGACCTGCTCATAGCCGGTCATGGCGAGGAACGTCGGGGCTCGGCCGTAGGACTTCATGCCGACGAGGTAGACGCCCTGCTCGGGGTGGGTCAGTTCCCGGTGGCCGTGCGGGTGGACGGTGCCGCAGGAGTGCTGGTTGGGGTCGATCAGCGGAGCGAGTGCGGTCGGGGCCTGGAGGCGTTCGTCCAGGCCGAGGCGGATCTCCGACAGGAACGACAGGTCGGGGCGGAAGCCGGTCAGCACGATCACCTCGTCGACCGGCTCCAGGCGACGGCCGTCCTCGGCGACCAGGACCACGCGGCCGTCGCCGTCGCGCTCGATCACCTCGGTGCGGAAGCCCGTGACCGCGTCCGCGTGCCCGTCGTCCACTGCCGCCTTGGCCGCCAGGCCGAGCGCGCCGCGGGCCGGAAGCTGGTCGGCGGTGCCGCCGCCGAAGGTCGAGCCGGAGATGCCTCGACGCAGAATCCACACAGCCTTCGTGCCCGCACCATCGTCAGACTTGGCCAGGTCGGCGAGGTAAGCCAGCGCGGTGAACGCGGAGGCTCCGGAGCCGATGACGGCGGTGCGCTTGCCGGTGTACCGGGCCCGCCCAGCCGGGTCCTTCAGATCGGGGACGCGGTAGGCGATCCTCTCGGCTGCCGCCCGCTCGCCGAGGGCCGGAAGGCCGCTGCCGCCGGCGGGCCCGGGGGTGGCCCAGGTGCCGGATGCGTCGATGACCGCCCGGGCGTACAGGCGCTCCTCCCGGCCGTCGGCGTGCTCCACGTGGACGACGAAGGGCTGCGCCTCGCGGTCGGCGTCGACGATCCGGTCACGGCCAGTGCGCGAGACGCCGGTCACCCGGGCGCCGGTGCGGACCGTGTCGCCGAGCGCGTCCGCGAGGGGCTTCAGGTAGAGGTCGGCCCAGTCCCCGCCGGACGGGTAGGCGCCCGCGTCCGGCTTGCTCCAGCCGGTGGGGGCGAGGAGCTTTTCGGCGGCGGGGTCGACCACTTCGCCCCACGTGGAGAACAGCCGCACGTGCGCCCAATCCCGCACTCCGGCGCCGGCGGTCTGTCCGGCTTCCAGGACCACTGATGCGAGGCCGCGCTCGGCCAGGTGGGCGGCGGCGGCCAGGCCGACCGGCCCGGCTCCGATCACGACGACGGGCAACTCGGTGGTGGGCGCGTTCACGGCGACTCCTTGCGTGTTTCGATGTTTGTCGATGGCCTGCATCGCAAGCGTGACACCTGTATCGACAGGCGTCAACATAGACATTCATCGAATTGAGAGCCGCGAGAGAGGCCAAGGGGGCGGCGATAAGCGGTGGCCGGCCCGTCCTCGCGGCGACGCGGCGGCGGACATGTCACTCCAGTGGAAGGCGGCCGCCGGCGCCGACCATGGCCCGCCTGGTTCGACGTGTGTCAACATAGACGCATGTCGAATGCGAAGCCGCTGCCGCTGCTCGAGCCCGAAGGGCGGGGTGTGGCACCGTGCTGCCCGCCGCTCACCGAGAGGCCCATGACCGCCGAGGAGGCCGAGACGGCTGCCCGCATGTTCAAGGCGCTCGGTGACCCGGTCCGCCTGCGGCTGTTCTCCGCGGTCGCCTCGCACGAGGGCGGCGAGGCGTGCGTCTGCGACATCTCCGACGTCGGAGTCTCCCAGCCGACCGTCTCGCACCACCTGAAGAAGCTGAAGGAGGCGGGTCTGCTCAGCTCCGAACGGCGCGGCACCTGGGTGTACTACCGAGTCGAACCGTCCGTCCTGGCCGCGATGGGCCAGCTCCTGGTCCTCCCCGCAGCCGCCTGATCACACAGAGGCCTACGGGAAAAAGCGAACCCCGCCCTGCAGTACGGGGCGGGGTTCGCGGCACGTCTAGGCCACGGGAGCCTGAGCACGGGCGGTGAACTTCCTTCGCCAGGCGAGGGAGACATAGACCAGGGCGACCAAGACCGGAACCTCGATCAGCGGGCCGACGACGCCTGACAGGGCCTGACCGGAAGTGACGCCGAAGGTGGCGATGGCCACCGCGATGGCCAGCTCGAAGTTGTTGCCGGCGGCGGTGAAGGCGAGGGTGGCGGTGCGGTCGTAGGCGAGGCCGATGGCCTTGCCCAGGGCGAACACGCCGAACCACATGATCGCGAAGTAGGCCAGCAGCGGCAGCGCGATGCGGGCCACGTCCAGCGGCTGGGAGGTGATCGTCCTCCCCTGCAGGGAGAAGAGGACGACGATCGTGAACAGCAGGCCGTAGAGCGCCCATGGGCCGATCCTCGGCAGGAAGCCGGTCTCGTACCGCTCGCGGCCGAGCTTCCTCTCGCCGATGCGGCGGGTGAGGAACCCGGCGAGCAGTGGAACGCCGAGGAAGATGACGACGTTCAGCGCGATCTTCCACATGGGAATGTTCAGGTGCCGGCCGTCGCCCAGGCCGAGCCAACCGGGCAGCAGATCAAGGTAGAACCAGCCCAGCAGGCCGAACGCCAGAACCTGGAACACCGAGTTGAGGGCCACCAGGACGGCGGCGGCTTCACGGTCGCCGCAGGCGAGGTCATTCCAGATGACGACCATGGCGATGCACCGTGCGAGACCGACGATGATCAGGCCGGTGCGGTACTCAGGCAGATCCGGCAGGAAGATCCAGGCGAGGGCGAACATCACCGCGGGTCCGACGAGCCAATTGACGACCAGCGAGGACACCATCAGCTTCTTGTCCCCGGTGACCGCATCGAGCCTGTCGTAGCGGACTTTGGCCAGCACCGGATACATCATGACCAGCAGGCCGATGGAGATCGGCAGCGAGACGCCCCCGATCTCCACCTTGGCCAGAGCATCGTTCAGTCCGGGGACGACCCGGCCGAGGCCGAGGCCGACGCCCATGGCGAGCAGGATCCAGACGGCGAGAAAGCGGTCGAGCGTCGAGAGCTTCGCGACGATCGAGGTCTCCTCAGTGGTCGCGAGTGCTTCGGTGCGGGTCACGGGCAGGCCCTCTTGTTGTCGGCGGCGTTCCGGGCGGACTCGGCCAGCTCTGCGAACCGCCCGGCGAGGTGGGCGATGACGTCCGGGCGCAGCTTGTAGTACGTGTACCGGCCGCAGGGCTCCGTATCGACGACCCCGGCCTCACGCAGCACCTTCATATGGTTGGAGAGGTTGGTCTGTTTGGCTCCGGTCTCCTCGACCAGGTGCGTGGTGCAGAGCGTCTCCCGGGCGAGCAGGGTGACGATCCGGAGCCTGAGCGGGTCGGCCAGCACCCGGAGCAGATCAGCGTCGACTGACGTCAGCATGGGCTGATACTGTCACATCAGCCTGGACTGATACCAGTTCAGGCTGATCTCAAGGAGCTGTATCCCGACGTCCACTGGCGCACCGCCCGAAGTGGCCCCGCTCGGTCAGCCGTGAAGGAAGAACCGATGTCCTCCAGCCCGCTCGCCTCCGTGCTGTTCGTCTGCGTCCACAACGCAGGCCGCTCCCAGATGGCCGCCGGATTCCTCTCCCACCTCGCGGGCGACGGGATCGACGTCCGCTCCGCCGGTTCCGTCCCCGGCGACCAGGTCAACCTGGCCGCGGTGGAGGCCATGAAGGAAGTCGGCGTCGACATCTCGGCCGCCACGCCGAAGGTTCTCACCTCCGAGGCCGTCCAGGCGTCCGACTACGTCATCACCATGGGCTGCGGCGACGCCTGCCCCGTCTTCCCCGGCAAGAGGTACCTCGACTGGGCCCTGGAGGACCCGGCCGGCAAGGGCGTCGAGGCCGTGCGCCCGATCCGCGACGAGATCAAGACCCGCGTCGAGGCCCTGATCGCCGAGATCGACGCCGCCGCGAAGCAGGACTGATGCTCCTGAGCACGCACCGGGCAGGAACGGCCCGGCGGGCGGTGCCGGACCCGGTGCCGACCGCTCCTTTCAACGGCCGCCCTCCAGGATCATGAAGTTCTCGGGGTGCGGGACAGGGGCGAACCCCGCCTTGGCGTAGATCTCGTGCGCGTCCAGCGTGGAGAGCAGGACGCGCTTGAGCCGGTAGGGGGCCAGATGGTCGCGGACCGCGCCGGCGAGCCAGGTGCCAAGGCCCTTGCCGCGGTGGGGGCGGGCGACGTAGACGTCGCACAGCCACGCGAACGTGGCACGGTTGGTGATCACCCGGGCGTAGGTCACCTGCTCGCCGGCGGCGTCGAGGACGGCGAAGTTCAGTGAGCCGCGCATCGGCTCCTCGACCTTCTCCCGGGTGCGCCCCATGGCCCAGAACGCGTCGGTCGACAGCCACTTCCAAGTGCCGATGCGGGTTCGCCGGCCGACCTGGCGCCGCTGCCGTCACCAGAGGTGAGATCGTGTTCGATCGCGGCCGAACAGTCTCCGGATGAGCAAGAACGCGCCTACGGCGATCAGGGTCGCCCCGATGAGGATCAAGGCCACCCCGACAGCGATGAGAAACGTCCCGACCAGGAGCAGAAGCGCCCCGATCAGGACCAGGAGCGTCCCGATGATGAGGAGGAAGATCGCGAGGGCGGTCACGGCTGTCTCCTGTCCTCCCTCCCGCTCTGACTCCTTCCCTCGCCTCCGTGGAAACACTCCGCTTCAGGATCGCCGACGGCTTGCGTGCCGGGGGCCGGCCCCCGCGCGGACGTGGCGGGGGCTCGCGGAGGTCCGGTGAGGTGCGAGTGAGGTGTTCGCGCGCCGGAAAGCGGGCCGGCCATCCGCGTCCGTGGCGGACGGGGGACGGCCGGCCCGCTTTCCACGACCAGGTGCGAGCAGGTGCGAGCAGGTGGGCCCGCCGCGGTCGGCAGGGCCTACTCGGTGCCGAGGCCGGCCGCGTCGACGGTGTCCTTGCCCTCGGCCTTGAGGACCTTGTTGAGCGGCTTGAGGTCGTAGATGCCCTTCAGGTCGGGCTGGTCGAGCAGGCCGGCCGTCACCGCGTGCTTCGCCTCGGTGCCGAGGGTGGAGGCCAGCGGGTCGTCGAGGAAGGTGATGGACTTCCACGCCGGGTCGATGACGTCGGCGGGCAGCGCCTTGCCGGACAGGTCGGCCAGGGCCTCGTTCGCCGACGCCTTGGCCTTGTCCGGGTTGGCGTCGATCCACTCGTTCGTCTTCACCGAGCCGCGCAGCACGGCCTCGACGACGTCCGGGTGCTCCTTCAGGAACTTCTGCGACACGATGATGTTCGTGATCACGAACTGCTTGCCGGGCCACAGGGAGGCCTCGTCGAGCAGTACCTTTCCGCCCTCGGCGACCAGCTTGGACGCGGTCGGCTCGGGCACCCAGGCGCCGTCGACGGAACCGGACTTGAACGCGTCCGGGGTCACCTTGTTGTCGGTGCGGACGACCGAGACGTCGCCCTTGCCGCTCTGCGCGTCGACCTTCCAGCCCTGCTCCGCGGCCCAGTTGAGGAACGCGACGTCCTGGGTGTTGCCGAGCTGGGGCGTGGCGATCCGCTTGCCCTCGACGTCCTTCAAGGACTTGATCTTCTTGGGGTTCACCACCAGCTTCACCCCGCCGGAGGCCGAACCGCCCACGATCCGCAGGTTCTTGCCCTTGGACTTGGTGTAGCCGTTGATGGCGGGGGAGGGGCCGATCCAGCCGATGTCGATGGACCCGGCGTTGAGCGCCTCGATCTCGGAGGGGCCGGCGTTGAAGGTGGACGTCTTGATCGTGGTGCCGCCCAGCTCCTTCTGGAACAGACCCTCCTGCACGCCCACGAGAGCGGTCGCGTGCGTGAGGTTGGGGAAGTAGCCGATCTTCACCTCGTCGGCGGAGAGCTTCTCGGCGCCCGCCGCGACCGCGTTCTTCTTCCCGTCGTCGGTCGACTCGGAACCGTACCCGCAGGCGGTCAGCAGGACGGGGAGCGCCGTGATGACGGCGACGGTGCGCAGGGTGGTGAGCGGTCTTGCGGCAGACACGGGGGTGTCCTCTCGGGGAGGGATCGACAAGGAGGTACCGGAGATCGCGCGGCGAGGCCGCGCGGACGCCGGTGGGCACATGTGCTCCGCTGACCGGTCCACGGCAGCGGGGGACGCCGACCCGGAGCGGTGAGGGGACCGGGAGTGGCGTCAGGAGTGAGCGGCGCTTCCACCGGAGCCGGCGGGGTGCGCGGACGGCTCAGGCAGGCCGACAGATGGCGCTGGACGTGCGGCCGAAGTCGATGTGCCGACGCGAGGTCAGCGGGGGCGGCGACAGGAGTGCGCGGTGGGACGACACCATGACTGCACCCCCGCCTTCCCTAGTTTTCCTACCTGGCTGCTAGGGATCGTGACAGAAGGCGGCGCTCACCCCAAGGGGGTGTTCGCATTTTGGACGCCGTCGGTCAGGCGGGCAGGACGAACGGCGGGTGCGCGCCGTTGAGGAAGTAGTCCCCCACGTCGCGCAGTCGGGGAGCGACGGGCTCGTACAGCGTGTGCGTACGGGCGTTGCGCCAGAAGCGGTCGAAGCCCAGCCGCGAGGACGCGGAGCGGACGCCGACGATGTCCAGGGCGCGGGCCGTGGACTCCTGCGCGGCCCGGGACGAGGCGGCCTCGGCCATGGCCACGAGGACGGAGATGTCCGCGTACTCGTCGTAGGTGAGGTCCGCGCCGCGGGCCAGCCCGCCGTGCACGGCCTCCAGCGCCTGGCCGGCGAGGGCGGACGCCGAGCGGGTGAGGACGGCGAGTTCCCCGTAGGCGGCCAGCACCTGCGGGTCCTGCGCGGAGCCGGCCGGTCGGGCGGAGTGCCCGGGCGATCGACCGGCCCTGCTGTACTCCCGGGCCTCGGCGAGCACTCCCTCCGCCATGCCGAGACGGAGCTGGACGGACAGGAGGCGCCCGACCGGGGAGGCCAGGGCGGTCGGGGGCGACAGGATGTCCTCGTCCGCGGACAGCGAGCCGAGTACGTCGTCGGCGGCGACCGGCACGGAGTCGAACTCCACGCTCCCCCCTGCCGCGAGACGCTGGCCGAAGGCGTCGGCTTCCCCGCCGGTGCCGACGCCGTGGTGGGCGGGATCGACGACGACGGCGAGCGGTTCGCCGGTGTCGGCGCGCACGGCGCGCACGGCGAGGCGGTCGGCCACCAGGACTCCGGTGGCGTAGTCCTGCCGTCCGTCGAGCACATGGCCGCCGCCGCGCGCCCTGGTCAGCGTCAGAGGCGGGTCCTGGCGGGCCAGGCCGCCACCCCAGCACCACTGCTCCCCGGCGCACCGGCGCGCGAGGGCGGCGGTACGCGAGGGACCGGTGAGCAGCCGGGCGCTCCACGACAGGAAGTAGTGGCCGCCGAGCAGTTGGCCGATCGCGCCGTCGGCCGCGGCGATCTCCCGGACCACGGCGTAGGCCGTGGTCCAGTCCGCGCCGCCCCCTCCCGACTCCGCCGGCACGAGGAGCGTCAGGAGTCCCGCCTCGCGCAACCGGGACACCTCGTCGAGCGGGGGTTTGCCCGCCTGCTCCCGGACCGCCGCGTCCGTGGCCAGGTCGTCCGCCGACTCGCGGGCCACGCGCAGCCAGTGCGCCGGGCCGGGCCCGTCCGGGCCGGAGTCCGCAACGGGGCCGGACGGCGCTGGGGCAACGCCCATGGTGGAGGTCTCCTCAAGGTCAACGGCAGGGTCCCGCACGGCTGTTGGCTCGTCCGGCCGCCCGTGCCGCCAGGTACCGGCAGCATCATCCTGCGCACCCCGCCGGCGGAACGTCAATGCTTCCCTAGTAAATCGATAGGATTTATAGGGAACGCGTTTTCGCGGCGCTGCGTGGTCCGCCGCACGCACTGTGCACCGGCGGCTCAACACCCGTCCGCCATCCGGGCCCTGGTTGACGGGGCGCGAGATGTACTGCTCAATTGGGCGCATGAATGCCGAGCAGCGTCTGGTCACCCGTGACCACATCGACTTCGGTCGGGTGTGGTCCGCGGCGTGTTGCGCCTGAAGCGGCAGTGGGCCGTCTGACCGGCCCTTCCCTCCCTCGCTCACCCCGTCGCGGGCCGAGCTCCTCGCCTCGTGGCACCGTCGCACCGCCACGCTGACGCGCGCTCGCACGCGCTGATCCGCGTACTGACGGTCCTGCGGGACACACCGGACGCGCGCTGCCGCCGCCGCGGCCACCGTCAAGCAGGACACGGACTGGTCGGCGCTCGCCGACGCCCTCGACAAGATCAGCCGTCCCCACCCTCCGAAAGAGGTCCGCCATGGCCACCGTCCTGTCCGTCTCCGGAAGTCCCTCCGCCACCTCCCGCACCGCCCGGCTGCTGCGCCACCTGGACGCGCGGCTCACGGCCCAGGGACACCAGGTGATCCCGCTGGACGTCCGCACCATCCCCGCCCAGGCCCTCCTCGGCGCCGACTTCCAGCACCCGGCGATCCGCGAGGCGGCCGCGCTCTTCGAACGCGCCGACGGAGTGGTCATCGGCACCCCCGTCTACAAGGCGGCCTACTCCGGGCTGCTGAAGTCGCTGCTGGACCTGCTGCCGCAGTACGGCCTGGCCGGCAAGACCGTCCTCCCGCTGGCGACCGGCGGAACCACCGCGCACGTCCTGGCCATCGACTACGCCCTGCGCCCGGTGCTCAGCTCCATGGGCGCCGCGCACATCGTCCCGGGCTGGTTCACGTTGGACAAGGACATCGCGGTGGGCGACGACGGCACCCTGACCGTCGCGCCGGGCACCGCAGAGGCCCTCGCCCAGGTCGTCGACCAGTTCTCCGTCGCCCTCGGCAGCCGTACGGCCCTGCTGGCGGCCGCCGGATGAGCGCCCCGAGCACGACCACGACCGCCGGCGCCGAGCGGGGGAGGTGAGCCCCGGTGACCCTGACCTTCCACTGGTTCCTGCCCACCAACGGCGACAGCCGTCATGTCGTCGGCGGCGGCCACGGCACCCCGGCCACCGTCTCGGGCCAGGACCGGCCGCCCACGGTGGCCTACCTGAGCCAGATCGCCCGCGCGGCGGAGGACCTCGGCTTCACCGGTGCGCTGACCCCCACCGGCGCCTGGTGCGAGGACGCCTGGCTGACCACCGCCATGGTCAGCCGGCACACCGAGCGGCTGAAGTTCCTGGTCGCCTTCCGACCGGGCTTCGTGTCGCCGACGCTCGCCGCGCAGATGGCGTCCACCTTCCAGCGGCAGAGCGGCGGCCGGCTGCTGCTCAACGTGGTCACCGGCGGGGAGAGCCAGGAGCAGCGCGCGTACGGCGACTTCCTCGACAAGGACGCGCGGTATCGCCGTACCGGCGAATTCCTGCACGTCGTACGGGGGTTGTGGAAGGGCGGCACCGTCGACCTGGACGGCGAGCACCTGCGGGTCGTGGACGCCCGGCTCACCCGGCTGCCCGACCCCGTCCCCGAGGTGTACTTCGGCGGCTCGTCGCCCGTCGCCGCCGAGATCGCGGCGCGGTACGCCGACGTCTACCTCACCTGGGGCGAGCCGCCGGCCCAGGTCGCCGAGAAGACCGCCCGGATCAGCAGGCTCGCGGCCGGCCAGGGCCGCGCCCTCCGCTTCGGCGTCCGGCTGCACGTCATCACCCGCGACACCTCCGAACAGGCGTGGGCGGAGGCGCACCGGCTCCTCGACGGCTTCGACCCGGAGACGGTGCGGGCGGTGCAGGCCGGGCTCGCGCGCAGCGAGTCCGAGGGGCAGCGGCGGATGCTCGCCCTGCACGGCGGCAGCCGCGAGTCCCTGGAGATCCACCCCAACCTGTGGGCCGGCATCGGCCTGGTGCGCGGCGGCGCGGGCACGGCGCTGGTCGGCAGCCACGCCGAGGTGGCCGAGCGGATCAAGGAGTACCACGCCCTGGGCATCGAGGAGTTCGTCCTCTCCGGCTACCCGCACCTGGAGGAGGCGTACTGGTTCGGCGAGGGCGTCCTGCCGAGGCTGCGGGCCCAGGGCCTGTGGACCCACCCGTTCCACGCCCCGGAGGCAACACCCGCCGCCCAGGTCCCCTTCGCGGGCTCCGGCACCCCGCGCTGACCCCACGACCGCGACCGCACGGCTCGGCAGCCTCGTACCAGGAAGGCCCCGACGCCCGGCGCACTCGCCGGCCGGCGGACGACGCCTTGGCGCGGGGCCGCGCGTCCCGCCGAACTCTTCCGCGCACCACTGACCGCGCCTGCGTGGGAACCGGCACGCATCGAACCCGGCGCCGCGGGTACTCCGAGCCGGGTACGACACACGTATCGCCGGGAGGTACCTCATGGGCAAGCTGGGAGACATGGCGGACAAGGCCAAGGAGATGGCGAAGGGCCACCCGGACCAGGCCGACAAGGGTGTGGACAGTGCCGAGCGGCTGGTCGACGAGCGTACGGGCGACAAGTACGACGCGCAGACCGACAAGGCCGCCGACGCCGTGCACCGTTCCTACGGCGGCGAGGTGACGGACCGCTGAACCCGCGGCACCCGGAATCGGGCCCCGGCGTCGATCGCCGGGGCCCGGTCGTGTTCCGGGGGCGAAGCGCCGATCCCGGCGGGCCTGGACGGCGTCCGGTCAGTCGCGCCGGGCGAAGGCCGGGTTGCCCGTGACGACGCGGGCGTGGTCGAGCAGGCGGTCCTCGATGTCCTGGGCGGTGGCGTCGCCGACCAGCAGGTCCATCGCGTAGCCGTCCTCCAGCGCCACGAACGACCGCCCCAGGGCCCAGGCGTCGCCGGCCAGTGTGAAGTCGCCCTTCGCCCGCCCAAGTTCGAGCACCTGGCGGTACAACTCCGCCTGCTGGTGCGCGAAGGTGCGCTGCCGGTCGGCGGCGCCCTCGTTGCGCAGGGCCACCGGGAACAGCTCGAAGAGCAGCCGGGTGCTCTCCTCGCCCTCCCCGGGCCAGGGCACGCCGGAGCGGATGCAGGCGCGCAACCGTGACACCGGGCCGTCCGCCGCCGCGATGGCCTCCTCGCGGGTGACGAAGTACGTCGCGGCACTGCGCTCGAAGACGGCGGCGAACAGTTCCTGGATGTCGGCGTAGTAGTAGAGCACCGACGCCGGAGTGACGCCGGCGGCCCGGGCGACGTCGCGCAGCTTGGTGGCCGTGGCCCCGAGCTCCACCACGGTCCTGGCGGTCGCTTCGATCAGCTGGGCGCGGCGTTCCGCCTGGTTCCTGGGTCGGGCCATGGTCGACATGCTCGCACACCGTCGAACGCCGTTCGTATCTCACCTGTGGCAATCCATTGACCTCCTCTGATTCGTTAACTAAATTTCGTTTAACTAATTCCCCCGAGTCAGACCTGGTGACCCATGTCCCGTCCTCTCCCCCTAGTGCTGGCCCAGGCAGCCCAGCGCGCCGCCGACGACCTGGACGGCCTGGCCGCCGACGTGCGCAGGCGCACGGCGGGGCTTCCCGCCGCACCCCTGGTCGTATATCCCGAGCTGCATCTCGGCGCCCCCGCCGCCGGCGCCACGCTCACCCCCGCCGAGCTGCCCGAGGCCCTCGCCGAACCCCTGGACGGCCCGCGCGACCGCGCCCTCGCGGAACTCGCCGGCGACCTCGGCGTCTGGCTCGCCCCCGGCAGCGTCTACGAACGCGGCGCCGACGGACGCGTCCACAACACGGCGCCGGTGTACTCCCCGCGCGGTGAGCGGGTCGCGGCCTACCGCAAGATCTTCCCGTGGCGGCCCTACGAGACCGTCGTCCCCGGCGCCGAGTTCACCGTCTTCGACCTCGACGGCGTCGGACGGGTGGGACTGTCGATCTGCTACGACGCCTGGTTCCCCGAGACCACCCGCCACCTGGCCTGGATGGGCGCCGAACTGGTGCTGAACTTCGTCCTGACCTCCGGCAGCGACCGGGCCCAGGAGACCGTGCTGGCCCGCGCCAACGCCATCGTCAACCAGGTCTTCGTCGCCAGCGTCAACTGCGCCGCGCCCGCCGGCACCGGCCGCAGCCTGCTCGTGGACCCGCAGGGCACCGTGCGCTCCGAGGCCGCGGCCGACAGCGACACCACCCTCACCGACGTAATCGACCTGGACGAGGTCGCCAACGTCCGCCAGCTCGGCACCGCCGCGCTCAACCGGCCCTGGCAGCAGTTCCGTCCCGACGACCAGCCCCTCGCCCTGCCGCTCTACCAGGGCCGCATCGACCCCGCCGCCTGGGCCGGCGACACCGGCGCCCGCACCGAGACCCGTCGTACCCTCGGGGAAGAGAGAAACCCGTGACAGACCAGCCCACCCGCATGCGAGGAGACCTCGGACTCCTGTCCGTGGTCGCCTTCGGCGTCGCCTACATGGCCCCCGCCGTCGTCATGTCGATCTTCGGCGTCATCGCCGCCACCAGCGAGGGCGCCGCGCCCACCGCCTACGTGATCGCCACCGGCGCCATGCTGCTGACCGGCCTCAGCTACGCCAAGATGGCCAAGGTCCACCCCAGCTCCGGCTCCGTGTACACCTACGCCCGCAAGGAGCTCGACTCCCGCGTCGGCTTCCTGGCCGGATGGGCCCTGCTGCTCGACTACCTCTTCCTGCCGATGGTCGCCTGGCTCATCCAGGCCATCTACCTGCACGCCCAGTTCCCGGCCGTGCCGGAGTGGGCCTGGCTGGTCATCAACGTCGCGCTCGCCACCGTCATCAACGTCGTCGGCCTCAAGGTCGCCGACCGGATCAACCGGGTACTGCTGCTCGGCGTCACCGCCGTCCTGGTCGTGCTCGCGGCGCTCTGCGTCCACTACGGCCTCGGCCACGGCGGCACCGCCTCGGCCGGCCACGCCTTCTGGAACCACGCCACCAGCTTCTCCGCCGTCACCGCCGCCGCGGCCGTCGCCGCCTACGCCTTCCTCGGCTTCGACGCGGTGAGCACC
Organism: Streptomyces sp. NPDC003720; assembly: GCF_042875075.1. Lineage (NCBI taxonomy): Bacteria > Bacillati > Actinomycetota > Actinomycetes > Kitasatosporales > Streptomycetaceae > Streptomyces > Streptomyces sp. NPDC003720. The sequence goes on from NZ_JBIANZ010000005.1 coordinate 347,543, forward strand.
CTCAGCGAGGAGGTGCGCGACCCGCGGCGCACCATCCCGCGCAGCATCGTCCTCACCGTGCTGACCGGCGGCACCGTCTTCGTCGTGATCTCCTTCCTGATGCAGTGGGCCCACCCGGGCGGCTCCTTCCCCGACCAGGACTCCGCCGGGTATCTGCTGTCCACCACCGTCGGCGGGAAGACGTTCGCGGACGTCGCCAACATCGTCGGCATGCTGGGCGGGTTCGCCTCCTGCGTCGCCATCCAGGCCAGCACCAGCCGCCTGATGTTCGTCATGGGCCGCGACGGCGCCCTGCCGCGCCGGGTGTTCGGACGCCTGCACGGCAAGCTGCTCACCCCGGTCGTCAACGTGCTGATCATCGGCGCCGTCGGCCTGCTGGCCATGAACCTCTCGCTCGCCGACGCCACCTCCTTCATCAACTTCGGCGCGTTCCTCGGCTTCACCCTGGTCAACGTCTGCGTGATCGCCTACGCCGTGCGGCAGTGGCGCTCCGGGACCCGGCACTCGGCCGTGCGGTACCTCCTGCTGCCGGCCGCCGGTGCCGCGGTCGACGTCTACCTGATCACCCAGCTCGGCGGCACCGCCGTCAGGCTCGGCCTCGGCTGGCTGGTCATCGGTGTCCTCTGGCTCGCGGTGATCACCAAGGGCTTCCGCCGCCCCGCCCCCGAGATGCGGCTCGGGTCCGACGAGGAAGCCGGCCCCACCGAGCCGGAGGCCTCCGGCCCCCTCCTCCCGACGGCGTGAGCCACGCTCGGGGCTCCCGGCCGCCGCCGGCGTCGGAAGCCCCGAGTCGGCGGTGACGACCTCTGCGGGGACCGTGGAGGCCGCGTGGCGCGGGGACCGCGGCGGCCGCGTGGCGCCGCTGGAACGGACGGGGCCGGCCGGACGGCCGCCCGTAGGGGGAGCGGCGGCCGGGCCCGCGGGTGACCGCACCGGGGCGGCGGGCACCCCGGCGTCGCCCGCCGTGTGATCCGGTTGGACCATTCCGGTCATTCGCCGCCGGTGTCGGGACGACGGTGTTTACCCGGGCCGCTCCGGGTCACGCGGCCTGTGGGACACGAGTGCCGGTGGGCGCTGCGTCGCGTCCGCGCGGCCTGAGACGCGGCGGCGGCCATGGCGTGCTCGTAGGACGCCGGCCCCGAGGGTCCCGGCGTCGCTGCTGACGCACTACGGAAGGCAGAGCAATGACGGAGATCCGACCCGCCACCACGACCGACTCCGGCGCGCCGGTGGAAAGCGACGAACACTCTCTGACCGTGGGCCCAGGGGGGCCGATCCTCCTGCAGGACGCCTACCTGATCGAGCAGATGGCGCAGTTCAACCGGGAGCGGATTCCCGAGCGCCAGCCGCACGCCAAGGGAAGCGGCGCGTTCGGTCACTTCGAGGTGACCGACGACGTCAGCGCGTACACCAAGGCGGCCCTTTTCCAGCCCGGCGCCCGCACCGACCTGGTCGTCCGCTTCTCGACCGTCGCCGGGGAGCGCGGCAGCCCGGACACATGGCGCGACCCGCGCGGCTTCGCGGTGAAGTTCTACACCAGCGAAGGCAACTACGACATGGTCGGGAACAACACCCCGGTGTTCTTCGTGAAGGACCCGATGAAGTTCCAGCACTTCATCCGGTCCCAGAAGCGCCGCGCCGACAACAACCTGCGCGACCACGACATGCAGTGGGACTTCTGGACCCTCTCCCCGGAGTCCGCCCACCAGGTCACCTGGCTGATGGGGGACCGCGGCATCCCGCGGACCTGGCGCCACATGAACGGCTACACCTCCCACACCTACATGTGGATCAACGCCGCCGGCGAGCGGTTCTGGGTGAAGTACCACTTCAAGACCGACCAGGGCATCGAGTTCTTCACCCAGCACGAGGCCGACCAGATGGCCGCGGCCGACACCGACTACCACACCCGAGACCTCTTCGAGCACATCCGGGACGGCGACTTCCCGAGCTGGACGCTGTACGTGCAGGTCATGCCATACGAGGAAGCCGCGCACTACCGCTTCAACCCGTTCGACCTGACCAAGGTGTGGCCGCACGGCGACTACCCGCTCATCCCGGTCGGCCGTATGACGCTCGACCGCAACCCCACCGACAACCACGCCCAGATCGAGCAGGCGGCGTTCCAGCCGAACAACTTCGTCCCCGGCATCGGGCCGAGCCCGGACCGCATGCTGCTGGCCCGGCTGTTCTCCTACGCGGACGCCCACCGCCACCGCATCGGCGGCAACTACCAGCAGCTCCCCGTGAACGCGCCCGTCGTCGACGTCCACACCTACTCCAAGGACGGGGCGATGGCGTACCGGAACACGACCGACCCGGTGTACGCCCCGAACTCCAAGGGCGGCCCCGCGGCCGACACCGAGCGCTACGGGTCCCCGCCGAGCTGGACGGCCGACGGCGAGATCACCCGCTCCGCCTACGTCTCCCACCCCGAGGACGACGACTGGGGGCAGCCGGGCACCCTGGTGCGCGAGGTCATGGACGACGCCGCCCGCGACCGTCTCGTCGACAACGTCGTCGGGCACCTGCTCAACGGGGTGACCGAACCCGTCCTGGAACGGGCCTTCGAGTACTGGTCGAACATCGACGAGGCCATCGGCAAGCGCATCGCCGACGGCGTCCGGGCCAAGGCCGGCGAGAAGGACCCCAAGGCCGCCGAACAGGGCAACCCGGCGCGCAGCTCCATGCAGCACAAGGCGTGAACCGCCCGCCCGGTCCGGCCGCGCCGCTGCCGCGGGGGGAGCTCACGCGCCCCAGAGCGTGATGTGCACCGGGGGCCGGAACCGGGAGGGCGGGACGCCCGCGCCGGGCGCGCGCATGATGCGGGCCGCCGCGGGCGTGTGCAGGAAGTGCAGGAACGCGTCCGCGGCCGGGGAACGGAGTCCCGGCCGCGGCGCGGTGACGTGCCAGGTGGCGTCCGACGGCGTGGCGGGCGTCTCCAGCAGGCGCAGCTCGTCACGCCGTACGCGGGGCGACACCAGATGGGCCAGCGCCGGGGCCACCCCCGCGCCCTCGGCGGCGGCCGCCAGGGTCGCGGTCTGGTTGGGGAACACCCGCACGTGGCCCTCCGCCACACCGAGCCGGCGCAGCAGCCGCCCGGAGTCCGCGTCCGGATCGGTGCCCGAGGCGTCGACCAGCCACGACCACCGCGACGGCGGACCGGGCGGCCGCGGCGACCCGGCGCTGGTCACCACGACGAGCCGGGTGCGGAACAGCGGCTCGCTGACCAGTTCGCCCCGGCCGTCGTCGTCGAGGCACGGGCCGAGCGCGACGTCGGCCAGCCGGTTCTCCACCAGCACCCGGATCCCGCCGTCCGCGGCCACCCCGAACGAGGTCTCGGCCCTGGGCCCCGCGCGGCAGGCGAAGGCCTCCATGAGCGACGGGAGGACGAACTCGGCCAGCGTGCTCGTCGCGACGACCCGCAGCTCGTCGGGCGCGCCCCGCGCCGCCCGCACCGCTTCGCCCGGGCGCTCACCCTGCTGGCGCCGGCGACGACGCGCGAGCTACGGCACTGCGCGCTCGCCACCTTGGTGTCGGGACCCGAGCAGATCGAATTGTTCGACGCGGTCTTCCGGGCGGTCTTCGGCGGCGGCACGGCCGGCCCCGAAGCGCGCCGCGGGCAGGCCGGAGACCCGGCCCGGCCGCTCCCGGACGCCGATCCCCGCCGCGTGTCCGGCGTCGGCCGCGTGCCGGGCGTCCCGAGAGCCTTCGCGGACGGGCGGGGCCGGGACACCGGGGCGCCGGCGCGCGAGGCCGCCGTCCCCGTCGCCGCGAGTCCGCTCGACCGGCTCGCGAGCCGCGACTTCGCGGACCTGTCCGCGGCGGAACTGGCGCTGCTCGCCGAGGTGATGCGCACCCTACGGCTCCACACCCCGGAGCGGCCGTCCCGACGGCACCGCACCGCGCACCACGGCACGCGCGTCGACGTGCGCCGCACCCTCTCCGACAGCCGGCGCATCGGCGGACAACCACTGCGGCTGCGCCGCTTCGTGCCCCGCACCCGCCCGCGCGACCTCGTCGTGCTCTGCGACATCTCCGGCTCGATGGAGCCCTACGCCCGCGCGATGCTCCAGCTCCTCTTCTGCGCCGCCCGCGCCGGCCACGCCGAGGTCTTCACCTTCGCCACCCGGCTCACCCGCCTCACGCCCGTCCTGCGCCGGACCGGGCCGCACGACGCCCTGGCGCGGGCCGGACGGACGGCCCCGGACTGGTCCGGGGGCACCCGGATAGGGGAGTGCCTGGCGGAGTTCAACGAGCGGTTCGGCCGGCGCGGTACGGCGCGCGGCGCCGTGGTCGCCATCGTCTCCGACGGCTGGGACACCGGCAGGCCCGCCGACCTCGCCACCCACATGGCCCGCCTGTCCCGCGTCGCCTACCGCGTGATCTGGGTCAACCCCCGCACCGCGAGCCCGCGTTACCGCCCGCTGGTGGCCGGCATGGCCGCCGCACTGCCCTACTGCGACGCGGTCGTCAGCGCCCACAGCCTCGACGCCCTGGACGACTTCACCGCCGCGCTCTCCGCCCCGCGCCGCCGCCGCTGACCCCGCCGGCCCGGCGACAAGGCCCTTTCCGGCAGGGGAACTTCGTTGTCGAAGTCCGGCGGCGCGTACCCGCTACCGGGTTCCGCGCACCCCGCAACGGTAGGAACCCACAGGTCCGGCCGCCGCGAGGTGGGGCGCCTCTCCATTACGGGCTCCCGCGGGCCGGACGTAACGTCCCCGCAACCCCCAGGCCACGTACCGTACTCGAACCAGGAGCGCGGCCGCCCCCGGCCTCCCCACCCGTCGCGATCACCCAGGTGGCACGATGAACCCCACTTCCCCCCATCCGCTGCCGCGCCGCTCGTGGCCGCGCCCCGCCTCCGCGGCGGTGCTGGTCCTGTCCCTGATCGCCGTGGTCCTCGGGCTCGCCCCGGCCCCGGCGCAGGCCGCGAGCCTGCAGCAGGTCACGGGCTTCGGCTCGAACCCCGGCAATCTGCAGATGTTCCAGTACGCCCCCGACAACCTGCCGTCCGGCGCGCCGCTGGTCGTGGCCCTGCACGGCTGCACCCAGAGCGCGAGCGACTACTACAGCCACTCCGGCTGGCCCAAGTACGCGGACCTGTACGGCTTCGCGGTCGTCTTCCCGCAGACCACCAGCTCCAACAACGCCAACTCCTGCTTCAACTGGTTCCAGTCCTCCGACTACACCCGGGGCCAGGGCGAGGCGCTGTCGATCAGGCAGATGGTGGACAACGCCAGGGCCCACTACGGCAGCGACCCCAGCCGGGTCTACGTCACCGGGCTGTCGGCCGGCGGCGCGATGACCTCGGTGATGCTCGCCGACTATCCCGATGTGTTCGCGGGCGGCTCGATCGACTCGGGCCTCCCGGCGGGCTGCGCGACCGACCTGTCCAGCGCGCTGACCTGCCAGAACAGCGCGGTCAGCAAAACCCCTAAGCAGTGGGGCGACGCCGTCCGCGGCGCGTCGGGCGGCTGGAGCGGGCCCTGGCCGCGCGTCGCGATCTGGCAGGGCACCGCCGACACCACCGTGAACCCGGCCAACGCCACCGAGGAACGCGACCAGTGGACCGACGTCTGGGGCATCAGCCGGACCCCGTCCTCCACCACCACCCTGACCGGCGGCACCACCCAGGCCGTGTACGACGACCCGAGCGGCAAGCCGGCCGTGGAGACCTTCTCCGTGTCCGGCATGGCGCATGGCCTCGCGGTCAACCCGGGCACCGGCGCCGACCAGTGCGGCAGCACCGGGACCTACTACCTCGACTACATCTGCTCGTCGTACTGGACCGCGAAGTTCTGGGGCCTGGACGGCGCGGGCGGAGGAGGAACCGGCGGCCTCCCGGCGCCCGCCGGGCTCACCGTCACCGGCACCACCGACACGACCGCGTCGCTGACCTGGTCCGCGGTGAGCGGCGCGGCGTCGTACACCGTGTACCGCGACGGCGCCAAGGCCGGTTCGGCCACCGGCACGTCGTACACCGACACGGGGCTGGGCTCCGGTACGAAGTACACCTACACCGTCGCCGCCACGGACTCCGGCGGCGCGGCCGGCGCGCGTTCGTCGGCTGTCACGGCCACGACCACCGGGTACCAGCCGCAGTGCTTCCGGGACAACAACTACAACCAGGTCGCGGCGGGCCGCGCCCACCAGAGCCTCGGCTACGTCTACGCCAACGGCTCCAACCAGAACATGGGCCTCTACAACGTCGCCGTCACCCACACCCTGAAGGAGACCTCGGCCGGCTACTACGTGATCGCCGACTCGGGCTGCCCGTCCTGACGCACGGACCGCACGGGCCGGCGTCCCGCGGCGGTGGCTTCCCCTCCGGGTGGAGTCACCGCCGCACGCCTGACCCGGTCGGCACGCAGCGACGCCGTGCGCCGTGTTAGTGTCATGCGTTTGCGTGGTCGTCGCGGTGGGCGATTCTGCCTGTTCGGTTCCGCTCGTGCGGGAGCTGTTCCGTCCTGCCGGGCCTTCCTCGGCACGTTCCCCTGCGGAAGGCTCTTCATGAAGCACCCCGACGACTCCGGCACGGCTCCCGGCGGCCCCGCCCAGCCCGAGCCCGCGACCCCGCCGCCCCCGGCCGTCTCCTTCGCCGGTCTGCGACTGCCGGTGGAGGTGCTGCGGACGCTGAGCGAATCCGGGGTGCGCGAACCCTTCCCGATCCAGGCCGCCACCCTGCCCGACGCCCTGAAGGGGCGCGACGTCCTGGGACGCGGGCGCACCGGATCGGGCAAGACGCTCGCCTTCGGCCTGCCGCTGCTGACCCGCACGGCCGGGCGGCGCGCCGAACCGAAGCAGCCACTCGCCCTGATCCTCGTGCCGACCCGGGAGCTGGCCCAGCAGGTCACCCAGGCACTGGCGCCCTACGCCGAGGCGCTGCGGCTGCGGATGGCGGCGGTCGTCGGCGGCATGTCGATCGGCCGGCAGATCGCCGAGCTGCGCCAGGGAGCCGAGGTGGTCGTCGCCACCCCCGGACGCCTGCACGACCTGATCGAGCGCAACGCCTGCCGCCTGGGACGGGTGCGGATCACCGTGCTCGACGAGGCCGACCAGATGTGCGACCTCGGATTCCTGCCGCAGGTCGTCGAGCTCCTCGGCCAGGTGCGCCCCGACGGCCAGCGCATGCTGTTCTCCGCCACCCTGGACCGCGACGTCGACCAACTCGTCCGCGGCTACCTCCACGACCCCGTCGTCCACTCGGTCGACCCGTCCGCGGGCACCGTCACGACGATGGCGCACCACCTGCTGGTCGTCCACGGACCCGACCGCTACGCCGTCACCACGGAGATCGCCGCCCGCGACGGCCGCGTACTGCTGTTCCTCGACACCAAGCACGCCGTCGACCAGCTCACCCGGCACCTGCGGGCCAGCGGCGTGCCCGCCGGTGCCCTGCACAGCGGCAAGTCCCAGCCGCAGCGCACCCGGACCCTGGCCCAGTTCAAGAACGGCCAGATCACCGCTCTGGTGGCGACCAACGTCGCGGCGCGCGGCCTGCACGTCGACGACCTCGATCTCGTGGTCAACGTCGACCCGCCCACCGACCCCAAGGACTACGTGCACCGGGCGGGCCGCACCGCCCGCGCCGGTGAGTCCGGCAGCGTGGTCACGCTCGTGCCGGCGGCCCTGCGCCGCGAGACGAGCCGCGTGATGGCCGAGGCCGGCATCGAGGCGGCCGTCACCAAGGTGCGCTCGGGCGAGGCCGAGCTGAGCCGGATCACCGGAGCCAGGGCGCCCTCGGGGATCCCGCTCGACGGCGGGCCCGCCGCCCCCCGGCCCAAGAACACCAACGCTCCCTTCCGCGGCCTCGGCACCAGCAAGGGCGGCTCCCGCGGCGGCGACGGCAGGTCCAGGAAGGCGGGCGAGGCCCGCAAGCTCGCCGAGGCCCGCAAGGCCGCCCGCGTACGCCGCGGCGGCTGAGGGGCGCTGCCCGACGGTGGGCGGGCCGGTGCCGCCGGCGCCCCGTACCGCGCCCCGGCATGACAAGCTGTGCTCGTCCGTCCCCGAACCCAGGAGGTCACCATGACCGCAGAGCCCGTATCGACGGAAGGTTCGGAGCCGGACGCGCCGGAGCCGTCCCCGCTGGCGCCCGACGGCGACGGGAACTACGACCTCAAGCGCAAGTTCCGCGAAGCCCTGGCACGCAAGCGCGGTGCGCAGGCGGACGCCGCCGACGGCGCCGGCAACCGCAACGCGTCGAAGGTGCGAGCGGCGCACGGCCCGGCCGCGAGCCAGCGGTCGTTCCGGCGCAAGAGCGGCGGCTGAGCCGGACCGTCCGCCGGTCCCGCCCGCTCGAAGACACGTGTGACACCCGTACGTACAAGGGGTGTTAGCCTGCCCGCTGCACGATCGCACGCACACGGGGGAGGCACGGTGGGCTCGGACGGCTACCAGGTCAAGGCGGGCATGACCGGGCAGGCCCGGCAACTCGACGACGCCGGAACGGACATGGACGCCGTCAGCGCCGCCGTCAGGTCCCGTACGACGTACTCGTACGGCGAGGCCGGCGGCGGCGACGCCGCGTCGGCGCTCAACGCGTTCGTCAAGGCCTGGGAGGCGGAGGCCAGGACCCTGGCCTCCGCGCTGCACGAACTCGGCGGCAAGGTGGAGTTGGCCCAGAGGACCTACCACGGCACCGACGGCCTGGTGAGGAAGCACGCGGACAGCGTCCCCGCGGGCGGCGCGAGCGGCCTCACCGGCACATCGGCGCGGGGCGTGCGCAGCTCGGCCCTTTCGGGCTACTGAGGGCGGGGCCGGTGTCGTTCTTCTCCTCCCCCCTCGACTCCCCTTCCCTCCGGCTCTCCTGGCTCGCCGGGCTGTCCGAGAAGATGCTCGGCGCCGGAAGCAAGAACGACCTCCTCGACCTGATCGACGACGCCCTCTCGGTGCCCCGGCCGGGCGGCGACCAGGCCGTGCTGGAGGGTTTGGCAGATCTCTACCGCGGCCAGGTCGGCCACGTCGGCGGCGTCTTCGACCAGGTCGACCGGGTGGGCCGCAAGGGCCTTCCGCAGGTGTGGGTCGGCGACACGAGCGTCCTGGCCTCCAAGGCGGTGAACGCCGCCGGGCGGTCCGCTACCCGGATGGGCGAGGCGTTCCAGGGCTGCGCGACGGTGCTGCTGACGCTGGCCGACGCGATCGGCGCCGCCCAGCGCAAGGACGAACAGGGCCGCGGACAGCTGCTGGAGCAGAAGAAGACGCTCGGCGGCCGGGACGGCTTCTTCGACGACCTGCACGAGAACGACGAGGAGGAGTGGGACCGCAAGAACGCCGCCCACTTCGGGTCCTCCGCGGTCGGCCTGATGCACGACGCCGTCTCCGAGGCGCAGGAGGCCACCCGTGTCGCGGCCCGCGACCTGAACAAGTGGGCCGCCGAGGCACGGGCCGGAAAGATGGAGACCAGCGAACTCACCGCCGTCGACAAGCTGATGCTCGCCGACACCGGGGTCGCGGGCGCCGACGCCGAGCTGAACGAGATCCTCACGGCCGGCGACCTGGCGCGCGCGTCGGCGCGCATGGACCTGCTGAGCCTCGACGACGAGACGGCCATGGAGCGGATGCTGGCGAAGTCGGACAGCCCGCAGGAGCGGGCCTACCTGATGAAGGCCCTGGCCGCCGGCCACAGCGTCGCCGAGATCCAGGAGTTCCAGAACAAGATCCACGGCAAGGACCCCGACTGGCTTCGCCGGCACCTCACCCCCGTGGTCACCGCTGCGGACAGCATGGACGACGAAGGCCTGGCGCCGGACGGCTCGAACAACAACAAGGACTACGTCACCTTCGACGGCCAGCGGTGGATCCAGGGCGGCGACGGCTCCGAGGGCACCTGCGTGGCCTCGTCCACCGTCACGTCCCGCGCCATGGTCGACCCCGTCTACGCGCTCGGTCTCACCGGCGGCCCCGACGGGCAGCAGGACGACCCCGACGCCTTCAGGCAGCGCCTGGTGGCCGAACAGCACCGGCTGCACACCGAGGGCGACGGCGGCGAGAACTGGGGCGGCATGGGCCCCGAGGGGCAGGAGCGGATCAACGACACGGCCGTCGGCAGCGCCACCGGCAGCGACTACGAGCGCCAGGACCTGAACAGCCCCGCCGACCGCAGGGCGGTCCTCACCGAGGTCGAGAACTCGGTGGCGCAGGGGCGCCCGGTCCCGGTCGACGTCTCGGGCACGGAGGGCGCCCACGCCATGACCATCATCGCCCAGGAGGGGGACATGCTCCAGGTGTACAACCCTTGGGGCTCGACCACCTGGGTCAGCGAGGACGACTTCATCAACGGCCACATGGGCAAGGCTTCCAACAGTGATCTCCCCAACACGTACAGCGTCTATCTTCCCCGGTAGGGGCCGCGCCGCGATCGCGGCGGCCGCGCTCCTCGCTCTCGCCACGGGATGCGGCTCGGGCGCCGGCGACCCTGACGACGGGCCCACGGGCACGACGAGCCACCCGGTGAAGGACACCAGCATCACCGCCGAGCCGGGCGAGCGCTTCACGATCACCGTCGGCCAGAACGCCTCCACCCGCGAGTACTGGTACCTGGTCGGCCCCGAGCCCGACAGCTCGGTGCTGGTCGGCCGCGGCCGCCACTACGCGTCGGACTCCGGCGACGAGCCGGTGGACGGCGCCGGGGGCCGGCTCACCTTCACCTTCGAGGCGAAGGGCAAGGGCACCACCCGATTCACGCTGCTGCACTGCACGTTCTCCACCTGCCAGGGCAACACCGCCACCCGGCCCCCCGCCACCACCGGACCCTCCGCCACCCCGGCCACGGGGACGGCCACCCCGTCCCAGGCCCCCGAGCGCATCACCTACACCGTCACCGTCGGCTGAGCGGCGGCGGACCAGGCAGATGAGACGAGACACCCGAGGCCAAGCCATGAACGACGACGCCCCGCACCCGCCGGACCGCACGGACGACGAGCTGGCCCGACTCGACATCACCGTCCTGCTGCGTTACGGCCTCACCGCCGGAGCCGGCGCCCGGCGCACCGCCCTGTTCGGGGACGGCGCCGCGGCCGCGGCCGTCGTCCTCGACCGCCTGGGCACCGAGCCGCGCTCGGTCGCCTTCCTCGCCGACACCGTGCGCGCCGGCGGACTCGCCCGCGCGGCGGAGCTGCCCGAGCCCCTGCCCCGCCGGGAGGCGGCCGACCTCGTGCGGGAATGGCTGCGGGCCGGCGCCGAGCTCATGGGCGGGCTCGCCGCCGACGACACCGCGGCCACCTGGCTGCGCGCCGTCGCGACCGTCATCGAGCTGAGGCAGCTGACCCGGGCGCGCGGCGGGAGCGCGTGAACCGGCCTCAGGGACGGGCGAACCCGGTAGCCGTTCATGCCGGGGAGCATGATGTCGAGGACGATCAGGTCGTACTCCTGCTCGCGGGCCAAGTGGAGCCCGCCGACGTCACGGCCTGCTCGACGCACCGAAGACGACGGTGCAGAAGGGGCACAAATGCCCGCCGACCGGGCGTGGTGCACGGTGCGTTCCCTCCGCCCGGCGGACCATGGGTCCTGTCCTGCCGGCTCGGCCGACTCCAACGGTGAGCGCGGGTGCTCCGCCCGCGCGACCCTTCCACGAGGAGAGTGCCCCATGGCGTTCCATCCGCTGGAGCGGCACGGCCTTTTGCTGGACCGCCGGCTTCGCGATCGGCGTCTGCCGGCCGTGCACGAGACCGCGGAGGAGAAGGTCGTCCACCCTTTCGCCCGCCGCGCGCTGTCGGGCGGCGGGAAGGTGGCTGAGGACCGGCTCGCCGAGGATTGCCCGGCACCGCGACCTGGCGGAGGGCACTGGAACCGCTGTTTGTCCGTCACCGGTGGGGGGACCCTCCGCCCATGAGCGAGAAGCCAGGTGGTCGCCGTATGGGCCAGAACCGGATGCTGCGGCTGCTGGACGCCTTGGAGCGTGACTCCAGGGCGGACGCGGTGATCGACGCGCTGACCAGAGGAGTACGGGCCCTGCCGCTCGGCCGCGCCAGGGACGCACTGCATGGCAGGTGGCTCGGCCATCCCGTGCACCCCTTGATGGTGCAGGTACCGATCGGGAGCTGGATGTCCGCAGCGGTGCTCGACCTGCGCCCCGGCCGCTCCCGGGAGGCCGCCCTCCTCGTGAGCGTCGGACTGGCGGCGGCCGGACCCGCCGCGCTGGCGGGCGCCGTCGACTGGGCCGAGCTGCACAGTGAGCAGAGGCGGGTCGGGCTCGCGCACGCCGTGGCCAACGCGGCGGCCGTGGCCCTGTACGGCGCCTCGCTCGTGTGCCGTGTCACCGGGCGGGCCGGAGCGGGGCGGGCGACGGGTTTCCTCGGGCTGACCGCTGTCGGTCTGGGAGGGATGCTGGGCGGTCACATGGCGTACCGGCAGGCTTCCGGCGCCAATCACGCCGAGGAGGTGCCGCACGTCGTCGGTGCGGGCTGGCATCGGATCGGCGCCGTCGAGGAGTTCCCCGTAGGCCGGCCCGCGCGGCGGACCGTGGACGACGTGCCGGTGCTGGTGGTGCGCGAACCGGACGGGAGCTTCCACGCGTTGGCCGAGCGGTGCAGTCATCTGGCGGGGCCGCTGTCCGAAGGCAGCGTCGCCGACGGGTGTGTCCGGTGCCCCTGGCACGGGAGTGTCTTCCGGCTCTCGGACGGCTGGAACGTCCGGGGACCCGCCACCGCCCCCCAGCCCGCCTTCGACACCCGCGTCGTCGACGGGTACGTGGAGGTCGGCCTGCGCCGACAGGGCCCGACGACGCCCGGGCCGGCCGGCCACGAGGCGGCCGAGGCGGCGATGGGGACGGAAAGAGGCGGGGATCATGGGCACAGCGCCTGACGGCCGTTTCGTGGAACGTCTGAGGCGAGGGCTGCGACGCACCGAGCGCGCGTACTCGGCGGGGCAGGAGCGCCCGCTGCGTGGTTACACAGCGGCCATGGCGGCCTTCGGCGCGTACACCGCCGCCTGGACGACAGCGGTGAGGATTCGCGGGCGCCCGCTGCCGGACCGGCCCGTGCCCTGGGACGTGGCGCTGACCGCCGTGGCGACCTTCCGGCTCAGCCGGCTGCTGAGCAAGGCGTCGGTGACGAGTCCGCTGAGGGCCCCCTTCACCACGTTCCACGGTTCGCAGGGGCCGGCGGAGCTGCATGAGGAGGCACGGAACGAGGATGGCAAGGACACGATCGGCGAGCTGGTCACCTGTCCGTTCTGCATGAGTGTATGGGTCGTCTCGTCCCTCACCGCCGGACAGCTGCTCTGGCCGCGCGCCACCCGCACCGCCATGGGTGCGCTCGCCGCCTTGGCCGGCGCGGACGCGCTGCAGCTGACGTACAGCGCCCTGGTGGACAGGACCACCGGTGAGTGACCTCTCCCCACGCGCGCTCCGGGGCGGAGTCGCCGCGCGGCGGCCGCCGCCGGAGCGGTACGACGGCCAGGGTGTGAGAGCGAGCACGCCCAGGGCGTAGCCGTGTTCGTCGATCACGGGAGACACATCCAGCGTCCGGATCCGCATGGCGGCCTCCGCCTCGCCGACGATCGACGTGGCCGAGGTGGGTCGCGTGGGAGAGCCGTGAGTCTGGGGAGGACCGGCACGCCGATGTACAGTGAAGGCCGCCCTTGACCTGCACACAGCAGGCAGGGAGCCGTCTTCCGGGAGTCCGACATGCTGCGCACCATGTTCAAGTCCAAGATCCACCGCGCCACCGTCACCCAGGCCGACCTGCACTACGTCGGATCCGTGACCATCGACGCGGATCTGCTGGACGCCGCCGATCTGCTGCCCGGTGAGCTCGTGCACATCGTGGACATCACCAACGGGGCCCGCCTGGAGACCTACGTCATCGAGGGGGAGCGCGGGTCCGGGGTCGTCGGGATCAACGGGGCGGCCGCCCACCTCGTGCACCCCGGGGACCTGGTGATCATCATCAGCTACGCTCAGGTGACCGACGCCGAGGCGCGGGAACTGAAGCCGCGGGTGGTGCACGTGGACGGCGACAACCGGATCGTCGAACTCGGCGCCGACCCGTCCGCGCCGGTGCCCGGCTCGGACCAGCAGCGCAGCCCGCAGGCCGTCCCGGCCTGACCGGGGACGACGACCAGGAGCGTGCGTACCCATGAGTGACATCGAGATCCGCGACGACCGCGCCGAGGGCCGGCTCGAGGCCGTCGGTGACGGTGAAGTCGTCGGTCACATCGAGTACTTCGTCCTCGAGTCGCCGGCGCGCGCCCTGGTCCCCGTGCACACCATCGTCGAACCGGCCCACGAGGGCAAGGGCATCGCGGGCTCGCTGGCCCGCGAGCTGTACGCCGTCGCCGAACGCGAGGGCGTCCCCGTCGCCCCGCTGTGCCCGTACGTCGTGAAGTGGGCCGAGCGCCACCCCGAGACCGCCCCGCCGGCCGACCCGGAACTGCTCGCCGCCGCGAAGGACTGGCTGCGGGCCCACCCTGGGCGCTTCTGAGCCCGGCGTGCTCGCGCTTCTGCACACCTCACCCGTGCACGTCCCGGTCTTCGACGCCCTGCGGGACGCCCACCACCCGGGCCTGGAGCTGCGGCACTTCGTCGACGAGGGGCTGCTGGAGCGGGCCCGGCGGGACGGACCCGAGGCGGTGGGCGACGACGTGAACCGCGCCCTCGGCCGCGCCGTGGACGCCGGGGCGCGGGCGGTGCTGTGCACCTGTTCCACCATCGGCGCCGTCGCGGAGGCCCGGTCGGCCGCGGCCGGTGTCCCGGTGCTGCGGGTCGACCGGCCCATGGCGGCCGCCGCCGTGGCAGCGGGACCGCGCGTCACCGTCCTCGCCGCCCTGCGCAGCACCCTCGGCCCCACCGCGGAGCTCGTCGAGGAGGAGGCCGCCGGGCCGGCGCCCCCGTCTCCGTCCGCACCGTGCTGGTCGACGGCGCCTGGGACAGTTTCACGGCAGGAGCCACCGAGGCGTACCTGCGGCGGATCGCGGCCGCCGCCGACGCGGCCACCGCCACCGACGTGATCGTCCTCGCCCAGGCCTCCATGGCCCCGGCCCAGGATCTGACCTCGACACCGGTCCCGGTGCTGTCCAGCCCCAGGCCGGGCCTGTCCGCCGCCGCGGCGGCGGCACGGGGCGGCTGAGCACGGGGCTCCGCCGGGGCTGTGGTCGTCGCCGGCTGCGCTGCGGGTCCACTGAGCGCGCGGCTTCCGCCGGACTGCGGCTGTGGGAGCCGTGGTGCGGGACCGCTGGGCCCGATCCACCGCCCCCACCCGGGCGTAGCCCGTGCCGCCGTCGGGTGAGTGGCCGAGCGGCGCTCGGGTAGGCGGGGGAGTAGTCCAGAGGCGACGACGTACAGCGACCGCCGGAGGCCAGCCATGACGAGCCCGCACCCCGACCCCGTACCGCCCGGCCCGACCCCGGGACCGGGTCCCACCCCGCCGGATCCCTACCCGAGTCCGGTCCCGCCCCCCGCGCCCGGGCCCGAACCGACACCGCCGGGTCCCGGACCCGAGCCCACGCCGCCGCCGGCGCCCCCGGCCCCCGGCCCGCCGGAGCCCTCGCCGTCCCCGATCCCGCCGGGTCCGGAGCCCACCCCCGACCCGGAGCCCGGCCCGCCCCTCACCGCCTGAACCCGAAGACGCGAGGAGGGGAACGGCGGCACCGCCGTCCCCCTCCTCGCGACGGGCGTGAACGCTACGCCCCGACCTCCGACCGGTCCCCGCCCCACAGCGTGTGGAACGAGCCGTCCCGGTCGACCCGCCGGTAGGTGTGCGCCCCGAAGAAGTCCCGTTGCCCCTGCGTCAGGGCCGCCGGCAGGCGCTCGGCGCGCAGCGCGTCGTAGTAGGCCAGCGCCGCCGCGAAGCCGGGCGTCGGCACGCCCTGCCGGGTGGCCGCGATGATCACCTCGCGCCAGTCGTCCTGCGCCGCGGCGATCTCCTGCGCGAAGGTCTCGTCCGACAGCAGGCTCGGCAGGTCGGGGCGGGCGTCGTACGCGGCGCGGATGCGGTCCAGGAAGGCCGCGCGGATGATGCAGCCGCCGCGCCAGATCGCCGAGACCGCGCCGAGGTCGATGTCCCAGTCGTACTCCTCGCTGCCCGCCGCGATCTCGTGGAAGCCCTGCGTGTACGACACGATCTTGGACGCGTACAGCGCCTGCTCCACCCGGTCCGCGAAGGCGGCGGCCTCCGCCTCGCCGAGCGGCGAGGGCTTCGGCCCGGCCAGGCCCTGGGACGCCTCGCGCAGCGCCGCGTGGCCGGACAGGGACCGGGCGAACACCGCCTCGGCGATGCCCGACACCGGCACGCCGAGATCGAGGGCGATCTGCACGGTCCAGCGGCCGGTGCCCTTCTGCTCGGCCTGGTCCACGACCACGTCCACGAACGGCTTGCCGGTGGCCTCGTCCACGTGGGACAGCACCTCGGCCGTGATCTCGATCAGGTAGGAGTCCAGCCGCCCGGTGTTCCAGGTGCGGAAGATCTCCGCGATCTGAGCGGGGGAGTATCCGGCGACGTCGCGCAGGAGCTGGTAGGCCTCGCCGATGAGCTGCATGTCGGCGTACTCGATGCCGTTGTGCACCATCTTCACGAAGTGGCCGGCGCCGTCGGGGCCGACGTGCGTGACACAGGGCGACCCGTCCTTCGCCTTCGCGGAGATCTTCTCCAGCATCGGGCCGAGGGAGTCGTAGGACTCCCTCGGGCCGCCCGGCATGATGCTCGGCCCGTTCAGCGCGCCCTCCTCGCCACCCGAGACGCCCATGCCCACGAAGTGGATGCCCTGCTCGCGCAGCGCCTTCTCGCGGCGGCGGGTGTCCGCGAAGTGCGCGTTGCCACCGTCGATGATCATGTCACCGGGTTCCAGCAGCGGCGCGAACTCCTCGATCACCGCGTCCGTCGGCTCGCCGGCCTTGACCATCACGACCAGCCGGCGCGGGCGCTCCAGAGCCGCCACGAACTCCTTCGCGGTCTCGGCCGCGACGAAGTCGCCCTCGTCCCCGAACTCCTCCACCAGCGCGTGCGTCCGCGACGCCGTACGGTTGTGCACGGCGACCGTGTAGCCGTTGCGCGCGAAGTTCCGGGCGAGATTGCGGCCCATGACCGCGAGCCCGGTGACGCCGATCTGCGCTGAAGTGCTCATACCGCCTGCTCCCTAGCTGCCTCGTGACTACGGCTCCGTCGTGCGGACCCTCGCCCATCCTGACGTGCCGCTACGGCGAGCGCACATCCGACCCGCCACGCTTGTTTACGCGCGGAACGCCGCGGTCGGCTCACCGTGGCCGGCGATGTCGTCCAAGGAGGGTCCGTTCCCGGCCACTTGAGGCGGACAGGAGGCCGATTTCCCGTCTTGTCATGGCCTGTTCGCGGCGCTTACTTTTGCCGCTCCTGACGCATGCCGAGGGGATTTCGGACATGGCCGTACGCGGCCGGCATCGCCGGTACCAGCCGAACAGGATCAACCGCGCCTCGCTCACCGTCACGGCGGGCGGTGCCGGACTCGCGATCCCGCTGGTCGCCGCGGGTACCGCGGACGCGGCCGACGCGGCCACCTGGAACAAGGTCGCCGCCTGCGAGTCCAGCGGGAACTGGCACGTCAACACCGGCAACGGCTACTACGGCGGGCTGCAGTTCACCCAGTCCACCTGGGAGGCCTACGGCGGGGCCCGGTACGCGCCGCGCGCCGACCTCGCCACCCGGGACCAGCAGATCGCCGTCGCCGAACACGTCCTCGACGGCCAGGGGCCCGGCGCCTGGCCGGCGTGCTCGGTGCGGGCCGGGCTGCACGAGGGCGGAGCGGCCCCCGGGGTGCACACGGACGGCGCCGCGAGCCGCCCGGCGAAGTCCGGGCCGGCCCGGGACACGCGGGACGTCCGGGACGTGAAGCCGCAGACGACGCCGCAGTCCCGCGCGGGCCGGGCCGAGATGTACACGGTGGTGCGCGGCGACACCCTGTCCGGCATCGCGGACGAGCAGCACGTCCGGGGCGGCTGGCGGCAGCTCTACGAGGGCAACCGCGCCGTCATCGGCTCCGACCCCGACCTGATCCTGCCGGGCCAGCGGCTCGGCCTGCGGGGCGCCGCCTCACCGGCGTCCGGTACACGGCCGCACACCGGCACCGCACCCACGCCGGAGTCCAGGTCGAAGCCGCGGCCACCGGAGAAGTCCGAGGAGAAGTCCTCGAAGAAGAAGGAGCCTTCGAGGAAGAGACCCGCGGAGAAGAAGCCCGGCGGGCAACGGGAGCAACCGGCCGGCTCCCGGCACACGGAGCACAAGACCTCGCGGCACCACGCTCCGGCCGGGGGGCACGCGCTCGTCGCCCCGGTGCACGCCGGCATCGGCACCGGCTACCACGTGGCCGGGTCGCACTGGTCCAAGGGCTATCACACCGGCGTCGACTTCCTGGTGCCGACCGGCACCAGCGTCGAGGCGGCGGGGGCCGGGCAGGTGGTCTCCGCGGGCTGGGGCGGCTCCTACGGCTACCAGGTGGTCATCCGGCACGCGGGCGGGCACTACACCCAGTACGCCCATCTGTCGGCGATCTCCGTGCGGGCCGGGCAGAGCGTCGCCACCGGGCAGCGCATCGGCCGGTCGGGATCCACCGGGAACGTCACGGGCCCGCATCTGCACTTCGAGGTGCGGACCGGGCCCGGCTTCGGCTCCGACATCGACCCGATCGCCTTTCTCCGGGCCGGCGGGGTCAGGATCTGACCCGCGGGCGGTAGGCGTTCAGGACCGGCAGCGGGGCGTAGATGCTCGCGCACAGCGGGACGTACGGCGTGTCGTCGAAGGCGGGGCCCTCGGGCACCCGTACGTCCGCCAGCGCCGCCGGCGTCAAGTCGCCCTGCGCCGGGACCGCGTGAGCGTGGTCCACGGGAGCGTGGTCCACGAGAGCCGGGTCCTCCGGTGCCGGAGCCGGCTGCCGCGCAGGCTCCTCGTCCGGGTCCGTTCCCGCCGGCCCGGCGCCGGCCGCGGCCGGGGTGTGCTCCAGCCGCTCCGTGGTGAGCAGGATCAGGCCGCCCGCGGCCACCACCGCGCAGCCGAGCGCCAGCACGGTGCCGGCGCCGCCGTGGCGGAACGTCTCACCGAACATCAGGATGCCGACCGCGGCGGCCAGCACCGGATTCACCACGGTCGCCGTGGCCAGCGGCGCGGCGAGCCCGCCGCCCCGGTAGGAGGCCTGGGAGAGCACGACGCCGGCGGTCGCGAACGCCCCGATCACCGCAAGGGACGGCAGATCGCCGAGGACGATCCCGTCGCTCCAGTCGACCGCGACGGTCTTGGTGAACACCGACGACATGCCGAACGCCGTCCCGGAGGCGGCCGCGAGCACCACGCTGCGCACGGCGGGGTGCCGGTGCACGGCCAGGCCCGCGCACGCCAGCGCAGCGACCGCCCCGCCGGTGACCAGGGCGACGGCCACCCGCTGGGCGGAGGCGAGGGACTGCGCGTCGGCCGAACCGACCAGGGACAGCAGGCCCGCGAGGCCCACCGTCGCCATGACCGCGCCGCGCCAGGCGGCCGCCCCGGCCCTGCGGCCGACGAACAGCGCCGCCATGGGCAGGGCGAAGACGATGGTCAGCGCGCCCAGCGGCTGCACCAGGCTGAGCGGGCCGCAGGCCAGCGCCACGACGTGCAGCAGGCCCCCGAGGCCGTTCAGCGCCAGCGCCGCCCACCAGCCGGCCCGGCGCAGCGGCACGTACGAGCCGTCGGGGCACGAGACCGCGACCTGCTCCTGCACGATGGCCCCGCCCGCGTAGGCGACGGCGGAGACGAACGACAGCAGCACGGACAGCGCGAGGGCGCTCATCTGCGGCTCCTTCGCGCGGGGCGGGCCCCCTGGGCCCGGCGCGGCGTACGGTCGGCGGTCATGGCGAACACTCTGCCCGCCCGGGCCCGTCCCCGTCGTCGTACCTGAGCACGCAATGGGTCCTACTGCCGATGGAGTACACCACCGCCCCGATCATCCCCAGGACGGGTGTGAACGGGGACCGGACCCGGGCTCCGCGACGGCGCGGGGGACTGGTAGTAGTGCTGTCCGTGGACCTCGACGCCGATCTCGCCGCCCTCCGCCCGCTGGGCGGCTTCTTCGTCCTGCGCACCCACGCGGACTCGACGGGACCGGTGCCGGCAGGCCTCGCGACCCTCGCGGAGACGTACGCGGCGCGGGCTCCCGGGGCTCGGCGCGACGCGCTGGCGCTCCGGGTCGAGACCGTCGCCGCCCGGCTGCGCGCCCCTGAGCCGCGGGTCTCCGCCTCCATCGGCCAGCAGGGCCTCGCCGCCCGGCTGTGGTCCGTGGCCCTGGCCTGTGCCGCGCTGTACGGCAGGCTGCCCGGCCTGGACCCGCGGCACCTGCGCTGGGACCCCGTCGCCACCGCCCCCGACGACCTGTGGCTGACCGAGGTGCGCCCGCTGCCCGGGGACGCCGCCGCGCTCGCGGACACCGTGCTGCACGGCCATCTGGAACCCCTAGGGGAGGCCCTGAGGGCCCGTTGGGGGATCGCGGCCGGGCTGCTGCGCGGCAACGCCGGCTCGGCGCTGGCCGGCGCGGCCCGGGAACTGGACCGCTGGGCCCGCGCCCACGGCCGCGCCGACGTGGCGGAGCGGGCCCGCGCCCTCACCGGCGAGCTCTTCGCCCACCCGCTGCTGCGCGGCACCGGCACCCGGACGGCGACGGCCTTCCGCCGCCGCAGCTGCTGCCTGTACTACCGGGTGCCCGGCGGCGGGGTCTGCGGCGACTGCTGCTTCAGCCTGCCGCCGGGCTCTTCCCCGCGCGCCGTATCTGGGTGACCATGAAGGGCACCGTACGGACGAGGCCAGGGGGTTGACGGGTGCGAGTGGGACTGCTGACCCGGGAGTACCCCCCGGACGTGTACGGCGGCGCGGGCGTCCATGTGGAGTTCCTGGCCCGTGAGCTGTCCGCGCTGGTCGACCTCGAGGTGCACTGCTGGGGCGAGGGCCGGGGCGTGGGCGTCGTACGGCACCGCCCCTGGTCCGCGCTCGACGGCGCCAACGACGCGCTGCGCACCTTCTCCGTGGACCTCTCCATCGCCGCCGCCCTGGAGGGCCGCGAACTCGTCCACTCCCACACCTGGTACGCCAATCTCGCCGGGCACCTCGCCAAGCTCCAGTACGGCGTCCCGCACGTGGTCACCGCCCACTCGCTGGAGCCCCTGCGTCCCTGGAAGGCCGAGCAACTGGGCGGCGGTTACGCCCTGTCGAGCTGGACGGAGCGCACCGCGCTGGAGGCCGCCGACGCGGTGATCGCCGTCTCCGGGGCCATGCGCGAGGACATCCTCGCCTGCTACCCGGCGCTCGACCCGGCCCGGGTGCACATCGTGCACAACGGCATCGACACCGCCCTGTACCGCCCGGACCACGGCATCGACGCCCTGCTCCGGCACGGCGTCGACCCCACCCGCCCGTACGTCCTGTTCGTCGGCCGGATCACCCGCCAGAAGGGCGTGCCCCATCTGCTGCGCGCGGTACGGAACATCGACCCCGGCACCCAGGTGGTGCTGTGCGCGGGCGCGCCCGACACCCCGGAGATCGACCGCGAGTTCCGCGACCTGTACGAGGAGCTGAGCCGGGTCCGGGCGGGCGTGCTCTGGATCCCGCAGATGCTGCCGCGCCCCGAGGTCATCCAGCTCCTCACCCGGGCCGCCGTGTTCGTCTGCCCCTCGGTGTACGAACCGCTCGGCATCGTCAACCTGGAGGCGATGGCCTGCGGAACGCCGGTGGTGGCCTCCCGGGTCGGCGGCATCCCGGAGGTCGTGGACGACGGCCGCACCGGCCTGCTGGTCGACGTGGACGACGACTTCGAGGCGAACCTCGCCCGGGCGCTGGACACCGTGCTCGGCGACCCGGAGGCCGCGGGGCGCATGGGCGAGGCCGGACGGCTGCGCGCGGTGGGCGAGTTCGGGTGGGACGCGGTGGCCCGGCGGACCGCCGGACTCTACGAGGAGATCCTCAAGCAGGCTTAGTCCGGCCCGCTCGGGGCATCCATGGTGGAACCAGGGGTGAGGGGAGCCGTCATGCGTCGTGGTGGGCCTTCGGTACTAGGTATCGTGCTGGCGGGCGGGGAGGGCAAACGGCTGATGCCGCTCACCGCCGACCGCGCCAAACCGGCGGTCACCTTCGGCGGGACCTACCGGCTCGTCGACTTCGTCCTGTCCAACCTCGTCAACGCCGACGTGCTGCGCATCTGCGTGCTGACGCAGTACAAGTCGCACTCGCTGGACCGGCACATCACCACCACCTGGCGGATGTCCAGCCTGCTCGGCAACTACGTCACGCCGGTCCCCGCCCAGCAGCGGCTCGGCCCGCGCTGGTACCTGGGCAGCGCCGACGCGATCCTGCAGTCGCTGAACCTCGTGTACGACGAACAGCCCGAGTACGTCGCCGTGTTCGGCGCCGACCACGTCTACCGGATGGACCCGCGGCAGATGCTCCGCCAGCACATCGAGGGCGGCGCGGGCGTGACGGTGGCCGGCATCCGGGTGCCGCGCTCCGAGTCCTCCTCCTTCGGGGTGATCAGACCGGGCTCGGACGGCCGCACGGTGGAGCGCTTCCTGGAGAAGCCGGCCGATCCTCCCGGCCTCGCGGACGACCCCGAGTGCGTGTTCGCCTCCATGGGCAACTACGTCTTCACCACCAAGGCCCTCATCGAGGCGCTGCAACGGGACGCCGAGGACAGCCAGTCCGTGCACGACATGGGCGGCTCGATCCTGCCCCAGCTCACCGCCCGCGGCGAGGCGCAGCTCTACGACTTCAGCGAGAACCACGTACCCGGCGAGACCACCCGGGACCAGGGCTACTGGCGGGACGTCGGAACCCTCGACGCCTACTACGAGGCGCACATGGACCTGATAGCCGAGCGCCCCGCCTTCAACCTGTACAACCGGCAGTGGCCCATCTACACCCACTCGGGCCAGCTCTCCCCGGCGCGCTTCAACGCGGGCGGCATCGCGAGCGAGTCCATCATCAGCGCCGGCTGCCTGATCCGCGGCCAGGTCACCCGCTCCGTGCTGTCGCCGGGGGTGCGCGTCGACCCGGGAGCGGTCGTCCAGGGCTCGGTGCTGCACGACAACGTGCGCATCGGCCGGGGCGCGGTGGTGCGCGGCGCCGTCCTCGACAAGAACGTCGAGGTCCCGCCCGGCGCGACGATCGGGGTCAATCCCGAGCGGGACGCCGAGTTGTACACCGTCTCCAAGGGCGGCGTGATCGCCCTGGGCAAGGGGCAGCGGGTCGACTGACCGACACCCCGTCAGAACACTTGTTCGCGCGACGCGTTCAGCGTCACCCTCCCGGAATGCCCGGGTTCGCCTCGTTCGCCCGCCACGATGCAGGCAACGATGTCGAACCATCGGAGGTCATCCGACATGAGAGGGACCCGGCGCACACGGCTGTGCCTGGCCGGGGTGATGGCAGCGTCCGCGCTGATCGCCACCCCCGCCGCACGCGCCGCCGAGCGGACCGACGGCCACCTCACCGACCTGGTCAACCCCTTCATCGGGACCCAGGACGAGGGCAACACCTTCCCCGGCGCGGCCGTGCCCTTCGGCATGGTGCAGCTCTCCCCGGACACCGGGCACAACACCGGCTACGACTACACGCAGAACCGCGTCCGCGGCTTCTCACTGGTCCACCTGTCCGGCGTCGGCTGCCGGATCGGCGGCGACCTGCCCGTGCTGCCCACCACCGGCGCCGTCACGCAGACGGACTACGCCAAGTACGCCGCGGGGTTCCGGCACGCCGACGAGGAGGCGAGCCCCGGCTACTACCGCGTCGGCCTCGACTCCGGCATCCGCGCCGAACTCACCGCGACCGCGCGCACCGGCGTGCAGCGCTACACCTTCCCCGCCACCGGCCGGGCCAACGTCCTGCTGAACGCCGCCCAGGCGCTGCACCGGCCGGGCGGCAGCAAGGTCGAGATCCTCGACGACCGCACCGTGCGCACGGAGATCACCGGCCACGGGTTCTGCCGGGACACCGGCCCCTACACCGTCCACACCATCACCCGCTTCAGCCGTCCGTTCACCGCGCACGGCACCTGGGACGGGCCGAAGGTCACCGACGGCGCGCGCACCGGCGGCGGCGGCGCCTACGTCACCTTCGACACGGCGCGGGACCGCACCGTCGAGGCGACCACCGCCCTGTCCTACGTCGACGCCGCCGGAGCCGCGGCCAATCTGCGGGCAGAGGGCGGCCGGTCCTTCGACGCCGTGCGGCGGCTGGCCCGCGAGGAGTGGGAGCGGCGGCTCGGCACCGTTCGCGTGCGGGGCGGCGCCCCCACCCTGCGCCGCACCTTCTACTCCTCGCTGTACCGCTCGTTCCTCGCGCCGAACGTCGGCGGCGACGCCGACGGCCGCTACCTCGGCTGGGACCGCCGCGTCCACCGAGCGCGGGGCTTCACCTACTACCAGAACTGGTCCCTGTGGGACACCTACCGCACGCAGGCCCAGCTCCTCGCCCTGCTCGCGCCCCGCGAGGCCCGGGACATGGCCCGGTCGGTGGTGCAGGTCGACGAGGACGGCGGCTGGCTGCCCAAGTGGGGCTACGGGCCGGTCGAGACGAACGTCATGAGCGGCGACCCGGTCACCCCGTTCCTGACCACCGCGTACCAGATGGGCCTGCTCAAGGGTTTCGAGGAGCGGGCCTACCGGGCGCTCAGGAAGAACGCCGACGGCGTGCCGCCGGCCGGCTACCCGGGCATCGGCCGGGAGGCCAACGCCGAGTACATCGCCCAGGGGTTCGCGCCCTACGTCTGGAACCGCCCGCTCGCCAAGATGGGCGACTCCGACTACCACCACGGCGCCTCCGTCACCCTGGAGTACGCCCTCGCCGACGCCGTGCTCGCCCAGATGGCCCGCGGCCTCGGACACCGCGCTGACGCCGACCGCTACGCCGCCCGCGCCCGGAACTACCGGACCGTCTTCGACCCGGCGACCGGCTTCTTCCGCCCCCGCGACGCCTCCGGCGCCTTCACCGGCACGCCCGACCCGGCCCGCGCCCCCGGCTTCCACGAGGGCACGGCCTGGCAGTACCAGTGGCTGGTCCCGCACGACCTGCCCGGCGTGGTCCGACTGATCGGCGGCGAGCGGGCGGCCAACGACCGCCTGGACGCCTTCTTCGCCTACGACCGGCTGCTGGCCGACCCCGGCCGCACCGCCCGCGAGGTGTGGGTGCACGGCGACGCGTACGCGTACTACAACGCCGACAAGTACAACCCGATGAACGAGCCCGACCTCATCGCCCCCTACACGTACCTGGCCACCGGCCAGCCGTGGAAGACCACGGACGTGGTGCACGCGGCGCTGACCCTGTTCACCGACGGGCCCACCGGCATGACCGGCAACGACGACCTCGGCACCATGTCCGCCTGGAACGTGCTGTCCTCCATCGGGCTCTTCCCGATCCAGCCCGGTTACGACACCTGGGGCCTGTCCACCCCGGTGTTCGACCGGGTCGACCTCGCACTGGACCGCCGCTACTGGCCCGGCGGCCGGCTCACCGTCACCGCCCCCGGCACCTCGGCCGCCGCGCGCTACATCCAGGGCGTCCGCACGGACGGGGCGCCGCACGCGCGGACGTATCTGCGCACGGCCGCGCTGCGCTCCCTGCGCACGCTCGCGTTCACGGTCGGCCCGCGCCCGTCGGAGTGGGGTACGGCGTCCTCGGCCGCTCCCCCCGTCCTGCGATGACCTCGGCCGACCTCGGACGTCTCGGGAGTCCCGCCCTTCTCACAGGGGCAGGACGTAATACGCCGTTAACTGTCCGTAGCACGATCGTACTTGACCGTAATCGCCTCTCGGGGATTGACTTCTGGTTCACCCCCGTCGTCGACGTGCGAGGCAAGCCTTGACCTCCGACCCGCTCGCTCCCCTCGACCTCGCCTTCTGGAACATCGAGTCCGAACGGCACCCGATGCACCTGGGCGCGCTCGGCGTGTTCGGCGCGCACTCGCCCACCGCGGGCGCGCACGCCGCCGACCTGCTGGCCGCCCGCGCCGCCGCCGTGCCGGGCCTGCGCATGCGCATCCGGGACACCTGGCAGCCGCTCGCGTTCGGCGGCGCCACCCGCGAACCCGTCCCGGACTTCGACCCGCTGGACCACGTACGCCTGCACGCGCCGACCGCCGACTTCCACGCGGTCGCGGGCCGGCTGATGGAACGGCCGCTGGAGCGCGACCGCCCGCCGTGGGAGGCGCACGTGCTGCCCGGCGAGGACGGCGTCTCCTTCGCCGTGCTGTTCAAGTTCCACCACGCCCTCGCCGACGGGCTGCGCGCGCTGAAGCTGGCCGCCGGCGTGCTCGACCCGGTCGACCTGCCCGAGCGCGCCCCGCGCCCCGTCGAGCCGCCGCGCGGCCCGCTCTCCTACGTCCTGTCCGACGTGCGCCGGCTGCCCGGCATGATGCCCGGCCTGGTCCGGGACGCGCTGTCCGACGTGGGCCGGGCCCTGGACATCGGCGCCTCGCTCGCCCGGTCCACCCTCGGCATGCGCCCCTCGTCCGCGCTGACGTCCGAGCCCAGCGGCACCCGCCGCACGGCCGGGGTGGTCCTCGACATCGACGACGTGCACCGGGTCCGCAAGAGCGCCGGCGGCACCGTCAACGACGTGCTCATCGCCGTCGTCGCCGGAGCGCTGCGCCGCTGGCTGGACGCGCGCGGCGAGGACACCGGGAACGTGGCGCCGCGCGCCCTCATCCCGGTCTCCCGGCGCCGTCCGCGCACCGCGCACCCACAGGGCAACCGGCTCTCCGGGTACCTGATACGGCTTCCGGTGGACGACCCCGATCCGCTGCGCCGGCTCGACGCCGTCCGCACGGCGATGGTCCGCAACAAGGACGCGGGGCCGAACCGGGGCGCCGGCGCGGTCGCGCTGCTCGCCGACCACGTACCGGCCCTCGGCCACCGGCTCGCCGGACCGCTGGTCGGCCAGGCCGCGCGGCTCTGGTTCGACATCCTGGTCACGAGCGTGCCGCTGCCGGGGCTCGGGCTGCGGCTGGGCGGTCACGAGCTGACGGAGGTGTATCCGCTGGCCCCGCTCGCGCCGGGGCAGTCGCTGGCGGTCGCGATCTCCACGTACCGGGGTCATGTGCACTACGGCCTGGTCGCGGACGCCCGGGCCGTGCCCGACCTGGACGTGTTCGCCCGCGCGGTGTCGGAGGAGGTGCGGGACCTGCTCACCGTCTGCGACGCCTGAGGACCGGCCCTGCGGCCCCGCCCCGGCCCGGCCCGCCTGCCCGGCGGACCGGGGCGGAGCCGTGCCCGGGCCGGCCGCCGACCGGGCGGGCGATGGACGTCGCCGCAGCTCAGCGCGGTGGGGCGGTGGGCGGGGGCCGGGTCCGGGGGAGCGGTTTGGCCGAAGGGTGCACCGCTACGTAAAATTCCCCGTTCGAAAGCGGGCGCGAGTCGGAGCGCTGCGCGGGTGATCAGGGAAGCGGCAGCGCGATGACGGTGACAGAGGACGGTTCCGTGCCCATGGAGGCAGCCATGGCCGTCCCCACGGACGCAACCGTGGAAGAGGTGGTCCACGGACCCGGTATCGACCCCGAGCGGCTCGCCGTCTGCCTGAGCGTGCTCGATGAGCTCGACCGGCTCGACGTCGACCACCCCGACGCGATCGCGGTGCGCCGCGCCACCTCGCACATCTACCGTACGGTCAAGCAGCGCCGCCGCCAGGAGCGCCGCGCCGCCAAGACCGCGCACGACCGTGCCGTCACCGAGGCCACCGCCACGGGGTCCGCCGAGCGCATCGACGACGAGACCGAGGGCATCCTGCCCTCGTCCAAGACCGGCGAGGGCCGGATCGCCGGCATCCTCCAGCGCCCCCGCTCCTGCTACGTCTGCAAGCAGCGGTACGTCGAGGTCGACTACTTCTACCACCAGCTCTGCCAGAAGTGCGCCGACGAGAACCGGGCCAAGCGGGACGCCCGCGCCGACCTCACCGGCAAGCGCGCCCTGCTCACCGGCGGCCGTGCCAAGATCGGCATGTACATCGCGCTCCGGCTGCTGCGGGACGGCGCGCACACGACCGTCACCACCCGCTTCCCCAAGGACGCCATCCGCCGCTTCAAGGCGATGGAGGACTCGGCGGACTGGCTGCACCGGCTGGAGGTCGTCGGCATCGACCTGCGCGACCCGGCGCAGGCAGTGGCCCTGGCCGAGCAGGTCGCCGAGGCCGGCCCGCTCGACATCCTGATCAACAACGCCACGCAGACCGTGCGCCGGCTGCCCTCCGCGTACGCCGCCCTGGTGGACGGCGAGAGCGCGCCGCTGCCCGCCGGTGAACTGCCCTCCCACCACGTCATCGGAGCCTTCAACTCCGGCGCCGTCGACGGGATAGCCGCGCTGCCCGTCGGCACCAGCGGCCTGGACGCGCAGAAGGTCGCGGACCTCGCCCTCGTCGCGGGCAACGCCAGCGTCGCACGGCACCTCGACGGCACGGCCATCGACGCGGGCGGCCTCGTCCCGGACGTGGTCGACTCCAACACCTGGGTGCAGACCATCGAGCAGATCTCCCCGGTGGAGCTGCTCGAGACCCAGCTCTGCAACTACACGGCGCCGTTCATCCTCATCAGCAAGCTGCGCCCGGCCATGGCGGAGGCCGCGCGACGGGCCGGCCGCGGGCGTGCCTACGTGGTGAACGTCTCCGCGATGGAGGGCGTCTTCAGCCGCGGCTACAAGGGCGCCGGACACCCGAACACCAACGCCGCGAAGGCGGCCATGAACATGGTGACGCGGACCAGCGCCCAGGAGATGTTCGACACGGACGGCATCCTCATGACCGCCGTCGACACCGGCTGGATCACCGACGAGCGTCCGCACTTCGAGAAGCTGCGGCTGGCCGAGGAGGGCTTCCACGCGCCCCTCGACCTGGTCGACGGCGCGGCCCGTGTATACGACCCGATCGTGCGCGGCGAGGCGGGCGAGGACCTGTACGGCGTCTTCATGAAGGACTACGCGCCCGGCAAGTGGTGAGTCCGAGGCCCCGGTGACCGAAGAAGCCCACTCGGATTCGAAGGCGTGTTCGCCTGATGAGCCGAGTGGGTGATTCGTTTGGGTCGACGAGTGATGCGCTTTGTGGCAGATAGCCGCATATTGAGAGGCATTGGGGGGTCGGACGACTCCCGATAGTTACACCTTGTTTGCACTCCCTATCGAGCGGCTGTCCGCTCATTTGGTTAATCTGGAGGACGCGGACAGCAGTACCGGGTCCCACCCACACCCATCGTCCGTACCGGCGCCACCGCGTCCGAACTGGCCTTCCATCCAGACCCGAGCGGGCACGAGTGCCGGAGCGCAGCTGTGCGGTATGCCCCGAGGGTGAGCCCGACACATAAGGAGTGCGCGGTGACACCGGAGAAGACGAATCTCGACGAACGCCCCACGGAACGCGGCGAGCGCGCCGGCCGGCGGCACGGAGAACTCGGCAGCCTCGACGTGTGGGCCCGGTCCGCGCCCATCCGCCTCGCCGGGTACGAGGAGGACCTCGCCGAACCCCACATCCTGCCCAGCGTGGACTGACCGCCGGGCCGATCAGGTCGTCACGGGTACGGGCGTGACAGGCACACGCCCATACCGATCCGAGGAGCCGGCCGCCGGCCGGCTCCTCGCGCGACCGCCTCAGGCCCCGTCCGCCGGGTCCGGCAGCGGCGCGGTCCGGGACCACGGGCGCAGTGTCTCCAGCTCCTGCGCCAGCGCCAGCAGATCCGCCTCCCGGCCCGGCAGCGCCACGAGCTGAACGGCGCAGGGCGCGCCCGAGGGCAGGACGCCGAAGGGGACCGACATCGCCGGCCAGCCGGTCAGGTTCCACGGCGGGGTGAAGGGCGAGTAGGCGGTGTTCGCCAGGATGTTGCGCAGCCAGCCGCGCTCGTGCCAGGGTGCCGCCTCGGGGGAGCGGCGGGCGAGGGCCGGGGTCAGCAGCACGTCGTGCTCGGTGAGGAACGGGGTGAGCCGGGCGCGCAGGCGTTCCCGCTGGTCCCCGGAGCGGACCGACCGGACGAAGCGGCGGCCCACCGCCGCGTGCACCCGGGTCCGCCGGGCCAGCAGCGCCGGGTCCAGACCCTCCGCGTCCACCGCCGTGCCCGCCGTCCAGTGCCGCAGCGAGGTCACGCCGAGGGAGAGCGGATACGGCGGCTCCGCGCGCCGGAGCCGGTGCCCGGCCCCCGCCAGCGCCCCGGCCGCCTCCCGGACCGCGGTCGTGTACGGCCTGCTGACGCTCACCCCGGCGAGCGGGCTGCGCAGCGCGACGGCGACGCGGAGCGGCTTGCGCTCCGCGCGTCCCGGGAAACCGGTGTCCGCGAGCACCGAGAGCATCAGCCGCAGATCCCCGACCGTGGTGGCCAGCGGCCCGTTCTCCGACATGCCGAACCAGTCGCCGTTGCCGATCCCGGCCGGCACCACCCCGTGCCCCGGCTTCAGCGTGACCAGCCCGCAGTTGGCCGCCGGGATGCGCAGCGAGCCCATGCCGTCGTTGCCGAGCGCCAGCGGCACCAGGCCCGCGGCCACCGCCGCCGCGCTGCCACCGGAGGAGCCGCCCGCCGTACGGGAGAGGTCCCAGGGGTTGCGGGCGGTGCCGTGGACGCCCTCCGTGGTGCCGAAGACGCACAGCTCGGGCACGTTCGTCAGGCCCACGACCACGGCGCCGGCCGCCCGCAGCCGGGCCACCGTCACATGGTCCTCGGCGGCCGGTTCGTCCGGCGTGGCGGCGGAGCCGTTGCGGTGCGACTCGCCGCGCACCGCCAGGTTGTCCTTGACCGCCACCGGCACCCCCGCGAGCGGCAGTCCGGCCAGGTCGGCCCGCGCCGCCACCTCGTCCGCCTCCGCGAGCGCCGCCTCGGCCCGCACGGTGCGGAAGGCCCCGATCCGGCCGTCGAGGCGCTCGATCCGGGCGAGGTGCTCCGCCACCACCTGCCGTGGCGTGACGTCCTTCTCGCGTACGGCCGCGGCGATGTCGGCGGCGGTCCGGCCGGCCCAGCTGGTCACGGGCACTCCCTGGCTACTCGTCGGTATAAATCAAGCGCGCAGGGAGAACTGTGCACGTTCGGGCGCGGCGCGTCGAGAGGGAGGAACCGGTCGCCGGTCGCGGCCGGCGGCACGCTCCACCGACGTGTCGTGGGTGCCACCGCCCCGGCCCGTGCCCGGAGCGCGCAGTTCCCGGCGGCTCAGGCCGGGGCAGCCGCCCCCGTACTGCCGCGGCCGGTGAGCCGGGGCACCGGCACCCCCACCGACCGTGCCGGCTCGCCGTCCAGCAGCGCCATCAGCTCCCGCGCCGCGGTCCGGCCGAACTCGGCGCTGTCGCGGGACAGGGCGGACAGCCGCGGTGTCACCATGCGGCACAGGGCCGAGTCCTCCCACGACACCACCGACACGTCCCGCGGGACGCGGAAGCCCAGCTCGGCCGCCGCGGCCAGACCCGCCACCGCCATCACGTCGTTGTCGTAGATCAGCGCGGTCGGGGGCGGCGATCCGCCGAGGACCCGGCGGGTCACCGCCGCGCCCTCCGCGTCGGAGTAGTCGGTGGTCAGCGAGCGGACCCCGGTGAGGCCGCGGCGCTCCGCCTCCGCGCGCAGGGTCGCGATCCGGCGCCGGGTGTGCGCCAGGCCGGGCAGCCCCGCGATGTGCACGATCCGGCGGTGCCCCAGCGCCGCCAGCTCCTCCACCACCGACGCCATCGCGCCCGCGTCGTCCGCCCAGACCGTGGACAGGCCGGGGTGCCGCACGTCGGGAGCGCCGCCGATGACCACGGCGGGCAGGCCGAGTTCGTCCAGGAGACCCGGACGCGGGTCCTCGGCGCGCGGGTCGACCACCAGGACGCCGTCCACCCGGTGCTCCGCCCACCAGCGCCGGTACACCGCGCACTCGTCGGCCGTGTCCGCGGCCACCTGGAAGAGCAGACCCAGGTGGCGCTCGGCCAGCACCTCCTGGATGCCGGAGACGAGATGCAGGAAGAAGGAGTCGACGCCGAGCGTGTCCGCGGGCCGGGCCAGCACGAAACCGACCGTGGCCGCCCCCTCGCCGGACAGGGCGCGGGCCGCGGTGCTGGGACGCCAGGCCAGTTGCTCGGCCACCCGGCGGACCCGGGCGCGGGTGGCCTCCGAGACCCCGGGGCGGCCGTTGAGGGCGAACGAGACGGCGCTCTCGGAGACTCCGGCGCGGCGCGCGATGTCCTTCATCGTCGGCCGGCGCGCGGGTGATCGCCTCTCCGGCAACACTGTGCCCCTTCCCGTGCGGGCCCGGAACCGGCCAACTGCTAATGCGCTTGAGTCCACTTACCCTAAAGCGCATTAGCGATCGGCGGCAATAGAGCGTAAGCGCCGCGCTGAACAGGGGATTTGAGCCACTAATGACTTTAGCGAGGTCGAATCCATTGACGCGTCCCACTGACGCTGTGCACAGTCTGGCCCGGCACCTTCTGCCACATCCCCCCTGCAAAGGAGCCCAGCCGCCGTGCGCATCTCCCGCAGCACCTTCGCCGCCGCCGCCGTCGCCCTCCTCCTGCCGCTGAGCGCGTGCGGCCCGGGCGGGGACGGAGGCGGCTCGACCGACGCCTCGGGCAAGGTGGAGGGCGACATCACCTTCCAGACCTGGAACCTGCGCGCCAACTTCAAGCCGTACTTCGAGGGCCTGATCGCGGACTTCGAGAAGCAGCACCCCGGCGCCCACGTGAAGTGGATCGACCAGCCCGCCGAGGGCTACGCCGACAAGATCAGCGCCGACGCCGCCGGCGGCACCCTGCCCGACGTCGTCAACGTCTCCCCGGACCTGGTCGCCCCGCTCGCCAAGGCCGGTCTCGCCCTCGACCTCGACAAGTCGGCGGGCAGGTACAGGTCCGAGTACCTGCCCGGGGCCTGGGCCGGCCACCGGGTGCCGGGCCTCGGCGGAACGTACGCCTTCCCCTGGTACCTGAACACCGGACCGCTCTTCTACAACAAGGCCCTGTTCCGGAAGGCCGGACTCGACCCCAGCGCACCGCCGAAGACGTACGGCGACCTCTTCAGCGACGCCCGGCGGATCGCCGACAGGACCGGCGGCAAGGTCGCCACACTCGCCAACGTGCCCACGATCGAGGACTTCGGCCGGTACGGCGTGCCGCTGATGAACAAGGAGGGGACCGGCTTCGCCTTCGACGACGCCAAGGGGGTCGAACTCCTCACCGAGTACAAGCGGCTCTACGACGCCAAGGCGCTCGACCCGCAGGCGCTCACCGCCACCCCGGAGTCCTCGGGCCGCAAGTTCCTCACCCAGGCCGTCGCCATGAACCCCGGCAGCGCCCTCGACCTCGGCAACTTCAAGAAGCAGG
Organism: Streptomyces sp. NPDC003720; assembly: GCF_042875075.1. Taxonomy (NCBI): domain Bacteria; kingdom Bacillati; phylum Actinomycetota; class Actinomycetes; order Kitasatosporales; family Streptomycetaceae; genus Streptomyces; species Streptomyces sp. NPDC003720. The sequence continues at coordinate 380,767 of NZ_JBIANZ010000005.1, forward strand.
CGCCCGGCCTCTACCGGAACATCGGGATCACCGACCAGATCACCAGCACCGGGCACGCCAACATGTACGTGATGGGCGTGATGGTCAACTCCCGTACGAAGCACACCCCGGCCGCGGTCGCCTTCGCGCACTTCGTCACCGACGCGCGCAACCAGATGTCCTTCGCCAAGAAGGTCGCCATCTTCCCCAGCACCGCCGGCTCCCTCGACGACCCGTACTTCACCGAGCAGGACGGCACCGACGAGACCCGGGTGCGGGTCGCGGCCGCCAAGTCGCTGAAGACCGCCGTCAACTACACCCCGGTGCTGTTCAGCGAGCAGATGAAGACCGCGCTGCGCAACGAGGTCGCCAAGGCGCTCCAGGGCAAGGAGAGCCCCGCCGCGGCCCTCGACAACGCTGTCAGGGCCTGCGACCGGCTCCTGAAGCAGCAGGGCTGAGCAGTATGGCCACCCCCACCCCCACGTCCCGGATACGGCGGCAACTTCCCAGCAGTCCTTGGCTGTTCGCCGCCCCCGGGCTGCTGGTCGCCGGCGCGTTCGTGCTCTACCCGTTCGTGTCGACCGTCGTGAACTCCTTCACCGACCGCCGCACCCTGATCCCGGGGCGCTTCGTGGGTCTCGCCAACTTCCGCGAACTCCTCCACGACGACATGTTCTGGACCGGGCTGCGCAACAGCTTCCTGTACATCGCCGGCGTCGTGCCCGCGCTGGTGGTCCTGCCGCTGCTGCTCGCGCTGCTGGTGCGGCGTGACATCCCCGGCATCACCTTCTTCCGGTCCGCCTTCTACACGCCGGTGGTCGCCTCCATCGTGGTCGTCGGCCTGATCTGGGTGTGGCTGCTGGACGAGCGCGGCCTCGTCAACTCCCTGCTGGAGGCGGTCGGCGTCGGGCGCGTCGGCTTCCTCAGCGACCAGTGGCTGCTCCTGCTCAGCGCCATGGCGGTGACGGTGTGGAAGGGCCTCGGCTACTACATGATCATTTATCTGGCGGCGCTCGCGAACGTCCCGCGCGAACTGCACGAGGCCGCCGCCGTGGACGGCGCGGGACCGGTCCGTCGCTTCCTCAGCGTCACGGTGCCGGCCGTGCGGTCCACCATGGTGCTGGTCGCCGCGCTCTCCTCGGTCGCCGCGTTCAAGGTGTTCTCCGAGGTGTACCTGATGGCCGGACCCAGCGGCGGCCCGGCGGGCGAGGACACCACCCTCGTCATGCTCGTCCAGCGCACCGGCACCGGACTGACCGGCCGGGTCGGCTACGCCTCCGCCCTCTCCGTCGTGGTGTTCGCCGTCACCGTCGCACTGATGCTCCTCGTGCTGCGCGCCGACCGGAAGGAGGAGACATGAGCGTCCTGGAGAAGACGGCGCACACGGACCTGCCGGCCGCGCCGCCCGCCGCCCGCGCGCCCCGGATCACCGACGAGCACGGCCGCCGGATCCGGCCCGCTGAACTGGTCCTGCGCTACGCGCTGCTGCTCGCCGTCCTCGCCCTCACCACCGGGCCCTTCCTGTGGCAGCTCTCCACGTCCCTCAAGGGCCCCACCGAGGACATCTTCGGCTCACCGCCCGAGTTCCTGCCCGCGCATCCCACCCTGCACAACTACGCGCGGGTCGCGGACACCATCCCCGTCTGGGACTACGCCCTCAACTCGCTGAAGGTGGCCGCCGCGAGCGTCGTGACCAACTGCGCCGGTTCGGCCCTCGCCGGCTACGCCCTGGCCCGCCTGCGCTACCGCGGCCGCAGGGCGGCGACCCTGGTCTTCGTGCTGGCCATGCTGGTGCCCGTGGAGGGCATCATCATCGCCCAGTTCACCACCATGCGGGAACTCGGCCTGAACAACACGCTCATCGGCGTCGTCCTGCCCGGTTCGGTCGCGGCGCTGAACGTCCTGCTGATGCGCAACGCCTTCCGCAACCTGCCGTACGAGATCGAGGAGGCCGCCTACGTCGACGGCGCCGACGTCTGGCAGCGGTTCTGGCGTATCGCGCTGCCGGCGGTGAAGGGCACCGTCGCCGTCGTCGCGATCTTCGCCTTCATGGGCGCCTGGGACGACTTCCTGTGGCCGCTCGTCGTGCTCAGCGACCCCGACAGGTTCACCCTGACCATCGGCCTCAACTACCTGCACGGCACCTTCGCGAACGACGAACGGCTGGTCGCCGCGGGCACCGTCATCGCCGTGGCCCCGCTCATCGCCCTCTTCGCCTGCCTCCAGCGGTACTTCTTCCGCGGGGTCGGCGAGGGCGCCGTCAAGGGCTGACCGCACCGCCGCGGGCCCGCCGGCCCCCGTACTCACCGCAAGGACACCGTATGCCCCCTGCCGTGCGCCTCGGCGTCAACTACACCCCGAGCGAAGGCTGGTTCCACCACTGGCTCGACTTCGACCTGGACGCCGTGCGCGCCGACCTGGACGCGATCGCGGCCCTCGGCCTCGACCACATCCGCGTCTTCCCGCTCTGGCCCTACTTCCAGCCCAACCGCACCCTGATCCGCCCCCGCGCCGTGGCGCAGCTGGTGGCACTCGCCGACGCGGCCGCCGAGCGCGGCCTGGACGTCAACGTGGACGGCCTCCAGGGCCACCTGAGCAGCTTCGACTTCCTGCCCGCCTGGACCCGCACCTGGCACCGGCGCAACCTCTTCACCGACCCGGACGTGGTCGGCGGCCAGGCCGAGTACCTGCGCACCCTCGCCGCCGCCCTGGCCGGCCGGCCCAACTTCATCGGCATGACCGTCGGCAACGAGGTCAACCAGTTCGCCGCCGGACCCCACCCCGACCCCGACCGGATCACGGCGGAGGAGGCCGAGCGGTGGCTCGGCACGCTGCTCGCCGCCTGTGCCGAGGGCGCGCCCGGCCGGCTCCATCTGCACGCCTCGTACGACGCCGCCTGGTACCAGGACGACCAGCCCTTCACACCAGGGCACTCGGCCCGGCTCGGCGCCGTCACCGCCGTCCACTCCTGGGTGTTCAACGGCACCGCGCAGCGCCACGGCCGCACCTCCGTGCCCGCCGAGCACCACGCCGCCTACCTGGTCGAGCTGAGCAAGGCCTGGGCCGAGGAGCCGCACCGGCCGGTCTGGCTGCAGGAGGTCGGGGCGCCGGCGCCCCTGGTGCCCGCCGAGCACGCCGCCGCCTTCGCCGAGGCCACCGTGGCCGGCGCGCTGGACTGCCCGGACCTGTGGGGCATCACCTGGTGGTGCTCCTACGACGTCTCCCGCGACCTCGCCGACTTCCCCGAACTCGAATACGGGCTGGGCCTGTTCACCAACGACCGCAAGCCCAAGGACATCGCCCGCGTGCTGGCCGACGCCGCCCGCGCGCCCCGCACCGAACCGGCGGCGCGCACCACGGCCCTCGTCGTCCCCGCCGACCCCGGCCGCCGCTCCCGGTGCGCCCCCGGCGGCCCCGTCTTCGACGCCTTCTTCCGGCTCGTCGCCGACGGAGCCCGCCCCACCACCGTCCTCGACGCCCGCGCCGACGACAAGGAACACCTCGCCGCCCGCGGCATCACCGAAGTCGTCACTCCCGACCAGGTACTCCCCACCCCACCAGGAGGCCCTCGCTCGTGAAGCCCACCAGGCGCACCGTCCTGATCGCCGGCGCCGCCGCGGCCCTGCTCCCGGCCGCCCCCGCCCCGGCCGCCCCGGGAACCAGGGCCGCCACCGCGCCGTACGCCTCCTACTGGTACCCGGACTCCCTGCCCGACGGGAGCCCGGACAGCGGCGTCATCTGGCGCAGCCTGAAGTCCTGGCGCGCCGACGGCGACCCCGACCTCGCCTTCAACGCGGCGTCCGTGCCGCTCGCCGCCCGCTTCACGCCCACCCCGGCCAACACCACCGCCCGCTCGGGCCAGGCCCGCGTCCAGGCCCTGGTCTCCTTCGGGCCCACCGCCGCCAACCCCTCGCAGGGGTCGCCCACCGCCGACTACTACGCCCTCACCCACTGGGCCTATCTCGACGAACTGGTGTTCTGGGGCGGCTCGGCGGGCGAGGGGCTGATCCTGGCTCCGAACGCGCCGGTCGTGGACGCCGCCCACCGGCACGGCGTGCCCGTCCTCGGCAACGTCTTCCTGCCGCCCACCGCCTACGGCGGGCAGCTCCGCTGGACCCGCGACCTGGTCCAGAAGGACGCCTCGGGACGCCATCCGCTCGCCGCGCAACTCGTCGCCGTGGCGGCCGCGTACGGCTTCGACGGCTGGTTCCTGAACGCCGAGACGGGCGGCGGGAACACCGCCCTCGGCACCGCGATGCTGGACTTCGTGACCGAGCTGAAGGCGCTCGCGGCGGCCAAGGGGCAGCGGGTGACCTGGTACGACGCGATGACCGTGGACGGCACGGTGAGCTGGCAGGGCGCCCTGAACGACCGGAACCAGGCCTTCTTCCAGAGCGCCGACGACATGTTCGTCGACTTCCGGTGGAGCGCCGGCCCGCTGGCCGCCTCGGCCACCCGGGCCCGTCAACTGGAGCGTGATCCCTGCGAGTTGTGGGCCGGCGTCGACGTCGAGTCGAACGGGTCCGGCTCGCCGGTGGACTGGGACGCGATCGTGCCGACGACGAAGGCGCACATCACCTCGATCGGCTTCTACCGGCCCGAGTGGACCCGCAACCACCTGCCCGCCGACCGGCGGACCCCCGAGGACTTCCACGCGGCGGACGACCGGTTCTGGACCGGGCGGTCACCGGACCCCGCGCGGCCCGACGGCACAGACCCCTGGCGGGCGCCCGCCGTGTCGGTGGCGGACCGGTCGACGGTGACCTCCGTGCCGTTCGCCAGCGTGTTCAACACCGGGCACGGGCTGCGCTGGTACGACGGGGGCGCCGTCACCTCGGACGCGCCCTGGAACCACCTCGGACTGCAGGACCGGCTGCCGTCGCGGCGGTGGGTGGTGCGGACGCGGGGACGGCGCCCGGACGTCTCCCTCGACTTCGGCGACGCCTGGCGGGGCGGCAGCAGCGTGCTGGTGGCGGGCGGCCTCGACGAACCGGCGGTCCTCGACCTGTACGCGACCCGGCTGCCGATCACCGCCGGCACGGTTGTCGAACTGACGCACCGGGCCGACGCTGGAGAGGTGAACGTCGAGCTGGCCGTCGCCACCGCGGAGCCGGACGGCGCCGGTGCGCCACCGCCGTACACCTACCTGCCCCTCGGTCCCGCGCACCGGCCCGACCCGGCCGGCCCCGCCCACCCGGCCGACGCGGCCGGCGCCTGGCGGACCTCGACCGTGCCCCTCACCGGGCTCTCCGGCACGGCGCACGCCCTCGGGGTGCGCCTGAGCGCGCCCGGCGGCGGCCCCGTGCGCTGGCGGCTCGGCCGCGTCGCGGTGCGCCGCACCGCCTCGGTTCCCGCCGCCCCCACCGGCCTGCGGATCACCGCCGCCACCGGCGGCGACCTGCGCCTCGCCTGGAACGCCGCGCCCCGCCGGGTCCCGGTCCGCCACTACGAACTGCACCGTCTGCTGCCCGACGGCACCCGCCGCTTCCTCGGCGGCACCTGCCAGCGCGCGTTCTTCGTCACCGGCCTGCGACCCGAGCGGGGAGAGCGCGCCGCACGACTCGAACTGCGGGCGGTGGGGGAGCTGTACGGCGCCTCGGCCCCCGTCACCGTCACCCACTCCTGGTAGCCCGCCCCGTGTCCCGCACCCGGAACCCAGCAGGGAGCACTCCGCATGCATGACGACCGCAGCCTGGTCGAAGCCCGTCTCCGGCGCGTCCTCGACGAGCGCCTCCGTCCCGCCGTGTACCCCGAGTCCGTGCCGCTGCGGGTGGCCGTCTGGCACGCGCCCGGCGAGCCCGTGCCGGTCGCGGAGGGGCTGGCGGCCGAGCCCGAGCCGATCGAGGTGGGCGCCCGGTGGGGCGCGCCCTGGGGCACGAGCTGGTTCCGGGTGACCGGGACCGTCCCCGAGGCCTGGGCGGGCCGGACCGTGGAGGCCCTGCTCGACCTCGGCTTCGACGAGAACATGCCCGGCTTCCAGTGCGAGGGCCTGGTCTACCGGCCCGACGGCACGCCGGTGAAGGGCCTCAACCCGCGCAACCAGTGGGTGCGGATCGGCGCCCCCGCCGAGGGCGGGGAGGAGGTGCGCCTGCACATCGAGGCCGCCTCCAACCCGGTCATCCTCGACTACCACCCCTTCCGGCCCACCCGGCTCGGCGACAAGGACACCGCCGGGCACGAGCCGCAGTACACGCTCGCCCGCATGGACCTCGCCGTGTTCGACGAGACCGTGTGGCGGCTGGTGCTGGACCTGGAGGTGCTGGGCGAGCTGATGGCCGAGCTGCCGGCGGACTCCGCCCGGCGGCACGACATCCTGCGCGCCGTCGACGGGGCCCTGGACCTCGTCGACCTCCAGGACGTGAACGGCACCGCGGAGCGCGCGCGGGCCCGGCTCGCCGGCGTGCTGGCCGCCCCGGCGGTGCCCTCCGCGCACCGGATCAGCGCCGTCGGGCACGCGCACATCGACTCGGCGTGGCTGTGGCCGCTGCGGGAGACCGTGCGCAAGGTGGCCCGTACGACCGCCAACATGACCGCGCTGATCGAGGACGAGCCGGACTTCGTCTTCGCCATGTCCCAGGCGCAGCAGTGGGCGTGGGTGAAGGAGCACCGGCCCGAGGTGTGGGCGCGGGTGCGCAAGGCCGTGGCGGAGGGCAGGTTCGTGCCGGCCGGCGGGATGTGGGTCGAATCGGACACCAACATGCCCGGATCGGAGGCGATGGCGAGGCAGTTCGTGCACGGCAAGCGGTTCTTCCTCGACGAGTTCGGCATCGAGAACGAGGAGGCCTGGCTGCCCGACACCTTCGGCTTCGCCGCCGGGCTCCCGCAGATCATCCGGGCGGCTGGGTCCAAGTGGCTGCTGACCCAGAAGATCTCCTGGTCGCGGACGAACACGTTCCCGCACCACACCTTCCACTGGGAGGGCATCGACGGCACACGGATCTTCACCCACTTCCCGCCCGTCGACACCTACAACTGCTCGATGCGGGGCGGCGAGATCGCCCACGCGGCCCGGAACTTCAAGGAGAAGGGCAGGGCCCGGCACTCCCTGGCGCCCACCGGCTGGGGCGACGGAGGCGGCGGCACCACCCGCGAGATGGTCGCCAAGGCGGCCCGGCTGCGCGAGCTGGAGGGCTCCGCGACCGTCGTCTGGGAGACGCCCCGGGCGTTCTTCGAGAAGGCCGAGGCCGAGTATCCCGAAGCGCCGGTCTGGGTCGGCGAGCTCTACCTCGAACTGCACCGCGCCACCCTCACCAGCCAGGCCATGACCAAGCAGGGCAACCGCCGCAGCGAGCACCTGCTGCGCGAGGCCGAACTGTGGGCGGCGACGGCGGCGGTCCGCACCGGGTTCCGCTACCCGTACGAGGAACTGGACCGGATCTGGAAGACCGTCCTGCTGCACCAGTTCCACGACATCCTCCCCGGCTCCTCCATCGCCTGGGTGCACCGCGAGGCCCGGGCGACGTACCGGCGGGTCGCCGCCGAGCTGACCGGCGTCATCGAGGCCGCGCAGCGCGCGCTGGCGGGCGAGGGCGCCACGGCGCTGGTGTTCAACGCCGCCCCGCACGCCCGCGCCGGCGTCCCGGCCGCGGGGGCGGCGGCCGCACGGACGGAGGGCGCGACCACGCTCGCGCCGCGCCCGGACGGCGGCCACGTGCTGGACAACGGCCTGCTGCGGATCGGGATCGACGCCCGCGGCCTGGTCGTCTCGGCGTACGACATCGCCGCCGACCGCGAGACCGTCGCCCCCGGCCGCGCGGCGAACCTGCTCCAACTGCACCCCGACTTCCCGAACATGTGGGACGCCTGGGACGTCGACGAGTTCTACCGGAACACGGTCACGGACCTCACGGACGCCGACTCGGTGACGGCGGACGAGGACGGCGCCTCGGTGCGGATCGTACGGTCCTTCGGGGCCTCCCGGGTCACCCAGGTGCTGTCGCTGGCGCCGGGGGAGCGGCGGCTGCTGATCGACACCGAGGTCGACTGGCACGAGACGGAGAAGTTCCTGAAGCTGGCCTTCCCGCTCGACCTGCACGCCGAACGGTACGCGTCCGAGACCCAGTTCGGGCACGTCCACCGGCCCACCCACACCAACACCTCGTGGGAGGCGGCCAAGTTCGAGGCCTGCAACCACCGCTTCGTCCACCTGGAGGAACCCGGATGGGGCGTGGCGCTGGTGAACGACTCGACGTACGGCCACGACGTGACCCGCACGGTCCGCACCGACGGCGACCGCGGTACGACGACCACGGTCCGCGCCTCCCTCCTGCGGGCCCCGCGCTTTCCCGACCCCGAGACCGACCAGGGCGTCCACCGCTTCCGGCACGCCCTGGTCCCCGGCGCCGGGATCGCGGACGCGGTCCGCGAGGGCTGGCGGATCAACCTGCCGGAGCGGCGCGTCGACGGCGCCCACGAGGTCGCCCCGCTGGTCACGGTGGACGACGACGCGGTCGTCGTCACGGCCGTGAAACTGGCCGACGACGGCAGCGGCGATGTCGTGGTCCGCTTCCACGAGGCCCACGGAGGCCGCGCCCGGGCCACCCTGACGGCCGGTTTCGAGGTCACCGGCGTCACGGCGACGGACCTCCTGGAACGGCCGTCCGGGACTCCCGCCCCGGACCGGGACGGCGACCGGATCACCGTGCGGCTGCGGCCGTTCGAGCTGATGACGCTGCGGCTGAGCAGGCGCTGACCCCGTACCTGGCGCACCGCGGCTCGCCGGGCGGCGGTCACGGCCTCCGGGCCGCCCCGGCGAGCCGTGTCGGCGGCAGGTACTCCCGGACGAACGTCCGCTCCCAGCAGGCCCCGGTCGCCCGCAGTTCCCGCCAGGTGGTGTAGCGGTAGCGGAAGAGGCGGGCCCGGACGAACCGGGGCGGGTCGTCCCGGGGGAAGGGGGAGCGGCGCAGCAGCCGCAGGGTGTCGCGGTCGTTCTCCAGCAGCCGTTCCACCAGCCGGCCGAACCAGTCGCCGGCGTAGCCCGGGGACAGCGCGGCGAACCACATCAGCCAGTCGAGGCGCAGGTGGTAGGGCGCGTAGAGGCGCGGCCAGTGCCGCGGATCGCCGGGCTTGCCCCGGAACTCGTACTCCAGCCACTCGGAGTCCGCCCGCGGCGCGTCGTCCAGCGTGCCCTCGATGACCACCTCGTACCGGACCCGGCTGACGCTGCCGAACGCTCCGTAGGTGTTCACCAGGTGCAGCGGGTCGAAGGACCGGTTCATGACCTGGCGCCGGGAGACCATGTTCACCACCGGGTGGTAGCTGAGGAACAGCAGCAGCGCGGCGACGGCCAGGACCACGACCTCGTACCAGAGCGGGGCCGGGGGCACGGCCGGCACCGTGGCCGGCAGCCGCAGCGCGGACAGCGCCAGCACGATGGTGATCCAGTTCAGCCAGGAGAAGTTCCCGGACAGCACCAGCCAGAGCTGGGTGACGATCATCAGCGCGGCGGCGGCCGAGGCGACCGGCTGCGGGGTGAAGAGCAGGAAGGGCACCGCGAGCTGGGTGAGGTGGTTGGCGGCCACCTCCACCCGGTGCAGCGGTTTCGGCAGATGGTGGAAGAACCAGCTCAGCGGGCCCGGCATCGGCTGGGTCTCGTGGTGGTAGTCGAGACAGGTCAGCTTGCGCCAGCACGCGTCGCCCCGGAGCTTGATGAGCCCGGCCCCGAACTCGACCCGGAACAGGATCCAGCGCAGCAGGAACAGCACGACCACGGGCGGCGCGACCTCGTCGTTGCCGAGGAAGGCCGCGAGGAAGCCGGTCTCCAGCAGCAGCGACTCCCAGCCGAAGGAGTACCAGGTCTGGCCCACGTTGACGACCGACAGGTACAGCGCCCAGGGCACCAGCCACAGCAGGATGCCGCCCCACAGCGGCAGGGCGGAGTCCACCCCGGCGAGCAGCGCCGCCGACACCGCGCAGCCCGCCCAGGCGACGGCCGCGAAGAAGCGGTCCGAGTAGTGCAGATGGAACAGGCTGGGCGCCCGCCGGAACGGCACCCGCGCGGTGAAGCGGGGGATCGGCAGCATGCCGCGCTCACCCAGCAGGGCCCGGAACTGCAGGGCGGCCACCAGGAACGCGACCAGGTACACGCCGGCCAGGGCCCGCTGCAGGACCAGCCTGCTCAGCCAGTAGTCGGGTGCGGTGAACCAGTCCACAACTGCGCTCCTGCCAGGGTCGTGGCCACCGCGACGAAGGTGCCCAGTGGCGCGGGAGGGGCCCGTCACACCGTGTACCGCACGCCTTCGCCTGCGTAACACGGGCGGGCGGGGCGGACCGGCCGACTCCCACTCGAAGAATCGGGCGAATGCTGGCAAGGTGGGCGCATGGCTGATCGGGGAGCGAGCGCCCTGTCTCTCCCGGAGGACTGGCCCGCCCACCCGGACCCGATCCTGGCGCTCAATAACATGGGCAGCTTCGACTGGGACCTGGACACCGGTCTGTTCAGCATGGACGCCCAGGCGCACGAGATCTTCGACCTGCGCCCCGACGAGTACGACGGCCGCCCCGAGACCCTCTCCTCGCGGGTGCCCCCCGCCGAGGCGCACCGCCTGGACGCACTGGTGGCCCTGGCCATCAAGGACGGCCGGGAGAACTACGGCGCGTACTTCCGCCTCCGCCGCGGCGACGGCAGCATGCGGTGGACCCACACCCAGGGCTACATACGGCGGGACGAGACCGGCCGCCCGCGCCGGATCATCGGGATCGTCCGGGACGCCACCGAGGAACTCAGCGAACGGGCGAACCGCCAGGACGCGGCCGCCCTGGACGCCGCGCGGCGCGAGCAGACCAACGTCGTCCAGATCGCCACCGCCGCCCTCGCCCACGCCCGCACCGTGCAGGACGTCATCGACGTCGTCACCGACACCCACGGGCTGACCCTGCTCGGCTCCCGGAGCCTGGTCCTCGGGCTGGTCGAGGCGGGCCGCATCCGGCTGGTCGCCGAGGGCCCCGCGGGCAGCTTCGTACCCGGCACCCGGATCACCCGCATAGACGAGCAGTACCCGATGAGCGAGGCGGTGCGGACGCTCAGCCCGTGCTTCATCGAGTCACCGGAGGAGTTCGCCGAGCGCTTCCCGCTGCTGTGGCCGCGCATCACCGGCCTGCGGATCACCTCCGCCGCCTATCTGCCGCTGATCGCCCAGGCCCGCCCGATCGGCGCGATGGGCCTGCTCTACGACGACCGGCGCGGCTTCTCCCCCGAGGAGCGCAACGTACTCGTCGCCCTCGGCAGCAGCATCGCCCAGAGCCTGCAGCGGGCCATGCTCTACGAACAGGAGAAGGACCTCGCCCAGGGTCTGCAGCAGGCCATGCTGCCCCGCACCATCCCGAGCGTGCCCGGCGCCGACGTCGCCGTCCGCTACCGTGCCGCCGCCGTCGGCGGCACCCTCGGCCGGGACATCGGCGGCGACTGGTACGACCTGATCCCGCTGCCCGGGGGCAGCCGCTCCGGAGGAGGCCGGGTCGGCGCGGTCATCGGCGACGTCCAGGGCCACGACACCCACGCGGCCGCCGTGATGGGCCAGCTCCGGATCGTGCTGCGCGCCTACGCCGCCGAGGGCCACACCCCGGCCACCGTCATGGCCCGCGCCTCCGTCTTCCTGCGCGAACTCGACACCGACCGCTTCGCGACCTGCCTGTACGCCGAGGCCGACCTGTCCACCGGGGTCGTCCAGGTGGTCCGCGCCGGGCACATCGACCCCCTCGTCCGCCACGCCGACGGCAGCTGCCGCCGCGTCCCGGTCGAGGGCGGTCTGCCGCTCGGGCTGTCCGCCGAGTTCGGCCGGCTGGAGTACCCCGTCTCCACCCTCGAACTCGACCCCGGCGACACGCTCCTGCTGTGCACCGACGGCCTCGTCGAGCAGCCCGGCACCGATCTCGACGACGGTGTGCGCGCCCTGACGGACCTCATCGCCGAGTCCCCCGAGGACGTGCGCGCGCTGGCCAACCGGCTCATAGCGGCGGCCGAGGAGCGCGGCGGTGACGACGACGTGGCCCTGCTCTTGCTGCGCCGGCGCGCCCTGGAGGCCCCGCGGTCCGGCGGCCGGTTCCAGCAGCACGTGGCGCCCGGCGACCCCGAGGCGCTCACCCAGGCCCGGCACCTGATCCGCGCCGCCGTCCGCGGCTGGGGCGCGGGGGAGCGGGCCGACGAGATCGAACTCGTCGCCGACGAACTGATCACCAACGCCCTGATGCACACCGAGGGCGCCGCGATCGTCACCCTGCGGGTCCTGGAGGGCCGCGACCGGCGGCTGCGGGTCGAGGTCGAGGACTCCTCCAGCGCCCTGCCGCGGCGCCGGGACGCGGGGGAGGACGGCGTCTCCGGCCGCGGGCTGCTCCTCGTCGACCGGCTCACCGACGCGTGGGGTGTCGAGGCGCGCGGCGGCGGCAAGGCGGTGTGGAGCGAGTTCCAGGTGCCGGGACGGCCGGCCGCGTGACCGGCGGGGCGTTGCCGGCGCCGGATGGCACTCTGGAACCATGCCGGAACTGCCCGAGGTAGAAGCGCTGAAGGACTTCCTCACCGAGCACCTGGTCGGCCGACGGGTGGTCCGGGTGCTCCCGGTCGCCGTCAGCGTCCTGAAGACGTACGACCCCCCGGTCACCGCGATCGAGGGCAGCGAGGTCACCGCCGTGCGGCGGCACGGCAAGTTCCTCGACCTGGCGACGGGCGACGGGCCGCACCTGGTGACCCATCTGGCCCGCGCGGGCTGGCTGCAGTGGCGGGACCGGCTGCCCGACGGCCCGCCCCGGCCCGGCAAGGGCCCGCTGGCGCTGCGCGTGGCGCTGGAGACGGGCGAGGGCTTCGACCTCACCGAGGCCGGCACCCAGAAGCGGCTCGCGGTGTACGTGGTCCGCGACCCGGACGAGGTGCCGGGCATCGCCCGGCTCGGCCCCGACCCGCTCGCGGCGGACTTCGACGCGGAGCGCCTCGCCGCCCTGCTCAAGGGCGAGAGACGGCGGCTCAAGGGCGCGCTGCGCGACCAGTCCCTGATCGCGGGCGTCGGCAACGCCTACAGCGACGAGATCCTGCACGCCGCGAAGATGTCCCCGTTCAAGCTCGCCGGGTCCCTGACCCCGGAGGAGACCGGGCGGCTCCACGAGGCTCTGCGCGGCACCCTGACCGAGGCGGTCGAGCGTTCGCGCGGCCTCGCCGCCGGACGGCTGAAGGCGGAGAAGAAGAGCGGCCTGCGGGTGCACGGCCGCACCGGCGAACCCTGTCCGGTCTGCGGCGACACCATCCGGGAGGTGGCCTTCAGCGACTCCTCGCTCCAGTACTGCCCCACCTGCCAGACCGGCGGCAAGCCGCTGGCCGACCGGAGACTCTCCCGGCTGCTGAAATGAGGTGGCCCGCTGCCCGACGGCGTCCGCTCGCCGCGCGGACGGCCCGGGCGTGGCGCGGGGGCGGTCCGGGCGTGGCCGGGACGGCTCACTTGCGGGGCGTGAGCGACACCAGCGGGTGTCCGTCCGCGGTGCGCACGTCGTAGCGGGCGATCTGGTCCGGACGCATCGAGGAGCCGGCCATGGTCGTGGTCGTCCCGCTCTCGTGGGCGCCCACCGTCCAGCCGGAGACCGTCTGCTCCGAGCCGTCGCGGCCGACGACCACGAGCCGGCAGGAGTGCGGCCCCGAGCCGTCCTTCACGTCCAGCCGCATCCGGCTGCCCAGGTCTCCGTCCTCCGTGGTCACCTGCGCCCACACCCCGGTGCCCGGATCGGTCGCCGCGGTCACCCGGGCGGCCGGAGCCCCGTGCGCGGAGTGCAGTACGACCCCCGGCCCGGCCACGGCCAGCACGACCGAGGCCGCCAGACCGTACAGGAACCGCCGGCGCCGGGCGCGGTGCCGCAGCGCCAGTTCGCCCAGGAGCCGGTCCAGCAGCCGGGGGCCGGGCTGGGCCACGGGGTGCACGAAGCGCGGCGTGGCCCGGCGGTACAGCATCAACTGCCGTGCGGCGGGACCGAACTCGGTCACCTGTGCCGCGCACCGGGGGCACTCCATGAGGTGGTCCTCGAAGCGGAAGGCCTCCGCCTCGTCCAGCACGCCGAGCGCGTACGCGCCGACGTCGCGATGCCTTTCCAGGGACCTCATGCCGAATCCTCGTGCCGATGGGTGCGGGTGGGGTTACTCCGTGCTCCCATCCGTACGCACCCGACAACCGAATCACTCAAGGCGCACACCGAATCGTGACCAAGAGATTCGGAGCGGCCCGCCCCGCGGATTGGTGCGATTTCCAGAAAACCTCAGGAACTCGCCGGCGGGCAGGTCAGGGCGGTCCCCGGGTCCCGGGCGGGTCTCAGAACAGGTGGATGGCCAGATGTCCGAGGGGCAGTCCGAGCCGCCAGGCGGCGGTCCACACCTTGGGCCCGTCGTCCTCGCCGGACACCGCCGCGCCGCCCGGCACCGCGTCCAGGTCGGGAGCGAGCAGCTCGGTCTCCTCCAGCCAGCGCCAGGCCTCGGCGGCCAGCGCCAGGTCGGGCGAGGGCGCGGCGGCCGCGGACTCCTCGGCGGCCAGCTCGGCCATCCGCAGGCCCACCCACTCCTGCCACTGCTGGTCGTACGCCGTCAGCGACAGCCAGTTCTCCAGCTGCGAGATCACCCGGATGCCGGACAGCTCGCCGTCGGTGTCGGAGAGGAAGACGGTCAGCGCCAGGGCGTCCCGCCCGGCCCGGAACTCGAAGGACGTCGGCGGCATCAGATCGCCGGTGCGCAGCAGCTCGTCGGCGATGTACTCGGCGTACAACCAGGCCATCGGGACGGCCAGTTCACCGCCGACGCCGTCGCTGCCGTCGGTGCTCTCGTGACCTCTGTACGGCATCCCTTCCTGCCTTCCTCCGGTGCGTGCGCCTCGCCCGAAACCTCCGGGCCCGCCATGGGCCCGGCCCCCGTCCGGAAACACGGATGAGGACAGCTGATTGCCCCAACGGGGTTCTCAGCAAGGCGCTTTACCGAGGTTTGACCCGGCCGCCGGTTTCACCGCAGGTCGGCCGCGTAACCCGGAAGGACCCCGCGCAGGGCGCGCAGCGCGTAGTAGGCGCGGGACTTCACGGTACCGGGTGGAATGCCCAGGATCCGCGCGGCCTCCGCCACACTGGCCCCGCGGAAGTACACGAGTACCAGCACGTCACGGTGGGCCGGCGTGAGTGTCTTCACAGCCTCCCGGACGTCCAGCGCCGCGGCGGCCCGCTCGGCGTGGTCGGCGGTCACCCGCGCGTTCTCCGGCACCTCGTCGCCGACCTCCGGCGGCCGCGCCTGGCGGGCCCGCCGCGCGTCGATCGCCAGCCGGCGGGCGACGGTCAGCAGCCAGGGCCGTACCGAGTCGAAGTCGGCCGCGCGCAGGGCCTCCGGGTGTTGCCAGGCGCGTACCAGGGTCTCCTGCACCAGGTCCTCGGCGCGCTGCCGGTCGCCGTCGCTCAGCCTCAGCAGCAGTGCGAAGAGGGGGCCGCCGTGCTCGCGCTGGAGCGCGGCCAGCTCGTGCTCGGCGGTCGTCGTCCGGTGGGGAAGTGAGGTTGCGGCCGTCATGGCGGTATGGCAGCGCAGGGCGCCGCCGCGGGACAGGGGGCGCGCGCCGCTCTGCGACGGACGGTCCGATCGCGTCGGTGAGCGGTCGCCCGAGCGCCGCGCGCACCGGCGCGGGGGACCGGATGGCCTAATTCCGGCGCCCCGTCCGTTTGCGCCGGGAGCCGGATTCATACCCATATGCCGACAAAGCCTTGTCGGTGAGCAGGACCGCAGAGACGACGACGCAGGGGTGAACCGATGATCGCACGCAGGCATCAGGTGGCGCTGGCGCTGACCGCCCTGCTCGCCGCCGGGGCCGCCTGCCTGAACCAGGAGCGGCGGGAGCCCGTCGCGGCGGCGGGCCGCCCGGCGCCGCCGGTCGTCCGCCCGGTCACGCTCGTCGCCTCCGGCGGCGTGCTCCCGGACCGCTCCGTCGCCGAACGGGCGGCCTACGACGCCGGCGGCCACGGCCACGACTACCGCCCGATGCTCTCCGGCGTGGAACCCCTCGTGCACGGCGCCGATCTGGCGCTGTGCCACCTGGAGACCGTCACCGGCGACGGCGGCGGCGCCGCGGACACCGGCGCCATGTCCCCGGCGCAGCTCGCCGCCGGCCTCGCCGCGACCGGCTACGACGGCTGCGCCACCGCCTCCGAGCACGCCCTGGACGACGGCGCCGCCGGTGTCGGGCGCACCCTGGACGCCCTGGACCGGGCCGGCCTGAAGCACACCGGGACCGCCCGCACCGAGGCGGAGTCCCGCTCGGTCACCCTGTACCGGGCGGGACTCGCCAGGATCGCGCACCTGTCGTACACCTACGGCGCCGGCCGCCGTCCGCTCCCGTCCGGGCAGCCCTGGGCCGTCAACCCGCTCGACGCCGACCGGATCGTCTCCGACGCCCGCGCCGCCCGGGTGGCGGGCGCCGACCTGGTCGTCGTCTCCGTGCACTGGGGCACCGAGTGGCAGGACGCCCCCGACCGGACCCAGCTCGATCTTGCGAAGGCCCTGACGGCCTCGACGACCGACGGCCGCCGGGACATCGACCTGCTCCTCGGCACCCACGCCCACGTCCCGCAGGCCTACCAGAAGGTCAACGGCACCTGGGTCGTCTACGGCCTCGGCGACCAGGTCGCCGGGGAGATGTTCAACGACCGGGGTGTGCGGGACCCGCGCGGCAACGAGTCCACCACCGGCCGCTTCACCTTCGCTCCGCCCGCCGTCCCCGGCGACCGCTGGCGGGTCACCAAGGCCGAGTTCGTCCCGCAGATGTACGACGTCGACGCCGGCCGGGTGGTCGACCTCAACCGGGCCATCGCCGGCGGCGCCGAGCTGGAGGGGGTGCGCGACCGCGTCCGGGACGTGGTCCTCAGCCGCGGAGCCGCCGCGGACGGCCTGGTCATGGCGGACTGATCAGTCGGTGGGCCGGCGTCCGGCGAGCGCCGAACGCCGGTAGGAGTAGCCGAAGTAGATCACGCAGCCGATCAGGAACCAGACGGCGAACCGCACCCAGGTCTGCCACTGCAGGAACGTGATCAGCCAGATGGAGAAGAGCACTCCGAGCGCCGGCAGGAACGGCATCCACGGCGTGCGGAAGCCGCGCGGCAGGTCCGGCCGCCGGTAGCGCAGCACGATCACCGCCGTGCACACCACCACGAACGCCAGCAGGATGCCGATGTTGGTCAGCTCGGCCGCCTCGCCGATGGGGACGAACCCGGCGATGAGCGCCGACGCCGCTCCGACGATCCAGGTCACCCGGGTCGGCACGTGCCGGGTCGGGTGCGTCTTGGCGAACCACCGCGGCAGCAGCCCGTCCCGGGACATCGAGAACCACACGCGGGTCACGCCCAGCATGAACGTGAACATCACGGTGAGGATGCCGATGATCGCGCCCACCGCGATCACGTCGGCCAGCCCGCTCAGCCCGACCGACTTGAACGCCGTGGAGAACCCGCTCTCCGGGTCGATGTCCTTGTAGTTCTGCATGCCGGTCAGCACCAGGCAGGCCGCGACGTAGAGCACCATCGAGATCGCCAGCGAGTAGATGATCGCCTTCGGCATGTGCCGCTGCGCGTCCTTGGACTCCTCGGCGGCGGTCGACATGGCGTCGTAGCCGAACACCGCGAAGAACACGGTCGCCGCTCCCGTGAAGGCACCGCTGATGCCGAACGGGAAGAACGGATGGTAGTTCGCCGTGGTGATGTGGAACACGCCCACCCCGATCACCAGCAGCACCACCAGCACCTTCAGCGCCACGACGAAGGTCTCGAACCGGGCCGCGCTGCGGATGCCCAGGGTGAGCAGCCACGCGATCAGCAGACACAGCACGGCGGCGAACAGGTCCACCCGGTGCCCGCTGCCGGTCCCCGGCGCGCCCAGCATCCAGGAGGGCAGATCGGCGCCCATCTGCTCGACCAGGAAGCTGAAGTAGCCGGAGATGCCGATGGCGACCACCGCCACGATGGCCGTGTACTCCAGCAGCAGGTCCCAGCCGATGAACCAGCCGGCGAACTCGCCGAGCACCGCGTACCCGTAGGTGTACGCCGAACCCGCCTTGGGGATCATCCCCGCGAACTCGGCGTACGACAGGGCGGCGCAGGCGCTCGCGACACCGGCGATGAGGAACGACACCAGGACCGCGGGCCCGGCCGTCTCGTTGGCCACCGTTCCGGCCAGCGTGAAGATGCCGGCGCCGATGATGCCGCCCACTCCGATGGCGGTGAGCTGCCACAGGCCGAGCGACCGCTCGAGCCCGCCGCCCTCGCCGACCTCGGTCTCCTCGATGTGCTCGATGGGTTTGCGGCGGAGAATTCCTTCGCCCATTCGGAGCTTGGCCATACGTTCCACCTCTTCGCCGACGGCAAACGGCTGACGGCCGATCATGATGGCTCAGCGGCGCTCCTTACGGAAGACGCCACGCACGCGCGGTCCAGCCCGGTGCGGGCCGGGCTCCGATTCGCGGCGCCGCCCGCCCGCGGCCTCGACGGCCCCGAGCTCGCCGCCCGGAGCGCACCCCGGACGACCGCGCCCGCCCGCACCCGGCCGGCCGGTCCGTCACCGGCCGCCCCGACCGCCTTCCGGGGCCCGGCGACGCTCACCGGCCGCCCCGGGGCCGCCGGCGTGGCGGGGACCCGCTACGGGACGACCGTGACCGGCCAGCGTCCGGCCTTCACCAGCCGCACCGCCACCGAGCCGATGATGCGGTGCCCGGCCTGCTCCGAGGCGCCCACCACCACCGCGTCGGCCTTGAGTTCGTCGGCGGCCTTCACCAGGCCGTTGTAGGGGTCGCCGCGGAAGGTGTGGAACTCCCACCGGATGTCGAATATCCCCCGGACCCGCTCGGCCGCCTCCCGGATGTAGGCGACCAGGTCCTCGGCGATCTCGTCGGTCGTCTCCGCGACGGGCGCCCCGAGCGCGGCCCCGGCCGCGAGCACCGGCTGCACGTACACGACGGCCAGCAGCGCGCGCTGCCGGCGGGCCAGACCGCCCGCGTACGCGGCGGCGCGCAGCGAGGAGTCGGAGCCGTCCACCCCGACCACGATGACCTTCGGCCCGTCGGTACCCCGCTCGAACTGGTGCGCGTGCTGTTCGTGCTGTTCCGTCACGGCCCGAGGCTATCGGAAGCACCCCCTCCGGCCGAAGCACGGGCTCAGGGGGCCGGCCGGCGCCCCGCGGCCCGCGCTCCGGACGCTCGCTCGACGGGCGGCCCGACCGGGGTCTTCCTACAGTCGGAACCATGACTGCCACCGCCGGGCCGGCCGCACGGAGGGCTGCCGGGGAGCCGGGCCGCCCGCCCGCCGGCCGGCACCTCGGGCGGGTGCCCGAGGTCTTCGCGGCCTTCTTCGCCGCGCTCGGCCTGCTGTGCGCCCTGCTCGCGTTCGTCGCCCCGCTGCGCCGCGTCCTGCGCCCGGTCGTGCGGACTCTCGACCTGCTCCTGGTCCCGATCAGCGCCAACCTCGCCTACGCCGTCTTCCTGTTCCTGCTGGCCGGCGCCACCGCCGCCCGCAAGAAGGTCGCCTGGTGGCTGGTCGTCGTCTATCTGGGCCTGCTGGTGCTCAGCGACGCCCTCGGTCTGGCCCTCGGCCTGTACCGCCAGTCGCTGCCGTCCCTGGTGCTGTGCGCCCTGCTGCTGCTCGTGCTGGTGGCGGCCCGGGGGGAGTTCTGCGCCGCCTCCCGCCGCGGCGCCGTGTGGCGGGCGCTGGGCGTGCTGCTGGGCGGCCTCGCGGTGGCGATCCTGCTCGGCTGGGGCCTGGTCTCGCTGTTCCCCGGCACCCTTCCGCAGGGCCAGCACCTGGCCTGGGCCGCGGACCGGGTGTGCGGCGGGCTGGTCTCCAACAGCGCCTACGACGGCCGCCCGCCGCGCCGCGTCACCTTCGTGCTCGGTCTGCTCGGCGCGCTCGCCCTGCTGAACGCGGCGGCCACGCTGTTCCGTTCGCAGCGCCTGGAGGCGGCCCTGCACGGCGACGAGGAGGACCGTCTCCGGGCGCTGCTGAAGGCCTACGGCGACCGGGACTCGCTCGGCTACTTCGCCACCCGCCGCGACAAGGCCGTCGTCTTCTCCGCCAGCGGCAAGGCCGCCGTCACCTACCGCGTCGAGGTGGGCGTGTGCCTGGCCAGCGGCGACCCGGTCGGCGACCCCGAGGCCTGGCCGCACGCCATCGCCGCCTGGCTGGACGTGGCCCGCCGGCACGCCTGGGCGCCCGCCGTGATGGGCGCCTCCGAGGACGGCGCCCGCGCCTACGCCCGGGCCGGGCTCGGCGCCCTCCAGCTCGGCGACGAGGCGATCCTGCACGTCCCCGGGTTCGACCTGGACGGCCGGGACATGCGCGTCACCCGGCAGGCCGTGCACCGCGTCCGCCGCACCGGCGCCACCTGCCGGGTCCGCCGCCACGCCCAGCTCACCGAGCGGGAGACCGAGGAGATCGTCGCGAAGGCCGACGCCTGGCGGGACACCGAGACCGAGCGCGGCTTCTCCATGGCCCTGGACCGGCTCGGCGACGCCGCCGACGGCGACTGCCTGCTGGTGGAGGCCCTCGGCGACGACGGCCGGCTCCTGGCGCTGCTCTCCTTCGTGCCCTGGGGCCGCGACGGCGTCTCCCTGGACCTGATGCGCCGTGACCGCGCGGCGCCCAACGGAGTGATGGAGTTCATGGTCACCGAACTCTGCGCGGCCGCCCCCAAACTGGGAGTGCACCGCATCTCCCTCAACTTCGCCGTCTTCCGGTCCGTCTTCGAGGAGGGCGCCCGCATCGGCGCCGGACCGGTCCTGCGGCTCTGGCGCCGGCTGCTGCTGTTCTTCTCCCGGTGGTGGCAACTGGAGGCGCTGTACCGCTCCAACGCCAAGTACCACCCGCAGTGGTACCCCCGCTTCATCTGCTACGGCGACGCCGCCTCCCTCGCCCGCATCGGCCTCGCCTCCGGCATCGCCGAAGGATTCGTCTCCGTGCCGTCCTTGCGCAAACTCCGCCGAAAGGGGCACTCGATGCCGGGACGGCGGCCCGCCACCACCGAGGGGCCGCCGTCCACCACGGCGCTCGGCCTCGCCGGAGGGGACGAGACCGCAGCCGCCGCCCCGGACGCGGGCCTGCCCGACCAGGTCCGCGTCCGGCACCGGACCCTCGACCGGCTGCGCGCCACCGGCACCGACCCGTACCCGGTCGGCACGCCCCGGCCCACGCACGCCCTCGCCGACGTCCCGCAAGGGCAGGACGTGACGGTCGCCGGCCGCGTCATGCTGGTCCGCGACTTCGGCGGCATCCTCTTCGCGGTGCTGCGCGACTGGTCCGGGGACCACCAACTCGCCCTCACCCGCGACCGCTGCGGGCCCGCCCTCGGCCGCTTCCGGGCCGACACCGACATCGGCGACCACATCACCGCCACCGGGCACGCGGAACGCAGCGACAAGGGCGAGCCCACCGTCTTCGTGCGCTCCTGGCAGCTCACCGGGAAGTGTCTGCACCCGCTGCCCGACAAACGCCACGGCCTCACCGACCCCGAGGCCAGGGTCCGCCGACGGCACCTCGACCTGCTCACCAGCCCCGACTCCCGCCGGGTGGTGCGCGCCCGCTCCGCCGCCGTACAGGGCTTGCGCCAGGGCCTGCTGGACCGCGGCTACCTCGAGGTCGAGACGCCGATGCTGCAGCAGATCCACGGCGGCGCCAACGCCCGCCCCTTCACCACCCACATCAACGCCTACGACCTCGACCTGTACCTGCGCATCGCCCCCGAGCTGTACCTGAAGCGGCTGTGCGTGGGCGGTGTGGAGAAGGTCTTCGAACTGGGCCGCACCTTCCGCAACGAGGGCGTCTCCTACAAGCACAACCCCGAGTTCACGATGCTGGAGGCCTATCAGGCGCACGCCGACTACGACGTGATGCTCGACCTGACCCGGGAACTGGTCCAGGGCGCCGCGACCGCCGCCTTCGGCGCCCCGGTCGCGCACCGGGACGGCCGGGAGTACGACATCTCCGGGGACTGGCCGGTCCGGACGGTGTACGGCGCGCTCTCCGAGGCGCTGGACGAGGAGATCGGCCCCGGCACCGAACTCCTGCGGCTGCACCGGCTGTGCGACCGCGCCGGAGTGCCGTACACCGCCGACGACGGGCCGGGGGACGTCGTCCTGGAGATGTACGAGCGGCTCGTCGAGGAACGCACCCTGCTGCCCACCTTCTACAAGGACTTCCCGACCGAGGTCTCCCCGCTCACCCGGCAGCACCGCACCGATCCCCGGCTCGCCGAACGCTGGGACCTGGTGGCCTTCGGCACCGAACTGGGCACCGCCTACTCCGAGCTGACCGACCCGGTCGAACAGCGCCGCCGGCTCACCGCGCAGTCCCTGCTCGCCGCCGGCGGCGACCCCGAGGCGATGGAACTCGACGAGGACTTCCTGGACGCCCTCGAGTACGCGATGCCGCCCACCGGAGGCCTCGGCATCGGCGTCGACCGGCTCGTCATGTTCCTCACCGGCCTCACGATCCGCGAGACCCTGCCGTTCCCCCTGGTGCGCCGCGGCCGGCGGCCCTCCTGAGGATCGTCGGCGCGGCGTCCGGCGTTGCGCCGTACGGGTGCATTACCGCCGCCGCACCGGTGCCGTTGTGGTGCGGCGGCGGGGTGCCGGGCGACTGATGAGTCATGCAGAAGGATCAGTTGTTCACACGGCGCCGCATGCTGCTCGCCGGGACCGCCGCGCTGGGCGCCGCGGGCACCGCGGGAATCGTCCTGGCCGGCGGCGAGGAGCCGGCCCGCACCGCCGCCCCCGTCGCCGGACCGCAGGCCCGCCAGCAGCTCAAGTCCTCGGCCTTCCGGCTCCAGCCGCTCACCGGGTACGGCCCGCCGCGCGCCGCGCCCCGCAAACCCAAGGTCCGGCACGAGCCCATCCTGCGCATCTCCGGACGTGGCCGGCAGATGATGCTGACGTTCGACGACGGCCCCAACCCGGCCTACACCCCGCACATCCTGGACACCCTGGCCAAGTACGACGTACGGGCGATGTTCTTCGTCTGCGGGGAGTGCGTCGTGGACAACCGGGAGCTGCTGGCCCGGATGGCCGACGAGGGGCACGTCGTCGGCAACCACACCTGGACGCACCCCTTGCTGACCAGCCTCAACCGCAAGGAGATCCGCTCCGAGATGGCGCGGACCAGCGACGTCATCGAGGACAGCTACGGCGAGCGCCCCCAGTGGTTCCGCGCACCCTACGGCGCCTGGAACCGGGCCGCCTTCCAGATCGGCTCCGACCTGGGGATGGAGCCGATGGCCTGGACGGTCGACACCACCGACTGGGAGACGCCCGGCACCGCAACCATCGTCGACCGGGTGGAGGAGGGCGCCGCCCCCGGCGTCGTGGTGCTCTCCCACGACGCCGGGGGCGACCGTTCGCAGAGCGTCAAGGCGATCCGCGAGTACCTGCCCCATCTCCTCGACTCCGGCTACCACCTCACCGTGCCGCCCCGGCGCGTCACCTGAGGCGGCGTCCGCCCGCCCGGCGGCGGTTCACTCGACCGCGACCAGGCGGGCGAAGACGACGACGTTGCCGTCGTAGCCGTGCTGCTTGGTGAAACCGCCGCCGCAGGTGATCACCCGCAGCTCCGGGGCGCCCTTCGAGCCGTACACCCGGCTGCCGGGGAAGCTGCTCTTCGCGAAGACCTCCACGCCGTAGATCTCGAACACGGGGGTCTTCCCGTCCTGGCGCCGGACCTCGATCCGGTTGCCCTTCTTCAGGGCCCCGAGTCCGTAGAATACGGCGGGGCCCTGCTGGTTGTCGACGTGCCCGACGATCACCGCGGTGCCCTTCTCCCCGGGGGACACGGCCCCGGTGAACCAGCCCGCCAGGTTGGGGTCGTCCGGCGGCGGGGCGCCGACCCAGCCCTGGGTGTCCAGGCCCACGGGCTGGACGGGTGCGTCCACGTGGATCGCCGGGATCCGGACCTGCTCGACCGGGGAGAACGCCAGCGGCGTGACGGGGGCCGGCACCGCCGCCGGGTCCTGCTCCGGCGTGGCACGGCTGTCCGCGGCCGCCGCCGACGCGGGCTGCGGCGGTCCGACGTCGAACTCACCCGAGCCGTTGCGGATGAGCGCCAGACCGGTCAGCAGAACCAGCGCTATCACGCCCCAGGGGGCGCGCTTGCGCCGCCGCTCCTCCTCTTCGGCCAGCTCGGCCAGCTCGGACGCAGACATTCGCCATCCCCTCTCGACGCGGCGGTCACCACGTCTCCGCGCATGGGAAAACGCTAAGTCCCGCGCGAGGGGCGGGCGACGGGACGACGGGCGAACGGGTGGTCCGGAGCCCTGTCGGTGCGCCATCCGAGTTGCAGCGGAAAGGATTTTTCTGATGGGCCGTGACCTGCGTGAATATCTGATTGTGTGGTTTTTATTCGGCGTGTCCGCTCACCAGAACGGACCATTCTCGATGTGCGGGCGTGTTCCGGGCGGCTGAGGGTCTTGTCGGGAGGTGCTTTCTCGCCGATCGCCCGGGAACCGGACCCGGGGTGCCTCCCGCGGAGGATCACATGCGAAACAAACGTGCCCTGGGGGCCGCGTGCGCTGCGGTCGCCGTACTCGGGCTCGCCACCGCCCCCGTGGCCGTCGCGGACGGCATGGGCGCCGGGGGCGGCCCGTCGGACGGCACCGGAACCGGGAACACCGGGGCGGTGGTGGTCCCCGGAACCGGAAACGGAAACTTCAACGGCGTCCTCCCGGGGAACGGCAACTTCTTCGGCAACGGCAACTTCCCCGGCAACGGGAACTTCTTCGGCAACGGGAACTTCCCCGAGCACGGAAACTTCCCCGGCAACGGGAACTTCCCGGGGAACGGCAACTTCCCCGGCAACGGGAACTTCAACGGCAACCTGAACGGCAACTTCAACGGCAACTTCAGTGGCCACGTCAACGGCCACATCGGCAACGGCCGGGGCGATTTCAACAACGGCAACGGCCGAGGCGACTTCAACAACGGAAACGGCAGGGGCGACAACAACGGCAACGGGCCCTTCAACGGGAACTGCCGCGGCGAGCTCAACAACCCGGGCAGGCTGCCCAACAACGGCAACAGGCCCTTCGACGACCGGAACTGCCGCGGCGACCTCAACAACGCGGGCGGCCTCAACGGCAACAGGCCCAACTGGCCCTCCGGGGGCGTCCGGGCGGGACTCGGCGGCGGCGTCTCCACCGGCGCCACGCCGACCGACATCGCCATCGGCGGCGGACTGGTGGCCGCCGCCACCGTGTTCGGGGGCGGCACGCTCTGGCTGCGCCGCCGTCCCGGCAAGCGCGTCTGACCGGCCTCGGCTCCCGCCCCGCCGGAGCCCGGCCCCCGGACGACCACCGCCTCGCCCCGGTCCCGTCACGGGACCGGGGCGAAGTCGGTCGGCGGCCCGCTCCGCGCGGAGGAGCTAGTTCCCGGCGCCCGGGATCAGGGTGAGGAACGGCTCGGCGGTGGCCGCGATGCCCCGGCTGTAGGGCGCGTCGAAGTCCCAGATCAGGAACAGCATGAAGGCGATGGTCGCGGAGAACAGCCCGGCCAGCACCAGCTCCCGCGCGGTGCGCCGGATCTGCAGGGCGAAGACCATGCCGATGGTGATCACCGCCCCGCTGAGCAGCCCCCACCAGACCACGGGCGGCATGGTCGGGCCGGTCGAGTCGGCGCGCGCGTTGCGCGCCTGGTCGGCCGCCGCCATCTGGTCCAGCGCCGGCTGGTACGCCTGCGCCTCGTAGTCGTTCCCCGGCCGGTAGTCGGTCAGGCCGTGGCGGACCCGAGCCAGCAGCTCGCCGCCGCGCCCGGTGACCTCGCCGCGCTCGGTCATCGACCGCCACTCGGTGGTCACCACGTAGCGGGCGTACGCGTCGACGTCGTTCCGGATGCGGTCGCGGACCTCGGGCGGGTAGACCCGGACCCGCTCGGAGATCTCGTGCAGCGCCTGGGCCTCCGCCTGCACGTGGTCCTGGGCGGCGCTGCGCGCCTCCCACACGCCCGCGATGGCCAGGCCCAGGACGATGGCGTACACCACGCCGATCCACATCGTCATGTACTCGATGACGTCCGGGGTCTCGCTGGGGTCCTCGTCCTCGGGCGCCCTTCTGTGCCGTACGAGGGTGATGACGACCACGACGGCACAGGCCCCCAGCATGGCGAGGACGAGAACAAGCCAATCCGACAACGGTGCCTCCAGAGGTGAGCGGCCGGCGCGTCAGCGCGGGCGCAGCGCCGCGACGGCGACGATCGCGGGCACGGTGATGAGCAGGACGTAGGTGACCGGTGAGGTCCGGGCGGGGGCCGTGTGGTGCACCGGCCGCGGGCGGTACGCCGGGTAGCTCACCGGGGTCGCGGAGGGCCGCGGGGCGGGCTCGGCGGACGGGGCGGGCTTCGGCGCCGGCGGCGGGGCGGGCGGGGGAGTGGGCCTGGCCCTGGGCCGGGGCGCGGGCGCCGCCGGGGCGGGCCTGACGGGTGGCCGTGGCTTCGGCGGGGGGTCGGGCACCGGTGTCGGCGTCGGCTCGGGCGTGGGCTTCGGCGGCGGGGTCGGCGTCGGGGTGGGGGTCGGCGTCGGGGTGGGTGTGGGTGTGGGTGTGGGCGTCGGGGCGGGGGTCGGCGGACACGGGGGCTTCGGTTCCGGACACGGCGGGAAGGGGGGCCACGGGCCGCCGCCCGCCACGGCCACCGCCACCGTGCCGTCCGGGCCCGTCGAGGCGTACGCACAGGCGTCGGCCGTCGCGGTCCCCACCGGGCAGCCCACCAGGGTCCAGGTCAGTGCCACCAGGGCCAACACCCGTGTGACGGGCGCGCATCGGGTCGCTTCGGGTCCTTGCACGACGAAGATCATGAGGCGCGGAGCGGGGCCGTAGTCTGCGGTGCCCGTGGATTGATCCGAAGGGATGACAAAACGCCATGAATGGTTTGACGGGACGAAAGGCGTCGACCGGCCTGTTCGAACGGCTTTGTCTCCGCTCTTCCGGCGGCCGTGTCACAGCGGGCGGAAAGAAATTCGCGCCCGGATTGAACGCTCCCGCCCCCGCGCCGCGTACCCATGGCCGTGCGGCGGCGCAGCAGAGCGCTGCGACATCCAGGCGAAATATGGGAGTTGACGATGAGGACCTCCTGGCGGACCGCCTCACTGGTGGCTACGGCCGCTTCGGTGCTGGCACTGACGACGGCGTGCGGTCAGGACAACACCACGACCCCCGCGTCGGCGGCCCAGAACGTGGGCGCCACGGCGGCGGCCGGCGACTACGGAAGCCCGGCCGGTACGGGCACGGGCGCCGGCAACGGGTACGGCGCCGACGGCAACCAGAGCTCCGCCTCCCCGAGTCCGGCGGCCCCCGCAGGCAAGCTGACCGTGGCCGCCAACCCCGACCTGGGCAACGTGCTGACGGACGGCTCCGGTCTCACCCTTTACCGGTTCGACAAGGACACGGCCAACCCGCCCAAGTCGAACTGCTCCGGCGACTGCGCCACCACCTGGCCGCCGGTGCCAGCGGACGACGCCACCGCCGGCGCCGGCATCGACAAGGCGCTGCTCGGCGAGGTCACCCGGGCCGACGGCAGCAAGCAGCTCACCGTGGGTGGCTGGCCCGCCTACCGCTACGCCAAGGACGTCAACTCCGGCGACGTCAACGGCCAGGGCGTCGGCGGCAAGTGGTTCGCACTCGCCCCCAACGGCAAGAAGGCCAAGGTGACCGACCTGCCCGGGCTGTCCGTGCACAAGGACCCCAAACTGGGCGACATCGTCGTGGACAAGAACGGCATGACGGTCTACCGCTTCCTGAAGGACCAGGCCTGGCCGAAGTCCGTCTCCAACTGCACCGGCGCCTGCCTGGAGAAGTGGCCGGCCGTCGGCCCGGTGAACGCCGACGACACCGAGGGCGTGAAGAAGAAGGGGCTCATGCCCTTCACCCGGCCCGACGGCGTCAAGCAGATGTCGGTCAACTGCTGGCCCATCTACACCTTCTCCGGCGACAAGGCTCCCGGAGACACCAACGGTCAGGGCGTGGGCGGCACGTGGTACGCCGTCTCGCCCGACGGCAAGCCGGTCGGCGCGCCGGGCAAGTAAGGATCACCTCCCCAGGGTCGATCGCCCCGCCCACCGGCGCGTGACCGAAGGTCCGCCCCCTCCGCACCGCACGGAGGGGGCGGACCGTTCGTGTGCTGTGCGAATTCCGGAGTCGGCCGGAGCGTCGTGACACAGCGGGGTCGTTCGGGCACTTGCCGCAGGCAGTGACCGGGAACGGATGGTCAATTTCCGGTTCGGGTCGCTCCGTTGGCGGGCGATCAGTAGCCTCTGCTCGAACACCGGATCGCCTTCCCCGTCAGCCATCCCTGGGAGAGATACATGGAGCGTCCCGCCTGGGCACCCCGGAGCATCGACATCTCGGTGCCGAGCGTTTCGCGTATGTACGACTTCTACCTGGGCGGATCGCACAACTTCGAGGTCGACCGGGAAGCGGCCCGCAGGGCGATGGAGTTCATGCCGGGGCTGCCGAAGATCATGCAGGCCAACCGGGCGTTCATGCGCCGCGCGGTGCGCTTCGCGGCGGGCGAGGGCATCACCCAGTTCCTCGACATCGGCTCCGGCATCCCGACGTACGGCAACGTGCACGAGGTGGCCAGGTCGGCGGCGCCGGACGCACGGGTGATGTACGTCGACCACGACCCGGTCGCGGTGGCGCACAGCCAGGCCGTGCTCCAGGGCGACGACGGCACGGACGTGATCGCCGCCGACCTGCGCAAGCCGCAGGAGATCCTTGCGAGCCCCCAACTGAGCCGCCTCATCGACCTGAATCGGCCAGTGGCCCTGCTTCTCGTTGCGATACTTCACTTCGTGGAAGACGCGGACGACCCCTACGGTGCGGTGGCCGAGCTGCGCGACGCGCTCGCGCCCGGCAGCCTGCTGATCCTCACCCATGCCTCCTACGAGGGGATTCCGCTGACGGCGGAGCGGGCCGAGGGCACGGTGGACGTGTACAAGGACATCCGCAACCCGCTGATCATGCGCTCGCCCGACGACATCGCGCGGTTCTTCGAGGGGTACGACATGGTGGAACCCGGAGTGGTGCAGATGCCGCGCTGGCGGCCGGAGTCGGCGCCGGAGGACGAGGATCCGTACGCCTTCTCCGGGTACGCCGGCGTGGGGCGCAAGGCGTGAGCGCGGAGCCGGACGGACCGGAGGACAGACTGCGCCGGTTCGCGACGATCTGGAGCAGGGCGGTCTTCCCGGTCACCTCCACCTCGCTGACCCGCGCGGAGTTCGAGCAGCTCCTCCTGCCCCTCGCGGGCCGGCTGCGGGACCTGCTGCACACCCGCGGTTTCGCCGCCGACGAGGCGAAGGCGGTCGGCGCCGCGCTGGTCGAGGCGCACTGCACCGACCCCGAGACGCTCGCCCGCACCCTGGACTGCGTCGACGCCTACCTGGTGCTCTACTGCGGCGACGACAGCCCGCAGGACGAACTGCGCGCCCGCTCCTCCCGGTTGCAGCACGCGATGGCCGCCGGATACGCGCAGGCGCTGCGCGAGCGCACCCTCGCCGAGCAGGAGGCCATCGCCCAGGCCGCGCTGCGGGCCCAGGGCGTGGTGGCCCAGGCGCTGCACGCCAGCGAGGCCCGGTTCCGAGCCGTGTTCGAGGGCGCGGCCATAGGCATCAGCATCGCCGACCTGGACGGCAACATCCTGCAGGTCAACAAGGCGCTGCTGCGCATGTTCGGCCTCACCGAGCCGGGCCTGCGCGGCCGCCGGGTGCTGGAGTGGACCCATCCGGAGGACGCGCCGCAGACCTGGAAGCTCTACGAGGAGCTGGTCCGCGGCGAACGCGAGCACTACCACGTCGAGAAGGCCTTCAACCGCCCCGACGGAACTGCCCTGTGGACCAACCTGACGGTCTCCCTGCTCCGGGACGCCGACGGCAATCCGCAGTACCAGCTCGCCCTCATGGAGGACACCACCGAGCGCCGCCTGCTCAACCTCCGGCTGCGCTACGAGGCCACGCACGACGCCCTCACCGGACTGCCCAACCGCACGCTGTTCTTCGAGCGCCTGGAGAAGGCCCTCGGCGCCGGCGAAGGTCAGCGCTTCGGCCTGTGCTACCTCGACCTGGACGGCTTCAAGACCATCAACGACAGCCTCGGCCACGCGGCCGGAGACCGGCTGCTGGTGGAGGTCGCCGACCGGCTGCAGTCCTGCGCCACCGCGCCCGGCGAGATGGTCGCCCGGCTCGGCGGCGACGAGTTCGTGGCGCTGACCACCGGCACCGACACCCAGCGCGAGGTCGACGAACTCGCCGAGCGCATCATGAGCGCCCTGGTCACCCCCATCAGCATCGACGGCCGCGACCTGCTGGTGCGCGGCAGCCTCGGCATCGTGGAGGGCCCGGCCGGCGAGCGCACCGCGGCGGAGGTGCTGCGCAGCGCGGACATCACCATGTACCGGGCCAAGTCGGCGGGCGGCAACCGTTCCGAACTGGCCGACCCGGAGGCGGACGCCCGCGCCATCACCCGGCACGGCCTCACCACCGCCCTGCCGACGGCCCTGGAGCGCGGCGAGTTCTTCATCGAGTACCAGCCGCTGGTCCACCTCGGCGACGGCAGCGTCCGCGGCGCCGAGGCCCTGGTGCGCTGGCTGCACCCGCAGCACGGCGTGCTCGGCCCCGACCGGTTCATCCCGCTCGCCGAGCACACCGGCCTGATCGTGCCGCTCGGCCGCTGGGTGCTGGAGCAGTCCATCCGCCAGGCCCGCGAATGGCGCGAACGGTACGCCGGCCAGGACGCCGCGAGCCCGCTGCGCATCAACGTCAACCTCTCCCCGTGCCAGCTCGGCCATCCCGGCCTGGTCCAGGACACGGTGGACATCCTCGAACGGGCGGGCGTCACCCCGGACGCCCTCTGCCTGGAGGTCACCGAGTCGGCCCTGATCGGCGCCGACGACGCCCTGCTCAAACCGCTGCGCCGGCTCGCCGAGATGGGCGTCGACATCGCCCTGGACGACTTCGGCACCGGCTACTCCAACCTCGCCAACCTGCGCCGGCTGCCGGTGAGCGTCCTGAAACTGGACCGCTCCTTCACCCGGGGCATGCAGCAGTTCCCGGCCGACCCGGTCGACCTGAAGATCGTGGAGGGCATCGTCTCCCTGGCCCACAGCCTCGACCTCGCGGTCACCGTCGAGGGCGTGGAGACCGGGGCCCAGGCCGAGCAACTGCGCATACTCGGCTGCGACACGGCCCAGGGCTGGTACTACGCCCGGCCGGGCCCGCCGGAGAGGCTGCACGAACTGGCGCTCGTGGACGCGACCGGCTGACGGCGGCTCCGCCGGGGTACGCATACGACGGGCGGGCCGCGTCGGCGCCCGCCGTCGCGTCGTTCACCGTGCCCGAGGACGGAGGACCGGATGGCGGATCGCTCGGTGGCCGAACTGCGGGAGTACGTGGCCGCGTTGGAGGCGAGCCAGGGGCTGCGGGCACTGGAGACCACGACGGCCCGGCACGATCTGGCGGGGGCGTTGCACGAGTCCGGGGAGCTGCTCGAGGCGGTGGAGCAGTACGCGCTGGCCTGGGACTGCTTCGCCCGGCGCTTCGGCCCCTCGCACCTGATCACCCTGACCTGCCTGAACAACTTCGCCCTGGTGATGCGGGACCTGTGCCGCTGGGACGAGGCGCTGAACCTATTCGACCAGGTGCACGCGGAGCGCGCCGCCCAGTTCGGGCCCGCGCACCCGCTGACCCTCAACGCCGCGAACAACTTCCTCAGCGTGCTGGTGAGGAAGGGCGACCTGGCCGCGGCGGCCGACGAGTACCCGGCGTTCGTGGAGGCCTGCGAGTACACCTTCGGCCCCGAGGACGACACGGCACTGTCGATCCGGCGGGACTACGCCGACGTCCTGCGCCGGCTCGGCCGGCACGACGAGGTCGTCCGGGTCCTGGGCGCGTCCGCGATGTGGCCGGTCGGCCGGGTGCTCATCGGCTGCGCCCGGCTGCTGCGCTACACGGCTCTGTTCCCGGTGGCGATGACCGCGAGCCGCTACGGCGCCGAAATGACGCTCAGCCTGCACGGGACCGCCCGCACGGACCTCGGCGCCGGGCGTGAGCTGCGCGACGACGACCTGGGCATCCGGTGCGCCGTGGTCGCCCCGAGGGACCTCCTCGAACCGTACGACCCCGCCGAGGACCTGCGGACCGCGGCGGACCAGGTCGCCGACGCGCTGGGCGCGCTGGGCGAGCACCTGTCCGAGGCGGACCGGGAACTGGGGGAGGGGCGGCTGAGGGTGCGGGTCCTCGTGCACCACTCCCGGTGGCCCCGGCTGAGCCTGCCGCCGTCGCTGACGGTCGACCGCAGGCTGATGTCCGCGCGCGACCGCGCCCGGCACGACCGGGTGATGCGGTCGACCCCGCACCACCCGGCGCCCGAGCCGGCCGGCCGCCGGGGCCGCCTCGGCTCCCGGGGCGGCTTCTCGGTACGCCTGACCTCGGCGCCGCACGTCACCGTGTCCACGAGCATCGGACTGGACGCCGTTCCGCCACCGTCGCCGGCCCAGGCGTGAGGGCGCCGGCGCGGGCCCGTACCAGGCGACCGGAGGCCGCTTCCCGTACCGGTGCGCCGGCGGGGCCGCACGCCGTCCGCCACGCCGAGCGGCGCGGGTCACCGGCCGGGCGGACCGGTGACCCGGCGCCTCACCCGTCGAAGCGCGACAGGTCCGTGCGGTCCTTGCGCAGCAGGGTGGTCGCCGCGCCGCCCTCCTCGGGGCCGAGCCGGCCCGGGCAGTCGATCCCCAGCCGCAGCACCAGTTCGCGGCCGTAGAGGTCGACCGTCGCCTCCACGAGGTCGGCCTGCACCGCGACGGCGAGCCGGGCCCGGTGGCGGGCGGCGACCAGCACCCCCGCGGCGAGCACGGCGGCGGGCCACCACACCAAGGCGAGCGGCAGGTACAGCAGCCCCCATCCCATGAGGCGCGCGCTCGCGCCGACCCCGGCCCGGGCCTCGGCGAGTTCGGCTCGCGCCTCGCCCGGAACCAGCAGCCACAGCCGCGGCCAGGCGGCCGTCAGATCCAGGTGGTACGAGTCGTGCACCCGCTCGTCCACGGCGTACAGGCGATCCCCCATCCAGGTCGGCCGGGACGAGGGTTCCGGGCAGATCGCGTCGCGGCGGGCGATCGCCGCCCGCAGGGCCCGCGCCGTGCGCGGAGTGCCGCCGGACGCCGTGAACTCCCGCAGCGCGGCGGTCACCCGCTCCTCGGCCAGCCGCCAGCGCCGTCCGCGCGAGGCGGCCAGGGCCCGCAGCGGCGGCTCCTCGCCGGACGCCCACCACACCCGCTCGACGAGCTGCGCGGCCGCCGAGGCGGCCAGTCCCGCTGCGGCCGACGCGGCGGTGAAGCCCGCGGCGCCGATCAGCACCGTACCGAAGCGGCCGCTGGCCGGAGCGGCGGCGACCGAGTCCAGCCAGACGGTCAGCACCCCGGGGTCGAGCGCGTGCCCGTGGCCGAGCAGCACCGCGACGGCCGCGGTGGACACGTAGAAGGCGCCCGGCAGCACGAGCAGCGCCGCCCAGCGGCCCGCCACCTGCTTGCCCAGCTCGGCGAGGACCGTGATCACAGCCGGGTCTTCCGGGAGACCAGGGGGACGCCGGTCAGCCCGCACGAGGGCGGCGGGGTGCGCGCCCCGTCGCGGCGCTCCTGCGGTTCCAGCCGCGAGCAGGCCGCCCCGGCCGGGCAGCCCCAGACGGTCACCACGGGGTGGGCGCGTCCGCCCCGCAGCGGCGGCAGGGCACGCGGCCCCACCGTGAGCCCGTCGATGCCGTGCCGGGCGAAGGCGTCGTCCAGGGCGTCCAGATCCTCCGCGACCTCGGGTGTGCGGCTGCCGGACCGGGCGGCCTCGCCCAGCCGGGTCAGCGCGCCGCCCACCCCGTAGCGTTCGGCCCGCTCGCGCAGCCCGCCGTCCCCCGCCTGTACGCACAGCCGCGCC
The DNA here is from genome assembly GCF_042875075.1 of Streptomyces sp. NPDC003720. Taxonomy (NCBI): domain Bacteria; kingdom Bacillati; phylum Actinomycetota; class Actinomycetes; order Kitasatosporales; family Streptomycetaceae; genus Streptomyces; species Streptomyces sp. NPDC003720. The sequence continues at coordinate 414,661 of NZ_JBIANZ010000005.1, forward strand.
AGCCGCTCCGCGATCTCGTCCATCGACGGCTCCTCGAACTCCCCCGCGCCACGGCCGTTTCCGTGGCCGGCGGGGTTCAACGTACCCGTCACCGACCGTGGTGGACACGCGACGGCGGGGAACCCTCGGGGGAGGAGGCTCGTTGGCCGGTGTACCGGGGGGTGAGGTGGTGGACGGTCTGGAGCTGTACCTGCGCACCGGCGACGGCCGGGACCTGCCGCCGCTGCCTCCCGCCGAGATTCCCCCGCCGCCCGGCGCGGACCCGGCGGACACCGGCCGCCTGGCCCTGCTGCGCTGGTTCCGCTACCTCCATCTGCCGGGCGTACACGGTCTGTTGGAGTACCGCGCCGCGCTCCTGCTGGCCGGCATGCTGGAGCACGAACCGGAGGGGCTCCCCCCGCTGCCCGACGCGCTGCGCGAGAGCATGCGAAAGCCGGGTGCGCGGCGCCGTGGCCGGCGATGGCCGCGGCGCGGGCCCGGAAGGACGCCGGACGGCGAAGAGGCGGAGCGGGGCACGCTCGGCCCGGCCCGCATCGACCAACTCCTGTTCCTCATGGCCAGGTTCGAGGAGCAGCACGAATACTCCGCCTTCCACACCGCCCGGGACCTCCAGCGGCGCTGGCTCGAGGAGAAGGGCGCGTCGGCGCGTGAGTGCGCCGCGCTGCTCACCGACCACGCCCACCTGTTCCTGCTCGCCGGCGAACTCGGCGCCCACCCCAGCTGGCCGGCCGAGGCCGAGCTGGCCGCCGGCATGGCCGCCGAGGCCACCGCCCGGCATCACGCGAGACACGATCCGCATCTCGCCGGCCGGCTGGTGCTGAAGGCCCGTTGCGCGGCCTTCCGGTACGACCCCGACACCGACCCCTCCGGGCTCGAGCGTGCCGTGGGCGACCTGCGCCGGGCCGTCGAGGCGGCCGGGCAGCGCACCCCCGTGCAACTGCACCCCGCGCGCCACCTGGTGACCACGCTGACCCGGTGGTACGAGGCGACCGGCTCGCCGCAGACCCTCACCGAGGCGCTGACGGCGGCCCGCGACCTGGTGCGGGCCACCCACCCGGACGACCGCCGGGGCCCGGAACACCGCGAGTGGCTCGCGCGGTTGGAGTCGAAGGCGGTACCCCGGCTCGGCACGCGCGCGGTCGCCGCAGTCCTGAACGAGCCTCCGGTGGCGTACGCACCCGAGACCGAGCAGCGCCACCGTGCCTGGTGGGGCACCGCCGAGGACGCGGACGCCCCGTGGCCCCAGCGGCGGACGGCGGCGCTCGCCCTGGTCGCGGCGGTGCCGGGCCATGACGTGGACCGGGCCGCGGCCCTGCTGCTGGCCGCGCAGACCGAGATGCACGTCTGGCTGGAGGGCGGCCACGAGGCGTCACCCGTCCAGGCGCGCATGTGGGCCGTCCGGGCGGCCGACGCCCTGCCGCCGGAGCACCGGCTCGCCGGGCGGGCGCTGACCGTGCTCGCCGAGACCACCCTCTACCTCGCCGCCGAAGCGTCACCCGAGCCCGACGAACGGCTCGTCGAGGAGGCGCTGGCGCACGCCCGGCGGGCGCGATCCGCGCTCCAGCCCGACCAGTCGGACACGCCCCTCCTGCTGGAGCGGCTGGCGAAGCTGTTCGTCCGGGCGGCGAACGTGCTGGCGGACGGCACCCTCCTGACGGAGTCGGTGGCACTGCGCAGGCGGGCGCTGTCCCTGACCCCGGTCACGGACTCCTTCCGGCCGTTCCGCATGTCCAACCTGGCGAGTGCCCTGCGTGAGCTGGGCGCCTACGAGGAGGACGCGGAACTGACCGACGAGGCACTCGCCTTCGCGCGCGAGGCCGCCGACGCGCTGGCCGAGGACCACCCGCGCAAACACGAGCTGCTGCTGAACCTGGCCGATCACCACATGCTCGGGCGCAGCCGCGGGGAGCGCGGGGTCGCCCGGCTGACCGAGGCCGAACGGCTTTACCGGGACGGCCTGTCCCGGCTCCCCGCGGACCACCCCGACCTGCCCCGCTTCACCAGCTCCATCGGCCAGGTGCTGCACATGCGGTACCGGGAGACGGGCGAGCGGGCGACCCTGGAGGACGCCGTCGGCCTGGCCCGGGACGCCGCGGCCCGCACCCCGGCCGACGACTGGTTCCACAGCGAGCGCCTCATCCTGTTCGCCCGCGCCGCGACCGCCCTGTACGACCTGACGGAGGCGGAGGCGGAGGCGGAGGTGCGGCCGGACGCCGAGCTGCGCGCCGAAGCACTCGCCGCCTGGGACGCGGTGGTGGCGGACGCGCGGCTGTCGACCACTCTGCTGTTCGAGGCCCGGGAGCAGTGCGCTCGTCTCGCCCGGGCCACGGGCGACCCCGAGCACGCCCTGCGCGTACTGGAAGCCGCACTCGCCGAGGTCCCGGGCCTGGCCCGGCGCGCCTACGCCGGACCGGTCCGCAAGGGCATCGCCGGCCGGGCGCCCGAACTGGCCGTGCAGGCCGCGATCGCTGCCATCGAGGCCGGCCGCCCCGGACACGCGGTCGAACTGCTGGAGAACGGCCGGGCGATCCTCTACGGGCAGGCGATCACCTCCTGGCGGCACCGGGCCGAACTGCGCAGGATCGACGCGAAGGCCGCCGCGCGCCTCGTGGAGATCGACCGGAGCCTCGCCAAGGCCGACTTCTTCGCGAACGTCGGCAGGATCGACCTGAACGCGGTCACCCAGCACCGCTTCGGCCGCACCACCACGGACGCGACCCGCAGCTGGGACCCCCGCCCCGGCTACGCGGCGCAGACCCGCAGACTCGCCGCCGAACGCGAGCGCATCGTCGAGGTCCTGGCCGCGGACCCGCGGTTCGCCGAGCTGACCGGCCGGCGGTCACTGGCCGCCCTGCGCGCCGCCACCGCCGGAGCCACCGTCGTGCTCGTCCTGGCCCACCGCGCGAGGGGGGACGCCCTGCTCGTCCCCGCCGACCCCGCGGACCCGGTGCGGCACATCGCGCTGCCGGGCCTGACCGACACGGCGGCGCACGCGCACGCCGCCGCGCTGACGACGGCCCTGCGGGACGCGGTGGACCCGGCCGCCGGGCCCGACCGCCGCGAGGCCGCGCAGCGCGAACTGCACGACGTCCTGGGCTGGTTGTGGGACGAGGTGACCTCGCCCGTCCTGGACCTGCTGGACACCGCCGTACCGGGTCGCCCGAAGCCGCGGCTCTGGTGGTGCCCGGTGGGACCGGTGGTGCGGCTCCCGCTGCACGCGGCGGGCCGCCACCCGCGCACGGGCGCCGAGGCCGAGGCCCGCGCCCGGGACCGCGCGCCCGGCGCCCGGCCCACCGTCATCGACCAGGTGATCCCCTCCTACACCCCCACCCTGGGGGCGCTGGCCCACTCCCTGCGGCGCGCGCCCGGCACACCGCCCGGCGGACCGGGACCGAGCTCCCTCGTCGTCGCCGTGCCGAACAGCCGGCACGGCCCGCCGCTGCCCCAGGCCGAGCGGGAGGCCCGCATCGTCCTCGCCGCGCTTCCCGGCGCGCGGCTGCTGCTCGGCGCGGAGGCCGACCTGAGGACCGTGACCGCAGCGCTGCACGAGCACACCCTGGTCCACTTCGCGTGCCACGGGGACAACGACTCATCCCTCGGCCTGCTGCGCGGCGGCGGCCTGCACCTCGGTCACGGGACCCTCACGGCCGACCAGATCCAGGGCACCCCACTGGAGCACGGCGCGCTGGCCGTCCTCTCCGCCTGCAGCACGGCCCAGGCGCACCCCCGGCTGCCCGACGAGCCGATGCATCTGGCGGCGGCCTTCCAGCTGGCCGGGTTCCGGGGCGTCATCGGCACCCTGTGGCACGCCCCGGACACCCCCCGGATGGCCCGGGAGCTGTACGCCGCCCTCACCGCGGACGGCAGCACCCCGCCGGACACCGCGGCCTCGGCCGCCGCGCTCAACCGGGCGCAGCTCACCGTCCGCGACGCCTACCCGGCCACCCCGACCCGCTGGGCGGCCTATCTGCACTCCGGCGCCTGAGCGCGCGGGGGACGGGTGCCGGGGGAGGCCTCACCGCTCCAGCAGCATCCGCTGGAGCTCCCGAGCCGCCCGGGGCGGGGCCACGTCGCTGCGGTGGGCCAGCGCGATGGTCCGGTGCAGCCCCGGACGCGCCAGCGGGGTGACCCGCAGCCCCTGTCCGGCCCGGGTGGCGACCATCCGCGGCACCACCGCCACCCCCAGCCCGGCCCGTACGAATCCCAGCACCGCGTCCATCTCGCCGCCCTCCACGGCGAACTCCGGCTCGAACCCGGCGGAGCGGCACGCCGCGACGGTCAGCTCCCGCAGGTCGTACCCGTGCCGGAACATCACCAGACGCTCGCCCTCCAGGCCGGCGATGTCCACGACCCGCCCGCCCCGGCCGGGCGCCCGCGCGTCCGGCGAGGAGACCACCACCAGGTCCTCCCGCAGCAGCTCCACCGTGGTCAGGGCGGGCGACGGCGTGGGCAGCGGCAGCACCACCAGGGCGAGGTCGAGGGCGCCTCGGGCGAGCTGCCGCACCAGGTCGTGGGAGCCGCCCTCCTCGATCAGGAGCTGAATCCCGGGATACCGGTCGTGGAAGGCGCGCAGCACGTCCGGCAGCAGCCCGGTGCACACGCTGGGCGTAGCGCCCAGCCGCACCCGCCCCCGGCGCAGCTGCACCAGCTCCTGCACCTCGTGCCGGGCCGTGTCCGCGTCGGCGAGGATCCGCCGGGCCAGCGGCAGCAGCGCCTCGCCGGCGTCGGTCAGCGCGATGTTGCCCCGGGCGCGCACGAACAGGTCCGCGCCCAGCTCACGCTCCAGCGCCTTGATCTGCTGGGACAGCGAGGGCTGGGCCACGTGCACCAGTTCGGCGGCCCGGGTGAAGTGCCGGGTCTCGGCGACGGCCACGAAGTACTGGAGCTGCTGGAACTGCATGGACTCCAGGATAGCCGTCGCCTATGGAATCAAGGCGGACCATGTCTTGGACCGATCGGGCCCTCCGGCCCTAGCGTTTCTCAACATGGCTCTGGCAACGCGGACGGACCGACGGCCGTCCATGGCGCGCACGATGTGGGACAGCACGGTCGGCAAGAAGACGGTCATGGCCGTCAGCGGCCTGGTCATGCTGCTCTACCTGGTCGCGCACATGATCGGGAACCTGAAGATCTTCTTCGGGGCGGGCGAGTTCAACCACTACGCCCACTGGCTGCGCACCGTCGGCGAACCCTTCATGCACTACGAGTGGACGCTCTGGCTGATCCGGATCGTCCTGGTCGTCGCCGTCGCCGCCCACGCCACCTCCGCCTACCAGCTCAGCCGCCGGGACATCGGGGCGCGGCCCGTGAAGTACGTGCACAGCAGGCCGCGGGCGAGCTACGCCACCCGCACGATGCGCTGGGGCGGGATCATCCTCGGCCTGTTCATCGTCTGGCACCTGCTGGACCTGACCACCGGCACCGTGCACTCCGGCGGCTTCCAGCAGGGGCACCCGTACCAGAACGTCGTGGACACCTTCTCCACCTGGTACGGCAACATCGTCTACATCGTCGCGATGCTCGCGCTCGGCCTGCACGTCCGGCACGGCTTCTGGAGCGCGGCCCAGACCCTCGGCGTCGGCAGCCGCTCCCGCGACCGCGCCCTGAAGACCCTCGCGAACGTCCTCGCGCTGCTGCTCACGGCCGGCTTCATCGCCGTACCCGTGGGTGTCATGACCGGAGTGGTGAGCTGACATGACCGACTACCTGAACTACACGACAGGCGAACCGGCCGTCGACACCAAGGCGCCCGCCGGCCCGATCCACGAGCGCTGGGACAAGCGCCGCTTCGAGGCCAGGCTGGTCAACCCCGCCAACCGGCGCAAGCACACGGTCATCGTCGTGGGCACCGGCCTCGCCGGCGGCTCCGCGGGCGCCACGCTCGCCGAACAGGGCTACCACGTCGTCCAGTTCTGCTACCAGGACTCCCCGCGCCGCGCCCACTCCATCGCCGCGCAGGGAGGCATCAACGCGGCGAAGAACTACCGCAACGACGGCGACTCGGTCCACCGCCTGTTCTACGACACCGTCAAGGGTGGCGACTTCCGGGCCCGCGAGTCCAACGTGCACCGCCTCGCCCAGGTCTCCGTCGAGATCATCGACCAGTGCGTGGCCCAGGGCGTGCCGTTCGCCCGCGAGTACGGCGGCCTGCTGGACACCCGCTCGTTCGGCGGCGTCCAGGTGTCCCGGACCTTCTACGCCCGCGGCCAGACGGGCCAGCAACTGCTGCTGGGCGCCTACCAGGCGCTGTCCCGGCAGATCGCCGCCGGCAACGTGGAGATGCACCCGCGCACCGAGATGCTCGACCTGGTCGTCGTCGACGGACGGGCCCGGGGCATCGTCGCCCGGGACCTGATCACCGGGGAGATCTCCACGTACTTCGCGGACGCCGTCGTCCTGGCGAGCGGCGGCTACGGCAACGTCTTCTACCTGTCGACGAACGCCATGAACTCCAACGCCACCGCGATCTGGCGGGCCCACCGGCGCGGCGCCCACTTCGCCAACCCCTGCTTCACCCAGATCCACCCCACCTGCATCCCGCGCACCGGCGACCACCAGTCCAAGCTGACGCTGATGAGCGAGTCGCTGCGCAACGACGGCCGGATCTGGGTGCCGAAGGCCAAGGGCGACGACCGTCCCCCGAACCGGATTCCCGAGGACGAGCGCGACTACTACCTGGAGCGCATCTACCCGTCCTTCGGCAACCTGGTCCCGCGCGACATCGCCTCCCGCGCCGCGAAGAACGTCTGCGACGAGGGCAGGGGAGTGGGCCCCGGAGGACAGGGTGTCTACCTGGACTTCGCGGACGCGATCCGGCGGATGGGCCGCAAGGCCGTCGAGGCCAAGTACGGCAACCTCTTCGACATGTACCAGCGGATCACCGACGAGGATCCGTACGAGGTGCCGATGCGCATCTACCCGGCCGTGCACTACACGATGGGTGGCCTGTGGGTCGACTACGACCTGCAGACCACCGTCCCCGGCCTGTTCGCCGTCGGCGAGGCCAACTTCTCCGACCACGGCGCGAACCGGCTCGGCGCCTCCGCGCTGATGCAGGGCCTGGCCGACGGCTACTTCGTGCTCCCGGCCACCATCAACGACTACCTGGCGCGCAACCCCCACCAGGACCCGGTGACCGGCGACCACCCCGCCGTGCTGGAGGTGCTGGCCGAGACGGAGGACCGGCTCAACCTGCTCCTGGCCGTCGACGGCGACCGCACCCCCGACTCCTTCCACCGCGAACTCGGCGAACTGATGTGGGAGTTCTGCGGCATGGCGCGCACCGACTCCGGTCTGCGCAAGGCCCTGGAGCGCATCCCGCAGATCCGCGACGAGTTCTGGCGGCGCATCAAGGTGCCCGGCTCCGGCGAGGAGTTCAACCAGTCGCTGGAGAAGGCCAACCGGATCGTCGACTACCTGGAGCTCGCCGAGCTGATGTGCCTCGACGCGCTGCACCGCGCCGAGTCCTGCGGCGGCCACTTCCGCGAGGAGTCGCAGACCCCCGACGGCGAGGCGGCCCGCCGGGACGACGAGTTCGGCTACGCGGCCGCCTGGGAGTTCACGGGCACCGGCTCGGCTCCCGTCCTGCACAAGGAAGACCTGGTCTTCGAGTACGTCCACCCCACCCAGCGGAGCTACGCATGAAGCTCACCCTGCGCGTCTGGCGGCAGAAGAACGCCGACGCCGACGGCGCGATGTCCACGTACGAGGTGGACGGCATCTCCCCGGACATGTCCTTCCTGGAGATGCTCGACACCCTCAACGAGGAGCTCATCCTCAAGGGCGAGGACCCGGTCGCCTTCGACCACGACTGCCGCGAGGGCATCTGCGGCGCGTGCTCGCTCGTCATCAACGGCGACGCGCACGGCCCGGAGCGCACCACCACCTGCCAGTTGCACATGCGGTCCTTCGAGGACGGCGACGTGATCGACGTCGAGCCCTGGCGGGCCTCGGCCTTCCCGGTCGTCAAGGACCTGGTCGTCGACCGGTCCGCGTTCGACCGGATCATCCAGGCCGGCGGCTACGTCACGGTCCCGACGGGCTCGGCGCCGGAGGCCCACGCCACCCCGGTGCCCAAGCCGGACGCCGACCTCGCCTTCGAGCACGCGGAGTGCATCGGCTGCGGGGCCTGCGTGGCCGCGTGCCCCAACGGCGCGGCGATGCTGTTCACCTCCGCCAAGGTCAATCACCTGGGCGTCCTGCCGCAGGGCGCGCCCGAGCGGGAGACCCGGGTGCTGGACATGGTGGCGCAGATGGACGCCGAGGGCTTCGGCGGCTGCACGCTGACCGGTGAGTGCGCGACGGCCTGCCCCAAGGGCATCCCGCTGATGTCCATCACCGGCATGAACAAGGAGTGGCTGCGCGCCACCCGCAAGGCGGCCAAGCGGTAGCGGGGACCGCAGGGACGTTCGCCGCACAGGGGCGGACGGGCGGGGCCGGGGACGGTGCTCATCCCGGCCCCGTCTGGTTTTCCGGCCCCGCGCCCTCCCGCGCCGTTCAGCAACCCCACACCCGCGCTCCCGCCACCGGTCACACGCACGCCAACCGGCATCGGAAGAACAGGAGCGGCAGCCCGGAAGCGCCGGACTGCCCTGCTGCCGACCCCGGCCCGTGACCAGGGAGTGAGCCATGACCGGCGTCACCACGCTCGACCGTCCTTCACAGCCCGCGGCCCCCGCCCGCTACACCGTCACCCTCGCCCGCGACGAGGACGACGTCCGCGCCGCCCAGCGGCTGCGGCACGACGTGTTCGCCGGGGAGCTCGGCGCCCTGCTGACCACCCCGCAACCGGGCCTCGACGTCGACCCGTTCGACGCGTACTGCGACCACCTGCTCGTCCACGACACGGTCACCGGCCAGGTCGTCGGCACCTACCGGCTGCTGCCGCCGGAACGGGCCGCGGTCGCCGGACGGCTCTACTCCGAGGGCGAGTTCGACCTGACCGCGCTCGACGGTCTGAAGCCCGGGCTGGTGGAGGTCGGCCGCTCCTGTGTGCACCCCGCCCACCGCGACGGCACGGTCATCGGCCTCATCTGGGCCGGGATAGCCCGGTACATGACCGACCGGGGCCACGAGTGGCTGGCGGGCTGCTGCTCCGTACCGCTCGCCGACGGCGGCGCCCAGGCCGCCGCCACCTGGGAGCGGGTGCGCGCCAAGCACCTGGCGCCCGAGGAGTACCGGGTGCGTCCGCTGCTGCCGTGGGCGCCGTCCGCCGCGGCGCCGGCCGGTCGCGGTGAACTGCCCGCCCTGCTGCGCGGCTACCTGCGGCTCGGCGCCTGGGTGTGCGGGGAGCCCGCGCACGACCCGGACTTCGGGGTCGCCGACCTGTACGTGCTGCTGTCGATGCGCCGGGTGAACCCGCGCTACCTGCGGCACTTCCTCTCCCTCGTGCCGGCCTGATGAGCGCCTGGCTGCCCACCGCGCCCTGCACCCCGGCCGCGTGCCTGGAACCGGCCGGACCCTCCGTGGCCGTGCCCCGGGCCGTGCTGCGGCTGGCCGCGGTCACCGCCCTGGTGCTGGCGGGCATCGCGCTGTGCCCGCTCGGCGGCCGGCTCCCGGCCGGCTGGGTCAGGCGCTGGTGCCGGGCGGTCGTACGGGCCGCGGGCGTCCGGATCCGGCTCACCGGCGCCGCGCCCGCCGAGGGCGGCGTCCTCCTGGTCGCCAACCACGTCTCCTGGCTGGACGTCCCGCTGCTCGCGGCGGTGCGTCCGGCCCGGATGCTCGCCAAGTCCGAGATCCGGCGCTGGCCCGTGGCGGGCAGGCTCGCCGCGCGGGGCGGGACCCTGTTCATCGAGCGGGACCGGCTGCGCGCCCTGCCGGAGACCGTCGCCCGGATCGGCACGGCACTGCGAGGCGGCGCCGCCGTCGCGGTGTTCCCGGAGGGCAGCACCTGGTGCGGGCGCGCCCGGGGGCACTTCCGCCGGGCCGTCTTCCAGGCCGCGCTCGACGCCCGGGCGCCCGTGCAGCCGGTGCGCCTGAGCTATCGCGGCGCCGGTGAAGGGGCGGCCACGGCGGCCGCGTTCGTCGGCGACGACACGCTGTTCGCCTCGCTGTGGCGGGTCGCCTCCGCGCGTGGCCTGGTGGCCGAGGTGGAGGTGCGCCCGCTCATCCCGGCCGGCCGCCACCACGACCGGCGGACGCTCGCCCGGGCGGCCGGGGAGTGGCCGGCTGGGAGTAACACAGAATGGGTACATTTCCGGCTAAAGGGAACCCGGGACGCGTACACCACTACTTCCGAGGAGCGTGTGTCCATGTACACGGGAACGCTTCTGGCCATGTCCACGGGAACGCTGCTGGCGATCATCATCCCGATCGTCGTGGTGCTCGCACTGATCGCACTGATCGCCATGGCGGTGTCGCGGATGAGGCGCGACCGCCTCCGCAAGCGCTTCGGCCCGGAGTATGAACGCACGGTCGAGGGATCCGGCAGCCGGCGCACCGCCGAACGGGAACTCAGGGACCGCGAGCGGCGCCACGACTCCCTGGAGATCAGGCCGCTGCCCCCGGTCTCGCGCGACCGCTACTCGCGGGAGTGGAACGACGTCCAGCAGGAGTTCGTGGACCGGCCGCAGGACGCGGTGCACGACGCGGACCGCCTGGTGACGTCGCTGATGCGTGAGCGGGGATATCCGACCGAGGGTTTCGAGCAGCAGACGAGGGACCTCTCGGTGGAGCACGGCCGCACCCTCGAGCACTACCGCGCCGCGCACGAGGTGGAGTCCCTCAGCACGCAGCGCCAGGCGACGACCGAGCAACTGCGGAGTGCCATGGTGCACTACCGCGCCCTGTTCGACGAGCTGCTCTCCGACGGCGGCGGCCGGGCCCACGCCCGGACCTGACGCCCGCACCATCCGTATGGAGGAACACCGTGCACAGCAACGAGGAAACGCGCCGCACGACGGGCGGCCTGTCCACCGGTGATCTGGCCCAGCCGGCCGGGACCCCCACCGAGGACGAGCGCGGGGCGACCGCCTCGCGAGCCCCGATCTACCCGGGTGAGGGCACGACGCGGACCGGGACGGAGCCCACGGGCGGCGACACCGGGGCCGCGGACCACGACACCGGCGCCCCCGCGCCGGGCGGGTCCGAGGCGGCCGGGGCCACGGCCGAGCCCTCCGGCGACACGGCCGCCGCCCGCGGGGCCGGCGCGGCCGCCGAGGCCGCCCGCGCCCCCGGCGCGTCCGACGACGAGAGCCCGCAACTGCTGACCGACGGCGAGGAGCAGGGCTTCCGCGACCGCTGGCAGACCATCCAGGGAAAGTTCGTCGACGACCCCAGGGAGGCCGTGCACGACGCCGACGCCCTGGTCGCGGACGTCATGCGGACCCTCGCCACCACCTTCGACCAGCACAAGAAGGACCTGGAAGGGCAGTGGAGCCAGGGCGAACGGGTGGACACCGAGGAACTGCGCGGGGCGTTGCGCCGCTACCGCTCCTTCTTCAACCGGCTGCTCAGCACCTGACGTCCGGCGGCCGGCCGCCGGGCAGCGGCGCCCGCGCCCCGCTGCTCAGCGGCCGGCGTCCCCGCTCAGCGCCCGGGCCAGATGGGCCGCCGTCGCACTGCCCTCGGCCCGGGCCACCTCGGCCGGGGTGCCGGCCGCCACGACGCGCCCGCCCCGGTCGCCGCCGCCCGGCCCCATGTCGACCACCCAGTCGGCGCCCGCGACGACCGTCATGTCGTGCTCGACCACGACCACCGTGTGTCCGGCGTCCACGAGCCCGTGCAGCCGGCCCATCAGCACCTCGGCGTCTGCCGGGTGCAGCCCGGTCGTCGGCTCGTCCAGCAGGTACAGCGTGTGGGCGCGGCGGCCGCGCTGCAGCTCGCTCGCCAGCTTGATCCGCTGGGCCTCCCCGCCGGACAGCTCCGTGGCCGGCTGCCCCAGGCGCAGATAGCCGAGGCCCACGTCGAGCAGCGTGCCGAGACTGCGGGCGGCGGCCGGGACGTCCGCGAAGAAATCCGCCCGCTCTCCACCGTCAGGTCCAGCACCTCGGCGATGTTCCGCCCCCGGTACTCCACCCGGAGCGTCTCCGGGTTGTAGCGCGCGCCCGCGCAGTCCGGGCAGGGCGCGTACGTGCTCGGCAGGAACAGCAGCTCGACGCTGACGAACCCCTCGCCCTGGCAGGTCTCGCAGCGCCCCCCGGCCACGTTGAACGAGAACCGGCCCACCCCGTACCCGCGGGCCCGCGCCTCCTCGGTTGCGGCGAACACCTTGCGCACGACGTCGAACAGACCGGTGTACGTGGCCAGGTTGGAGCGCGGGGTGCGCCCGATCGGCTTCTGGTCCACCCGGACCAGCCTGCCCACGGCGTCCGCCTCCTCCGTGAACTCGCCGACGAGCGTGGTCTTCCCCGAACCGGAGACGCCGGTGACGGCGGTGAACGCGCCGAGCGGGAAGGCGGCCGTCACCCCGCGCAGGTTGTGCCGGGTCACCGGACCCAGCGTCAGCCAGCCGCGCGGCTCGCGGACGGTGCGCGCCGGACCCGGCTCTCCGGCGAACAGATGGCGGGCCGTCGCCGAGCCGGCCACCGAGGCGAGGCCCGCCACCGGGCCGCTGTACAGCACCCGCCCGCCGTGCTCGCCCGCGCCGGGGCCGACGTCGACGAGCCAGTCGGCGCGCCGTACCACCTCCAGGTGGTGCTCCACCACGAAGACCGAGTTCCCGGCCGCCTTGAGCCGCTCCAGCACCGTGATCAGCGCCTCGGTGTCCGCCGGGTGCAGCCCGGCCGAGGGCTCGTCCAGCACGTACACCACCCCGAACAGACCCGAGCGGAGCTGGGTGGCCAGCCGGAGCCGCTGCAGCTCGCCCGCGGACAGGGTGGGCGTGGCCCGGTCCAGGCTGAGGTAGCCGAGGCCCAGCTCGACGACCGGCGCGATCCGTGCGTCCAGGTCCTCGGTGAGCACGCGGGCGCTCTCGGCGCCGTCGTGCGGCAGCCCGGCGAGGTCGGCCAGCGGCAGGGCCGCCAGTTCGGCGATGGTGCGGCCGGCGAAGGTCACCGCCAGCGCCTCGGGCCGCAGCCTGCTGCCCCCGCACGCCGGGCAGGGGGCACTGGCCAGGAACCGCTCCGCCTTGGCCCGCAGGGTCGCGGACCCGGTGTCGGAGAACGTCTTCATGACGTACCGGCGGGCACTGCTGTACGTGCCCTGGTACGGACGCTGGATCCGGTCCGCGTCCCGCACCGGGTGGACGGTGACGACCGGCTGCTCGTCGGTGAAGAGGATCCACTCCCGGTCGGCGGCGGGCAGCTCACGCCAGGGCCGGTCGACGTCGTAGCCGAGGGCGTCGAGGATGTCGCGCAGGTTCTTGCCCTGCCAGGCGCCCGGCCAGGCGGCGATCGCGCCCTCGCGGACGGACAGCGAGGGGTCGGGGACCAGTAGTTCCTCGGTGGTCCGGTGCACCCGGCCGAGGCCGTGGCACTCCGGGCAGGCGCCCGCCGCCGTGTTCGGCGAGAAGGCGTCGGAGTCGAGCCGCTCGGCGCCGGGCGGGTACTTCCCGGCGCGTGAGAACAGCATGCGCAGGGAGTTGGACAGGTTGGTGACCGTCCCCACGGACGAGCGCGAGGACGGGGCCGAGCGGCGCTGCTGCAGCGAGACCGCCGGCGGCAGCCCGGTGATCTCGGCGACCCGGGGCGCCCCGACCTGGTGGATCAGCCGCCGTGCGTACGGCGCGACCGACTCGAAGTAGCGCCGCTGCGCCTCGGCATAGACGGTGCCGAACGCCAGGGACGACTTGCCCGAGCCGGACACGCCGGTGAACACGGCCAGCACGTCCCGGGGGATGTCCACGTCGACACCCTTGAGATTGTGCTCGCGGGCACCGCGGACGCGGACGAAGGGATCATGGGGGCTGTGCATCGGGGCGATGTTAGTCCGCCCCGTTCGTCAGGTCTGCGGCGGCCTGTCCTGCGGCTTGCCGAACTCGTCCCGCAGCTTGTCCTGGCCGGTGTCGACCTGGGACTGGTACTTGTTGCCGGTCCGCTGGTCGATGTAGTCGCCACCCTTGTCGACGCCCTTGTTGGCCATGTCCTCGTGGCCCTTGAGCATCCCCTTGATCTTGTCCATGAAGGACATGTCAGCGCTCCTTGTCGTCGAGGCTTCCCCCCAAGCCTGACCGGACCGGCCCGACGCCGCATCTCGGGGCCTCTCCGTGCCGTGCGTACTCGAAGCATATATGCGATTTTGGGGGCATATGTCTGCCCGTCGCAGAAAGGGCCGCCCATGAGCACCCCCGGTTTCGGTTTCGGACGCAGTCCGTTCGAGGAGTTCGACGAACTGATGTCCCGCTTCTTCGGCGGGACCGGCGGACCGGCCGCGTCCGCCCGCCGGCCGCAGCGCGTCGACATCGGCAGCCTGCTGTCCGAGCGGGCGCGCGACCTGGTGGCGTCGGCCAGGGACATCGCCGCCGCCGAGGGCAGCGACGAACTCGACGCCCGTCATCTGCTGGCCGCCGCCACCGAGCACGACTCCACCAGGCGGCTGCTCACCGCCGCCGGCGCCGACCCCGACCGCATCCGCGAGCGGCTCGCCGCCCCCGCCGCGGACGTGAAGAGCGAGCCCGCCACCCTCACCCCGGCCGCCAAACGCGCCCTGCTCGACGCCTACCGCATCTCCCGCTCCGAGGGCGCCTCCTACATCGGGCCCGAGCACCTGCTGCGCGCCCTCGCCGCCAACCCGGAGTCGGCGGCCGGGCAGGTCCTCGGCGAGGGCGGCTGGGAACCCGCCCGGGTGCCCGCCGAGAACGCGGCCGAGCGCAAGGAGCCGAGCAGCACGCCCACCGTCGACGAATACGGCCGCGACCTCACCGAGGACGCCCGCGACGGCCGCCTCGACCCGGTGATCGGACGGGACGAGGAGGTCGAGCAGACCATCGAGGTGCTCTCCCGGCGCAGCAAGAACAACCCGGTCCTGATCGGCGACCCCGGCGTCGGCAAGACCGCGGTGGTCGAGGGCATCGCGCAGCGCATCGTCGCCGGTGACGTGCCGAAGACCCTCGCCGGCAAGCGGCTGGTCTCGCTGGACCTGGCCGGCATGGTGGCCGGCACCAAGTACCGGGGCGAGTTCGAGGAACGGCTGAAGAAGCTCCTCGACGAGGTCCGTCAACACGGCGACGAGCTGGTGCTGTTCCTGGACGAGCTGCACACCGTCGTCGGGGCCGGCGGCGGAGGCGAGGGCGCCATGGACGCCGGCAACATGCTGAAACCGGCCCTGGCACGCGGGGAGTTGCACCTGATCGGCGCCACCACCGTGGACGAGTACCGCAGGCACATCGAGAAGGACGCGGCGCTGGAACGCCGTTTCGCGCCCATCCTGGTCGGCGAGCCGAGCGTCGACGACACCATCGAGATCCTGCGCGGGCTGCGCGACCGCTACGAGGCGCACCACCAGGTGCGCATCACCGACGAGGCGGTGGTCGCCGCGGCCGAGCTGTCCGACCGGTACATCACCTCCCGCTTCCTGCCCGACAAGGCCATCGACCTCATGGACCAGGCCTCAGCCCGGGTCCGGCTGCGCGCGAGGACCCCGCTCGCCGACACCCGGGAGGCCGAGGACCGGCTCGCGGCCCTGAACCGGGAGAAGGACCAGGCCGTCGCCGACGAGGAGTACGAGCGGGCCAGGGACCTGCGGGACCGGATCAAGGAGACGGAGGCCGAGCTGGCCGGCGCCGACAAGGCGGCGGAACAGGCCCCGAAGGTCACCGCGGAGGACATCGCCCAGGTCGTCTCACGCACCACCGGCATCCCGGTCGCCCAGCTCACCGAGGAGGAGCGGGAGCGGCTGATGAAGCTGGAGGAGCACCTGCACGAGCGGGTCGTCGGCCAGGACGAGGCGATCACCGCGGTCGCCCGCGCGGTACGGCGGGCCCGGGCCGGCATGAGCGACCCCGACCGGCCCGTCGGCAGCTTCCTCTTCCTCGGCCCGACCGGCGTCGGCAAGACCGAGCTGGCCCGCGCCCTCGCCGCGGCCCTGTTCGGCGACGAGGGCCGCATGATCCGCCTCGACATGAGCGAGTTCCAGGAGCGGCACACGGTCTCCCGGCTGGTCGGCGCCCCGCCCGGATACGTCGGCCACGAGGAGGCCGGCCAGCTCACCGAGGCCGTGCGCAGGCAGCCGTACGCCGTGCTGCTGCTGGACGAGGTGGAGAAGGCGCACCCCGACGTCTTCAACACCCTGCTGCAGCTCCTGGACGACGGCCGGCTCACCGACTCCCAGGGCCGCACCGTCGACTTCAAGAACACCGTGGTCATCATGACGTCGAACATCGGCGCCGACCGCATCCTGTCCGCCGGCACCGAGGACTACGCGAAGGTCCGTGAGGCCGTCATGCCGGTGCTCCAGCAGCACTTCCGGCCCGAGTTCCTCAACCGCATCGACGAGATCATCGTCTTCCGCGGCCTGGACCGCACCGAGCTGCGCCAGGTCGTGGACCTGCTGCTGGAGCACACTCGGCGCCGGCTGCACGCCCAGGGCGTCACCATGGAGGTCACCGACGCGGCCGCGGAGCTGCTGGCGAACCTCGGGTACCAGCCGGACTTCGGCGCCCGCCCGCTGCGCCGCACCATCCAGCGCGAGGTGGACGACCGCCTCGCCGACCTGCTGCTCTCCGGCGGGCTGAACGCGGGCGACCGGGCGGTGGTGGACGCGGCCGACGGCTCGGTGGAGATCCGCGCGCAACGGCCTGCGGCGGCGGAGGACTGAACCCTCAGCGGCCGGGCGCGAACAGGGCGGCGAGCCGCCGGTAGGAGTCCAGCAGCGCGGCACGGTCGTATGTGCTGGTGGTGACGAGGACCTCGGCGGCGCCTGTCTCCTTCAGCACGGTCTCCAGCTCGGCGGCGACCTGGTCGGCGGTGCCGGCCAGGTGCCCGGCGAGCGCGGACTCGTAGCGGTCCCGTTCCTTCGCGGTCATCGCGCGCCCCTCGGTCTCCTCGGCCGGGGCCAGCGGCGGGAAGGTGCCGTGGGTCCGCGAGTAGGCCGCGGACCACGCCTCCGGGACGAGGAGCCGCCGCGCCTCCTCGGCGGTCCCGGCGACCGCGACGGTCCCGGAGATCACCACGTACGGCTCGGACGCCCAGGGCGAGGGGCGGAACAGCGAGCGGTACTCGTCGATACCGCGCATCATCGGCTCGCGCCGCCGCAGGTCCCCGATGACCATCGGCAGCCCGGCGCGGGCCGCGATCCGGGCGCCCTCGCCCATGGCCAGCACGAACGGCGGCACCTTCAGGCCCTCGGCCGGGCGGGCGCGCACCCCGGTGGGCGAGGTCCCGGCGAACCAGCCGAGGAGCTCGTCGAGCTGGGCCGCGAAGTCCCCGGCGGCGTCCTTGTCCCGGCCGAGCGCCCGGCGGACGCCGTCCGTGAAGCCGACGGACCGGCCGAGCCCCATGTCGATCCGGCCCGGGAACAGCGACTCCAGCACGCCGAACTGCTCGGCCACGACCAGGGGCCGGTGGTTGGGCAGCATCACCCCGCCGGTGCCGACCCGGACGGTGCGCGTCGCGGCGGCCACCGCGGCGGCGAGCACGGTCGGCGCGGAGCCCGCGACCCCTGGCACGCCGTGGTGCTCCGAGACCCAGAAGCGGTGGTAGCCGAGCGCCTCCGCCTCCCGCGCCAGCGCGACGGTGTCCCGCAGCGCCTCGGCGGGCGGACGTCCCGCGCGGGTACGGGAGCGGTCGAGGACGGAGAACCGGGTCCGGGCGATCACTGCGCTCACGCAGGGTTCAACACCGCCGGGACGCCAGGATTCCCGGTCCGGCGCTCACCGCCCCGACCGGGACCGCGCGCCGCGTGGCGCGCGGATCGTCTGCAACTCCAGGGTCAGCGGGGGCTCGGCCGCGCCGGGACCGCCCGCCCGGGCCCACTGGGCGACCTCGGCCGTGCAGTCGTCGTCCAGGGCGAAGCCGATCCACACCGGTCTGCCGCCGGCCCGCCGGCCCTCCGTGGACGGCCGCACGACCAGCACGTTCGCCTGGTCGCACGGCCCGAGGCAGTCGCTCGTGCGCACCTCGAAGCCGCCCTCGGCGGCGGCCGCCCGCAACCGGTCGAGCTGGCCGCCCGGATCGGTGCCCGGCTGCTTGACCGGATCGCCGCAGCAGCAGCCCCGGCAGACGACGACAGTGAAGGGACGGGAGGGGAGGCGGGGCGCGGACGGCATGGGAGAAGCATGCGGCCCTCGGTCCACGGCAGTTGACGCCGGGGTGGCTAAGGTGACCGGGTGACAGACAGCAGCGCGCGCCCCGTCGCCGTGTTCGACCTCGACAACACCCTGGCCGACACCGCCCACCGCCAGCACTTCCTGGAGAACCGCCCGCGCGACTGGAACGGCTTCTTCGGCGCCGCGCCCGCGGACCCGCCGCTCGCCGAGGGAGTGACGCTCGCGCTGGAGACGGCCCGCGAGTGCGAGATCGTGTACCTCACCGGACGGCCCGAGCGGTGCCGGCGCGACACCCTGGCCTGGCTCGCGGCCCACGGACTCCCCGAGGGCCGCGTGCACATGCGCGGCGACACCGACCGCAGGCCCGCCCGGTTCACCAAGCTGGAGATCCTGCGCCGGCTCGCCCGGGACCGTACGGTCCGGGTCCTCGTCGACGACGACGAGCTGGTCTGCGACGACGCCGAGCGCGCCGGGTTCACCGTCGTGCGGGCCCGCTGGGCCGACCGGTCGGCGGCGCTGGAGGACGCCCAGGAGCGCGAGGGCCGTACCTGAGGGGCCGCGCGGGGCGTCCGGGGGACCGGCCGGCTACTCGGCGGTGTCCTCGATGCGGAAGCCCACCTTCAGGCCCACCTGGTAGTGCTCGACCTGCCCGTTCTCGATCTGGCCGCGGACCTGGGTCACCTCGAACCAGTCGAGGTTGCGCAGGGTCTGGTCGGCGCGCGAGATGGCGTTGCGGATGGCCTGGTCGAGGCCCTCGTGCGAGGTGCCGACGATCTCGGTGACCCGGTAGGTGTGGTTCGACATACGGGGGGCTCCTCTCCGCCGTGAGGAGCCGCGCGGCGGCGTGCCTCACGTCCGGCGCGGCCGGTGTGCCACGCCGTACTCCACCGTGCCGTATCCCCGCCCGGCGCGCGAGGCGTCGCCACCGGACGACCGGGGGCGCTTGACCTACGCATTGGTCCATACCAAAATCCAGCACACCCGTGCGAACGCGTGCGTTCGTCCCCCACGTCGGGCCCCCTCCCCTGTCCGCAACCGCCCCCGGCCAGACAGAACAGGACCCCCCGTGAGACGTCGTCTGCTCGCCCTCCTCTGCGTCACCGGCTCCCTCGTCAGCGCCTGCGGCGTCCTGCCCGGACACGACCGGCAGACCGTCACCGTGTGGCTGATGAAGGACAGCGCCTCCGAGGACTTCCTCCGGCGCTTCACCGAGGACTTCGAACGCACCCACGACGACCTGCGGCTCGACATCCGCATCCAGGAGTGGACCGGCATCGTGGAGAAGGTCCGCAAGGCGCTCAGGGGCGACGGGAAGGACGGCCCCGACGTCATCGAGGTGGGCAACACCCAGGTCCCGCTCTACGTCGAGGACGGCCGGCTGACCGACCTGACCCTGGAGTCGATGCGCGACTGGGGCAAGGAGCACTGGCTGCCCGGCCTCGCCGAACCCGGAAAGGACGGCAACAACCAGTACGGCGTGCCCTGGTACGCGGCCAACCGGGTGGTCATCTACCGCAAGGACCTCTTCGAGCGGGCCGGCGTCACGGCCCCGCCGAAGACCCGCGACGAATGGCTCGCCGCCACCCGGAAGCTCGACGCGGCCGGGAACCAGGGCATCTACCTCGCCGGACAGGACTGGTACACCCTCTCCGGCTTCATCTGGGACGAGGGCGGCGAACTCGCCGAGAAGAAGGACTACGACTGGCGGGGCACCCTGGACACCCCCGCCGCGCTGCGCGGCATGGACTTCTACCGCCGGCTCCAGGCACTCGGCGACGGGCCCGTGGACGCCGACGAGGAACACCCGCCCCAGGCCGGGGTGTTCGCGGGCGGCAAGGTCGCCCAGATCATCGGGGTGCCGGGGCTCGCGCAGTCGATCGTGCGGCAGAACCCCGGCCTGAAGGGCAAGCTCGGCTTCTTCCCGGTGCCCGGCCGGACCGCCGCCCGGCCTGGTGTCGTCTTCACCGGCGGCTCCGACCTCGTCGTACCGCGCAACACCGGCGACCAGTTCGCCGCCACCGCCGTCGTCGGCGCGCTCACCGGCGCCAAGTGGGACACCGAACTCGCACGCACCATGAACTACGTCCCCAACAAGACCACCCTGGCGGACGCGGTGGCCGGCGAGGAGGGGGTCGCCGCCATGGCGGCGGGCGCCGCGCACGGCCGGGCGACCCCCAACACCCCGCAGTGGGCCGCGGTCGAGGCCGACAACCCGATCAAGGGGTACATGACCCGGGTGCTCGGCGGCGCCGACCCGGCGAGCGAGGCCCGCCGGGCCGACCGCGAGATCACCGAGGCCCTGGCCACCAGTCTGGGCTGACCTACCGCACCACGCTCAGCGACAGCGCGAACCGGTCCTCGGCATCCGTCCACCAGTGGGTCAGCTCGAGACCGGCGGCCGCCAGTTCGGCGCCGATGCCGGCCCGGCGGAACTTCGCCGACACCTCGGTGCGCATCTCCTCGCCCGCCGCGAAGTCCACGGCCAGGTCGAGGGCGGGCACCTTGACGGTCTGCGCGGCGCGCGAGCGCAGCCGCATCTCGATCCACTCCTGATCCGGGTCCCACACGGCCACGTGCTCGAAGGCGTCCGGATCGAAGTCCGCGCCCAGTTCACGGTTGACGACGGCCAGGACGTTCTTGTTGAACGCGGCCGTCACCCCGGCCGCGTCGTCGTACGCCCGGACCAGCACCCGCTCGTCCTTGACCAGGTCCGTGCCGAGCAGCAGGCCGTCGCCCGGGGCGAGCTGGGAGCGCACGAGGGCGAGGAACTCAGCCCGTTCGGCGGGCAGCAGGTTGCCGATGGTGCCCCCGAGGAAGGCCACGAGCCGGGGTCCGGGCGTCGCGGGCAGTTCCAGCGGGGCGGTGAAGTCGGCGATCAGCGCGTGCACGTCGAGTCCGGGCAGCTCCGCGACGAGCGCCCGCCCGGCCTGGGCGAGGGCGCTCTCGCTGACGTCGACCGGGACGTACGCCTCCAGCGAGGTGAGCGCGTCGATGAGGTGCCGGGTCTTCTCCGAGGACCCGGAACCCAGTTCGATCAGGGTCCGGGCGCCGCTCGCCGCGGCGATCTCACCGCTGCGGGCGACGAGGATCGCGCGCTCGGCACGCGTGGGGTAGTACTCGGGCAGACCGGTGATCCGCTCGAACAGCTCGCTGCCCAGGGCGTCGTAGAACCACTTCGGCGGCAGCGTCTTGGGGGTGGCGGTGAGGCCGTGCCGGACGTCGGCGCGCAGCGCGGCGCCGGTCGCGTCCTCGGGGAGTGTGCGGGTGACGTGCAGGGGACTCAACGGCAGGGCTCCTTCTGGGTTGCCGGCGCCGGATCCTCGAGTGGGGCGAGGAGCACGCCGGCGCGGTTCGCGGTGAGCACGGTGCGGTCGGGGACCTCCTGCCAGAGCGGGTCGTCGTCGTAGGGCTCCGACGCGACGACCGTCCCCCGGCCGGGTTCCGTGCGGTACCAGAGCCTGTCGCCCCAGGCGGTGGCGGCGATGGTCTCGCCGTCGGTGAGCAGCAGATTGAGGCGGGACGCGGGGGCCGCCGCGGCGAACCGGCGGACGGTGCCGCCGAGGGCCTCGGCGGGCTCGTCGCCGGAGCGCAGCCGGTGCAGCACCAGCGCCCAGACGAACGCCGAGTCGGTGCGCGCCTGCAGCGACAGCAGTTCGACCGGCGGCAGTCCGGAGACCAGGGGCGCCGCCGAGTCGGGCCAGCCGGCAATCGCGCCGTTGTGGCTGAACAGCCAGCGTCCGGCGGCGAACGGCGCGGCCGCGGCCTCGGCGTCCGCGCCCGCGAGGGTGGCGTCGCGCACGGCGGCGAGCACCGCGCCGGAGCGCACCACCCGGGCCAGGTCGGCGAAGGACAGGTCGGCCCAGATCGGCCCGGCCCGCCGGTAGCGGGCCGGCGCGGGATCGTCCGGGGCGTACCAGCCCACCCCGAAACCGTCGGCGTTGACGGTGCCGTACCGCTGCCGGCGGGGCTCCCACGACTGCCGGTACAGGCTGTGCGCGGGCTCCGTCAGGAGCCGGCCGAGCGGCTGTTCCGGCCCGAGGTAGGCCAGGTGCCGGCACATCAGACGGCCTCCGTACGCGCGGTCCGGAACCCGGAGAAGATCTGCCGCCGGATCGGGTAGTCCCAGTTGCGGAACGTGCCCCGGCAGGCCACCTGGTCCACGGCGAACGAGCCGCCGCGCAGCACCTTGTACTCGGCGCCGAAGAACACCTCCGAGTACTCCTTGTACGGGAACGCGGTGAACCCCGGGTAGGGCAGGAAGTCGCTCGACGTCCACTCCCACACGTCGCCGATCAACTGCCGTACGCCGAGCGGGGACTCGCCGTCCGGATAGCTGCCGGCGGGGGCCGGCCGGAGATGGCGCTGGCCCAGGTTGGCGTGCTCGGGGGCCGGGTCGGCGTCGCCCCACGGGTAGCGCCGGGAGCGGCCGGTGGCCGGGTCGAAGCGGGCGGCCTTCTCCCATTCCGCCTCGGTCGGCAGCCGGCGCCCGGCCCAGCGGGCGTAGGCGTCCGCCTCGTACCAGCACACGTGCAGCACGGGCTCGTCGGCCGGCACCGCCTCGGTGACGCCGAAGCGCCGCCGCAGCCACTGGCCGCCGTCGCGCCGCCAGAACAGCGGAGCGGTGACGCCGTGCTGCCGGATGTGCGCCCAGCCCTCCGGGGTCCACCAGCGCTCGGTGCGGTAGCCGCCGTCCTCGATGAACGCCTGGTACGCCGCGTTCGTCACCGGGGTCGTGTCGATCCAGAAGGGCGCCACGTCCACCGGGTGCGCGGGGCGCTCGTTGTCCAGCGCCCAGGGCTCGGCGGAGGTGCCCATGGTGAACGGGCCGCCGGGCACCAGGACTTCGGCCGGACCGGTGAACAGCGGGGCCGGTCCGGGATCGGGCGCGGTCAGGACCGGAGGACCGGTGCGGAGCTGATGGGTGATCAGCATGGTCTCGTCGTGCTGCTGTTCGTGCTGCGCGATCATGCCGAAGGCGAAGCCGGCCTCGGTCAGCCGGCTGCCGTGGAAGTCCGCGGCCCCCAGCAGGTCCAGGGCGCGACCGCGTACGTCGGACGCGTATCCGCGGGCCTCGGCGGGCGGCAGCAGCGGCAGCGAGGGGCGTTCGGCGCGCGAGTGCTCGAAGGCGTCGTACAGGCCGTCGATCTCGGGCCGCAGCGCCTCCCGGCCGCCGACCGCCCGCAGCAGCCACAGCTCCTCCTGGTTGCCGATGTGGGCGAGGTCCCACACCAGGGGCGACATCAGCGGGGAGTGCTGGGCGGTGAGGTCCGGTTCCTCGACGCAGTCGGTCAGCAGCTCGGTGCGGGCGCGGGCGGCGGTGAGCGAGGCGACCGCGCGCTCGCGCAGCGCCTCGGTGTCCGCCTCGGCGGCCGTGGTCTCGGTCTCGGGGGCGGTCATGTGCGGATGTCCTTCCTCCCGTCGGCCGCGCGGCGGCCGGCGCCGCGCAGACGGTCGAGCAGGTCGTCGGCCGGGCAGCGGCCCCGCGCGACGTAGCGGTCCAGATACGCGGCGACGGCGTCGACGACCGCGGGCGCGGCGCCCATCCGGGGCAGGGCCAGGAGCGCCGCCGAGAAACAGGCGACGGCGGCGTCGCACAGCTCCGGATCGGTGAGCCCGTGCCGGGCCGCGTCGATCCACAGCGGATTGTGCGGGGCCGGCAGGTTCATGGCCCGCTCGGCCAGCGGTTTGACCGCCTGGTGCGCGCTCTCGGCGGCCTCCGGGTCGTCGAACAGAGCCGCGGTCACCGCGAGCGGCACGATCCAGCCGTCGTCGCCCGGCTGCGCGTCGATCATGCGCAGCTCCAGGTGGCCGCGCGGCCGGACCGGCGGGAACAGGGTGGTCAGGTGGTAGTCGAGATCCGCCCGGGTGGGCGGCCGGCGGTCCCGCGAGCGGGTCCACTCGCGGAAGGTGAGGCCGTCGGGCACGTCCCACGGGCCGCTGTCGCGGCGGACGCACATCACCGGGGAGTCCAGCACGTGCCGGGCCCAGGCGCCCCTCGGTTCCGCGTCGGGCGGGGGAGCGCCCGCGCGGCCCGCGCCGATCTCCGTCCAGTGCAGCTGACGGGTGGACCGCCAGCCGGTGGGCCGCCGGCCGACCAGGGGGGAGTTGGCGAACGCGGCCACCAGGACCGCGCCGAGCTGGTGGGCCAGCCACCAGCGCTGTCCGAGACCGAGGACGCCCGGGTCGTCGTGCCCGGCGTCCACGCACACCTGGACGGAGGCCGAGGCGCACATCATGTGCCGGCCGGCCGTGCCGGTGCGGTCGAGACAGGCCTCCATGGCGTCGTAGCGCGGTTCGCGCAGGAACCGGCGGGGTGCGCGCCAGGGGTCGTGGCCCACGCCGAGGAGTCCGAGTCCGTCCTGCGCGAGGACGGCGCGCACGGCCTCCAGGTCGGCGGAGACGGTGTCCACGCACTCCATCAGGGAGGCGGCGGGCGGAGAACTCAGCTCCAGCTGGCCGCCGGGCTCGATGGTGAGCGGCGAACGCAGCGGCACGCTCCGCAGGGTGGCGTACGCCGCTTCGAGTCGTTCGGGTGGGACCGGGAGCTGCGGCCGCCGCAGCTCGTGTACGAGCCATTCCACTTCGACCCCGAGGGTGCGGGGCGGTCCGGTCTTGAAGCAGATGCCCCTGACCAGGGCTTCCACCTCGGCTTCGGTGACGGCGTCGCGGCGCTCCGTACAGTCGCCGCAATCGCTCTTCGAGTCGGACATGTCGGGATCCTCCTGAGATTCCACCATGCCACCGGTCCGGCCCACGCCGGGCACGGACAGGCACCCGTCCACCCAAGACCCTTGAGTCGATTCGCACAAGGGTGCCCATCGGGACGTTCCGGATCGGTAACCTCCGTTCCTTTCCGGGTTCCCCGGCCGTTCCGGCCCCCGGGAAACTCCGTTGCACCGCATCCCAGCATCACCCAGGATGCGTGCATGAGCACGACGGGGGAGAGAGCGCCGGCCGCGCTCGTGGCGCCCACGGGGGTGGCGCCATGAGCGCGCGCCTGCGCGGTGTGGCCGCGGAGACCGAACGCATCGTGGCGGCGGGTTCGTACCGCGCGCCCGACGGCCGGGAGGTACCGCTGGCGGCCGCCGTCGAGGCCGCCCGGGCGGGCACCCGGCTGTACGGACCCGAACCGGTACCGGTACCGGTGCCCGCGGTCCTGGACACGGAGCCCGTCCTGGAGGTCACGGGGGAGAGCAGCACCGAGGCCGCCCGCCGGCTGGCCGGCGCGCCGGTCGCCGTCCTGAACTTCGCCTCGGCCCGCAATCCCGGCGGCGGCTACCTGAACGGCGCCCAGGCCCAGGAGGAAGCCCTGTGCCGCGCCTCGGCGCTGTACACCTGCCTACTGGAGGCCCGCGCCTTCTACGACCACCACCGCGCGCACCGTGACCCGTTCTACACCGATCGGGTGATTCACTCCCCGGCCGTGCCGGTGTTCCGCGACGACCGGGGCGCGCTGCTGGAGCGGCCGTACCTCGCGGGCTTCCTCACGGCGGCCGCTCCCAACGCGGGTGTCGTGCGGCGTACCGCCCCCGGGCGGGCCGCTGAACTCCCGGCCACCCTCGCCCGGCGGGCCGAGCGGGTCCTGGAGACCGCCGCCGCCCAGGGCTACCGGCGGCTGGTGCTGGGCGCCTGGGGCTGCGGCGTGTTCCAGAACGACCCGGCGCAGGTCGCCGAGGCCTTCCGGGCGCTGCTCGGGCCCGGTGGGCGGTTCGCGCGGAGGTTCGAGCACGTGGTGTTCGGCATCCTGGACCGCACGCCGGGGGCGGCCGTCCGGGAGGCCTTCGCCCGACGTTTCGCCGAGTCCTCCGAGCGCGCGCGCCCGGTCACCGGCTAGGGGCCGTCCGGCCGGTCGCCGACCGGGAACCGCAGGGCCACCGGCCGGGGGCGGTCGCGGCGCGGGCCGGGGCCGCGAGGCCGCCGGCCGGCGGCCGTCAGGTCCAGCCGTACCGTTCGTGCAGCCGCTGCCGGACCAGATCGAAGCGCATCCGGTCCAGCGCGCATGCCTCCCGGCGCATGCCGTCCTCGTGCAGCCTCAGCACGCGGTCCACGTCCACCCACGAGTCGCGGCCCGACCGGTCCCAGGGGCCGCTGCCGATGGCCACCCACTCGCGGTCCCCGTCGTGCCGCTTGCTGGACAACTGGACGGCGAGGAAGGTGCCCGCCGCCTCCCGGGCGACCACCAGCACCGGCCGGTCCTTGCCGCGGCCGTCGTTCTCCTCGAACGGCACCCAGGTCCACACGATCTCACCCGGGTCGGGGTCGCCGTCGTGGGCGGGGGAGTACTCGGTGCGCACCCGGCCGGCCCCGCGCGGGTCGGCCTCGGTGGTGGCATGGGGGCCGAAGCGGCCCGGGACGTTCTCATCGGTAGGCGTGCTCACGGAGAGCACCCTAGGGCCTGACGTGGGCACGTCGGGAGCGCGGGTCAGCGCGGGGCGGACGGCGGGTCGCGGCGAACGGCGTTGCGCGACGGGCCTGTTCCGCGCCCGGGCCGCGGCGGAGGACATGGCCGGCCGCCTCCCGCCCGTCACACGGGCGCGCCGCCGCGCGACTGGATCTGCATGCCGGGCCGGCGGCGGTGCACGGTCAGGCAGGCGAGGCCCGAGGCGCCGGCGGTGATGCTGCGCGTGGAGCCGTGCGGCAGCCACAGCAGGGCGCCCTCGGTGAGCGGCTCCGGCTCGTCCCGGGCGCCTTTGCCGAGCACGCCGTCCCCCGAGACGACCAGGACCAGCACGTCCAGGTTCGGCTCGGTGTGCGTGTCGACGCGCGAGCCCGGGGCCAGCCGTACGACGTTGGCGTCGAGCTGGCGTCCGCCCTCGGCCAGCTTCCACAGCACCCCCGACGGAACCGGCGGATCGGCGGCCAGGGCGCCGGCGTCGCACAGGACGCGCGGGTCCGGACCCGCGTCCCAGCCGGTCCCGCTCTCGGACGACGGCGTCATGCGCACCCCTCGCTCTATCGCTCTCCGCAGCCCATCCTACAATTACTCCACGTAGGTCTTGTGAAAAATACACGCAGGTGGAAGTGGGTGAACGGCCATGACCGCACGGCAGAGCCCGCGCCGCCGGGAGGTGCTGGACGTGCTGCGGGCCGCCCCCGCGCCGCTCGGGGTGGCAGCGGTCGCCGAGCGGATGGGCGTCCACCCCAACACCGTGCGTTTCCACCTGGACGCGCTGGTGGCCGACGGGCTGGTGGAGAGCGGCACCGAGGCGTCCTCCGGGCCCGGCCGGCCCCGTGCCGCCTACCGCGTGCGGCCCGGCATGGACCGCGGCGGCGTGCGCGGCTACCCGCTGCTGGCCCGGATGCTGCTCAGCCGCTGGGCGTCCGCCGATCCCGCCGAGGCGCGCGCGGAGGCGGAGGATACCGGCCGCGCCTGGGGCCGGTCCCTGGTGGAGCCGCCGCCGCCCTTCGAGCGGCCGACCGCCGCGCGCTCGGCGGCCCGGCTCGTCGGCCTGCTGGACGACCTGGGCTTCGCCCCGACCGCGGAGGGAACGCCCGGACCGGACGGGCCGCCGGCCCGGATCCGGTTGCGGCACTGCCCCTTCCTGGAACTCGCCGAGGAGTACGGCCGGTTGGTGTGCCCGCTCCATCTCGGCCTGATGCGGGGCGCGTTGGCCGGGCTCGGCGCGCCGCTGACCGCGACCGGCCTGGAACCCTTCGCCGAACCCGACTCCTGCCTCGCCCACCTGGGCGGGACGGCCGCCGCAGAGCAGAAAGAGGCAGCCCCCCGATGAACAGCGCGTCGGCCGCCACCGCGAGCGCGGTGGTCTTCGTCTGGCTCGGAATGGTGCTGGCGATCTCCTTCCTGGAGGCGCCGCTGAAGTTCCGCGCACCGGGCGTGACCATACCCATCGGCCTGGGCATAGGCCGGCTCGTCTTCCGGGCCCTGAACGCCGTCGAGACCGCTCTCGCCGTCGTGGTGGCCGTCGCCGTCGCCGTGGGCGGCGCGGCGGCCGGGACCGTGGGGCTGACCGCGGCCGTCGCCGTGCTGCTCGCCGCCCAGCTCGCCGTCGTACGGCCGCGCCTGAACCGCAGGTCCGACCGGGTGCTCGCGGGCGAGGACCTGCCCCGCTCCCGCGGCCACCTCTGGTACGTGGCGCTGGAACTGGCGAAGGTCGCGACGCTGTTCGCGCTGGGCATCGCGCTGCTGCGCGGATGACGGCCGGCGACGGGGGCCGACGCGCGGCGGCCGGGGCCCCCGCTGGGGACCCCGGCCGTCCGGCGGCTCCGGAGCGGACCGCTAACCCTCCTGCTCCACCGGCACCTTCTGCGGTGCGGGCGGCACCGCCCCGTTGAGCGACGGTGAAGCGCCCGGCGCGCCGGTCCCGTTGTGGTTCATCGACGAGAGCAGCTGGCGGGCCAGGCCGAGTCCGGTGCCGCCCATGGTGAGCGCCTTGGCGAACAGCTCGGCCATGCCGTCGGCGCCGTTGAGCAGCACCATGTTGTCCACGTTGCCGAACGCGGACGCGCCCGCCTGGACGATCTCCGGCCAGTTCTCCGCGAGCTGCTGCGCGACGACGGCCTCCTGGTTCTCGGCCAGGGCGGCGGCCCGCGCCTTGATGGCCTCCGCCTCGGCGAGGCCCTTCGCCTTGGTCGCCTCCGCGTCCGCCAGACCCCTGGCCTGAGCGGCGGCGGCCTCCGCCTCACCGGTGGCCCGGGTGGCCGCGGCGGAGGCCGCGCCCCGGGTCTTGGTGGCCTCGGCCTCGGCGCCCGCGGCCGCCTTGACCCGGGTGGCCTCGGCGGCCGCCGCGAGTTCCGTCTCCTTCGCCTTGGCCTGGGCCGCCGAGATCCGGGCGTCGCGCTCGGCCTCGGCCAGCGTCCGCTTCTCGTAGGCCCGGGCGTCGGCCGGCTTGCGGACGTCCGCCTGGAGCTGCTGCTCACGCCGGTGCGCCTCGAGCTCGGCGACCCGGGTCTCCTGGACGACGACCTCCTGCCGGGCGGCGGCCGCGGCGAGCGGTCCGGCCTGCTGGGCCTTCGCCCCCGCCTTGTCCCGCTCGGCCTGGTAGCCGGCCTGCAGGATCTCGCTGTCCCGGGTGGCCTCCGCCATCCGCGCGAACGACTGCTGCTCCGCCTCGGTGGCCAGCCGGTTCGCCTCGGCCTGCGCGATGCGCGCGTCCCGCTGCACGGCCGCCGCGTGCGGCATGGCCAGGTTCTGGATGTACCCGGTCGGGTCCTCGATCTCGTGGATCTGCAGCGAGTCGACGATCAGACCCAGCTTCTCCATCTCCGTACCGCACGCCGCCCGGGTCTGCCCGGTCAGCTTCTCCCGGTCGCGGATCATGTCCTCGACCGTCAACCCGCCCACGATGGACCGCAGATGACCGGCGAAGACGTTGTGCACCCGCTCCGACATCAGCCGCTGCTGGTCCAGGAAACGGCGGGCGGCGTTCGCGATCGACACGAAGTCGTCGCCCACCTTGAAGATGACCACGCCCCGCACCTTCAGCGGGATGCCCTGGTGGGTCACGCAGTCCACCTGCAACTCGGTCTCGTTCAGGTCCAGGGAGAGCTTGCGCACCGCCTGCACACCGGGCAGCACCAGCGTGCCCCGCCCCGTGACGATGCGGAATCCCATGCCCTCCTCGAGTCCCTCGGTACGGTGCTTGGACCCGGAGATGATGAGCGCCTCGTTCGGCTCGGCGACCCGCCACATCATCTTGAACAGACCGATCAGCACGAGAACGGCAACGACGACCGCTCCCGCAACGACGCCGACGACCATCGGCATTCGCCCCCTTTGCATGGTGCCCTTTCGGCACCGAACGAAGGGAGTGTGCGCCCGTCGCGACGCACCGAGAAGGCATCGGGGCATCCTTGTCGCAATCTTGACGCACAAGCCCCTCACCTGGGGCGCGCTACGCTCAACTGTCGTACGCGGCGGTGACGTACACCGTCCTCGGCGGCAGGTACTCCACCACCATCACCACCGTGCCGCGCTCCATGCGGCCCGTGCCGTCGGCGGCGTACGCGAGGAAGTGCTCGGCGCCGCCGCGCACCCGGACGATCACCTCGCCGACCAGACCGGGCCCGATCGTCCCCGTCACCCGTCCCATGAGCCCGACCATCGACGCATCGTCCATGGCCACAGAGTACGGGCGGAACGGGCGCCCGCCGCCTGGAAGTTCGGGCTCCGGGAAGTCCGGGGCCCGTCCGCCCGCGCTCGCCGATCGGTCAGGCCACCCGCGCGTCCGGCTCCGGCACCGGCGGCCACCGCTCGTGCCAGCGCAGCTCCGACTCCAGCTGGGCGGCCAGGGACACCAGCAGCGGCTCGCTGGCGGCGGGCCCGAGCAATTGGGCGCCCACGGGCAGGCCGTCGCCCACGAACCCGGCGGGCACGTTGACCCCCGGCCAGCCGAGGACGTTCCACGGCCAGGCGTACGGACAGGCGGCGATCATGGCGCGGTCGGTGGCCAGCCCGCCGAGGCCGGACAGTGCGCCGATCGCGGGCGGGGGAGCGGCCGTCGTCGGGGCGAGCAGTACGTCGTACGCGTCGAAGAAGGCGCCGATCCGCCGGTGCAGGACCGCCTCCGCGCGCCGTGCGGCCCGCAGCGGGGCCCCGCCGAGCAGCCTGCCCAGCCGGGCCGCGCCCCGGGTGCGCGGATCGAGCAGCGCCAGGTCGGGAGCCTCGCGGACGTAGTCGGCGATACCGGCGGTGGCCCGCGGTACGAAGGCCAGCCCGATCTGCCCGTAGGGCGGGTCGGCCTCCTCCACGGTGTGCCCCAAGCCGGCCAGCCGGTCGGCGAGTTCGAGGACCCGGGCCCGGACGTCGGGGCGCAGCCGCGCGGGCACGGCGGTGAACGGCGGCTTCAGCGACAGGGCGACGCGCAGCCGGCCGGGGTCGCGGCCGACCGCCTCGGACACCGTGAGCGCCGGCGGCCGGTGCGGGTCCCGGGGATGGTTGCCGCCGGCCGCGTCCAGCAGCAGGGCCGCGTCGGCGACCGTGCGGGCCAGCGTGCCGTTCACCGTGATGCCGTGGAAGGCCTCGGCGCGCGGCCAGGTCGAGATCCGCCCGCGCTGTGGCTTGATCCCGATCAGATGGGTCCAGGAGGCCGGGATCCGCACCGATCCCGCGCCGTCCGAGCCGAGCGCGGCCGGGACCAGTCCGGCGGCGACCGCGGCCGCCGAACCGCCTGAGGAGCCGCCCGGAGTGTGGCCGGTGTGCCACGGGTTGCGGGTCTCCCCGAAGGCGGGCCCCTCGGTGAACGGCCACTGCCCCAGCTCACAGGTGTTGGTCTTGCCGACGATCACCGCCCCGGCCGCCCGCAGCCGCCGTACCGCCTCCCCGTCCGCCGCAGCCGGCGGGAACGTGCCCCGGCAGCCGAACGCCGTCGGCTCGCCCGCCACGTCCATGTCGTCCTTGACCGCCACCGGCACCCCGAGCAGCGGGCGGCGTACTCCGGCCGCCAACTCCCGGTCGGCGGCTTCCGCTTCGGCGAGCGCGGCCTCGGCGCGCACCACCCGGAAGGCGTTCAGGGTCGGCTGGGTGGCCTCGATCCGGGCCAGGGCCAGTTCCACCAGCGCACGTGAGGTCACCTCCCCGGCGGCGAGCGCGCGGGCCGACTCCACGAGTCCTGCGGCACGGTCGGGCGTCATTGCGGGGCACCTCCGGGAGCCTCCGGGCACGATGTCTACCGAACGGTAACCTCGGCATGGGGGCGGTCGTACAGCTTTCGCACAGGTGACATCCGGTCAAGTCCGGGTGCGCGGGACGCGCACGGCGTGCGCGTCCTCATCCGGCCAGCAGTCTGCGCAGCCACGCGAGCCGGGCCGCCCGCGCCGCCCGGGACAGGGAAGCCCGCGGGGCGACTCCGTCGAAGCCGTGGAAGCCGCCGGGCCAGACGTGGAGTTCGGCCACGCCGCCGCAGGCCCAGATGCGGGAGGCGTAGTCGACGACCTCGTCGCGGAAGGTCTCGGCGGAGCCGACGTCGAGGAAGGCCGGGGGCAGGCCGGACAGGTCCGCCGCGCGGGCGGGTGCGGCGTAGGGGGAGACGTCGGGGCCACCGCGGCGGTCGCCGAGCAGCGCCGTCCAGGCGGTGTCGTTGGCGGTGCGGTCCCAGACGCCGACGCCCGCCATCTGGTGGCTGGAGACGGTGTCGTTGCGGTCGTCGAGCATCGGGTACATCAGGAGCTGGCCGATGACGGCCGGGCCCCGGCGGTCGCGCAGCAGCAGGGCGAGCGCGGCGGTCAGCCCGCCGCCCGCGCTGGCCCCGGCGATCACGATCCGGTCCGGGTCGCCGCCGATCTCCTTGGCGTGCCCGGCCGTCCAGAGCAGGCCCGCGTACACGTCCTCGACCGGCGCCGGGTGCGGGTTCTCGGGCGCGAGGCGGTACTCGACCGAGACGACGACGGCGCCCAGTTCCCGCGCCCAGTTCAGCGGGGCCTCCACCCCGGCCCGGTTGTGACCGAGGATCATGCCGCCGCCGTGCACGTGGTAGATCACCGGCAGCGGGCCGGCCGGGGCGGCGGCGGGGCGGCAGATGAGCAGCGAGACGTCCGGCGCGCCGCCGGGACCCGGCACCGGCCGCTCCTCCACCTCGAAGGCGCCGTCCATCGTGACGTCGAACAGCTCGGCCAGCTCCTTGCTCGCGCCCCGCCGGGCCGTGGGGATCTCGTCCGGTGTGAGGCCGGGCGGGACCGCGTCGCCGGCCGGCTCCAGCACGGCGGCCAGCTCCGGATCGAACGGCGGCGGGGACGGGGAGTGGCGCGGGGGCATGACTTCTCCTCACCTGACTCTGCGGGACGCGTGCTGCGCGCCCCTGCGACACGTATGACCCGTGCGCCTGTTTCGAGTCCTGGATGTCCACCGGACGGCGGGTCCCCCTCCCGGGGCGTCCGGGCATGCCGAAGGGGCCGGAACCCGGCGGTTCCGGCCCCTTCGCGGGTGCGTCCGGCTCAGGCGGCCGCGACCTCGCCCACGTTGCCGTGCAGGCGGGCGACGACCTCGGTGAGCTGCGCGGCGACCTCGGCGTCGTCGACCGGGTGGGTCTCGGCGAAGCGGGTCACGGAGCCGGGGATGGACAGCTTGATGTCCTCGATCACCTTGCCGCCGGCGATGCCCACGGCCTTGCGGGTGTCGTCCTGCGCCCACACGCCGCCGTACTGGCCGAAGGCGGTGCCGACCACGGCGACGGGCTTGCCGATGAAGGCGCCGGCGCCGTACGGGCGGGACAGCCAGTCGATGGCGTTCTTCAGGACGGCCGGGATGGTGCCGTTGTACTCGGGGGAGAAGAAGAGGAAGGCGTCGGCTGCGCCGGCGGCCTCGCGCAGCGCGGCGGCGGGCGCCGGGACGTCGCCCTCGACGTCGATGTCCTCGTTGTAGAAGGGGACCTCGGCCAGGCCCTCGTAGAGCACGACCTCGGCGCCCTCGGGGGCGAGCTTGACGGCCGCCTCGGCGAGCTGGCGGTTGTGCGAACCGGCGCGGAGGCTGCCGACGAGGGCGAGGATGCGAACAGACATGGGGGTTACTCCAAAGGGGGCTGAGACATCGCCGTTAGGATCCGGACCGAGGTCCGCTTAGCTTTTCTATCAGGCTAACCGGACCGCGGTCCAGTTTTGTTCCCGATGCTTTACGCTGTCTTCATGTCCGCCGCCCTGCCCCCCTTCCCGCAGCCCCAGGAGCCCTACGACACGCCTCAACTGCTTGAGGTCGAGCCGGGTCCCGGCGAGCCCTGCCTGCGCGCCGACGCCGCCCGCAACCGGGCCCGGCTGCTGGAGGCGGCCGCCCGGCTGATCGCCGAGCACGGGGTGGCCGGGGTGACGATGGAGGCCGTGGCGGCCGCGGCCCAGGTGGGCAAGGGCACGGTGTTCCGCCGCTTCGGCGACCGCACCGGGCTGCTGACGGCCCTGCTCGACCACTCGGGCCGGCAGCTCCAGGGCGATTTCCTGTCCGGGCCCCCGCCGCTCGGCCCCGGCGCACCGCCCCTCGACCGGCTGCGGGCGTTCGGCGTGGCGGTCCTCTACCGCTCGGCGGAGCAGCTCGACCTCCAGCTCGCCGCCCAGCCGGAACCGTGCCGCCGTTTCTCCCACCCCGCCGTCCAGGCGCTGCGCACGCACGTCACGATGCTGCTGCGGCAGCTCGTGCCGGGCGCCGACTGCGATCTGCTCTGCCTGACGCTGCTGGCCTACCTCGACCCCGCCCAGATCCACCATCTGACCCGGCAGTGCGGGATGCCGATGGAGCGGCTGGAGGCCGGCTGGCTCGACCTCGTGGCCCGGGTGACGGGCACGGAGCGGCCCGCCTGACGCGCGGTCCCGGCCGGGCACTCCCGGCCGGGGCGGGATCAGGCGTCGTGGCCGGCGAACATCCGCAGCAGCCCGTGCGGCGCGTCGGCCCGGAACAGCGCCGCGCCGCCGCGCGCCGACTCCGCCGCCGACGCCGCGGCCCGCGGGAACATCCGCTCCTCGTAGGCGGCGAGCGCGGCCTCGGTGTCCCCGGGGTGCGCGGCTACGGCGAGGCCCAGCTCGGCGCCGTCGAGCAGCGCGAGGTTGGCGCCCTCGCCGGCGAACGGCGACATCAGGTGCGCCGCGTCCCCGAGCAGGGTGACCCCGGGCGTCCGGGCCCAGCGGTGACCGGCCGGCAGGGCGTGGATCCGCCGTGGCACCAGCGCCCCGTCCGCCTCCGCCACCAGTGCGCGCAGGCTCTCGTGCCAGCCGCCGAACTCCTTCAGCACCGCCGTCTTCGCCGCCTCGGTGTCGCCGAAGTCGATCCCGTCGAGCCAGTCCTCCGGCGCCTCGACGGCCGCGTATACGTGCAGGCTGCCGTCGCTCTCGCGGTGCCCGAGGAAGCCCCGGCCCGCGCCCAGCGCGAACAGCATGCCGCCGCCGACCACCGCGGCGGCCCCGGGATGCCGGGCGTCGGCGTCCAGCAGGTCCGCCTCGACGAACGACACCCCGGTGTACGCGGGCCGGGCGGGGGACAGCAGGGGGCGGACGCGGGACCAGGCGCCGTCCGCGCCGACCAGCAGACCGGTGGTGAACGTGCCGCCGTCCGCGAGCGCCACCTCGTGCCGGCCGTCGCCGAGCGGGCGGGCGCCGGTCACCTTCGCGCCCCAGCGGACGGTACCGGCCGGCAGGGAGGCCAGCAGCAGGTCGCGCAGCTCGCCGCGGTCGATCTCGGGGCGTGCGCCGGTGCCGTCGTCGGACTCCTCCAGGTGGACGGTGCCCTCCTGGTCGAGGACGCGCAGCGCCTGGCCGCCGGGGTGCACCCGGGCCATGAAGGCGTCGTGCAGCCCGGCCGCGCGCAGCGCCTCCTGTCCGGAGTCGTCGTGGATGTCGAGCATGCCGCCCTGCGTGCGCGCGGCCGGTGAGGCGTCCGCGTCGAGGACGGCCGCCTCGACGCCGTGCACGTGCAGCACCCGGGCGAGCGCGAGGCCGCCGAGTCCGGCGCCGACGACGGTGACGGGGTGGTGGGCGGTGGTCATGGAGGTCTCCTCGGGAGCGGGGTGTCAGTCGGGTACGGCGGTGCGCTCGATGCCGTCGATCAGCGCCCGGAAGGCCCAGGACATACGGGCCCGCGGGGCGCCGGACAGCAGCTCCCCGGCGGAGGCGGCGATGTGCGGATGGGTCTCCTCCGACGCCCCGCGCAGCGCGCTGTCCAGTGCCTGCCAGTCGCCTGGGGACTTCTCCCCGGCGTGCTCGGCGGCGGTCGCGGTGGCGTGCTGCAGGAGCAGGTCCACGCCCCAGGCGGCCCGGTCGCGCGGGACCCCGCCCTCGGCGAGCAGGGCGAGCAGCGTCTCGATCAGGTTCAGGTAGTGCGGGCCGCTCGGCCGTGCGGTCAGCGCCGAGCGGGCCAGGTCCGGATGGTCCAGGAGCATCAGAGTGCAGTCGGTGAGCACCCGCTCCAGCCGCTCCCGCCAGTCGCCCCCGGCCGGGGCGGGACCGACGGTGCCGAGCAGCTCGTCGAGGACGGCCGCGTGCAGCTCGTCGGTGTTGCGGACGTAGACGTACAGCGAGGCGGGTCCGGTGTCGAGCTCCTGGGCCAGCCGCCGCATGGTCACCTTGCGCAGCCCTTCGGCCCGCAGGACCGCGAGCGCGGCCGCGACGATGCCCTCCCGGCTGAGCGCCGGTTTGGCGGGGCGTTCACGGCGGGAGCGGGGGGTTCCAGTCATGCCGCCAGGCTAACGAACATGTTCGTTGCGAACAAGTTCGTAGCGAACGTGTTCGTCGCTTGCTCGCCGCTCCGCCTTCGCCGGGCCGCCGACGCGCCCGCCCCGACGCGCCCGCCCCGGCGTGCCCGCCGTCCCGCCAACTGGTCGAAGAATGAACGACGTTCCCCCGCCCGCACCCCGCCCCCGCCCCTCTGCCAAGATGCGGTCTGTCATGGTGCAGATACCGAACACGCCGCCGTCCGCGGCGCCCGCGCCGCACTCCGTTCCGACGAGTGCCGACGTGGCCCGGCTGGCGGGCGTCTCGCGCGCGACCGTCTCCTACGTCCTCAACAACACCAGTGCCGTACGGATCAGCGAGCCGACGCGCCGCCGCGTCCACGAGGCCGCCCGGGAACTGGGCTACGTACCCCACGCGGCCGCCCGCAGCCTGCGGGCCGGACACAGCCGCATGGTGCTCATGCCCGCCCCGGCGATCCCGGCCGGCCCCCTCTACAGCCGTTTCCTCGCCGAACTCCAGACCGCCCTCGGCCGCCTCGACTACACCGTCGTCCAGTACGGCACCGTCGGCCTCCAGGGCGACGAAGCGGCCCGCGCCTGGGCCGAGTTGCGTCCCGTCGCCGTCCTGGTGCCCGGCGTGGGGCTCGGCCCGCGGGGCGTCGCCGTGCTCAGGCGTTCCGGCGCCCGGGCCGTGGTGACCCTCGGCCCCGAGCGGGTCGAGGGCGCCCACGCCCTGCTCATGGACCACGAGGCCGTCGGCCATTGCGCCGGCGTCCGTCTGCACGCGCGCGGGCGCCGCCGGATCGGGGTGATCGTCCCCGAGGAACCCGGCCTGGAGATGTTCTCCCGGCCCCGGCTCGCCGGCGTCCGCCAGGCGCTGCGCGGCACGGACGCGACCGTGACCGCGCTGCCGCTCGCCTACACGGAGCAGGCGGCCGCCCGGCTGGCCGCAGGGTGGCGCGAGTCGGGTCTCGACGCGGTGTTCGCCTACAACGACGAGTACGCGATGCTGCTGATGCGCGCCCTCCAGGACGAGGGCGTCCGCATTCCCGAGGACGTGGCCGTGGTCGGCGCCGACGACCTGATGCTCGGCCGGCTGCTGCGTCCGCGGCTCAGCACCGTCCGCGTCGAGCTGCCCTCCGGCCGGGAGCTGGCGGAACTCGTCGACCGCGCGGTCCGCGAACCCGGCGGCGAGCCCGAGGTGCGCAGGGTGCTCGGCGCGAGCCTGGTCCCCCGCGAGTCCGGCTGACCCCGCCGCACCCCTCGCACACGCGTGCGGCCCGCGGCGCGAGACGCGCCACGGGCCGCAGCAGGACCTGGAGCCGGGACTACTCGCCCTGCTGCTCCTGGGCCGCGATGCTCTTGCGGACCTCGTCCATGTCCAGCTTGCGGGCCTGCCCGATGACGTCCGTGAGGGCGGCCTCCGGCAGGGCGCCCGGCTGGGCGAAGACGGCGACCTGGTCCCGGACGATCATCAGCGTCGGGATCGACTGGATGCCGAAGGCCTGCGCCAGCTCGGGCTGCGCCTCGGTGTCGACCTTGCCGAAGACCAGGTCCGGGTTCTCCTCGGCGGCCTTCTCGTACACCGGTGCGAACTGACGGCACGGCCCGCACCAGGACGCCCAGAAGTCGATGAGGACGAACTCGTTCTCGGTGACGGTCTGGTCGAAGTTCTCCTTGGTCAGCTCCACAGTGCTGCTCATGGCCTGGTTCCCTCTTCCTGGTGTGGGGTGTGCCGTCGGCGGAAACACGCCGGCGCGGCCGCCTATTCCACGAGTGTTCCGGGCGGACCCGCGGCTGTCCCGCGCGCCTACCCGTGTGGCCCTGGTGCCAACCACCCACCAGACTGACCCCATGACGGAAACGGAATCCATCGCGTACGACGTCGTGGTGCTCGGGGCCGGGCCCGTGGGGGAGAACGTCGCCGACCGCACCCGCGCGGCCGGCCTCACCACCGCGGTCGTGGAGAGCGAGCTGGTCGGCGGCGAATGCTCCTACTGGGCGTGCATGCCCAGCAAGGCGCTGCTCAGGCCGGTCATCGCCCAGGCGGACGCGCGACGCCTGCCCGGCCTGGAGCAGGCGGTCCAGGGCCCACTCGACACCCCCGCGGTCCTCGCCCGGCGGGACGACTACACCTCGCACTGGCAGGACGACGGACAGATCCGCTGGCTGGAGGGCACCGGCGCCGACCTGTACCGCGGCCGGGGCCGGCTGGCCGGCCCCCGCACGGTCACGGTGACGGGCCCCGACGGCACCGTCACCACGCTCACCGCCCGGCACGCCGTCGCCGTCTGCACCGGCACCAGCGCCCGGCTGCCCGGCCTGCCGGGCCTGGCCGAGGTCAAGCCGTGGACCAGCCGCGAGGCCACCAGCGCCAAGGCGGCTCCGGACCGGCTGATCGTCGTCGGCGGCGGGGTCGTCGCCACCGAGATGGCCACCGCCTGGCAGGCCCTCGGCTCCCGGGTCACCCTGCTGGTGCGGGGCAAGGGCCTGCTGAGCCGGATGGAGCCGTTCGCCGGGGAACTGGTCGCCGACGCGCTCGCCGGGGCGGGCGTGGACGTGCGGACCGGTGCCTCGGTCGAGTCCGTCTCCCGCGAGAACGGCACCGTGGTGGCCGTCACCGGCGCCGGGGACCGCATCGAGGCGGACGAGATCCTCTTCGCCACCGGGCGCGCCCCGCGGACCGAGGACATCGGCCTGGACACCGTAGGCCTGGAACCCGGCTCCTGGCTCGACGTGGACGACAGCCTCCGGGTCACCGGCACCGACTGGCTGTACGCGGTCGGCGACGTCAACCACCGTGCGCTGCTGACCCACCAGGGCAAGTACCAGGCCCGGATCGCGGGCGCCGCGATCGCCGCGCGGGCCACGGGCACGGAGCCGCCGGACGAGCCCTGGGGCGCGCACGCGGCCACCGCCGACCACCACGCCGTGCCCCAGGTCGTCTTCACCGACCCGGAGGCCGCCGCCGTCGGGCTCTCGCTGGCCGAGGCCGAGCAGGCGGGCCACCGCGTCCGCGCCGTCGACGTCGAGTTCTCCTCGGTGGCCGGCGCCGGCCTGTACGGCGACGGCTACAAGGGCCGCGCCCGCATGGTCGTCGATCTGGAGGAGGAGATCCTGCGCGGGGTCACCTTCGTCGGCCCCGGCGTCGGCGAGCTCATCCACTCCGCGACCGTCGCGGTCGCCGGCCGGGTCCCGGTCGGCCGGCTCTGGCACGCCGTCCCGTCGTACCCGACGCTGAGCGAGGTGTGGCTGCGGCTGCTGGAGGCCTACCGGGACAACTGAACGGCGGGCGGGGCGGGTTACGGCAGTTCGAAGCCGAGCGCCTCGGCCGCCGCCCGCGGTGCCGGCTGCGCCCACAGGGCCGCCACCGCCTCGTTCGTGGACAGCGAGCGCGGCTGCGCCCGGTCGAGGTAGAGGACGCCGTC
The DNA here is from genome assembly GCF_042875075.1 of Streptomyces sp. NPDC003720. Taxonomy (NCBI): domain Bacteria; kingdom Bacillati; phylum Actinomycetota; class Actinomycetes; order Kitasatosporales; family Streptomycetaceae; genus Streptomyces; species Streptomyces sp. NPDC003720. The sequence goes on from NZ_JBIANZ010000005.1 coordinate 454,332, forward strand.
GAGGTGGTCCGTCTCGTGCTGGACGATCCGGGCGGGCCACCCGGTGAACACCTCGTCCAGCGCGGAGCCGTGCTCGTCCTCGCCGCGCAGCCGCACCTCGGCGTGCCGGGCCACCACGGCCTGCCAGCCCGGCACGCTCAGGCAGCCCTCGAAGAACGCGGCACGGGCATCGCCCACCGGTTCGTACGACGGGTTGACCAGGACGCGGAACGGCTGCGGCACCCGGCCCCGGATCCGCGCCACCTCCTCCGGCACCGGCGCGGGGTCCTCGACGACCGCGATCCGCAGCGGAATCCCGACCTGCGGGGCGGCCAGGCCCACGCCGGGCGCCGCGTGCATGGTCAGCCGCATCGCCTCGACGAACCGGGCCAGCAGGGCGGGGCCGAGCTGGCCGTCGTAGACCTCGGTGCCGCGCCTGAGGACCGGCCGGCCGGCCGCGACGATGGGCAAGGGGCCGCCGGCGGCGAGGAGTTCCTCGACCCGCTCGGCGAGCGGTGCCTGATCACTGGAAGGTGCCATCGCGTCAGAATGCCACGTCGCCGTACCGGCGCCGGCCGCGATCGCCGACCCTGTCCGCTTCGTGCCGCCGCCCGGCGTCGTCGCGGGCCGCCCTCCTAGGCCGTGTCCGCGAAGTCGCGTCTGCGTCGCGACGCCCGGCACGCACTCTCGCCGCACCGGCCGAAAGCCCGAGTACACCCAGTACGAGGGCATCCGGCCGGCACTCCCCCAGCCTTCGGCCGGGGGGACCCCCAGAGCACGCACCGGACGCCGCGACGCCCGCCCTGCGGGCGAACGACGCGACTTTGCGGACACGACCTAGCCGGGGACGGTCCTCGGCGTTGTGCGCACCGGCGTGGGCGGCGTACGCGCCGGAGCGCCCGGCGGGGGACAGCGCGACGGGCCCGGTTCCCCATCGAACCGGGCCCGTGGGCTGCGCCGCTCACTCCTCGGGGAAGTCGCCCGCGAGCGCTCCGGCGATCCGCAGGTGCGGGGCCGCCTCGTCGTGCCGGGCCTGCCGCTGGAGCGTACGGCCCAGCATCAGCCGGGCGTAGTGCTCCACCGGGTCCCGCTCCACGATGATCCGAAGCTCGGCCTCCGCGCGGCGCAGCTGGGCCGAGTGGTAGTAGGCGCGGGCCAGCAGCAGCCGGGGTCCGGTCTGCTCCGGCACCTCCTCGACCAGTCCCGCCAGCACCCGGGCCGCGCCGGCGTAGTCCTGGGCGTCGAAGAACAGCCGCGCCCGGTCCCAGCGCTCGGCCGGGGTGCCGTGGTCGTAGTACGTGGTCTCCACTCGCGTCTCCACTGTTGACCTCCTCGGGGGCCTCAACGGGAGCACGTTGTTGAATATTCCACTACCTGGAGGTCGCGGCGCGCGCTCGTCAGGGACGCGCCCCCGCCGCCCGTACCACCGCCACCGGACAGTGCGCGTGGTGCAGCAGGGCCTGGCTGACCGAGCCCAGCAGCAGGCCCGTGAACCCGCCCCGGCCTCGCGCGCCCACCACCAGCAACCGGGCGGAGCGGCTGGCATCGATCAGCGCCTCGCGCGTGCCGCCGTGCACCAGCCGGTGCCGCACCGGCACGTCCGGATGGCGTTCCCGGTGGCCGGCCAGTGCCTCGGCGAGCAGCCGGTCCTCCTCCCCGGCTAGCGCGCCGGGCGGATTCGCGTAGGGCGCCGACGCGTCCTGCGGCGCGGGCAGCGGCGCGTTCCACGTGGTCCAGGCGTGCAGGGCCACCAGCTCGCAGCCCCGCAGCTCCGCCTCGGCGAAGGCGAAGTCCACCGCCGCCACGCCCGCAGCCGAACCGTCCACCCCGAGCACGACGGGGCCGTCGCCGCCCTGCTGCTCGCGTACCACCAGCACCGGGCAGTGGCCGTGCGCCGCCAGGTGCACCGCCGTCGAACCGATCAGCAGGCCGACGAACCCGCCCATGCCCCGGGACCCGACGACCACCAGCTCCGCGTGCCGCGACTGCGCCTCCAGCACCGTCAGCGGTTCACCGGTCACCACGACATGGTCGACGACGACCTCGGGCGCCGCCGCCCGTGCGTGCTCCACCGCCTCGGCCACCAGGCGGTCGACCATCCTGCGCACCCCGCCCTCCGACGGCCCCAGCGGCGACGGACCCAGGGGTACGTGCATCGCGGGCCACAGGAAGGCGTGCACCACCCGCAGCCCGGCTCCGCGCAGCCGCGCCTCGCGCGCCGCGGTCTCCACGGCGGCGAGGCTGGAGGCCGACCCGTCGGCGCCGACCACCACCGGACCGGAGGTCACCGGGCCCCTTCAGCGGCGCGGGCACCCGCGCGGGCGGCGCGGTGCCCGCCGCTCAGGGGCGCGCCCACTGCCGGTCGTAGCGCGGGACCGTGGCGCCGCCGCCGGCCCGGACGGCCTCGACCACCGCCTGGTGCAGGTCCCGGCTCTCGGGCTGCGAGGAGCACGGCACCGGACTGCCGGTCAGCGTGTACCACAGGGAGGTCCCGGTGTACTGGACCTGCACGACGGCCTGCCTGGCGTCCCAGGTGGTGTGCACGGTCAGGTCGCCGGTGACGATCCCGGCCTCGTCGGTACGGACGCCTCCCGGCCCGGTGAAGACGCCCTGCGTCGTCCAAGATGTCTGGACCATGGTTCCGGCCTCCCTCGTGAACGCGGGCGCGGCTCTGCCTCCGGCGGCCCGCCTCCGCACGGATCCAGTGTGTGCCCACACCCGGCGGACGGCCTGTCGGGAGCCCGGTCACTTGAGGCCGCTGAGCATGACCCCGCGGATGTAGTGCTTCTGCAGCAGCAGGAAGACGATCAGCACCGGCAGGATGCTCAGCACCAGGCCGGCCATGACGATGGGCATCGTGCGGGACGGGTCGACGTAGTCCTGCAGGAGCTGGATGCCGACCGGCAGGGTCATCACGTCCGGGTCGGCGGTCGAGACCAGCAGCGCCCAGATGTACTCGTTCCAGGCGTCGACGAAGGTCAGCAGCCCGAGCGTCACCACGACCGGCCGGGTCTGCGGCACCACGATCCGCCACCACACCGCGAACTCGCCGGCCCCGTCGATGCGCGCGGCCTCCAGCACCTCGTCCGGGATCGCGACCATGAACTGGCGCATCAGGAAGATCCCGAAGCCGTTGACCAGGAACGGCATGGTGAGGGCCACGATGCTGACGGTCAGGCCCGCGCCGCCGCGCCCGAGCAGGTCGTTGCCGCCCGCCAGCGGCCAGTGCACCAGGATCAGGAAGTGCGGGATGAAGAAGAGGAACGGCGGGAACATCATCGTCGACAGCACCAGGCGGAAGACGAAGTCCCGGCCCGGGAAGCGGAGTTTGGCCAGCGCGTAGCCGGCCAGCGACGACGTCAGCAGCACCGATCCGGTGATCACCGCGGTGGCGACGACGCTGTTGCGGAAGAGCACCGGAAGGTCGAGCTGCTCGACGGCCGCCCGGTAGTTGGACAGGTCGAACGCCTTGGGCAGGAACCGGTACGGCAGGGTGCCGGACTCGCCCGGTCCCTTGAACGACGTCATCACCATGTCCAGGAACGGCACCATGGTGAGCACGGCGCCGCTGACCACCAGCAGGTACGACAACCACGGGAAACGGCGGCCGGTCACGCGTCCTCCCCCTTGCGCCGGAACAGCAGCAACTGCAGCAGGGTGACCGCGAGGACCACCAGGAACAGCACGAAGGCGGCGGCGCTCGCGGTGCCCCAGTCGCCGTAGCTGAAGGCCTGGCGGTACATCTCCAGCGCGGCGACGGCCGTCGCGTCGCCCGGACCGCCCCTCGTCATCACGATGATCAGCGCGAACGACTGCAGCCCGGTCAGGAACTGGGTCACGCACACGAACAGCAGGGACGGCCGCAGCAGCGGCAGGGTGATCCGGAGGAAGACGGTCACGGGCCCGGCGCCGTCGAGCGCGGCGGCCTCGTAGTACGACCCGGGGATGGACTTCAGCCCGGCGGTCAGCACGAGGATCGCGGTGCCCACCGAGGCCCAGGCCTGCACGACCACGACCGACGGCAGCGCGGTGCCGGGGTCCTGCAGGAACGCCACCGAGCCGATCCCGAGGGCGTTGAGCACGCCGTTGACCAGGCCGCCCGGCTCGTACATGTACTTCCACACGTTGCCGACGGCGACGACCGTCGTGACGATCGGCAGGAAGTACAGGGTGCGCCACAGCCCCTGGAAGCGCAGCTTGTCGATGCAGGTGGCGACCAGCACCGAACCCGTGAGGGAGAGCGCCACCGTGCCCAGCGCGTACAGCAGCGTGTTGGTGAGGACCGGCGTCAGGAACGTCGATCCGTCCGCGAGGAGGCCGGCGAAGTTGTCGAGCCCGGCCGGGTCGATGTCGCCGAGGTCGAACCCGGTCCAGTGGGACATCGACAGCAGCAGGGCGAAACCGAGCGGCAGGAACAGGAAGACCGCGAAGAACAGCAGCGTCGGCGCCAGGAAGAGGTAGGCGACGGCGGTCTGCCGGCGCCGGGCCCGGTCGGGGCGGCCGGCGGCGGCAGGCGCGGCGGACCGGGCGCCCCGGTCCGCCCGCCCGGCCGTCTCCGGCGCCAGTGTGTTCACCATGCGCGCGACACCTCCTGGTCGACCTGACGCCGGGTGACGCGCAGCGCCTCGTCCACCGACCGCTGACCGGTCCACAGCGCCTCGACGTTCTTGCGCAGCAGTGACTTGGCCTGCTGCGCGCCCGGCACGTTCGGCTCGGGCACCGCGTACGCCAGCGCGTCCAGGAACGGGCGCAGATTGGGATCGCCGCCCCCGCCCAGCAGGGTCCGCATGTCGTCGGCGCGGCCGGTCAGGGAGCCCACCGACGTCTGGAGGACGCTCATCCGGGTTGCCGTCGCACCCCGCCCGGCGCCCTTCACGGCCACCTTCTCGGTGTTGAGCCAGCGCAGGAACTCCCAGGCCTCGCGCGGGTGTGCGCTGGCCGCGTTGACGCCCAGCATGAAGCCGGTGGAGAGGGTGGCGCGCCTGCCGCCGGCCTCGGGCACCGGCACCGGCGCCACACCGACGTCCCGGTAACCGGCGCCCATCAGCTCCTTCAGGTTCGCCGTCCACCAGCCGGCGCTGATCACCATGGCCACCTGCCCGGACGGGAACGCCTTGTAGACGTTGACGCCCGGCGCGCTGGCGCCCGTCGCGACGAGCCGGTGCTCCAGGTCGAAGACGGCCCGGCCGGCCGCCGAGTCGATGGCGGTGCGCCGGCCGTCCGCGGAGACGAACCTGCCCCCGGCGGCGTTGAGCAGGGCGAGGGTCTGGCCGACGGTGGTGGAGTCGTCGTAGGTCGACAGGCCGAACCCCTGGACCAGCGTGTTGCCGTAGGCGTCCCGCCGGGCGGTGCGGCGGGCCGCCTCCTCCAGCTCCCGCCAGGTGCGCGGCGGTCCGTCGAGGCCGGCCGCGCGCAGCAGCCGCTTGTTGTAGTAGAGCGCGTAGGTCTGCGCCTCGGTGGGGTAGCCGTAGACCCGGCCCTCCACCGAGGCGGCGCGCACCGCCGCCTCGCCGTAGCCGCGACCGATCTCCTCGGCGTGCCCGGGCGGCGCGGGCCGCAGGACGCCGGCCCGTACGAGCTGGCCGTTCCACAGGCAGTACGGGTGGAGGATGTCGGCGCCCTGGCCCGCGGCCTGCCGGACCATGAACGTGGTCAGCAGGTCCGTGAACTCCACCGCTTTCGTGCGCACCTTGACCCGGTCGTGTGTGGCGTTCCACTCGTCGACCGGGCCCTGGAGGGCCTGCTTCAGCTCCCCGCTCGCGTAGTGGGAGAGCAGGGTCAGCTCGACCGGGTCCCCGGGCCGGCCGGTGCCCCGGTGCGGTGCGGCGCACCCGGAGGCGAGCAGCGCCGAGGGCAGCGCGAGGGCGAAGTGACGGCGGCTCAGCCCGCCCGCTGCCCCGGGGCGGCGGGCGGTCGTCATCGGGCGGCCTCCCGGCGCAGCACGTGGAACACCCGGGTGCTGTCGAAGCCGGCCTTGCGGTACATGTGGCCGGCGGGGGACCGGGCGCCGGTCCACAGGAACCACGCGGAGTGCGCGCGGCGCGCCCGCATCCGCTCCAGCACCAGGTGCAGCAGCACCTCGCCGAGCCCGGTGCCGCGCATCTCCTCCCGGACCCCGATCGGGCCGAACCGCTCGTCGACCCCGTCGAACGCCCCGTGCATCGCCCAGCCGGACATGCGCCCGGCGGGATCCCGGGCGACGACGATCCGGTCGAGCGGTGTGCCCGCGGTCAGACACGCCCGGATCGTGCACGCCCAGTCCGGGCCGAAGTGGCCGCCGGCGAGCGCGAGGAGGTCCACCAGGTCGTCGTCGGACGGAGTGGCGAACCGGTGGCCGAGGGCGGTCAGTTCGCCCAGCCGGCGCGCGACCTCGTCGGGGACGCGGTAGCCGACCAGGCCGCGGTGCATGGCCGTCGCCTCGTACAGCGTGCGGAAGCCCAGCGAGCCGAGCAGCGCGGCGGCCCGCGGATAGGCCTCGGCGTCCAGGCCGGGCAGGACGTAGTCGGGGGTGTACGAGGAGAAGTCCACCCGGGTGCGGCCGTGGCCGTGCAGCCAGTCAAGGGCCTCGGTCAGCAGCCGGCGGCCCAGGCCGCGCCCGCGGGCCTCCGGGGCGACGAAGAAGAACGGGATCCAGCCCTGCTCCGGCTCCAGATCGGTGCCGGCCAGCGGCGTCAGCCGGCGCACCGCGTAGGCGGCGCCCACGAGACGGCGGCCGTCGACGGCGACCCGGAGCCCCTCCGGGTCGAAGTTGGGGTCCAGCAGCACCAGGGAGCGGAAGCGGTCCGCGGTGACGGCGTCGGCGGGGGCGCTGCGACGCCAGGCCTCCACCAGCGGCGGTCCGTCGCCGGCGCGGAAGCCCCGGGTGGCGGTCCGTGGGGTCGTCGCGAGATCGGTCATCGACGGGGTCGTCCTTCCCGGTGTCGGGGTGGTTGCCGGTGTCAGGGGTAGAGCAGCACGTCGTCGCCGGCCCACCGGCCCGGCTCCGTCGGCGGATCGCACAGCGGCAGCGGGTCCTCGCCCGCGTCGACGGTGCGCCGCAGCCGGTCGGACCCCCACAGCAGGTCGATGAAGGGACGGCGGCCGGCCCCCGGCGCGCCGCCGTCCGGATCGCGCCAGGCGAAGTCGTCCGGGTACAGCCGGCGCAGCGTGGCGAGCATCGCGACGGCGGTGCGCACCGGGGCGAACGCCACGGGGTCGGTCAGGTGCAGCTGCACGCCGCGCACGGTCCTTCCGGCGTGCTTGTGGAAGGCCGGCACGAACCGCAGATCCCGGAAGCGCACGCCGGGCAGGGCGAGTTCGGCTAGCGCGGGCGCGAACCGCGCGTCGATGTAGGGGGCCCCGACGATCTCGAACGGCTGCGTGGTGCCCCGGCCCTCCGACAGGTTCGTGCCCTCGAACAGGCAGGTGCCGGGATAGCAGACGGCGGTGCGGGGCGCCGGGATGTTCGGCGACGGCGCGATCCACGGCAGCCCGGTGCCCTCCGCGCCCATGGCACGCCGCCAGCCCGCCGCCTCGATCACCGTCAGGGCGGCCGCCTCGCCCGCCGCCCGGGGCACGGCCGAGGCGTTGAGGAACCGGGCCAGTTCACCGCAGGTCAGGCCGTGCCGTACGGGCACCGCCGCGCGCCCGACGAAACTGGCCCACGCCGGATCGAGCAGCGGCCCCTCGCTGACGGTTCCGCCCAGGGGGTTGGGCCGGTCGGCGACCACGAACCGCACGCCCGTACGGGCCGCCGAGACCATGAGGTCGAACATGGTCCACACATAGGTGTAGAACCTGGCCCCGATGTCCTGCAGGTCGTACACCAGGACGTCCACGCGGCTGTCGCGCAGCAGTTCGTCGAGACGCTCCCCGGAGCACCGGTAGGTGTCGTGGACCGGCAGCCCGGTGTCGGGGTCCTTGCCCGCGGCCTCGCCCTCGCCGGCCTGACCGGTGCCGTGCAGCCCGTGCTCGGGACCGAACAGGGCGGTCAGCCGCACGCCCGACTCCAGCAGGGCGGGCGCGGCGGGACGCAGATCCGGCAGGACGCCGGTGTGGTTGGTCACCAGTCCGAGCCGGCCCGGCCCGGCGAGCGCGGGCGCCGCGTGCAGCCGTGCGATCCCGGTGGTCACCGCGACGCGGTCGTCCGTGCTCATCCCTGGGCCCCGTCTGCCGGTGACATCTCGAAGCGAGTGCCCGAAATCTACTGGTATGACATGGAAATTAGCAATGATCCGCCCCCGGCCGCGCCGCCCCGTCCACCCCTCCCGCGCATCGGGCCGCGCTGTAGGGCGGCGCCGTCGTGGGTGCGGATGACGATGTCGCCGCCGCCCAGGACGCGGTTCACCGGGCGTACCGTCGGCAGCGCGTGCCGGGCGAAGACGATCCGGCCGAAGGGGACGCCGCCCAGCAGCCGCAGGGCCTCGTCGCGGTCCGGTTCGATGGTCCGGCGCGGCCCGTGCGGAGGTGGGGTGGCCTCGCCGGTGGTCGGGGCGGTGACCGTGCCGCCCGTCACCGTGCGTGCCCGGGCCACCGCCGCCGAGGCCGCCCGGACCATGACCGAGAGGGGTGTGGAACGGCTGCCCGTCGTGGACGAGGAGGGCCGGCTGGTCGGCATCGTCGGCCGGCGCGACCTGCTCCAGGTCTTCCTCAGGCCCGACCACGGCATCCGTGACGAGGTGATCGAGGAGGTCCTGCGGCGCGCGCCGTGGCTGCCGCCGCGGGGCGTCGACGTCCTCGTGGTGGAGGGCGTGGTGACCCTCGCCGGCCGGATGGAGCGCAGGAGCGACACGGAGACCGCCGTGTCGACGGCCCGCCGGATCGAGGGCGTGGTGGCCGTGGTCGACCGGCTCGCCTACCGGCTGGACGACTCCCGCCTGCGCGCCCGGCAGGGGCCGTCGGCGTCACCGGCCACCGGCTGAGGAGCGGCGCAGGGCCACGGCAGGCCGCTTACCGCCCCGCGCGGGCGCGCAGGGTCGTGTTGGCGTCGTGGGCCGCCACCTCACCGGCCGTCCGGCGCTGGTGCGTACGGGCCCCGTCACCCATGCCGCGATACGCCACGCAGGATGCCCCGTGGCCGTCGTGCCGCACCGCTGAGCCGGCGGCCGGCCGTCAGGCTGCCGCCGGTCGACGGATGGGACGGGTCAGACCCGGACGCCGAACATGAACGGCCCGCCGATGGTGTCCATCGACTCGTACCGCACCACCGTGCCCGTGCGCGGGGCGTGCAGCACCTGGCCGTTGCCGGCGTAGAGGCCGACGTGGTGCAGGTCGTTGAAGAAGAACACCAGGTCGCCGACCTGGAGCTGGCTGCGGGTGAGACGGGTGCCGATGTTCGCCTGGGCCTCGGAGGTGCGCGGTATGGAGACGCCGGCCTGGGCGTAGGCCCAGGAGGTCAGGCCCGAGCAGTCGTAGGACGAGGGGCCGGTGGCGCCGTAGACGTACGGCGAGCCGATCTTGCTCTGCGCGGCGGAGAAGGCCGCGGCGGCCCGGCCGGAGGCGGAGGAGTCGTTGCCGAGGTCCACGCGGGAGCTGGAGGAGCGGTCGGCGCGCTGCTGCTCGGCGGCGAGGGCCGCCTTCTCCTTGGCCGTCAGGGTGTTGAGCAGCTTCTGCGCCTCGGCGAGCTTGCCCTGGACTTCCTGCTTCTTGTTGCCCAGCTCGGTACGGGTGGAGGCCAGGTCCTTGAGCTTCTCGGTGGCCTCGGCGCGCTGCTGGGCGAGTTCGCGCTGCTTGTCCTGGATCTTCCCCAGTGCCTCGACCTGCTGGGCGCTCAACTGGTCGAGCGTGGAGGCCTTGTCGAGGTAGTCGTCCGGGTCGGCGGACAGGAAGAGCTGGACCGAGGGGTCGATGCCGCCGGAGCGGTACTGCGCGGTGGCCAGCGAACCCAGGCCGTCGCGGAGCTTGTTGAGCTCCTCCTGGCCGCGGGCCACGTTGTCCTGGATGGTGGAGATTTCCTTCTGCAGCTTCTGCTGCTTCTCCTTGGCCCCGTTGTACTTCTCGGTGGCCTGCTCCGCCTGCTCGTAGAGCTTGTCGACCTTCGCCTTGACCTCGTCCTTGCCGAGCTTCTCGCTCGGAGCGGCGTTGGCGGCGTTCGCGCTCAGCGCGACGGCGGCGGCGGCCGCGGTGGTCAGCACGGTGACACGCGTGCGGCTGGGCTGCTTGGGTCGACGGTGGGACGCCACGAGGGACGGTCTCCTTGCTCCTCAGCCGCCTGCCGGGCACGTCGGTGGGCGGGCCCCTCCGCCGTCACTCCGCTTGAGTGATCGCCTGAGCGGGGGCTGGATCATGACCTTAATGACTTTCCTATGGATAGATCAAATGTTTGCATGGCGGTCCGCGTTCGCCGCATGCGGCCCCGGGCGCCGGAAGGGCGTGCCGCCCCGCCGGACGGCACGCCCTCATGTAGGTTGCCCGGCGGGGGAGTTGACGCGCTCCGTCGCCGTGCGGGGTCAGCGCAGGCGCAGCGCCTCGCGGACCGTGGTGAACAGGTCGGTCTGGTCGGTGACGCCGAGGACCCGGTAGGCCATCGGGCCCTGGGCGGCGATCCGGACCTCGGTGCCGGTGTGCTCCTGGGACTGGCCCGGGGTGTTGGTGGAGTAGTTGACCTTGAGCTGCTGGCCCTCGTCGGTGACCAGGGTGGAGGACAGGCCGGGCGGGGTGGCCTCCAGCGGCACGATCTGGCTGGTGTGGCCGTGGTCGGCGGTGGTGACGACCAGGGTGTCGGGGTGCTTGGCCGCGTAGGCGCGGGCGACCTTCACGGCCTTGTCGAAGGCGGCGGTCTCACCGATCTGGCCGCACGGGTCGGCGGCGTGGTCCTGCTTGTCGATCGAGGCGCCCTCGATCTGCAGGAAGAACCCCTGCTTGGAGTGGTTCGTCTTCTGCTTGGCCTCCAGCAGCTGGATCGCCTTCGTGGCGGAGTCGGCGAGGCTGGGGGTGGCGGCCGGGCGGTTCGGGTTGGACGTGACGCACCGCTGCGGGTCCGTGCCGCCGACCGCCACCGCCTTTCCGGTCCACTCGGTGGGCACGTTGCCCGGGGCGAACAGGCCGAGCACCGGCTTGCCCGACTTGGCCGCCTTCATGGACGCGTGGTCCGTGACGACCTGGTAGCCCAGCTTCTTCGCCTGCTCGGTGACCGTCAGGCCCTTGTACCTGCCGTTGGTGACGGTCTGGTCGAAGCGCTGCTTGCCGCCGCCGAGGAGGACGTCGACCTTGTGGTTGACCTCCTGCTCGGCGATCGAGCCCGGACCGCCGGCGGCGACCGTGTCGCCGGGGCACTTGGCCATGTCGGCCGGCCCCTGGCAGGAGCGGTCGGTGGCGTGGGCGGCGAGCACGGCCGGGGTGGCGTCGGTGAGTTCGGCGGTGGTGACGTCGCCGGTGGCGTAGCCGTTCTTTCGCGCCAGCTCCAGCAGCGTCTTCACCGGCCTGTCCGTGCCGGGGGTCTTGGAGATCCGGCCGTTCACCGTCTTCACACCGGTCGCCCAGCCGGTGCCGCTGGCGGCGGAGTCGGTGACGTAGTCCGGGGTGCCGTCGGCGTGCACGGCGTAGGTGGTGTAGGCGCCGGTGAGCGGGAACCTGTCCATGTTCAGGCGCCCGTCGGCGCCCACGGTGTAGTCACGGGCGAGGGTGATCTCGGAGTCGCCCATGCCGTCGCCGATCAGCAGGATGACGTTCTTCGCCTTCCCGTCCTGGATCGCGTTCCGCGCCTGCTCCTTGCCGCTGGACGCGCCGGCGGCGCTGGTGACGGCCACGGCGGCGGTGGTGGCGGTGACCAGCGCGGTCGCGACCGTGAGGCGACGGCGGGTGGCTCTGTGCATGGAATGGCTCCTTGGGGCGTCAGGTGATCGGAAGCGGTCCGACGGGGACCAGATCACCAGGCGCCGGCGAAGCACAGGTGAACCACCGGCCGAGTGCGCGTATCCAGGTCATGACACGCCGTAGGTCATGAACCAGTGGGTGTCGAAGTAGCGGGTCCCCGGTCCGCCCGTGCGGTCGAGGGCCGTCCCCTGCCGGGCGGGACGTGTGCTCACGCCCCGGTCTGCGAGGGAGGCCCCGGCGGCTCCCGCAGCACGCTCCACGCGACCGGGCCCAGCAGATCGGCGAGCCGCCGGAACACGTCGAGGAACAGGTCGTCGATCGTCAGCACGCCCACCGCCCGGCCCCCGTCCAGCACCGGAAGCCGGCGGACCCCGGTGCGGCGGAACGCGCGGTAGGCCGACTGCAGGTCGTCACCGGCCTCGACCGTGACGACGTCCCGCGACATCACCTGGTCCGCCCGGGCGTCCACGCCCAGGCCACCGCCCATGCCGCGCAGGGCGAGGTCGCGGTCGGTGACGATCCCCCGCAGTGCCCCGTCCTCGGTCACGAGGACGGAACCGACGGCCGACCCCGTCATCCGCCGGACCACCTCCGCCAGGCATACGTGCGGGGCGACGCACACCGGGGGAGCGGTCATGATCTCGGCGACCTTCATACGGCGGCTCCTCGCTCTCCGGCGGATCCGGTCAGGGCGGCTGCCCGGTGCCTGGCCGGCGGCCCACCCGAACGGGACGCCCGAGCGCCGTTTCCATGCAATCCCCGGCGTGACGCGCCTGCCAGGGCCATTGGTCCCGAGCGCGGGCGGGCCACGGGCCGGCCGGCGCCCGATGGGGCCGTGTGGCCCCTGCTCCGTCCCGGCGCCACGGCGGCACCCTGGTAACGGATCTCTCCGACAACGGGAGGTGGAGCCGATGTCCCGGACCGTCACCGCAGGACTCGACGATGCGCCCGAGAGCCGGGCCGCGGCCGAGTGGGCGGCGCGCGAGGCGGTGCTGCGCGGCCTGCCCCTGAAGATCGTGCACGTCCAGGAGGAGGCCCCCGGACACGTGGCCCGGATCCCGCTGCCGGAGTTCGAGAGCCGGCAGCGGTGGGCCGAGCGGTGGGCGCGGGAGACCGCGGACGGCATCCGGTTTCGCCATCCGGGCCTCGAGGTGGTCACCGAGCAGCTCACGGGGACCGTGGCCGACGTCCTGTGCGAGGCCGCGGGGTTCGCCGAGCTGCTGGTCCTGGGCTCGCGGGGCCTCGGCGCGCTGGGCGGCTTCCTGGTCGGCTCGGCGAGCCTCGGTGTCGTGGCCCGCGCCGAGCGTCCCGTGGTGCTGGTGCGCGCCGGGGAGCAGGCCGCCGACGAGCACCGGCCGGACGCGGCCGGCGTGCCGTCCGGCGCGGCGCCCTTCCGGCCTGTTGTGCTGGGCCTCGACATCGAGCGTCCGGACGACGCGCCGCTGGAGTTCGCCTTCGACGCCGCCGCCCGCCGCGGCGCCGCGCTGCGCGCCGTGCACGCCTGGCCCGAACCGCCGCCCGCCTTCCCCCGCTTCGCGGGTGACGCCGAACTCCACGACTCGTCCGAGCGCGCGCAGGCCGCCCTGCTGCACAAGGTGCTCCGCCCCTGGCGGCACAAGTTCCCGGACGTCGAGGTGATCGAGGCGAGCCGGTGCGCAAGCGCCGCGCAGGCCCTCGTGGCCGATTCCCGTGACGCCTCCCTGGTGGTCGTGGGCCGGCGCATCCGCACCGGCTCGCTCGGCCCTCACATCGGCCATGTCACGCACTCCGCCCTGCACCACGTCGCCGCGCCCGTCGCGGTCGTCGCGCACGGCTGAGCCGCCGGCCGTGAGGCCGTGGGGCGCCTTCGGCCGGCGAAGCCGCCGGGCCGTCCTCCGGAACCCGCCGCCCGCACCCGGAACCGGACCGGGCGGCCCCCGCGGTCAGTCCGCGGCGGAGACGTCCGGGGCCGGGGCGGCGGGGCCGCGGCCGGCGGGGCCCGAGGCCCAGGCGACGGCCTCCTCGAGTTCGGTGTACTCGAAGCGCCGCACCTCGGCCCGGACGAAGTGGTTCGCGAGGTGGGGTACGAACTCGGCGAACCTGCTGTCGGCCGCCAGCGCGATCCGCCTGACCCTGCGGTGGTGGTCGCGGACGAAACGAACGTGCCGCAGCAGGCTCCTGACGTTCTCCCAGCCGGGGAAGGCGAGCGCGTGCACCACGACGCCCTCCAGCGCGTCATGGGTGTCGAGCCAGTTGTCGACGGTCTTCGCCAGCGCGTCGAAGTCCTGGACGCGCAGCGGCTGATCGACCTCGACCACGACCACCCTGTCCTCCGACCGGAGCTGGTGGGACACACCGGGGCCTTCGGGCAGGGAGGTGAGCCAGCGCAGCGCCTCCTCGCGGTCCGCGCAGCCGTAGACGCGTACCGGACAGGGCATCAGGAAGCTCGTGAGGCGGGTCGACTCCCTGATCCAGCGGACGTCGCTGACGACCGCGCAGCCCTCGAACAGGCGCATGGAGCCGAAGCCCGCCTTGAGGTCGTCCCAGGCGGCGGCCGGCTTGTACGACCGGAACTCCGGGCCGCACTCCCACAGCAGCCGGATACGCCGGCCCTCGCGGCGCGCCTCGTCGAGGAGCGGCTTGATCACGGCTTCGTAGTCGTCCTTCGTCACCGTGCCGATCGCCTTGACCGCGTCGACTCCGGGAGGCGCGTCCTGGGCTCTTTCCAGCATGGCGTTCCCTCTCTCAGGCCGGCCCGGCCCCACCGCTCAGCACCAGTGTGGAGCGCCCGTCCGCCGCGCGCACACCGGCGGCGGGGGTCCGGCCGTGCCGCCGGTCAGCCGCCCGTCAGGCCCGCGCCCTCCGGTTCCGGCTCGGTGCGTGCGGTGGCGTCGGCCAGGCCGAGGCGGAGGTGCTCCACGTGGTGGATGGCCTGGTCGATGAGTTCCGCGACGTGGTTGTCGTACAGCGAGTACACGATCGAGCGGCCCTTGCGGGTGCCGACGACGAGGCCGAGGTTGCGCAACAGGCGCAGCTGGTGGGAGCAGGCGGACTGCTCCATGCCGACCTCGGCGGCCAGCTCGGTCGCGGGCAGCGGGCCTTCGCGCAGGCGGGAGAGGATCAGCAGCCGCGAGGGGGTCGCCAGCGCCTGGAGGGTGGTGGCCACCTTGGCGGCGCCGGCCGCGTCCAGGCTCCTGCGCGGGACGTGTCCCGATGACTGTGCGGCTCCGTGACCCATGCGCTCATGGTAACGGCACCACGAATGAACACATGAATGAGTCTTCATTTATTCTTGTTACGGTGGTGACGTCGGACCCCGCCCACCGTGAAGGACCCGCGCCGATGTCATCCACCCTCACCCGCCCGGCGCCGCCCGGTACCGCCCGCGACGCCGACGCGCCCCGGCGCCGCACCCGGATCCTCGCCCTGCCCGAGGCCCGCTGGGCGGCCGTCGCGCTGGTGCTCTTCCTGGTCGCGCTCCCGCTTTACCTCTCCGGGGCGCCGGCCTGGACCTGGGGCGCGCTCTTCGCGGCCGTGTACGCGGCCGGCGGCTGGGAACCGGGCTGGGCCGGGCTCCGGGCGCTGCGGGAGAAGACCCTGGACGTGGACCTGCTGATGGTGGTCGCCGCGCTCGGCGCGGCGGCGATCGGGCAGGTGCTGGACGGCGCGCTGCTCATCGTCATCTTCGCCACCTCGGGAGCGCTGGAGGCGGTCGCCACGGCCCGCACCGCCGACTCGGTGCGCGGCCTGCTCGACCTCGCGCCCGCCACGGCCACCCGGATCGCCGACGACGGCGCCGAGGAGGCGGTCCCCACCGGGCGGCTCGCGGTGGGCGAGATCATCCTGGTGCGGCCCGGTGAGCGTGTCGGCGCCGACGGCCGCGTGCTGGACGGGGCCAGCGAGGTCGACCAGGCCACCATCACCGGCGAGCCGCTTCCGGTGGCGAAGGAAGCGGGCGACGAGGTGTTCGCCGGCACCCTCAACGGCACCGGCGCCCTGCGGGTGAAGGTCGAGCGGGACCCGTCCGACTCGGTGATCGCCCGGATCGTGGCCATGGTCGAGGAGGCCTCGGAGACCAAGGCCCCGACCCAGCTCTTCATCGAGAAGGTCGAACAGCGCTACTCCATCGGCATGGTGGCCGCCACCCTGGCGCTCTTCGTGCTCCCGCTCGTCTTCGGAGCCGCGCTCCAGCCCACGTTGCTGCGGGCCATGACCTTCATGATCGTCGCATCGCCCTGCGCGGTGGTGCTGGCCACCATGCCGCCGCTGCTGTCCGCCATCGCCAACGCCGGCCGGCACGGCGTGCTGGTCAAGTCGGCCGTGGTCATGGAACGCCTCGGCCAGGTCGACGCGGTCGCGCTCGACAAGACGGGCACCCTGACCGAGGGCGCCCCGCAGGTGACCGGCGTACGTCCCCTGGCCGCCGCCGGCCTGACGGAGGACGAGGTGCTGCGGTTCGCCGCGGCGGCCGAACACCCCAGCGAGCACCCGCTGGCCCGGGCGGTCGTCGACGCCGCCCGCGACCGCGGTCTGTACATCCCCCCGGCGGAGGACTTCGGCTCGGCGCCCGGCACCGGCGTGAGCGCCACCGTCGAAGGCAGGACCGTCGCGGTCGGCAGCCCGGCCCGCCTGTCGGGCGGCCGCACGGACCAGCCCGCCATGGCCGTGGCGGCCGAGTGGGAGCGGGAGGGCCGTACGGCCGTGCTCGTCACCCTCGACGGCGAGCCGGCGGGGGTCCTGGGCGTCGCCGACCGGCTGCGCGACGAAGCCGCCGCCACCGTCACGGCCCTGGGCGGGCTGACGGGGACCTCCCCGGTCCTCGTCACCGGCGACAACCCGCGCGCGGCGGCCCGGCTCGCCGCCGAGGTCGGCATCACCGACGTCCGCGCCGGGCTGCTGCCGCAGGACAAGGTGACGGCGGTACGGGAGCTGGAACGGGCCGGGCGGAAGGTGCTGGTGGTCGGCGACGGCGTCAACGACGCCCCCGCGCTGGCCGCCGCCCACACCGGCATCGCCATGGGCCGCGCCGGTTCCGACCTCGCCCTGGAGACCGCCGACGCGGTCGTGGTCCGTGACGAACTGGCCACCGTCCCCGCGGTCGTCCGCCTGTCCCGCCGGGCGCGCCGCCTCGTGGTGCAGAACCTGGTCATCGCCTCGGTGTTCATCACCGGCCTGGTCGTCTGGGACCTGGCCGGGACCCTTCCGCTGCCGCTGGGCGTAGCGGGTCACGAGGGCTCCACCGTCATCGTGGGTCTCAACGGCCTGCGACTGCTCGCCGACGGCGCCTGGCGCCGTGCCCGGACCGGGATGGAGCGGTAAGCGGGGCGGCGAGCGCGCCGGAGTGGGGGCGGCCGCCCCGCCCAGAGGCGGGCGGACGCGGCTCACCCGAGACGTGGGGAGCCGAGCCCGCGGATGCCCGCCGGCCGGTGGGGACCCTCACCCGACCGGTATCGGCCGCCTGATCACCTCGCCCGTCGGGGTTCCGCGTCGTCGAGGGCGACGGCGGCCCTGACCAGCTTGCCCTGGGGCTCCCGGCGCATCTCGAAGCTCCGGCACGCCGCCATGACGATCTCCAGCCCGTGCTGACCGACCCGGCCCGGATCCGGTTCCCGCACCGTCGGAAGCGAAGAGCCGCTGTCCCGCACGATCACCTCGACGGCACCCGCACGGGCCTGGATCGTCAGCAGACACGGTCCCGGAGCGTACTTGCGGGCGTTGGTCACCAGCTCACTCACCACCAGCTGCACCACGTGCAGCACGCGTTCGGACACCGCGACGCCGTGCACGGCGGTGAGGTCGGCCAGGAAGGAACGGGCCAGAGCGCGAGCCTCCGCGATCTGCGCATCGCTCCCGAAGGCGGCGGCGACCGCCAACGGCCGCCTGCCCGGCGACCGCCGGCTCTGTTCCCCCGGCGTCCTATCCATGCCAACGGCCCCCGCTCCCGCGCGTCTTCACCACGTGTACACCGACGGCCCTCGGAACCCGCCGTTCCCCCGGCTTCGGCGAGGGGCACGCACGCGCCGCCATGACACCGGGGCACCGCCACGGCCGAGCGGGCCGGCGGAACGGCGGGGACGGCGCGGGGACCTGAGAGACATGGAAACCTTCAAGGCGCGACGAAGACGTCGCCGACCAGGCTTCCCGGCACACCACCCGCCCCAACAGCATGGCGAGCCAACGGCATTGTAACGGCGCACCACTGATCGGCACAGGCAGGGTCGGGTGGAGGGGGCAAGGGGGTCGGTGGCCGCGCGGTGCGGAGACGCGGATGTCCCGCGCGCCCGACGCGCACGGGACGGCTCACGCCTGCTGCGCGACCGGCGCGGCGCCCGTCGACTCGCGCGGCGGGCTCATGAGCCACCGCCCCGGTCAGCGCACCCGTCCGCGCGGCTTCAGCGGCACCGGGGGCAGCTCCGGCGCGGACAGCGGGCGCCCGTCGTAACCCGTCACCTCGCCGAAGCGGGTGCCGTTCGTCCAGTCCTCGCGGGCCTGTTCGATCTCCGCCTGGGTGCGCGCGACGAAGTTCCACCACATGATCAGCTCCTCGGCGAACGGCTCGCCGCCCAGCAGCATGATCCCGGCGTCCGACTCGGCGCGCAGGGGGAGTTCGGCGCGGCCGCAGCCGAGGTAGAGCATCGAGCCCGGCAGGACCGGCACGCCGTCCACGTTCACCTCGCCGGACATGGCCAGCACGCCGTACTCGAAGTCGGGGTTCAGAGGCAGGCGTACGTCGGCGCCCCGGGTGAGGCCCAGGTCGGCGCCGACGATCGGGGTGAACGCCGTGCCGGGGGAGGACGCTCCGTCGAGCTCGCCGAGGATCACGGTGGCGGTGAGACCGGGCGCGGTGACCTGGGGCAGCTCGGCGTGGTACTCGAACCTCGGCTCCGTGTGGCGGTGTTCGTCGGGGAGCGCGACCCAGAGCTGCGCTCCGTGCAGGAAGCGGGCGTGCGACCGGGGGCTCTCCTCGGAGTGGCTGATCGCCCGGCCCGAGGTCATCAGGCCGAGCTGCCGGGGACCGATGGTCTGCAGGCTGCCGGTGGAGTCGCGGTGCAGCACCTCGCCCTCGTGCAGCCAGCTCACCGTCTGCAGCCCGATGTGCGGGTGCGGCGGCACCTGCATACCGGGCTCGTCGGCGATGTCGTCGGGGCCGTAGTGGTCGACGAAGGCCCAGGCGCCGATCATGCGCCGGCCCAGGTTGGGCAGCAGCCGGCGCACCTCGGTGGACTCGCCCAGCTTCACTCGGCGAGGGCTCAGCAGTTCGCGGACGGGCTCGGCGACGACGAATCCGCGGCCGCCGCACACACTCGGTACCGGCGCACGGTCAAGATTGCTCATGCGGCACAACCTAGCCGCCCCGGAGCCGGGACGCAGACAGACCCGTGCCCCGGCACCCGGTGGGGCTGCCGGGCGCTACGGCGTGGCGCTGCCCGGGCTGCTCGGGGACGGCCGGGCCGGTGACGGGGGGACGGTGGTGGGCACGGGTGCCGGGGTGCCGGTCGCGGGCCTGGGGGAGCGGGCCGGCTCGGCCGGGCGGGGCCGGTCGTCCCGGACGGTGAGGAACACCAGGGCGGCCACCGCGGCCAGCGCGAGCAGGCCCGCGACGACACGGCGTACCGGCAGCCGCCGGGCGTGCGTCGCGGACGGCGGGCGCGGTGCCCGTAGGTGGGCCGGGCCGACGGACTCGGCGCGCGCGGCGAGGGCGGCCCGCAGCCGTTCCTCGACCCGCGCCGGCGCGGTTCCCGTCCCGGCGGGGGAGTCGTTCATCGCAGACCCTCCAGGCGTCGGCCGAGGGCGTCCAGGGCCCTGCTGGCCGTGGACTTCACGGCGCCCCGCGACAGACCCAGCGTCGCCGCGATCTGGGCCTCGGTCAGGTACGACCAGTAGCGCAGCACCAGCACCTCGCGCTGCCGCGGGGTCAGCGTCCGCAGGGCCGCCAGCACCTCCCGGTGGTCCTCGTGCAGCAGGACGTCCTCCTCCGGCGGCGGCGCGTGCCCCTCGGGTTCGGGGACGTGCGCCCGCACGGTCCTGCGCCGCCGCAGCACCGAGCGGGCGCCGTTGACGACGCTCGTGCGCAGGTAGGCCTCCGGGTCGTCGAGGGAGCCGAGGCGGTGGCCGTGGCGGCGGAACAGCGCGGTGAAGGCGTCCTGGACGACGTCCTCGGCCGTGGGCAGGTCGTCGACCAGCAGCACCGCCAGGCGCACCAGGGAGAGCCGGCGGTGGTGGTACAACTCCTCGATGCCCGGCGGGACCTCGGCGGCGGCCCGCCCCGGTGCGCCGATGCCGGCGCCGCGGCCGGGCGGCGCCGGGGCTGCCGGGCCCCCGGCGCGGACGCGGGCCAGCAGACGGGCGCGCAGCGGCGCGAGCCGGGACGCCGGGCGGCTCCGCCCGCGCGCCGGAATGCGGAACGGGCCCCGGACGAGGGGTCCCGCCGGAGGTGTGGCTGTGGTCATGGATCTCCCGGCCGGTGTGCGGGGAGCCCGCCTAAGCGGCTCCCCGCACACCGGCGCTGCCTCAGTGGTGCGGTGGAACCGGCGCGGGCGTGGCGAGCCGGCTCGCCGGAACCGGACTCGGCGACGCCGTCCGGTGGCCGTGGTGCGGCGCCGGGACCGGCTTCGGGGTGCCCGGACGCGTGGGGGAGGGCACGGGGGTCGGGGCCTTCGCGCCCGGCGCCGACGGCACGGGGGCCGGCGTGTGCGGGCTGGACGGCACCGGGGTCGGGGCGGACGTGGGCGGGTGCGACGGCGTCGGGACGGGCTTCGGCGTCGGCGGCCGGGTCGGGGACGGCACGGGCGTGGGCGTCGCGTGGCCGCCCGCCGGCGCCGGCGCGGTGGTGGCGCCGGAGCGGGCGGCGGGCCGGGCGTCGCCCTGCACCGCCTGGGCGGTGACGGCGCCGCCCACGGCGAGGGCCGCGCCGACGGCGGAGACCCCCAGGACGGTGCGCAGCCCGCGCTTGCGGCCGGGGCGGGGGGATTGCTCTGTGGACATGGGTTCCTTCGGTCGCTCGGGTCGGACGTGGCTCGAAGTGGAGGCCTCCACCCGGACAGACGTCCGACCCCGGACGAGGTTGCACCCTGCGGCCGGGCAATTCTCCGCTCGCCCCCCGGGTGCGCCGGCACAGCCAGTCCGGCGGCTCGGCGCGGGCCCGCCGCGGAGTGGGACCGTCGATTGACGGCCCCCGCGGGGCGGGCCGACGATGGGGGGCGAGGGGTGCGGCCGCCGCCAATGTGCTGCCGGTGCCGTCCGTGGCCGCCGGGGACGGGGGCCGGCCCCGGCCGTGGTGAGCGGCCGGAAGGGAGGACACCGTCATGCTGGAAGTGAAGACGGTCGACAAACCCGACGAGCGGCGTGACTTCCCCCGCGGCCACCTCGAAGCCCTGCATCTGACCGGGCTCGACTTCGCGGTGGGCACCTTCGAACCGGGCTGGCGGTGGTCGGAGTCCGTGGGACCGATCGCGGGCACCGCGAGCTGCATGGTCCACCACAACGGCTATGTGGTCCAGGGACGGATGCACCTGCGGATGGACGACGGCGGCGAGAGCGAGGTCGGCCCCGGGGACGTCTTCGTCTGCCCGCCCGGCCACGACGCCTGGGTGGTGGGTGACGAGCAGGTCGTGGTGTTCGACTTCGCCGGGACGATGGCGAACGAGTACGCCAGGGGCTGAGCGGAGCACGCCGAGGGCCACGGGGCACACCCCGTGGCCCTCGGCGTGCGGCCCCGCGTCACACCGGAAGCAGCCTGGCGATCAGCGCGCCGAGCTGCCGGGCCGTACGGCACTCGTGCATCTCCACGAGAGCGGCGTAGGCGGGCGCCGCCGAGTCGCCGGTGCCCCACTGGGCGCGCGGCTCGGGGTTCAGCCAGTGCACGCCGCGGGCGCGGCGGGCGAGTTCCCGGACGGCGGGCAGGTTCGGGTCGCTCATGTTCGTCCGGGCGTCCCCGAGCACGAACACCGTCGTCCGGGGGCCGACCGCCGCGCCGTACCGCTCGGTGAACTCGCCGAGCGCGACGCCGTAGTCGCTGCTGCCGTGCCAGCCGGTCAGCGTGGCCTCCGCGCGGATCCGGGCGCCGAGCCCGTCCGGGTCCGCCCGGCCGTGGGCGAGCAGCCCGGTCACCTCGTCGAGCCGGTTGACGAAGGCGAACACGCGGATCTTGCTGAACTGGTCGTGCAGCGCCTGCACCAGCAGCATCGTGAAGTCCGAGAACCCCGACACCGAGCCCGACACGTCGCACAGCAGGACCAGTTCGGGCCGTACCGGACGGCGCCGGCGCAGCACCGGCCGCATCGGCACCCCGCCCGTGGACAGCGAGGAGCGCAGCGTGCGCCGCAGATCGACCGTGCCGCGCGCGGCACGGCGGCGGCGCGCGGCCAGCCGGGTGGCCAGCTTCCGCGCCAGCGGCCACACCACCCTGCGCAGCTCGGCGAGCTGGTCGCGGTGGGCGTACAGGAAGTCCACCCGGTCCGCGGTCGGCGCCACGGCCCGCCGGGCGATCTCGTCCCGGCCGCGCCGCTCGGCGACCCGGCGCCGGGCCTCCGCCCCGACCAGCCGGCGGAACTCCTCGATGCGGCGCCTGATCTCGTCG
Organism: Streptomyces sp. NPDC003720; assembly: GCF_042875075.1. Lineage (NCBI taxonomy): Bacteria > Bacillati > Actinomycetota > Actinomycetes > Kitasatosporales > Streptomycetaceae > Streptomyces > Streptomyces sp. NPDC003720. The sequence goes on from NZ_JBIANZ010000005.1 coordinate 476,662, forward strand.
TCCAGCAGCCGGTCCGCGAAGCCCGTGCCGCCGTCCCGCGCCCGTACGTCGGCCCGTACCCGGGCCAGCAGGGTCTGCGGCCGGAGCCGGTCGAGCGTCTGGTGCGCCGACCAGCCGTCCGATCCCGCTGAGCCGCCGTATCCGCCGAAGCCGTCGACCGCCTCCGCCGCCAGCCGGGCCAGCAGCGCCGGATCGCCCGCCGCCAGCGCCCGTGCGAGGCGGTCGCGCAGCTCCTCCCGGTCCGCCGGCGCCCGCTCCGGGCCGCCCACACCGCGCGGGAAGTACAGGTCGAAGACCGGGTCGAACACGGCCCGCTGGGCCGGGCCGTGCAGCAGGGTCGCGGCCAGTCCCTCCCGCAGCAGCTCCCGGTCGCCGAAACCGAGGGCCTCGACGGCGAGGGCCGCGTCGACCGTCTCCCCGGTGCCGATCCGCACGCCGTGCGCGCGCAGCGCGCCGACCAGCCCGGTGATCCGGTCCCCGGCACCGGTCACAGTGCTTCCAGGTCCAGCTTGGCGGCCGCCTTCAGCACGTCGTCCTGGTGCTTGAGGAGCACGCCCAGGGTGTCCCGTACGACCGTCTCGTCCAGCGTGTCCGCGCCCAGGGCCAGCAGGGTCCGCGCCCAGTCGACGGTCTCCGCGACGGACGGCGCCTTGCGCAGGTCCATCGCCCGCAGCGCCCCGGCCACCCGGACCACCGACCCGGCCAGCGCCGCGTCCAGCCCCGGCACCTTCAGGGCCACGATCCGCCGCTCCAGTTCCTCCTCCGGGAACCCGATGTGCAGGAAGAGGCAGCGGCGGCGCAGCGCCTCGGACAGCTCGCGGCCCGCGTTGGAGGTGAGCACGACGAAGGGACGGCGGGTCGCGGTGACCGTGCCCAGTTCGGGGACCGTCACCTGGAAGTCGCTGAGCACCTCCAGCAGCAGGCCCTCCATCTCGACGTCGGCCTTGTCGATCTCGTCGATCAGCAGGACCGTCGGCTCCTCGCCGCGGATCGCGGTGAGCAGCGGGCGGGGCAGCAGGAACTCCTCGCTGAAGATGTCGGTACGGGCCTCGTCCCAGCTCTCGCCGCGGCCCGCGCTGATCCGCAGCAGCTGCTTGGCGTGGTTCCACTCGTACAGGGCCCGGGACTCGTCGACGCCCTCGTAGCACTGCAGCCGGACCAGCCGGGCTGCGGCGACCTCGGCGACGGCCTTGGCCAGCTCGGTCTTGCCGACCCCGGCGGGCCCCTCCACCAGCAGCGGCTTGCCCAGCCGGGCGGCGAGGAAGGCGGTCGTGGCGACGGCGGGCGAGGCGAGGTACCCGGTCTCGGCGAGGCGGGCGGAGACGTCGTCGACGGACGTGAACAACGGGGCCTCCGGCGGGTTCGGGGAACGGCGTCCGTCACTATCTAAGCGCTTGTTCAGCGCTCCTGTCACGTGCTCCCGCCCCGCTCACCCGCCGGCGGTCACCGGTGGCGCGAGCGGGCCGCCGCGCTGTCGCCCCTGAAGCGCTGGCCCATGGCGATCTCGTCGCCCACCACCGACCAGACGGTCTCGTCGTCCTGGAAGGGGAGCGGGTCGACGTCGCTCGTCTCCTCACGGACGCGGTCGACCTCGCCGTCGAGGCGCTCGAAGTCGGCCTCCTCCTCGTCCTCGTCGCCGCTGAAGGTGAACTCGTCGAGCAGGCGCTGGAAGCGGAGGGTGACCTGGACGAGGGACGAGACGTCCGTGTGGAGTTCCCGCACCGTCTCCTCGTCCGGGTCGAAGGCGTACACCTTGCCCGAGACGGGGTCGAGGGCGAGGTGCGCGTTGAGCAGCCAGCCGATGACGGGCCAGTCGCCCGCGTTCTCCTCGGCGTCCTCGAAGTCCTCGACGTGGACGACGTCCCGGACGAGGGGCAGCAGCCCGTCCTCCTCGTCGGGCTGACGCAGCAGGAGCGTCCGGGTGGGGACGCCGACGGTCTGCAGGAGGCGGGCGCCCTCGGTGTCCGCGGCGGCGGGCGGGAAGGCGGCGGCGGGCACGGTCGCGATGCGGTCCTCGCCGAAGATCTCGACGAGTTCGCCGCGGGTGACGTCGAAAAGCACTTCCGGTACTCCGAACTCGGTGGCGCCGGGCGCCGTGGATTTCCTGGCCGTCCCGCCCTGCTAGGGAAGGAACTTGCGGTCCGAGGGCGAGAGGTTCATCACCGTATCAGTGCGCCCTCCGGCGGCACCGTGCTGGTCCCACTGGTCCTCCAGCCACGCGACGTAGGCGCGGTGCTCCCGGTCCTTCTTGTACTTGCTCAGCTCCTTGCCGTCCGGCCCCTTCTCGGACTGGTCGTACTTCGCGCTGTGGCTGACCTCGAGATGGTCGGGGAACTCCCTCGCCAGATACTTGTCGCACTTGGGATTCTTCTGGCAGGGCTCGCGTTCCGTGTAGAGGTGACTGACGTTGCCCTCGTGGCCCTTCTTTATCAGCGGGTGCCCGATGGACCGTTCGGAGTGCGCCTTGCCGCTGGCGCCGACCAGGATGAACCGGTTCCCCTTGCCGTCGTCGTACAGCGCCGAGGCGTAGTTGCCGCCCGAGACGTAGGAGTCGGGGCGTTCGGAGCGGTTGGCGTAGCGGCCGAGCTGGGTGGCGCGGGCCAGCTCGGTGGAGCCGGGCGCGACCTTCTTGGAGTCGACCCGCTCGCCGTTGCTGGGCTTGTCCTTGCGCTGCTTCTCGTCCTTGTGGTTCCACGGGTACCAGGCCTTGTCGCCGAGTACCTGGTTCACGCCGGAGGAGTCGCCGTGGTGGACGGGGCTGGTGGTGCCGTCATGGTGCAGTTGGCGTACCGAACCGTCGTCGCTGAGCAGGTACATGGGCGTGTCGCCGTCCCGCTTGACCTTCTTGACGTCGACCTTGTCGGCCTCGTCGCCGACGTCGTGGTCCTTGCGCTTCTGGTGCCGGGAGGCGGCCTTCACACGTTCCGGGATGGTGTCGGAGACGTGGGTGGTCACCTTCTTGGCGGCCTTCTCCATGCCGTCGATGGCGCCCTCGAGAATGCCGTCGAAGGCCTTGGTGAAGACGTCCTTGCCCTTGGTCTTGTGGAAGGAGTGCTTCGACTTGCCCAGGTGGATCCCGGACTGGCTGCCCATGTCGCTGCCGTGGCGGGAGACCTTGCCGGCGCCGTCCTCGAACTCGACGTGGTCGATGACCGTCTTCTTGCCCCCGCTGCCCGAGCCGCCGGTGTCGCCCGCGGAGGCGAGCTGCATACCGCCCGGCTTGTCACCGGGGTTGAAGGCTCCCTCGGCGAGGTCGAGGACCATGTCGGAGACGAGCTCCTGGAGTTTGCCCGTGACGGGCTCGGTGACCTTGGCGACGAGCGCGTCGACGATCTGGTCGACCGCCTCGTCGATGAGCCGCTTCACGATGGTGCGCATCAGCGCGATCTCACCGGCGGCGGCCGCGGCGGAGATGCCCAGGGTCACCGGAGCGGCGGCGAGTTCGGCGACGATCGTGCCGGCGAGCACACCGAGTTCGACGCCCGCCTTGACCTTCATGCCGCGGATGATCTGGCCGACGCCGTCACAGGCGTCCGCGAACAGCCGCGCCACCTCGGGAATCTTCTCCAGGTGCCGGGTCTTCACATGCGACCAGTGCTTCTGCATGGAGTCGACGGCCCAGCCCTCGGAGGAGGACAGGATGCGGCTCACGGCCTTGTGCGCCTCACCGCCGTGGCCCTCGAACTCCTCGGCGAACTCCCGCATGGACGTCGCCATCTCGAAGTAGTCGTCCTCGTCGACATTGGGCCAGTTGACCCCGATGAGGTCGAGTGCCTCGTCGATGATGCTCGGCAGTACCAGACCCATGGCCGCGTGCTCCGTCCCCCGTCAAGTACCGGCTGTCCCGTCCCAGCCAACGGGACAGGTTGTCAGGTACACAAGAGTAAACCGGCCGCGTCACGGTTATGTGACAGGACGTCCATCTGACGATGACGGCAAGGGAGTTGACGGCGTTCGCTCGGGGAACGCAAGGCGGCGCACAGCAACCGGCCGCGGACCGCCGGCCGTCGTCACCGCCCCCGCATCCGCACGAGCGCCTCGTCCGTCCCCACCACCAGGTCCCCGTCCGCCGTGAAGGCGAGGGCGTTGGCCTGGCTGCCTGGGTGGAAGGTGCGCAACCGGTCGTCGTCCAGGAGCCGGTGCTCGACGAGGCCGTCGGCCCAGGCGATCGCGAGGGCGAGCCCGGCGCCGGTCGTCGCCACCGCCACCGCGTTGACGGCGCAGCCGCGGGCGGCCACCGGTTCGGGCATGGGGTCGGTGTGCGGAGCCCACGCGCGCACGGTGCCGTCGGCGCCGCCCGTGTACAGCAGGACGACGGTGTCACCGGCCGCGGAGACCGGCAGGGCGGTTCCGGCGACCGCGGTGACGGGCCCCCGGTGCAGCGCGCGGGTACGCGGCTCGGCGCCGGCGGCCACCACGTGCACCGTCCCGGCGGCGTCACCGAGGACGACGCGGTCCCCGGCGCCGGTCAGCGCGGTGAACGTCTCCTGCTGACGCCGTGTGTACTCCCGCACGGCGTCGAGCAGCCGGCTCTGCTCGGAGGGGCCGTCGTCGAGGAGGGCGGCGAGTCCCCTGGGCCGCGACGACTCGGTGGCGCGCTGCGTGTGCAGCAGGCCGTGCTCGTCGAGGACGCTGACGGTGCCGTCGCCGTGCTCCGCGGTGGCGCGGACGCCGGGCGCGGAGTGCGGGAGGCGTCCGGTGGAGCGGGCGCTGTCCGCGTCGAGGACGCGCACGGTGCCCTGGTGGTCCGCGGCGACGAGCTGCCCCGCCAGGGGGCCGGTACCGGCCGCCAGCGAGCGGACCGGTCCGGGCCAGGGCGGGTTGACGTCGCCGCGCACCCGGTGCCAGACGAGGGTCCAGGAGGCGTCCCGGGCGAGGGCGCCGAGGACGGCGGGCAGCCGCGGATCACCGGCGTCGCCGAGGGCGGCGAGCAGGACGAGGGCGCGTTCGGCGGCGGGCTGCTCGCGGGTCAGGGAGGCGCCGGCCCGCAGCCAGGCGGCGCGCAGCCCGCCGTGGCTCTCCTCGGAGCGTTCGTACGCGGTGGTCACGCTCCAGGGGTCGGCGGCGCAGACCGAGGCGGGATCGTCCAGATCGAACGGTTCCTCCGGTTCCGGGTCCCGGCCCGCGACCGGCTCCGGGCCGGCCGGGTGGGCCGCCGCCCAGGACGCGCGTCGGGCCTCGTCGGTCCACCGGGGCTCGTCCAGGTCCATCCGGGCGCAGGGTCCGGCGGTCAGCGCCCGCTCCCACTCCGTACCCGAGCGGACCTCCACGAGTACCCGGAGGTGCTCCAACGAGGCCAGCGACAGGACCAGTTCGACGAGCGGGCCGGGCTGTTCGGCGGAGTGCAGTTCGGGCAGCGCGATGACGGTGCGGCGCGGGTCGGCGGCGAGCGCCGCCAGCAGGTCCCCCGGGGAACGCGCGGCGATCGACAGCTGTTCGCCGAGCATCCAGGCGGCCGTGGTCGCCGTCTGGCCGGGCAGCGGTACGAAGCCGTGGACCCGGCGTTCACCGACGGTGCCGGGCCGGGTGCCGTGGCCGATCAACCAGGCGAGGAGCCGCGACTTGCCGCTGCCCTCGGCGCCGGTGATCACGGCGAGGCCGGGGGCGTGGGGGTCGCCGAGCCAGGAGAGCAGGGCGGCCGCGGCGGGCTCCCGCCCGTCGGCGGGCCGGGACCAGGGCGGAGAGGCGTCAGCCGTCATGAACCCGCCTTCCCGCACGCGACGTTGGGGCGGCGCGTCACTGCCGGGCCTGCCGCGCGGCGTGGGTGATGAGCTCCTTGAGACCCTCCTCGCGGGACTCCGCTGTGTCGCCGTAGTCGAAGCTGTGCGTGAACTCGGCGTGCGGCAGGACGGCTTGGAGCCAGGCGGCGCAGTAGTGGCCCGGCATCATGCACGGCTCGAGTTCGCAGTAGACGCGGCGGACCTGCTCGGGCTCCACCCCGGACGAGGAGAGCCGCTGCCAGAGCTGCTCCTCGGGGTGCGGGCGGCCGGGACCGGCCTGGGCGGTGACGATCTGCTTGGCGCCGTCCTCGCCGACGTACTCGAAGGCCGACGAGAACGGGAAGTTGAGGGTGTGACGGATGTCGTCGAGCACCCGCGACCACCAGTTCTCCCGGTCGGCGACGGCCTCCGGGTCGATCTGCCGGATCTCCCGGACCAGCGCGGCGAACGCCTCGGCCGCGGACTGCAGTCCGTCGGAGGCGGCGATCACCGGGAGGGCGCGGTCCAGAGCGGCCGCGCAGTGCGTGAAGGCGGCGACGTCCGAGCTGACGAACAGGGCGGGTTCGCCACGGCCGAGGAAGACCGCCTGCACGGAGCCGTCGGCGCGCACGCACAGGTTCGCCAGCCGGTCGGTGCCGATGCGCACCCACTCCGCCCAGTCGCCCTGCAGCGCCACGCCGCGGTGGCCGGTGAACATCCCGAGGGTCGGCCCGTCGGTGTCGTCCGCCGCGATGAAGTACGGGCCGACGTGCAGCGGCACCCCGACCTGCGCCAGGTGCGTCCGGGCCGAGGCCGGCACGGTGCCGTACGAGGCGGGCACGCTGATGCGGCGCAGCCCCTGAGGGCCGAACTGCGCGACGGCGGGGTCCGAGGGGAGCTCGGGCATCACAGACCTCTCACGGTGGCGGACGTACCGGCCCCACCCTATGCGCAGCGGGGTGTCTCCATGGCGCAGACCCCGACGCCGGCTCCGCGCCCGCGATGCGCGCCCGGAGCCGGCCGCACCGCGTCCGGCACGCCGGTCACGCCCCGCTCACCAGCACCACCTCCAGCGCGCGCGGCCCGTGCACCCCCTCCACCCGGTCGAGTTCGATGTCGCTGGTCGCGGAGGGGCCGGAGATCCAGGTCAGCGGGCGGGCGGGATCCAGGCGGCCGAGGGCCTGCGGGACCGAGGCGACCACCTGGTCCGGGACGCGCACCACGCAGACGTGGTGGTCGGGGATCAGCGTGATGCGGCGCCGGCCCTGGTCGGGGGAGCCGTCCAGGACGAGCGTGCCGGTCTCGGCGATCGCGACCGCGCAGCCGGTGACCACGCTGTCCACCCGGTCCAGTTCACGCGCCGTACTCCCGGCGCGGTCCTCCACCAGGGCGGGACCGGTGGCCGGCAGCCACCCGGGCGGGAGGCCGGGCGGCACGAGCACCCGCTCCGAGCCGCGGGCGGCGAGCAGCCGCGTGATCAGGCCCGGCAGGCCCGCCGCGTCCGTGCGGTGCACGACCGCCCGGTAGTCCGCCAGGTTCTCGGCCAGCAGCTCCACGGTCCGCCCGGCCGTACGGTCGCCGTGCTCGCGCAGGTAGTCGCGCGCCACCGCCTCCTCGTACGGCCGCTCGTCCGCGGGCAGGTCGGCGAGCGCGCGCCGCACCCGGCCCAGGATCCTTTCCCTGCTGCTCACTTCGCCGTGTCCTTCCCGCCGTTCGTGCGCTGCCACCAGTCCCGGAACGGTTCGGCCGGCACCGCCGGCAGGTCCCGGGCGCCGCTCCACGCCCGGCCCGGACCCGGCAGCGTGCGCGGATGCAGCCGGCGGGTACGGGAGGCGAGCCGCTGCCCGGCGCGCAGCGCGCCCGGGTGCGCGAACGCCCAGCGCGCCGCCCGCATCGCCGCCCGCTCGGCGGCGTGGCCCCGGGCCGGCCTCAGCACCACCTTGTTGCCCGCCCGGACCGCCTGCCCGCCCTGCGCGACCCGCTCCCGCAGGTGCACCAGCACCTCCGGGATGTCGATGGCGACCGGGCACACCTCGTAGCAGGCCCCGCACAGCGAGGACGCGTACGGCAGGGAGGCGTCGATCTCGCTTCCGATGCCGCGCAGCTGGGGGCTGAGGATGGCGCCGATCGGACCCGGGTACACCGAACCGTAGGCGTGGCCGCCGGCCCGCTCGTACACCGGGCACACGTTCAGGCAGGCCGAGCAGCGGATGCAGCGCAGCGCCTGCCGGCCCACCTCGTCGGCGAGGGTGTCGGTGCGTCCGTTGTCGAGCAGGACGAGGTGGAAGGCGTCCGGGCCGTCCCCGTCCGTGGTGCCGGTCCACATCGACGTGTACGGGTTCATCCGCTCGGCCGTCGAGGAGCGGGGCAGCGTCTGCAGGAAGACCTCCAGGTCCCGCCAGGTGGGCACGATCTTCTCGATGCCGACGACCGAGATCAGCGTCTCGGGCAGGGTCAGGCACATCCGCCCGTTGCCCTCGGACTCCACGACCACCAGCGTGCCGGTCTCGGCGACCATGAAGTTGGCGCCGGAGACGCCGACCCTGGCCCGCAGGAACTTCTCCCGCAGGTGCAGCCGGGCGGCCTCGGCGAGTTCGGCGGGGGAGTCGCTCAGGCCCTCGGGCGCCGGCCGGCCCCACTCGGCCATCTCGGCGCGGAAGATGTCCCGGATCTCGCGCCGGTTGCGGTGGATGGCCGGGACCAGGATGTGCGAGGGCCGGTCCTTGCCCAACTGCACGATCAGCTCGGCGAGATCGGTCTCGTAGGCGCGGATGCCCGCGGCCTCGAGCGCCTCGTTCAGGCCGGTCTCCTGCGTGGCCATCGACTTGACCTTGACGACCTCCGACTCGCCGGTGGCCCGGACCAGTTCGGTGACGATCCGGTTGGCCTCCTCGGCGTCGGCGGCCCAGTGGACCGTGCCGCCCGCCGCCGTCACCGCCTCCTCCAACTGGACCAGGTAGCGGTCGAGATGGCGCAGCGTGTGGTCCTTGATCCGCCTGCCCGCCTCCCGCAGCTCCGCCCAGTCGGACACCTCGGCGACCGCCCTGGCCCGCTTGGCGCGGATGGTGTGGGTGGCGTGGCGCAGGTTGCCGCGCAGGGTGGCGTCGCCGACGGCCTCGCGCGCGGCCTCGGGGAAGGCCGGCATACCCAGGTACGTTCCGCTCATGCGGCCGGTTCCTCCTCCGTGCTCGCCAGGATCTCCGCGATGTGCACCGGCCGCATGTCCGTCCGCAGCCTGCTCATCGTGCCGCCGATGTGCATCAGGCAGGAGTTGTCGGCCGCGCACAGCACCTCCGCGCCGGTCGACTCGGCGTTGCGCACCTTGTCCGCGCCCATCGCCGCCGACACCTCGGCGTTCTTCACCGCGAACGTGCCGCCGAACCCGCAGCACTCCTCGGCCCCCGGCAGCTCCACCAGTTCCAGCCCGCGCACGGCGTTCAGCAGCCGCCGGGGCCGGTCGCCGAGACCGAGGGCGCGCAGTCCGTGGCAGGTCGGGTGGTACGTCACCCGGTGCGGGTAGTGGGCGCCGACGTCCGTCACCCCGAGCACGTCGACCAGGAACTCCGTCAGTTCGTACGTCTTCGGCACGACCGGCGCGAGCACCGCGGCGAGCGTCCCGCCCCGCCCCTCGGCCCGCGCCCGCTCGCCCATGCGCGGGTAGAGCTCGCGGACCATCGCCCCGCAGGACCCGGACGGGGTGACGATCGCCTCGTACTCACCGAAGACCTCGGCGAAGCGCCGGGCCAGCGGCTCCGCCTCGTGCCGGTAGCCGGTGTTGTAGTGCGCCTGCCCGCAGCACGTCTGGCCCATCGGGAAGTCGACCTCGACCCCCAGCCGGGTCAGCAGTCTCACCACCGCCCGGCCGGTGTCCGGATAGAGCGTGTCGTTGACACAGGTCAGGAACAGGGCGACACGCATCGCGGCTCCTCGGTGTCGGTCGTCGGACGTCTGCAGGGTAATCGGCGCGATCCGCCGGGCGGCGGGCCCGGCTCACCGCGTGGCGGGCCGCGCCGCCGCCTCCCGCCGGCGGGCCGCGCCGCCGCGGGGTGTGCGGCGGGTCAGCGGCTGGGTGCGGGCGAGCAGCCGGCGCATGCCGGCGAGGTCGCCGCCAGCCCGTGCCTGCGGGCCTGCACCAGCACGTTGCCGAGGGCCGCCGCCTCCGTCGCGCCCGCCACCACCGGCAGCCCGCAGGCGTCGGCGGTGAGCTGGGGGCACAGCAGCGCGTTGCGGGTGCCGCCGCCGACGACGTACACGACGTCGACCGCACGGCCGGCCATCCGCTGCGCGTCCTCGACGGCCCGGCGGTGGGCGAGGGCCGGCGAGTCCAGGATGCAGCGCGTCACCTCGGCCCGGGTCCCGGGCGCCGGCTGCCCCGAGGTCCGGCAGGCCTCCGCGACGCCCGCCGGCAGGCGGAGACGGCGCCGTTCTTCGAATCGCCGGACGGCGCCCGGCCCGACGAGGCGATGACACCGCTCACGGAGGTGTTCCACCTGCCGTGACCGCCGCCGCGAGCGGGCCCGCGCCCGCCGCCGCCGGGCCGGCCCCGGACCCGGCCGGGCGACCGGGCCGCACCGGGGCGGGGACCGGGCCGCGATGCCGGTCATGACGGTAATGTGAGGGCTCTTCCGCCCTCCTGCGCGCGCGAGTGCGCCCTCGAGCGCACGAGTGTCCGGGCGCCCGTGAGCGCCTTCCCCCGCCACCCCTGGTCCCCTGGAGGCGAAGCCCGATGGTCCAGTCGGTGGGTATCAAGGACGTCGCCCGCGCCGCCGGAGTCTCGGTGGGCACGGTCTCGAACGTCATCAACCGCCCCGAGACCGTCGCCGGCGAGACCCGGGCCCGGGTCCTGTCCGCCATCGACCGGCTCGGCTACGTCCGCAGCGAGTCCGCCCGGCAGCTGCGCGCCGGCCGCAGCCGCATCATGGGCCTGCTGGTGCTGGACATGGGCAGCCCCTTCTTCGTGGACGTGGCGCGCGGCGCCGAGCGGGCGGCCCGGGACGCGGGGCTCGGCGTGATGGTCTGCAACAGCGCGCGGAACGCCGCCGAGGAGGCGGAGTACCTGTTCCTCTTCGCCGAGCAGCGGGTGCGCGGAGTGCTGCTCACCCCGGCCGACGCCACCGGCCGCAACATCGCGGCCTTCCGCCGGCACGGCATCCCCTTCGTGCTGGTCGACCGCGTCGCCGACGGCACCACCGAGTGCTCGGTCTCCGTGGACGACGTCGCGGGCGGCGCCCTCGCCGTCCGCCACCTGGTGGACGCCGGCCACCGCTCCATCGCCTACGTCAGCGGTCCGCCCGGACTGAACCAGGTGCGCGACCGCCGCACCGGCGCCCTGAACGCGCTCGCCGAGGCCGGGCTCGGTCCCGACGCCCTGCGCGAACTGCCCACCGAGCGGCCGGACGTCGCGGCCGGCCGGGACGCGGGCGCCCGGCTGCTGGGCCTCGCCGACCGGCCCACCGCGGTCTTCTGCGCCAACGACCTGCTCGCCCTCGGCGTGCTCCAGGCCCTGTACGCGGCCGGTGTGGTCGTCCCCGACGACCTGGCCATCGTCGGCTACGACGACATCGAGTTCGCCGCGGCCGCGGCCGTACCCCTGACCTCCGTACGGCAGCCCGCCGTCACCATGGGCGCCCTCGCCGCGGAACTGCTGCTGGAGGAGACCGAGGCCGGCACCGAGGGCGGCGCCGGCCGGCACGAGCACCGCCGGGTGGTGCTCCAGCCGGAGCTGGTGGTGCGCCGCTCCAGTCTCGCCGCCCGCTGACCGGAGGTTCAGTAGGAATCCGTGATCCGGGTGGGTCGGCCCGGCCGCCGGTGTGCTGAACTGGGACGCGTCCGTGCCGTCCGTCCCGGGAGATCCGTTGACTTCCAGCTACCGCCAGCCCGGTGTCGTCCTCACCGACCACCGCTTCACCGTGCCTCTCGACCACGCCCGGCCCGGCGGCGAGACCATCGAGCTGTACGCCCGTGAGGCCGTCGCCGGCGACAAGGCGGGGCAGGACCTGCCGTGGCTGCTGTATCTGCAGGGCGGCCCGGGCTTCGGGGCGAATCGTTTCGCCGGACGTCAGGCCTGGCTCGACCGCGCCCTGAAGGACTACCGCGTCCTGCTCCTGGACCAGCGCGGCACCGGCAGCTCCACGCCCGCCACCCGGCAGACGCTCCCGCTGCGCGGCGGCCCCGCCGAGCAGGCCGACTACCTCACCCACTTCCGCGCCGACTCCATCGTCCGCGACTGCGAGGCCATCCGCCCCCGGCTGACGGGCGGCGCCCCGTGGACCGTGCTGGGCCAGAGCTTCGGCGGCTTCTGCACGGTGTCGTACCTCTCCCTCGCCCCCGAGGGCATGGACACCGCCGTCGTCACCGGCGGCCTGCCCTCGCTCGACGCCCACGCCGACGACGTCTACCGGGCCGCCTACCCGCGCATCGAGCGCAAGGTCGCCGCGCACTACGCGCGTTACCCGCAGGACGTCGAGCGGGCCCGGCGCATCGCCGACCACCTCCTCACCCACGACGTCGTCCTGCCCGGCGGCCACCGGCTCACCGTGGAGGCGTTCCAGTCCCTCGGCCTGATGCTCGGCACGAGCGACGGCAGCCACCGGCTGCACTTCCTCCTGGAGGACGCGTTCGTCCGCACCCCGGGCGGCCCGGAGCTGTCCGACGCCTTCCAGGAGCAGGTGCGCGGCCTGCTGTCGTACGCGGGGCACCCGCTGTACGCGCTCGTCCACGAGTCCACCTACGGCCAGGACGCCCGCCCCACCGCCTGGGCCGCCGAGCGGGTCCGCGCCGAGTTCCCGCAGTTCGACGCGGCCAAGGCACTCGCCGGCGACGCCCCGGTGCTGTTCACCGGCGAGACGGTGCACCCCTGGACGTTCGAGACCGACCCGGCGCTGCGCCCGCTGCGGGAGACCGCCGAGCTGCTCGCCGCCCGCACCGACTGGCAGCCCCTGTACGACCCCGCCCGGCTGGCCGCCAACGAGGTCCCGGTCGCCGCGGCCGTCTACCACGACGACATGTACGTGGACACGGCCCACTCCCTGCGCACCGCCCGCGCCGTGCGGGGGCTGCGGACCTGGGTGACCGACGAGTACGAGCACGACGGCCTGCGCGTCGGGGCGCCGCGGGTGCTGGACCGGCTGCTCGCCCTGGCCCGCGACGAGGTGTGAGCCAACCGGGCGCGGCGTAAAAGGAGTCGCGGCGGCGGGCGGGCGGCATAGTCTGCGGCCAGGGCTTGCCGGCGATCACCGGGACCGCTGCCGCCGCCCCCGGCGGAGCAGGTGCGGGCGCCCCGCCGGCACCGGACGAACGGGGACCCCATGAACGGCATCACCGACCTGCTCGCCGAGCGCTTCGAGGAGCACCGGGGGCACCTGCGCGCGGTGGCCTACCGGATGCTCGGCTCGCTCACCGAGGCGGAGGACGCGGTCCAGGAGGCCTGGCTGCGGCTCGGCCGCGGCGACGCGGAGGAGATCCGCAACCTCGGCGGCTGGCTGACCACTGTGGTGGGCCGGGTCTGCCTGGACATGCTGCGCTCGCGCACCGCGCGCCGCGAGGAGCCGATGGACGACACGTTCGTCCCCGATCCGGTGGTCCGGCCCCTCGGCGCGACGGACCCCGAGAAGGAGGTGCTGGAGGCCGACTCGGTCGGGCTGGCGCTCCTCGTGGTGCTCCAGACGCTGGAACCGGCCGAACGGCTGGCGTTCGTCCTGCACGACATGTTCGCCGTGCCGTTCGACGACATCGCCGCGATCGTCGAGCGCAGCCCGGCCGCCACCCGGCAGCTCGCCAGCCGGGCCCGCCGCCGGGTGCAGGGCGCCGGCCCTTCCGCCGACCCCGACCTCGGCCGCCAGCGGCAGGTGGTCGACGCCTGGCTGGCCGCCACCCGCGGCGGCGACTTCGAGGCGCTGCTCGCCCTGCTCCACCCCGACGCGGCGCTGCGCGCCGACGCGGGAGTCCTGGTACGGGGCGTGGGCGGGTCCAAGGCGGTCAGCGGGGCCCGCACGGTCGCCGAGCAGGCCTCGATGTTCTCCCACCTCGCCGCGCACGCCCGTCCGGTGCTGGTCAACGGAGCGGTGGGCCTGGTCACCGCGCCCGGGGGGCGGCCGGTCTCGGTCACGGCGTTCACGGTCGCCGACGGCCTGATCACCGGCCTGTACATCCTCGCCGACCCGGAGCGCCTGGCCCGGCTGGACCTGCCGGCGCCGGCGGACTGAGCCGTGGACCCTGCGCGGGCCGCCGGGCCGGGCCGTACGTCCCGCGGACCGCGCAGGTCAGTAGGCTGGACGCCATGCCGGATCAGATACCCGACCTCGCCGAGCTGCGCGGCGACTGCGCCCAGTGCTTCGGGCTGTGCTGTGTCGCCCTGCCCTTCACCGCCGGCGCGGACTTCGCGACCGACAAGCCCGCGGGGAAGCCGTGCTCGAACCTCCGGGAGGACCATCGCTGCGGCATCCACGCGGGCCTGCGCGAGAAGGGCTTCGCCGGCTGCACGGTCTACGACTGCTTCGGTGCGGGGCAGAAGGTCTCGCGGCTGACCTTCGGCGGGCAGGACTGGCGTACCGGCTCGGGGGAGCGGGCCCGCCTGATGTTCGAGGTGTTTCCCGTCGTACGCCAACTGCACGAACTGCTCCGGTACCTGACGGAGGCGCTCGGCATGGAGGCCGCCCGTCCGGTCCACGCCGGACTGCGCGAGGCCCTGGAGCGGACCGAACTGCTCACCCGGGGGACCCCGGAGGAACTGGCCGGGCTGGACGTGGCCGCCCACCGGCAGGAGGTCAACGTCCTGCTGCTGCGCGCCGGCGAGCTGGCCCGGGCGGGCGCCACCGGCGGGGCGGCGCAGACCGGGAAGGGCGGGAAGGCCGGAAAGAACGGCAAGGGCGGCAAGCGCGGGGCCAAGGACCGCCGGGGCGCCGACCTGATCGGGGCCCGGCTGCGCGGTGCCGACCTGCGCGGGGCCAGCCTGCGCGGCGCCTATCTGATCGCGGCCGACCTCACCGGCGCCGACCTGCGGGAGGCCGACATGATCGGCGCCGACCTCCGCGACGCGGACCTGACCGACGCCGACCTCACCGGCGCCTTCTTCCTGACCCAGCCCCAGGTGAACGCGGCCCGCGGCAACGCGGGCACCAGACTTCCGGAGACGGTCACCCGACCCGGGCACTGGGCGGCGGACGACTGAGCGGGGCGGCGCCGGTGGCGGCCGGCGGCGGCGCTCGCGGCGCGACCGCACCGGCGCCGGCCGGCCGGACCTCGGCCCGCGCGGATCAGGGTCTCGGCTCGTCCTGCCGGCCGGGCAGCGGGCGCTCGCCGGGCCCGTCACCGAGGCGCGGGCGACCGTGCCGGGGGTGCGGCGCCGCTCGTGACCCGGCCGCGCCGGTGCCGGCCGGCGGGGTTCAGGCGCCCGTGCCGCTCACCGGGCAGCGGGCGGCCGCGCCGGGGCCGTCGTCGGGGACGGTGACCGGGGCCGGTGTCGCCGCGGCCGGCGCGGGCCGGCGTTCCAGGCGCAGGCGCAGTCCCTCCGGCATCACCGTCAGGCGCTCGGTGACCCGGAGCCGGTAGGCGGGGTCGGCGCGCAGGTCGTAGCGGCGCAGCAGCAGGCCGAGGACGAGGGTCGCCTCGTGCAGCGCGAACTGGCGGCCGATGCAGGCCCGCGCGCCGGTGCCGAACGGCTTGAAGGTGTGCGGGGCACGGCCCCGTACGGCGCCCGCCTCGAAGCGGTCCGGATCGAACCGCTCGGCGTCCTCGCCCCACACCTCCGGGTCGCGGTGCAGCAGGGGCAGCAGGACCAGCGCCCACGCGCCGCGCCGCATCGGGTGCTCCCCGGCCAGCACCGTGTCCTGCCGGGCCTCGCGGGCGTAGGCGGGCGCGGTCGGCCACAGCCGCAGCGACTCGTCCAGCACCCGGCGCACGTAGCGCAGCTTGGCGACCTGCTCGTAGCCCGGTTCCGGGGTGTCGCCCCAGACGCGGTCCACCTCGGCGCGGGCCCGGGCGGCGACCTCCGGGTGCCGGGCGAGGTAGTACAGGGCGAAGGACAGCGCGCCCGAGGTGGTCTCGTGGCCGGCGACCAGGAACGTGATCACCTGCTTGCGCACGTTCTCGGCGGACAGCCGCTCCCCGGTCTCCGGGTGCGCGGTGTCCAGCATGCGGTCCAGCAGGTCCCCGTCGCCGCCGCCCGAGCGCCGCCGGGCCGCCACGACCTCGTCGACCGTGCGGTCCAGGTGGGCGATGTCGGCGGCGTTGCGCCGGGAGGCGCCCCGCAGCAGCAGCGGCGCCAGCGGCACGGGCACGCTGTTCAGGCGCTGCGCGTAGCTGAGCGTGCCGACCATCGCGGTCACGAACGGATGCGGCCGGTCCCGTTCGAAGGAGCCGAAGTCGTGCCCGAACCCGGTGCGCGCGATCGTCTCCAGGGTCAGCTTGGTCATGTCGCCGGGCACGTCCACCGTGCGGCCGGCCGCCAGTTCGCGGTCCCAGTGGCCGGTCAGCCGCTCCGCCACCGCCAGCATCATCGAGTGGTAGCCCGCCATGGCCTCGCGGCTGAAGCCGGGCGCCAGCACGTCGTGCGCCATCTGCCAGTTCGGCTCGTGGTTGTACGCCGTGAACAGCCCGTCCCCGGCGACCGGGCGCAGGTTGGCCACCCCGAGGCCGACGTGCTTGGCGAACCGGGACTCGTCGGCGAGGTCCGCGACGAGCCGTGATCCCCACAGGAACACGAACTCGTTGCCGAACACCCGGCGGCGGAAGACCGGGCCCAGCTCACGGCCGAAGCGCATGGAGTCCTGCAGCGGCCGGTGCCGGTCGACGCCGAGCACGTCGCCGAGCAGGGGCAGCCGGCGCGGCGGGTGGGGGATGCGGTGCAGCTCGGGCCAGCCCTGCTCGGCGCCCCGGAAGCCCTTGGGCAGCCCGGCGTCCGTCGTCTCCGCCATGACGCGATCTCCCTTGACCCAGCGGATGGTTGAACCTGCGCCGCGCGTGTTGTACGTGGGTTCAATAACGGGTTCCAGTGTGGGCCGCTTGTTGAACCGGCGTCAAGTAAAGTGACGGCATGCCCGCGAACCAGGGGGAACGCGCCCGGCGCAGACTCAGCACCGAGGAGCGCCGCGAGCAGTTGCTCTCGGTCGGCGCGAGACTGTTCTCGGAGAGCCCGTACGACGAGGTCCGGATCGAGCGGGTCGCCGAGATCGCGGGGGTCTCCCGCGGGCTGCTCTACCACTACTTCCCGAACAAGCGGGACTTCTTCGCCGCGGTCGTGGAGCGCGAGAGCGAGCGGATGCTGCGCATGACGGCGGCCGTGCCCGGGGTGCCGGTGCGCGACCAGCTCCTCGCCGGCCTCGACACCTATCTCGCCTACGTCCAGGCGCACGCGCACGGTTTCCGCGCCTTCCACCGCGCCGACGCGGCCGGCGACCAGGCCGTGCGCCGCGTCTACCGGCGGGCCCTCGCCGCCCAGGAGCGGCAGATCCTGGCCGCCCTGGCCGTGGACCCCGAGTTCGGGCCGGCCTTCGAGGGCGCCCCCGGGGTGCGGCTCGCCGTGCGCGGCTGGCTGGCCTTCACCACCGCCGTCTGCCTGGAGTGGCTGCGGGACGGCGAACCGGCCCGGGACCAGGTCCGCGACCTGTGCGCCCGGGCGCTCCTGGGAGTCATCGCCTGACGCACCCTCTGCCGAGGCGTGGTTGGCGCGCGCTCGGATCTTCGATAGGTTAGGCAAGGCTTACCTAAGGAGGCAGGGAATGGGTGACATCCAGGACCGGTCGGCCGGACCCGGCGCGGCGCAGCGGGCGCGGTCGGTCGCGGCGGCCGCGTGGTCGTGCGCGGTGACGGCGGACGGCGCCCGCGAGGAGTACGTCGGCGCGCACCGCGTGACCGCCGACGGGGGAGTGCTGCTGGACGTGCCCGAGGACAGCGCCCTGGCCGCGGCCGCGCTGTGCGCCCCGCGCGGCGAGCCGACCGCCGTCGTCGAGTTCGCCGACGCGGCCCCGGTGCCGGTGCGCCGGCGGATCCGGTCCCGCCTCCGGCTGGCCGGTTGGTTCACCCCCGTCGGCGACTCGCTGCTCCTGCGGCCCACCCGTGCGGTGCTGTGGCAGCCGTCCGGTTCGGTGTCCGTCGACCCGGACGAGTTCGCCGCCGCCCGCCCCGACCCGCTCGCCGGCGCGGAGGCCCGGCTGCTCACCCACCTCGCCGGCGCCCACCCGGACGCCGTCGAACGGCTCACCCGGCTCGTGCGCCCCGAGAGCCTGCACGCCGCGATCCGCGTGGTGCCGCTCGCCGTCGACCGGCACGGCCTCACCCTGCGCGTCGAACGGGCCCGCACCCAGGCCGACGTACGGCTGCCGTTCCACACCCCCGCCGACGACGTCGCCCAGCTCGCCGAGCGGATGCACGCACTGCTGGCCCGGGCGAGCGCCGCCGTCCGCCCCCGCGCCCTACAGCGGCAGCGCGCAGACGGCGACGGGTGACGCGAACGGCTCACCCGCCAGGCGCAGTCCGCCGCTCGACGCGTCCACGTGGAACACGCTGACCGTGCCGGAGCGCTGGTTCGCCGCGAACAGCAGCCGGCCGTCCGGCGAGAACGCGATCTGCCGCGGGAAGTCACCGGCCACCGGCACCGTGCCGAGCAGCCGCAGCCGGGCCCCGGAGTCCTCGACGGCGTACCGCGCGAGGCTGTTGTGGCCGCGGTTGGCGAGGAACGCGTAGGAGCCGTCCGCGGTCACCAGGAACTGCGCCGGGTAGTTGGTGCCCCCGGACGAGCCCGTCGGCTGCGGGTCGCCGATCGTCAGGCGGCCGGTGGGCGGATCGTAGGCGCAGACGGCGACCGTGTCGTCCACCTCGTTGGCCAGGTAGGCGTGGCGGCCGCCGGGGTGGAAGGTCAGATGGCGCGGGCCCGCGCCCGGCCTGGTCCGCGCCCGGGCCACCTCGGTGAGCGTGCCCCGCTTCTCGTCGAGGCGGTAGCTGTAGACGGTGTCCGTGCCGAGGTCGACGGCGAGCACATGGCCGCCGTCCGGCGCGGTGACGAACTGGTGCGCGTGCGGCCCCTGCTGGCCGGGGCCGGGCGGCGGGGCGGTGTGCGTGACCAGGTCGGTGCGCTCGCCGAGCGCGCCCGAGGCGCCGACGGGGTGCACGGCGACGCTGCCCGACCCGTAGTCGGCGCTCAGCAGCCAGCGGCCGCCGGGGTGGACCGAGAGATGGCAGGGGCCGGCCCCGCCGGTGGCGCGTGCGCCCAGGACCTTGTGGTCGGCCAGGCGGACGGCGGTGACCGCGCCCTCCTGGCGCTCGTCGACCGCGTACAGCGTGCGGCCGTCCGGGTGGACCGCGAGGTACGACGGGTCGGGAACGCCGGTGAGCGTCCCGGTGCCGGTGATCCGGCCGGTCCCCGGGTCGTACTCGGCCAGTGCGACGCCGGCCCCGCCGCCCTCGACGGAGGTGTAGGTGCCCACGTACAGCGGGCGGGGGCGGTCCGCCCCGTGCGACGGCCGGACCGCCGTGCGCTCACCGGTCCGCGGAGGCGGAGCGGCCGGCGGGGCGGGCGCGGGCGGATCGGCCGCCGTGGCGGGCGCCGCCACCACGGCGGCGGCGCCCGCCACGGCCCCGACGAACCGGCGCCTGCTCCAGCCCGCCACCGGTTCCCGGCCCCGGCCGGGCGCGGGAGAGCCGCCGCGCACCGTCCGTTCCTCCTCGTCCATGCCGCACCTCAGGTCGTCGGTCGTCCCGCTGGCGCAGCCACCTTGGCGCGGACCGGCCGCCGAAGGCAAGAACGGCAACGGTCGTCGCGCGTCTCGCAACCGGGTGGGGGCCTACCACTCACCGTCCTCGACCGGCTTGCCCGGCGTGTCCTTCAGCGGGGTCACCTGCCACGGGGACGGCTGCTGCCAGGGGTCCAGGTCGTCGCCCAGCCAGTCGCCGACCGGCTTCACGCCCGTCAGGGTGCCGGTGGGGTCCAGATCCTCGGCGTCCTCGTCGTAGTAGTCGAACCACGGCAGTCCGGCCCGCGTGTACGCCGCCCGGTCCACCGGCGACGGCGGCGGCGCCTCGCCGGTGATGCGGCGCCACTCGGGAGGCGTGACCAGATGGACGAAGACCCGCCCGGCCGGTGCGTCGGACCAGTCCCTCAGCGGCCGGTCGTCCTGGTAGACCTCCTGGCGCATCGAGCCGCCGACCCCCAGCCCCATCGCCGCCGCGCGGCGCGGGGGAGCGGCGCCGGCCGGGGCGGCGGGCGGCGGCAGGGCGGCGCCGGGAGCGGCCGCCGCCATGGGGACGGGCCCGCCGCCCGGCGGGGGCGCGCCGTAGCCCCCGAACGGCCCGGCGGACCGCAGCCGCTGCTGCCGCTCCCGCTCCTCGCGCCGCCACTCGGCCAGCGCGTGCTCCTTCAGCCCGAACGCCTGGAGCTGTACGCCGCCCCACACCTCCTCGCCGGTGACCTGGCCCTCCACCGTCGCCCCGAGCCCGAGCGGCACCGCGACGAACTGCCGGACCGTGCCCTTGCCGGAGTTGATGCCGTCCAGCCAGGGCTGGCGGGGGAGCACGACGTAGTTCTGCGGCCTGCGGACCAGGTGGTCGCGCCACGGCTTCCCGGACACGGCGCACACCTTGCCCACGCCCACCTGGAGGGCGGCCGGCTCCGTCGTACCGGTGAAACTCAGCCACATGGCCTCCCGCAGGTACACCGGCAGCATCACGCCACCGCGCCGGCGCCACTCCTCGGGAACCCGGTCGCCGAAGTCGGAGACCCGCCGCACCGGGAACTCGCCGAGCCCCGGCGGCAGCGGATGCGTGCCCTTCTCGGGCAGCCGCAGCGTGCGGACGAACCGCACCGCCACGCCGCCCGGCAGCCTCAGTGTGTTCCCGTCGATCCGCACCTCGGTGCCGGCCATCGGCGACCCCCTCTCCTCGTGGTGCCGGCCCCGCCGCGGCACCTCTCACGGAGAACGCTCGCCGAACCCCGTACGGTTCCGCCACAGGTCCTCCTGCACGCCGAGGCGCTCACGCAGCCGGCTCATCCGCGGCAGCCTCGCCCGCTGCTCCCGCGACACCCGGTCCAGCTCCTCCAGCAGGCGGCGGGTGCGGTGCTCGGTGTCGAGCTCGGCGATGATCCGGTTCACCTCGGTCAGCACGGCCCCCATGAGCTGCCAGTTCTCCCAGTCCTTGCCGACCTCGTCCCGGAGCAGTTCGGCCAGCCGGTCACGGGTGCCGGCCGCGGTGTGCAGCTCGGCGGCGAGCCGTGCCTCCGCCGACTCGGCGTTCTCGCTCAGATCGGTGGTCACGAGGACCGCGAAGCTGACGATCGCGTCGGCGATCTCGGAGAGCAGTTGCTCCACGGTCGCGCCGGCGTCCGCCGGGAACAGGTCCTCCGAGCCGCGGGCCTTGGCCAGGTCCGTGAAGGAACGGGCCAGCACCCGCAGCACCACCGTGCAGATCTCCAGCGTGTCCAGGCCGGTGCGCAGCACCACCCGGTGCAGCAGGCCCTCCTTGACGCGCGGATTGAGCCGCAGGCTGTCCTCGGCCTGCCGCAGCGAGGCGTCCACCTGGGCGATGTGCTGGTCGAGTCGGCGGGCCTCGTGCAGCCGCTCGGCGGCCATTTCCCAGGAGACGCGGCCCGCGGCCTCCTCGCCCATGCGCAGCATCAGCTGCCGCACCCGGCGGGCCAGGTCCTCGATCGACTCGCCCGCCTTGTCCACCCAGACCGGTGGCGGCAGCAGCAGGTTGCAGGCCATGCCCACGACCGCGCCGATCAGCGTCTCCACGATCCGGGCCCAGGCGGTGAAGCCGACGGTGGTGACCCCGAGCACCAGCATGGCGCTGATCGCCACCTCGGCCACGTACTCGTCGACCCGCACCAGGTGTCCCACGCCGAGCGAGGCCACGATCAGCAGTGCCAGGCTCCACCAGGTCAGGCCCACCAGCAGGCTGAACGCGATGGCGACCAGCACCCCGGCGACCACCGAGTTCACCCGGCGGATGCCGTTGGTGAGGGTGGCGTAGAAGGTGACCTGGACGACCAGCAGGGCGGTCAGGGGGGAGGTCAGCGGAGCCGGTTCGGGACTCAGGCGCAGCGCGATCACGTAGGCGATCGTCGCCGCGGCGGCGGACCGCAGCGTCTGGACGACCACCGGCTCCCGGTAGCGCATCACCAGACGCTTCAGTGCCGTGGTCCACTCTCGTACGTCGTACATCCCTTGGCCTGTTCCCGCTCCTCGGCCGGGCCGAACGTCCCTGATCGGGGAGGCGTCCATCCGTGACGCCGGCCGGTCGCCCGCACGGGGCGCGTCAGTCGCGGATCCTGTCGAGGAAGGCGTGCAGATTGCCCGTGGCACGGGCGATCTGCTCCTCCAGGGTCAGGCTCTCCTCGAACCGGCCCCCCGACTCCGGCACCTTCTTCCCGCGGACGTACAGCGAGCAGGCCAGGTCCGTGCACATGTACACCCCGACCGAGTTCCCCTCCCGGCCCGCCGGACCGGCCTTCCGCGCCGTCATCAGGGACACCCCGCCGCCGGGGTGCGTCGTCAGGCACACCGAGCACAGGCTGCGGTGCAGCAGCCCGCGTCGCGCGGCCGGGTAGCGCAGCGCCACCCCGACGAGCCCGTCCTCCCGCTCGGCGACCAGATAGCTCCGGTCGGGCGCCCCCGGATCCCGCCAGCCGAGGAAGTCCAGGTCGTCCCAGGGGCGTTCGCCCAGGTCCCGGGGCACCGCCAGCCGCTTGGCCTCGCCCTTGGAGCAGTTGACGAAGGAGGCGCGGATGTCCTGCTCGGTGAGCGGTCGCATGAGAGGGGTCCTTCCGGATTCCGTGTGCCGAGGAGCGAACCTAGACCCTCTAGGTTCATGGCTAGCGTAGATAGCCAACGGCGGAGCGGGCCAACGGATTTCCGTACGCTGTACCGCGAGGGGAGGGCGAGGGGCGTCTAGGGGCGCCGCGATGGTTAGCTCAATACATGAAATAAGGGTTGTCGGAAAGTCGCGTCCCGGCTGGCGCGAGAGGTATGTTGCAGGTCGGGACAGGGTTCGGAGGGAGCCACATGGCGGGGCGGAACGGGCGGACGGTACGGGACCTCAGGCGGGGGAACCGCACGGCCCTGCTGCAACGGCTGTACTTCGACGGCCCGCTGAGCCGCTTCGAACTGGGCCCGGCGACCGGGCTGAGCTCCGGCTCCGTCAGCAACGTGGTCGCGGACCTGGTCGCCGACGGCCTGATCGAGGAGGCCGGCAGCGTCGACTCCGACGGCGGCCGCCCCCGTACGCTGCTGCGCGTCGCTCCGCACAGCGGCCAGATGATCGGCGTCGACGTCGGCGAGACCCGGGTCCGGGTCGAACTGTTCGATCTGGCGCTCACCGAACTCGCCCGCGCCGAACGGCCCCTGACCCAGGACGGCTACGACGTCGACGGGATCGTCGGCCACATCCGCGACGGCATCGCCGAGGTGCTCGCGGCCCCGGAGGCCGTGCCCGAGCGGCTGCTCGGCGTGGGCGTGGGCGTGCCCGGCATCGTCGAACACACCGCAGACCGGGGCGCCGTCGTCCACGGGCAGACCATCGGCTGGGACGCGGTGCCCCTGGAGGAACTGCTGCGTTCCACCTCGCAGCTCCCGCAGGCGGTCCGCTACTTCATAGACAACGGGGCCAAGACCCTCGGCCAGGCCGAGATGTGGTTCGGCGCCGGGCGGGGCGCCCGCAACGCGGTGGTCGTGCTCTTCGGCTCCGGCGTCGGCGCCTGCCTGGTCACACCGGAGGTGGAGCACGGACGGGCCGTCGAGTGGGGCCATCTGACGGTACGGGTGCGCGGACGCCGCTGCCGGTGCGGGGCGCCGGGCTGCCTGGAGGCCTACGCCGGTGCCGAGTCGCTGCTCGCCCGCTGGCGCGAGGAGGGCGGACGGCCGCCCGAGGACGCCGACGAGGAGACCGCGCTCACCGCGATGCTGGCCGCCGCCTATCCGCTGGACGGCGGCGACCCGGACCCGATCGCGCTCGCGGTCCTGGAGGAGACCGCCGAGTACCTGGGCGCCGGGCTCTCCGACCTGATCAACCTCTTCCAGCCGGAGCGGATCCTCATCGGCGGCTGGGCCGGTCTGCAGCTCGGCACCCGCTTCCTGCCCGCCGTGCGCCGCCACGCCTCGACGTACGCCCTGCGGCACCCGGCCGACAAGGTCACCATCGAACTCGGCCGGCTCGGCCCCGACGCGGTCACCGTGGGCGCCGCGATCCTGCCGCTCGCCGACTTCTTCGCCCGTGGCGGCCGCCGTGCCGAACCGGTCGCGGAGGACCGCCATCCGGCCTGGCGGGCCGCCCTGGAGGAGCGGGCGCCGCGCTAGGCCGTGTCCGCGACGCGCCCGCGGCGCGACGCCCGGCACGCGCTCTCGCCGCACCGGCCGAGGGCCCGAGTGCACCCGGTACGGGGGCATCCGGCCGGCGAACCGGGAGCACGCACCGGACGCCGCGACGCCCGCCCTGCGGGCGAACGACGCGACGTCGCGGACGCGGCCCAGGCCGTCAGTCCGCGGGCTCGTCCGGTTCGGGCCGCTCGCTGGTCCCGATGCCGTCGTCCGTCCGGGTCCCCTCGTCCGGGGCCGTGCCCTCCTCGCCGGGCGGGGTTTCCGGCCCGGCGTCCAGCCGGTCGGCGCCGGCGCCGGCCTGCTGGTCGGGCGGGTCCCTGGGAACGGGATGCTCATCGCGCCCGGGCTCCGGCTCGGGCTCCGACTGTACGGTCATGGGTTGCCTCCCCTCTCACGCCGGCCGCGGTTCAGCCGACCTTCCGTCCGCGCAGCGGCTCGGTCTCCATGCCGCCGCCCTGCTGCAGTCCGTCCAGGAACTCCCGCAGCACCTCCTCGGCCGTGTGCCGGGGGCGCCAGCCCAGCTCGGTGCGGGCCCGGGAGCAGTCCATCAGCGGCAGCCGCAGGACCGCGTCGAACAGGTGCGGGGAGGCCGGGACCAGCCGCAGCCCCCAGGCCGCGGCGAGCGCCGACCGGGCGGCGGTGCGGGGCAGCCGGACCGGACGGGTGCCGAGCATCTCGCCCAGCAGGGCCGCGTCCACCGGCGGGTCGGCGGCCAGGTTGAACGCGCCCCGCGCGGCCTCCGAGTGCACCGCGAGCCGGTAGGCCTCGGCGGCGTCGTCCGTGTGCAGCACCTGCATCCGCAGCCCCGGCACGTCCGGCAGGAACGGCAGCATCTCGGGCCGGGCCAGCGGGCCCGGCAGGAAGCGTCCGCCGAAGATCCGCCGCTGCTCGCTCGCCGACTCGCGCTTGAACAGGAAGCCCGGCCGCATCCGGACCACCCGCACCTCGGGGTGATCGCGCTCGAAGATGTCGAGGGTGCGCTCCAGGTACGCCTTCTCCCGGCAGTACGCGGCGTCCGGCCACCCGTGCGTCGGCCAGGACTCGTCCACCGCGTGGTCCTTCGGGCCCGGCGAGTACGCCCCCACGGAGGAGGCGTGCACCAGCACCGGCACCCGGGCCGCGGCGACCGCCTCGAACACCCGGTTGCCGCCCAGCACGTTGGTCCGCCAGGTGGTCGCCGGATCGTGCGTCGGCTGGAACGCCCAGGCCAGGTGGATCACGGCGTCGGCGCCCTCGAACCGTTCGGCCAGATTGGCGGTCTCGGAGGCGAGATCGACCGCCGACCACTCCGTCTTCGGCGGGGACCACGCCGGCGTCCGGCGCGCGATGCCCCGGACCGACTTGACCCCCGGATCGTCGGACAGGACGCGCACCACGCTCGTACCGACGTTGCCGGTGGCGCCCGTCACCACGACCCTGCTGCCCACTGCGCTGGTCACCTTCGGCTCCTTCCGCGGAGACTTCGGCGGACCCGCCGGGTACCCGGCGGCCCGGCGCGCACACGGCGGGGCACGAGAAAGCCCCGGCCGTGACGGGGGAGACACGGCCGGGGCGGCTTGTGGTGGGCGCGGACGGCGGTCGCCTCTCGGCGAGACGCTCCACAGGGCTTCAGCCGGACGATCGTCCCTGTGGGCAAAAGGTGAGGCCCGGGGACACTGTCCCGTCCGCACCCACGGCTGGTTCAACGGGCAACCACCCCGTGGTGTTCCGGCGGTCCACCATGACCTGCGTCACTCCGCCGCGATCCGGGCCAGCGGGCTGTCGGCCAGCCGGGCGAGCAGGTCCGCGGGATCGTCGTACACCGCCTCGGCCCCCGCCTCCTCCAGATCGGCCCGCGGGATCCCGCCGCACAGCAGGCCCACACAGCGCACCCCGGCCTTGGCGCCGGCCCGCATGTCCCACACGGTGTCCCCGACGAACACCGCCCCGGACGCGGGCACCCCGGCCAGCTCCAGCGCGCGCTCCACCGGCTCCGGAGCCGGTTTGCCTTCCGCCACGTCGTCGGCGCTCGCCGTGCCCACGATGGCCTCGTCCGCGTCGATCGCCCGGCGCAGCGCACCCAGCTCGGCGCCGCTCGCGGAGGTGGCCAGCACCACCCGCCAGCCGTCCGCGTGCAGCCGCCGCAGCAGCTCACCGGCCTTCGGCAGGGCCTGCAGCCGCTCGAAGTACTGGCCGTAGAGGGCCTTGTGCGCGTCGCTCAGCGCGGCGTCCTGCTCCTCGTCCCGGCCGTCGCCGAGCAGATGCGCGACCAGATCGTCGGAACCGAGGCCCACGGCCCGGTGCACGGCGTGCATGGGCACGTCGTGGCCCGCCTGCCGGAAAGCCTCCCACCAGGTCACGACATGCAGATGGTTGGTGTCGGCGAGCGTTCCGTCGACGTCGAACACGGCGGCGCGGTCCATCCGGGGGTTCCTTTCTCTCGGCCCCTTCCGGGTACCACCTCAGGGACCCGCCACGCGCGCCGGTACGCGGCCCTCACGCGTCCAGGCCAGCAGCTCGTCGGCGGCCCAGGTGTTCACCACCCGTCCGGCGGGCACCCCGCACTCCTCGGCGCGGGCGCAGCCGAGGATCTGCCAGTCGAGCTGTCCGGGGGCGTGCGCGTCGGTGTCGATCGCGAACAGCGTCCCCGCGGCCACCGCACGGCGCAGCAGCCGCCGGGGCGGGTCCAGCCGCTCGGGCCGGCTGTTGATCTCCACGGCCGTACCGGACTCGGCGCAGGCCGCGAAGACCTCGTCCGCGTCGAACTCCGACTCGGGCCGGCCGCGCCCGGTGACCAGCCGCCCGGTGCAGTGACCGAGCACGTCCGCGTGCGGGTCGCGGACCGCGGCCACCATCCGGCGGGTCATCGAGCGGGCGTCCATCCGCAGTTTGGAGTGCACCGACACCACCACGACGTCCAGTCGCTCCAGCAGCCCGGGCTCCTGGTCGAGCGAGCCGTCCTCGAGGATGTCGCACTCGATCCCGGTGAGCAGCCGGAACGGCGCCCACCGCGCGTTGAGCTCCGCCACCACCGCGAGCTGCTCGCGCAGCCGTTCGGGCGACAGGCCCCGGGCCACGGTCAGCCGGGGGGAGTGGTCGGTCAGCACCGTCCACTCGTGGCCCAGCCGGGCCGCCGTCAGCCCCATCTCCTCGATCGGGCTGCCGCCGTCCGACCAGTCCGAGTGGGTGTGGCAGTCCCCGCGCAGCAGCGCCCGCAGCTCCGCCCCGGGGCCGCCCGCGTCCGGCGCGGCGGCCTCGTCCTCCAGCTTGCGCAGATAGCCGGGCTGCTCCCCGGCCAGCGCCTCCCGGACCACCTGCGCGGTCTTCGGGCCGACCCCCTTCAGCGCCTCCAGCGTCCCGGCCGCCGCCCGCTCCGCGACCTCCTCGCCGGGCAGCGCGGACAGCACCCGGGCGGCGGTCCGGAAGGCCTTGACCCGGTACGTGGGAGCCAGCGACCGCTCCAGCAGGAAGGCGATCCGGTCCAGCGCCGCGACGGGGTCCATGCGTGCACCTCCAGGTCGGTGAAGCCCCTCCAGGGTTCCCCGGACCGGCCCCGCCCGCACGTCACCGGGCGGCGCGGGCGCCGGGACCTACGGCGGTTTGCCGGTGCGGCCGCCGGGTACTGCGGAGTCCCGTCGACGTGCCCGCCTGCGAGGAGACCTGCGATGTCCGCTTCCGCCGACACCCCCCGAGTGGCCGTGATCACGGGCTCCGACTCCGGCATCGGCCGCGCCACCGCCGTACGCCTGGCCGAGGCGGGGCTGGACGTCGGCATCACCTGGCACAGCGACGAGAAGGGCGCCGAGGAGACGGCGCGGGAGGTCCGGGAGCGGGGCCGCCGGGCGGCCGTGGCCCGGCTCGACCTCACCGAACTGCCCGGCGCCGCGGACACCGTGGACGAGCTGTGCGCCGAACTCGGCCGCGTCGACGTCCTGGTCAACAACGCCGGCACGGGCACCATGACGCCCTTCCTCGACCTCGGCCTCGAGGACGTGCGCCGGGTGCTCGACGTGGACCTCGTCGGGCCCTTCCTGTGCGGGCAGAAGGCGGCCCGGCACATGATCGCGCAGGGCGACGGCGGCCGGATCGTCAACGTCACCTCCGTCCACGAGCACCAGCCCCGGGTGGGCGCGGCCCCGTACTGCGCGGCCAAGGGCGGGCTCGGGCTCCTCACCCAGGTGATGGCCCTGGAACTGGCCGAGCACGGCATCACGGTGAACGCGGTGGCGCCCGGCGAGATCGCCACCCCGATGACCGGACAGGAGGACACCGACGTGCACACCGAGCGCCGTCCCGGCGTACCCCTCGGACGCCCCGGCGACGCCCGCGAGGTCGCCGCCGTGATCGCGTTCCTCGCGAGCCCGGACGCCTCCTACGTCACCGGCGCCTCCTGGAGCGTCGACGGCGGCATGCTGCGCATGGGCCCGCAGGCCGGCTCGCATCTGACCGGCGACGACTGGCGACGGCCCTGACGGCACCATGAGACTGCGCACCAGTTCCTGGGACCGGCCGGGCTTCACCCGCATCCGCGCCGGCCGGGGCTTCCGCTACCGGGACGAGTCCGGCGCGCCCCTGACCGACCCCGCCCAGCGGGCCCGGATCCGGGCCCTCGCCATCCCGCCGGCCTGGCGGGACGTGTGGATCTGCCCCTGGCCCAACGGCCACCTCCAGGCGGTGGGCACCGACGCCGCCGGACGCCGCCAGTACCTGTACCACGAGCAGTTCCGGGCCCAGCAGGACAAGGCCAAGCACGAGCACGTACGCGGTGTCGCGCGCGCCCTGCCGGAGCTGCGCGCCCGGGTCTCCGCCGACCTCGCCGGACGCGGACTGAGCCGGCCCCGGGTCACCGCCTGCGCCGTCCGCCTGCTGGACCTCGGCTTCTTCCGCATCGGCAGCGACCGGCACACCCGTACCAGCGAGACCTACGGCCTGACGACCATGCTGCGCGAGCACGTGAGCTGCGGCCGCGGCGAGATCGCCTTCAGCTTCCCCGCCAAGGGCGGCACCGAGACGGTCCGCGCCCTGGTCGACGACGAGGCGCACGCCGTCGCCCGCGCGCTGCTGCGCCGGCCGGGCGGCGGGGACCGCTTCCTCGCCTTCCGCGACCACGGTGTCTGGCACGACCTGCACGGCGACGACCTGAACGAGGCGCTGCGCAGGCTCTCCGGCATCGACGTGACCGCGAAGGACTTCCGCACCTGGCACGCCACCGTGCTCGCCGCCGTCGCGGTCGCCGTCACCGCCGGCGGCGCCCGCGGGAGCGAGGCCGCCCGGCGCCGGCAGACGGCCCGCGCCGTCCGCGAGGTCAGCCACTACCTCGGCAACACGCCCGCGGTATGCCGGGCCTCCTACATCGACCCGAAGGTGTTCGAGCTGTTCGAGCGGGGCGTGACGATCGCCCCGGCGCTGGGCCGGCTGGGGGAGCACGGGGACTTCGGGCGCCCCGCCACCCAGGGAGCCGTCGAGGCGGCCGTCCTCGGACTCCTGGACGGCGCACACGGATGAGCCGTCGGCCCGCGAGCCGTTCTACGCTCTATTGCATGACCGAACAAGGAGTTCCGCACATCTCCCACCCACGGATCCTGGTGCTCGGTGTGTGCCCGGGCAAGCACGGCGGGCCGCCGTTCCGGATCATGGAGATCGACGGTGAGGTCATCGGTGAGGCCAGGACCATCACCGACGTACTGGAGGCC
Organism: Streptomyces sp. NPDC003720; assembly: GCF_042875075.1. Taxonomy (NCBI): domain Bacteria; kingdom Bacillati; phylum Actinomycetota; class Actinomycetes; order Kitasatosporales; family Streptomycetaceae; genus Streptomyces; species Streptomyces sp. NPDC003720. The sequence goes on from NZ_JBIANZ010000005.1 coordinate 506,338, forward strand.
GCCGCGTCCCACGGCCTGCCCATCCATGATCTGGACGACCCGGACTCCATCCGCTGGGTGGGCGGCGACAAGTACACCTGGACCCTGCACCACTGAAGGCGACCGCCCGCGGCGGCCCGGACGGGCCGCCGCGGGGCTTGCGTGCCCGCGACGGCCCCGGTACCGCGGTGCTCAGCCCACGGTCCACTTCTGGTTGGCGCCGCCCGTGCAGGTCCAGATCTGCAGCCGGGTGCCGTTGGCCGAGTTGTTCCCGCTCACGTCCAGGCACTTGTTCGCCTGCGGGTTGACGATGTCGCGGGCCGCCGGGAGGGCCCACTTCTGGGCGGCGGTGCCGTTGCAGTCCCAGAGCTGGACGGGCGTGCCGTCGGCGGTGCCGCCGCTGGTGACGTCGAGGCACTTGCCGAGCGCCCGGATCGTGCCGTCCGCGCCCACCGTCCACTGCTGGGCCGCCGTGCCGTTGCAGTCGTAGAGCTGGACCGGTGTGCCGTTGGCGGAGTTCGCGGCGGCCACGTCCACGCACTTGCCCGCCAGGCCGCGGATCGCCACCCCGGCGGCGCTGTCGCTCGTGGTCACCGAGACCGAGTCGACCACCAGTTGCGCCGGGAACTGGGTGGAGCCGTCCGGGTCGCCCGGCCAGTAGCCGCCGACCGCCAGGTTCAGGATCAGGAAGAACGGCTTGTTGAACACCCAGGTCTTGCCGCCGAGGTCGGCGGGCGTGCGGCGCTGGTAGACGTTGCCGTCCACGGACCAGGTGATCGAGTCGGGCGCCCAGTCGACGGCGAAGGTGTGGAAGGCGTCCGCGAAGGCCTGGCCGCCCGGCAGGGTGTAGCCGGCGCCGATGCCGCCCGAGCCGGAGTAGCCGGGGCCGTGGATGGTGCCGTGCACGGTGGAGGGCTCGAAGCCGACGTTCTCCATCACGTCGATCTCACCCGAGTCCGGCCAGTTCACCGGGGTGCCGAGCATCCAGAACGCGGGCCACATGCCCTGCCCCCGCGGGATCTTCATCCGGGCCTCGACATGGCCGTACTGCGCGTTGAACTTCCCCGAGGTGTTGAGCCGGGCCGAGGTGTACTGGCAACTGCCGTACCAGCACTGGTAGCCCGCCGGATTCTCCTTCCGGGCCGTGATGACCAGGTGCCCCTGGCCGTCCAGGGCCGCGTTCCTGGTACCGGAGGTGTAGTACTGCCGCTCGTGGTTGTTGACGTTGTCACCCGTCTCCAGGGTCCACTTCGAGGAGTCGACGCCCGAGCCGGCGGCCCCGTCGAAGGAGTCGGAGAAGGTGGAGACGGCCGCGGCGGCCGCCCCGGCCGGGGCGTCGCCCTGCGCGCGGGCCGGGCCGACGGCGGCCGAGCCGACCAGCGCGGCGGACAGGACGGCGAACAGACATCTGCGGAGCAGGCGTGGGGAGGGCATGTCTCTCCGTTCGGAGTGGGGGGTGAGATGCCCTCTTGATTCAAGGCGTGAGATAAGAACGGGTCAATACTCTGGTCCGGACCAGTTTCTGACGCTCACTCAGTTTCCGCGGGCTTCACCCGGCGGTGCACCGACCGCCCGAGCCGCCGGCCCAGCAGCAGCCAACCGAGCAGCGCGCCCGTGGTGTTGAGGATGACGTCGTCGATGTCGAAGGCCCGCCCGGTGACCAGCGCGCCCTGGATCAGTTCCACCACCAGCATCACCAGGGCCGTGAGCACCAGCACCTGGAGCATGCCCCGGGCGCGCGGCGCCAGGACCGGGACCAACACCCCGAAGGGCACGCCGAGGAGCACGTTCCCGCCGATCTGCTTGACCGTGTCCCGCCACGGCGCGTACTCGAAGTAGGCCGACAGCGACCGCCCGGGGTGCAGATTGCTGTGCGTCAGCGACACCGACGCCGGGGACGGCTGCAGCGTGAGCCGGGCCAGTACGACCGCGAACGCCACCATGAACGCGAACGCGACCAGCATCGCCAGCAGCCGCAGCGGAAGCGCGAGCGCGTGCGGTGCGGCCGCCGGGCGGGTCCGGGCGGGCGTCTCCCGCTTCTTGGGCGTGCGCAGCGCGGTGGGCAGGCGTAGCGCGGTCCGGGCCATTCGGTCACTCTCCTGGAATAGACAACGTCCCCGTTTCCCAGCGCGGTTACCCCTGAACCGGCGCGGAATGCCGTCGCCCGGACGGCGGCCGGAGCGCGTCGGCGGTTTCCGTTCACGCCTCCGGGGCACTCCGGCCCCCGGACCCGCGTGCCGCCCGCCCTTCGCGGGCCGGGCGGTGCTTGGATGCCCCGAGCGGCGTATCGGAACGAACCGCCGCACAACGCCCAGCCGAGCGGACCGAGGAGACGGCGATGACCGGGCGCACGTCCCCGCGCGGCACCCCGCGCACCGTCCTGCTCGCCCTGGCCGAGCTGCTGGCCTGGTGGACCGCCCTCGCCCTGCTGTGGCTGGTTCTCATCACCTCCGTCGACACCCTGGAGCGGATCGTCGGCGCGAGCGCCGCCGCGGTGGGGGCGCTGCTGGCCCGGGCCGGACGGCGGGCGGTGACCTGGCGGTGAACGGCTGGATCCTGGCGGCGACCGTCCTGCTGGCCGGGGGAGGGGCGGCCGTGCTGTGGGGGGTGGCCTCCGGCCCGCTGCCCCGCCGGGTGGTGGCGCAGAACCTGACCACCTCCGTGGCCTGCCCGGCGCTGCTGCTGCTCGCCCAGGGCTACGACCGCCCCGCCTACGTCGACCTCGCACTGCTGATGGCCCTCCTGGGCCCGGTCGGCACCCTCGTCTTCGCCCGTCTGCTCGCCGCCGACCTGGCGGGTGAACGGCCCGCCGCCTGGGGCCTGACCTGGGCCGCGGCCACGCTCGGCGCGGTGGTCGTGGTGGCCGTGTGCGTGGCCGCCGGGCCGGGCCGGGCCATGGTGAAGCTGCTGGTGACCGGCGTCCTGCTGGTCGGCGGGAACCTCATCGCCTCCCGTGCGCTGTCGAGCGGGTTCGAGGAGGTGCGCGGTGACTGACACGGCGCGCGGCGGTCGCGGGGGAGGTGCTGCATGGCCGACGCGGTGATCGTCGTGGCGCTGCTGCTGGTGGCGGCCACCGCCACCGCCGCGGTGGCGGTGCGCGATCCGGCGCGGCAGGCCCTGGTGCTGTCCCTGCTGGGCGTCACGCTGGCCGTGCTGTTCACCGTGCTCCAGGCCCCGGACGTCGGCCTGTCGCAGCTGGCCGTGGGCTCCGCCGTCACCCCGCTGCTCGTCATGCTGTCCGTGCGCAAGGTCCGCCGGCGCGGCCGGACCGAGGACGAGTCCCGGTGAGCCGCCGGCTGCGGCTGTGGCTGCTCGCCGCGGGCGGGGCCGGGCTGGCCGCCCTGCTGGTCGCCGCCGCCCTTGACCTGCCCTCCTTCGGCGGCGCGAGCCACCCCTACGGCGACCGGGCCGTCCGGGCCTCCCTCGCCCGGCACACCGCGAACACCGTCGCCTCCGTCAACTTCGACCAGCGGGCCTACGACACGCTCGGCGAGATGAGCATCCTGTTCGCCGCCGTCCTCGGCTGCGTGGTGCTCCTGCGGCAGGCCCGCGACGAGCACCGGGCGCAGCCGGAGCCCGCCGAGCCGGCCCGGCCGGTCCGCCGCTACGCGCTGGTCGTGCTGCCCGTCGCCCTGGTCACCGGCATCTACGTCGTCGCACACGGCCAGCTCAGCCCCGGCGGCGGCTTCCAGGGCGGGGTCGTCGCCGCGACCGCGCTGCACCTGCTGTACCTCGGCGCCGACTACCGCGCCCTGGAACGGGTCCGCCCCCTCGGCCTCTTCGAGGCCTCCGACGCCCTCGCGGTCTGCGCCTACCTGGTGCTCGGCCTCGCCGGCGTCGTCGCGGGCACCGCCTTCCTGGCCAACACGCTGCTGCCGTACGGGACGTTCAACACGCTGGCGTCCGGCGGCATCGTCCCGTTGCTGAACGCGGCCATCGGAGTGGAGGTGGCCTGCGCGGTGGTCGTACTGCTCGCCGGCTTCCTGGACCAGGCCGTCGAGATCGAGGAGGGACAGGGGAGTTGAGAGCGCCGTGATGCACGTGCTGCCCTACCTGGTCGCCGCCTACATCTTCCTGGCCGGCGCCTACGGCCTGGCCACCAGCCGCAATCTGATCCACGCGGTCGGCTGCCTGGCCGTGTGCCAGTCGGCCACGTACGTCCTGCTGCTGGCGGTGGGCTACCGCGACGGCGCCACAGCGCCCGTCTTCTCCGACCTGAAGCCCGGCTCGCGGCCGGTCGTCGACCCGGTCGTGCAGGCCCTCACCCTCACCGACATCGTCGTCGGCGCCACCGTCACCGCCATGCTGCTCGCCCTCGTCCTGCAGATCGCCAAGCGGCACGGCACCGTCGACCCCGACGAACTCAGGGAGCTGCGCGGCTGATGCACCACCTGCTCCCGCTGCTCGTCGCGGTGCCGCTGCTCGGCGCCGCGCTGCTGGTGGCCATGGGCCGCTTCCTGCCCCGGCGCGCCGCCGAGATCACCGGCTGCGCGGTCTCCGGCGGCACCGCCGCGCTCGCCCTGGTCCTGCTGCCGCACTCCTCACCCCCGCTGGTCGAGTGGGCCGGCGGGTGGCGTCCCACCGGCGCCGGCAGCGTCGGCATCGTGCTGGTGGGCGACGGGCCCGCCCTCGGCATGGCCACCCTCGCCTCGCTGCTCACCCTGGCGGCGCTCGCGTACTCCTGGCGGTACTTCGACGAGCCGCCGCGCGGCCACTCCGGCTCCTTCCCCGCGCTGATGCTGGCCTTCCAGGGCGCGATGTGCGGGTTCGCGATCGCGGGCGACCTGTTCAACGCCTTCGTGTTCTTCGAGCTGATGAGCGTGGTCGCGTACGCGCTGACCGGCTACCGGATCGACGAGGCGAAGGCGGTGCAGGGCGCGCTGACCTTCGGCGTGGTCAACTCGCTGGGGGCCTACGCCCTGCTGATGGGCATCGGGCTGCTGTACGCCCGCACCGGTGAGCTGTCCATGACGAGGATCGGCCGGGGGCTCGACGCGCACGGACCGCCGGACGCCCTGGTCCTCGCCTCCTTCGTACTGGTGATGACCGGGCTGCTGGTGAAGGCGGCGGCCGTACCGTTCCACTTCTGGCTCCCGGACGCGCACGCGGTCGCGCCGACCCCGGTCTGCATGCTGCTCTCCGGCGTCATGGTCGAGCTCGGCTCCTACGGCGTCTGGCGGGTGTACGGCACGGTCTTCGCCGGCCCCGGCGGCATTCCCGCCCCGGCACTGACCAGCGCCCTGGTCACGCTCGGCACGCTCACCGCCGTCATCGGCTCCGCCATGTGCTGGTACCAGCGGCACATCAAGCGCCTCCTGGCCTACTCGACGGTCGCGCACACCGGGCTGTTCCTGATCGGCCTCGGCGTGCTCAGCCCCGAGGGCGACGACGGGATCGCGCTGTACATCCTGGGCCACGCCGCCGTGAAGGCCGCGCTGTTCGCCTGCTCCGGCGCCCTGCTCGACCGGTACGGCAGCGTCGACGAGCACGCTCTGCACGGCAGGGCGCGGGAACTGCGCGGCTTCGCGGTGATGTTCGCCGTCGGCGGCCTCGCCCTCGCCGGTCTGCCGCCGTTCGGCACGGCGCTCGGCAAGGCGATCGCCGAGGAGGCCGTGGGCGGGCCGCTCACCGTGGTGTTCGTGGGTGCTTCCGCGGTCACCGGCGCGGCCGTGCTGCGCGTCACCTCCCGGGTGTTCCTCGGCCTCGGCCCGCGCCCGCGGGACGCGGAGTACGAGACCAGCGGCTCCGACGAGCGGCCGGAGACGACCGGCATCCTGCGGCGCGTCCCGGACAGCATGACGGCGGTGCCCGCCGTGCTGCTCGCCGCCGCGTTCGCCGCCGGGGTCGCCCCGGGCTTCGGCGATGTGGTGGCCCGGTCCGTCAACGAGGCCGGCTCGGGCGGCGCCCACGCCTCCGCGCACTGGACGCTCGCCGGCGTCCTGCTGGGCCTGCTCTCGGCGCTGCTCGCGGTGGCCCTCGCCACGTCCGCCGTGACCCGGCCGGGTCGGGTGGGCGCCCCGGACCGGGCCCTGCCCCTGCGCCGGCTGCAGTCGGGCCACGTCGGCGACTACGTGGCCTGGCTGCTGGTGGGCGCCACCGCGCTCGGGGCGCTGGCGCTGCCGGGCGTCCTGGGCGGCTGACGCTCAGGCCCCGTAGGACACGTGCACCTCCTTGAACCCGAGGGAGTGCAGCAGCCCCTGCAGCATGTCGGTGGTGTTGGACTCGGCCCGCCCGGTCAGCCCGCTGTCCTTCGCGGCGTCGCCGATGTGCCGCACGGCGAGCTTCTGCACCGCCTGCTCGCCGTTGGGGTTGTCCGAGAACAGGTCGCCGAGCCGGTCGAGCAGACCGCGCTGCTTGGACACGGCGTAGGAGCGGTCCGGGTCCAGGGCGGGCCTGCCGAGCCGCGCGTGCGGCAACCGGAGCGTGGCCGTCGTCCGGTCGCCGTTCACCGACACGTCCTTGTCCCCGACCGCGCCGAGGTCCACATAGGCGTCCACGGTGCCCGCGCCGACGTACAGCGTGCGGGTGCCGCGGATCGCGTCGGGCAGGAACTTCGCGTCCTTCTCCAGGTCGACGACCACCTGGAAGTTGCCGGAGGCGGCGTCGTAACGGCTCATGTCCTGGATGGACTTCAGGAGCGCGGGGCCGCTCCGGTCGTGCGTCTCGGTGCCGAACAGGTCCTTGATGCCCGGGAGCACGGCCAGCCGGATGCCCGCGAACAGCACCACCAGCACCAGCACGAACGCGGTCACCACCTTGGCCCAGCCGGGCATGCGGCGGGGCAGGCGTCTGGCTTCAGTCGTCATGGCGACCCTCCTTCCTGCTGACACTGATGCCCGTCAAACGCGGGAGCAGACCGCGCCATTGAGTGGACGACGGCCCCGGGGGCCGGGCGCCGGACGACGGCCGGGACGGGCGCGCCCGGCACACCGCTGCCGGGGGCCGGGAAGCGCCGCCAGTAGCATGACGGCGCAGCCCGTGCTGATCAGCGAGGAGCGGATCGTGCGAGACATCGCCGTCTTCAGTGGCAGTGCCCATCCCGAGCTGGCCGTGGAGGTCTGCGCCCACCTCGGCGTGCCGCTCAGCCCGACCCGGGTCAGCCGGTTCGCCAACGACTGCCTGGAGGTGCAGCTCCAGGCCAACTGCCGGGAGCGGGACGTCTTCCTGATCCAGCCGCTGGTCCGGCCGGTGCAGGAGCACCTGGTCGAACTGCTGATGATGTGCGACGCCGCCCGGGGCGCCTCCGCCGCCAGGATCACCGTCGTCATGCCGCACTACTCCTACGCCCGCTCCGACAAGAAGGACGCGCCCCGCATCTCCCTCGGCGGCCGGCTGGTCGCCGACCTGCTGACGGCCGCGGGCGCGAGCAGGGTGCTCGCCATGACCCTGCACGCGCCCCAGGTGCACGGCTTCTTCTCGGTGCCGGTGGACCATCTGCACGCCCTGCGCGAACTGGCCGCGCACTTCGCGCGGTACGACCTGACGCGCACCACCGTCGTCTCCCCGGACCTCGGCAACGCCAAGGAGGCCGCCGCCTTCGCCCGGCTGATCGACGCCCAGGTGGCTGCGGGCGCCAAGCAGCGGTTCGCGGACGACCGGGTGAGCATCAGCTCCGTCATCGGCGAGGTCACCGACCGGGACGTCATCGTCCTGGACGACGAGATCGCCAAGGGCAGCACCGTGCTCGAACTGCTGCAGAAACTGCGCGAGATGAGGCCGCGCTCGATCCGGGTGGCGTGCACGCACGGGCTGTTCGCGTCCGGCGCCCTCAAGCGGCTGAGCGAGCAGCCGGACGTGCTGGAGATCGTCTGCACCAACACCGTGCCGATCCCGGCGGACGAGCACACCGACAAGCTCCGCGTCCTGTCGATCGCCCCGGCCCTCGCCGAGGCCGTGCGCCGCATCCACAACGGCGAGTCCGTCAGCGCCCTGTTCGAGGAGCCGCGGGGCGCCTGACGGCGAGGAGCCGCGGGGCGCCTGCGGCTCACAGGGAGCCGGACGCGGCCTCGGACCGCTTCAGGGCGGCGTCCAGAGTCGGCTGCGGCGGCAGCAGCCGGGACAGGCCGGTGACCCGCAGCACCCGGAGGGTCAGCGGATGGGTGCACACCAGGTGCAGCCGGCCGCCCCGCTCCAGCACCCGGCCGCGCGCCCGGTACAGCAGGCGCAGGCCGGAGCAGTCGAAGAAGTCCACGGCGCGCAGGTCGATCACGATCAGAGCCCCGGGCCGACCGGTCGCCCGGTCCAGCGCGGGGACGATCTCGGCCGCCGCCGCGATGTCGATCTCACCGCGGAACTCCAGCACGGTGTGCCCGCGGTCCTCTCGCACGCGCAGATGCCGGGTGCGTGGCGTGTCCTGTCGCACGACGGCACCACCTCCCACCCGCGCCCGGAAAAGCATGACCCTCGACCGTCAAGTTACCCTCGATAGAAGGAATTTGAGCATGTTCGATTGACATATGTCTTCGGGTTTCACGCGTGTCGCCGTGTGGCCTGGGTGACAAAGCGGCGGCGGCGCGGGAGCGCGGGCCCGCCGTCGCCGGGCCCACGCTCACCCTCCCGCCCAGGTCAGTCCACCAGCAGGACCAGCTTGCCCGTCGTCCGTCCGGTGTCGCCCAGCTCGTGCGCCTTGGCCGCTTCGGCGAGCGGGAAGGCGCCCGCGACGGTGGCGCGCAGCCGGCCCGACTCCGCCAGCTCCGCCACCGTGTTCATCCCGGACCGGTCGGCGTCCACCAGCATCCGCACCGCCCGCACCCCGAGCCGCTCGGCCTCCTCGAGGAACTCCCGCGAACCGACCGGCAGGATCGACACCACGACGCCGCCCGGCCGCAGCACCCGCAGCGACCGTACGGACGTGTCCCCGCCGAGGGTGTCCAGGACGACGTCGACGTCCCGTACCGCCTCGGCGAAGTCGGTGGAGCGGTAGTCGATCGCCTCGTCGACGCCGATCTCCCGCAGGAAGTCGTGCTTCCCCGCGCTCGCGGTGCCGATCACGTACGCGCCGCGCGCCTTGGCGATCTGGACGGCCACGTGTCCCACCCCGCCGGCCGCGGCGTGGATCAGCACCCGCTGCCCGGGCCGCACGTCGGCGTGCTCGGTCAGGGCCTGCAGGGCGGTCAGCGACACCAGCGGGAGCGCGCCCGCCTGGACGTGGTCGAGCGAGGCCGGCTTGTGGGTCAGGGCGCGGGCCGGGACGGTGACGTACTCGGCGTGCGAGCCGTGGCCGAAGGGGTACGGCAGCATGCCGAAGACCTCGTCACCGGGCCGGAAGGCGGCCACGCCGATCCCGGTCTCCGCTACCTCGCCGGAGACGTCCCAGCCGAGGACGAACGGCGGTTCCCCCAGGAAGCCGCCGGTCGCCCGGTGCTTCCAGTCGGTCGGGTTGACCCCGGCGGCCCGCACCCGGACCAGTACCTCGTTCGGCCGAGGCGCGGGCCGCTCGACCCGTACCTCCTTCAGCACCTCGGGACCGCCGAGGACGTCCTGGCGGATGGCGCGCATCGTGTTCACATCGCTCATGGTCACCCAGCCTGCCCGGCGGCGCCCGCCCGGGAAATGGCACGATGGCCAACCTCCGATAGGATCGTGCCATGCGTGGCACAGCGAGCCCGGAACGGGTGGCGGTCCTGGCCCTCGACGGCGCCTACCCCTTCGAACTGGGCATCCCCAGCCGCATCCTCGGCGCCGCCGACGGCCGCTACGAGGTGCTGACCTGCAGCGTCGACGGCCAACCGGTGCGCAGCAGCGCGGACTTCACCATCGGCGTCGAACACGGACCGGAACTGCTGGAGACGGCGGACACGGTCGTGGTCACCTCCGTCGCCCCCGCCCGCCTCCCCACCGGGCTGCCGGAGGCCGTCGCCGCCGCTCTCGCCCGGATCCGCCCCGACGCGCGGATCGTCTCCATATGCACCGCGGCCTTCGTGCTGGCCGAGGCGGGGCTCCTCGACGGCCGCAGGGCCACCACCCACTGGCACCTCGCCGACCTGTTCCGCCGCAGGTACCCGCGGGTCGAGCTGGACCCGGACGTGCTGTTCGTCGAGGACGGCCGGATCCTGACCTCGGCCGGGGCCGCCGCCGGCGTCGACATCTGCCTGCACCTGGTGCGCAGCGACCACGGCAGCGCCCTGGCCAACTTCGTCGCCCGCTGCTGCGTCGTCCCCCCGTTCCGCGAGGGCGGCCAGGCCCAGTACATCGAGCAGCCCGTCCCCGAGAACGGCACCTCCGGCACGGCCGCCACCCGCGCCTGGGCCCTGGAGCGGCTGGCCGAGCCGCTCACCCTGACGGAACTCGCCCAGCACGCCCGGATGAGCCTGCGCACCTTCGCCCGCCGCTTCCACGACGAGGTCGGGATCAGCCCCGGCCGCTGGCTCATCCAGCAGCGCGTCGGCCGCGCCCGGCACCTGCTGGAGTCCAGCGACCTGCCGGTGGACCGGATCGCCGCCGAGGTCGGCTTCGCCACCGGCGCCTCCCTGCGCCAGCACCTGCACGCCTCCATCGGGGTCTCCCCGCAGGCCTACCGGCGGACGTTCCAGAAAGCCCGCTGAGGCCCGCTGAACGTTCCGCGCCCCTCGGCCGTCCAAGGAGCGGACAACGGGCAGGCGGGAACAGGGGTGGGACATGCGCGCGGGACTCGTGGCGGTGGCGGTGCTTGCGGCCGTGGCGGCGGTGGGATGCGACGACGGGACCGGAGTACGGGTGGTGGTCCGCGGCACGCCCCCGGCCACCCCGTACGACGGACCGCTGCACGTGGCCACACGGGACACGGACGAGTCCGGTCCGCGTGCGCTGCGGCAGGCCTCCGGGGCGGCCGGGCGGGCGCTGGAGTGCGACGGGGAGATCTACGACGGCGGCGGCCCCGACGGCTGGAGCAGGGCCGACGGCGGTGACACGCCGGAGGACGGGCTGAAGCTCTACTTCGACCTGTTCGAACCCGAGCTGCCCGGCCACGGCTACCGCGAGGAGCGCGCGGAGGCCGGCCGGGTGCTGTACTCCTTCGACGTCCACGGGCGCACCAAGGTGGCCGTGGTGGTGGCCGAGGACCAGCCCGGCCGCCCGGGCTGGGGCCCGGAGACCTACGCCTCCTGCGACCCCGCCGAACTCCCCGCCCGCTACGCGGAGGCCGCGGGGGTGGAGGTGTGGACGGACCGCGACGGCGGGCGCGTACCGGTGCGCAGGCTCACCGGCTGGACCGGACCGGAGCACTGCGACTGGCAGTCGGCCCGCTTCATCGACCTGGACGGCCGCACCTACGCCCGTGACCCCGAGGGCGTGCTGGCCCGCGACGGCCTCCTCCGGGCGCCGTACCGCGCGCACGCCCCGCTGCCGGCGACGGCCCGTGACACCGGGTACCACTATCGCGGACTGCGGCTGTGGCTGACGCCCGCCCGGGACACCGCCTACGTCCGCACCGCCACCGGCACGGAGGCCTGGCCGCAGACGAAGAGCCGCATCGCCTGCAAGTGACGGTCCGACGGCCGCGGTTCGCGCCCGGTGGGTCGCCCAGCCGCCCGGCGCCGGTGCCGGCACCGGGCTGGAAGAGCTGACCGGCCGCGAACGCGAGGCCGTCGTCCTGGTCGCGCGGGGCCTGTCCAACGACGAGATCGCCGACAGCATGGTGATCAGCCCCCTGACCGCGAAGACCCACATCAACCGGGCCATGTCGAAGCTGCGTGCCCGCGACCGGGCACGACTCGTGATCCTGGCCTACGAGTCCGGCCTGGTGACCCCGCGTACCTCCTGACCCCGCGTCACGCGCACCCGGAGCCGTCCCAGCAGGCCGCTCGGCAGGCAGCCGGGATCCGCGGCACCGACCCGGTTGTCTCGGGCAACGCCGTGCGCGGGGCGCGCGGGGCCGTCGAAGCCGCTGACGGCCCCGCGCTCAGGTTGTCACTGCGGGAAGGTCGGCCAGACGCCCACCTTCGTCACCGCCGTGGTGGTGATGCCCGTGGAGCCGCCTCGCAGGAGGAGGCTGGTCTGCTCGTAGTCGTTGTCGCCGATCACGAGGTCGGCGTCGCCGTCCCGGTCGGTGTCGCGCAGGCGGACGAAAAGGCCGAACCGCTCCCACTGGGTCGGGCTGCCGGGGACGCCGGCGGTGGCGCGGGTGAACCACTGCGAACCCGCGCCGGTCAGCCCCGCTCTGCCGCCGCACAGGATGTGCACGCCGCCCGCCGAGGCGACCGTGCCGACCTTCTCCTCCTCCGAGCTGACCGCGAGGTCGGGGTAGCCGTCGCGGTTCGTGTCGCCGGCGGAGAGGGTGTCGCCGAAGCCGTCGTTCTTCGTCGCGGCCGTGGCGACGCCCGAAGTGGACTGTGTCAGGCGGTACTTGGTCGTGGGCCCGGAGGCGCCGCCGCGGACGACGACGACCGAGCCGGCGCCGTTGTTGTAGCTGGTGTCGCTGACGGCCAGGTCGCCGTAGCCGTTCTTGTCGAAGTCGGCGATGACGCCTCTGGGGCTGTAGTCGGGGTGGGAGTTGTCGATCGGGGTGACCTTGGAAGCGGGCTTGACGGTGCTGCCGCCGCGCAGGAACCAGGCGTCCAGGGTCATCTTGTCGTTGCGGTAGCCCTGCCCGAGGACGTACAGGTCGGTGGCCTTGTCGTCGGTGACCCTCCCGGCGACGAGCCCGGCGGGCTCCAGGATGTCGGGGGAACCGGGCGGCAGGTGGTGCTTGGTGACGGTGCCGGTCGTCCCGCTCTTGGAGAAGCCGCCCCGGAAGACGTACGCGGTGTCGAGGGAGTCGATCACCGCCAGGTCGGGCTTGCCGTCGCCGTTGAAGTCGCCGGTCTCGACGCCCTTGCCGAAGCCCCGGTACTTGACGGCGGCGACGGGGAGCCGGGTGGCCTTCGTGCCGAGGCCGGAGGCCGCGCCCCACATGATGGTGACCGCACCCGAGTCGACCTTGTCGCTCACCTTCTCGGTGAAGTCGGCGACCGCGAGGTCGCCGTAGCCGTCCGCGTTGAGGTCGGCGACGGCGAGGTCCGCACCGAACGCGTCCCCGTAGCCGCCGGCGTCCCCGGCGGCCCCGGGTACGCCCGTGCTGCTCTGGGTGAACGTCTTGGTCACCGTGCCGGGGCCGGTGGCGGTCCCGTAGGTGACGGTGAAGGAGCCGCCGAAGGAGGCCTGGGCGTAGTCCCGGTAACCGTCGCCGTTGAAGTCGTCGGCGTACTTCGCGGCCGCGGCCGCGGCGGGGCTCGAGAGGGCCAGCAGCCCTCCGCCGGTGAGGGACACCGCGGTGGCGGTCGCGAGGGCGAGCCGCAGCGCGCGGGGCATCCTGGGCGTGAACATGCGTCTCCTGCGTGCGCGCGGGACCGGCGGGGCCGGCTCCCGGTGATCTTGTGGTGCGGGGTACAGGGGAGACGCATGGTGGGGGAGAAGGGTTGTATCCCGGGGCCGCTCCTTCGCGGGCCGGCCGTGGGGACCCGACCGCCCAGGGCCGAAGGAGAGGACTCACGGTCCGCTCACCCGATGGAGCCGGGAGAACTCCTCGGCGAGCATGCCCATCAGAACGAGATCGTGGTGGCGGCCGGCGAGGAACACCTGCTCCCGGAGGCGGCCCTCCTCCACGAAACCAAGCCGACGGTGCAGTGCCAGCGACCCCTCGTTGTGCGCGAAGATCCGTGCCTGGCACTTGTGATAGCGCCGCTCGGCGAACATGTACCGCAGCAGCATCACCACGGCCTCTGACGCATAGCCCTGGTGACGGTGGTCGGCACCGATCGTGACGCCGTACTCGAACCAGCCGGCACCGGGGTCGGCGTGGTGCGTGCCGACGGTGCCGACCGCCTCTCCCGAGTCCGCCGCCTCGACGATCAGTTGGAAGCAGTCGCCGTGCGGCTCGGCAACGGCCCGCTCCCTCGCCCAGGCACGGCAGCCCTCGGCGGAACGAGGCGGACGCAGCACGTCCCCCAGCCGTTCCTCATCGGCGGCGAAGCGCATGAACGCCGTCCAGTCGTCAGGCTCGATACCGCGCAGACGTACCCGGGTGCCCGTCCAGAAAGATGCCATCCCGCATTCGATCACGCCGCACCGGAGGCGAGTCCACGCGCTCGCCTCCACCCGCCGTACCCTCGGAAGGCCCGTTCGGGGGGGCGTCATTGCGGCCGATGGCTGTCCGAGGAAAGAGGCTGAAGAGCCGTTGCTAGCGTTCGCCCCGTGAGTGACAGCGTGTACGTGGGCAACGCGGGCGAGGACGCGGCACTGGACCGGGGGTGGCTCCTCGGGCACTTCAAGGATGTTGGGGATCCGCGTCACAGCGAGGCCGTGGAGATCAAGTGGGGCGTCCACCCCCGTGCCGACGCGCGAGCGCAGTGGGTGAGGGGCGAGGAGCGCACCGCTCTCCTGGTTCTCGTCAGTGGCCGCTTCCGCGTCGAACTGCCCGGCCGCAGTGTCCTCCTGGAGAAGCAGGGTGACTACGTCGTGTGGGGGCGTGGAGTCGATCACTCGTGGTTCGCGGAGGAGGAGTCGGTGGTACTGACGGTCCGCTGGCCTTCCGTGCCCGGCTATGCGGCGGCTGGGATGGACCGGGCGCGACCGCAGACCTGACACGGACGACTCCCGCGGCGCCGGCCGGGCGTGGGCCGGCGTCCGGGCGGGCCGGGAGGGCGCCCGTGCCCGACGTCACTCGGGAGCCATCGTGCCCCCGCGCAGTTCCCGTGCCCGCAGCGCGAGTTGGATCTCGAAGCGGGCGTCCGGGTCGTGGAGCGAGTCGCCGAAGAGTTCGTCGAGCTGGCGCATCCGGTAGCGGACCGTCTGAGGGTGCACCGCGAGGCGGGCGGCCACCTCGGCGACGCCCCGGCCGGACCGCAGCAGCGCCAGCAGGGTCTCCGCCAGCCGCTCCCGCTGGGGGAAGCGCACCCGCGCCAGCGGGCGCAGCCGGCGCTCGGCCATCGCGTCCAGCAGCGCGTCGTCGCGCAGGAGCAGCAGCGCGGGCAGGTGGTCCTGGCAGCGCACCACGCCCCCGGCCGGACCGGGGCCCGCCAGCACCCCGCGCCGTACGAGGCCGAGGGCCTCCGTCGCCCAGCGCAGCGACCTCGCGCCTTCGTGCGGCGCCACCGGCGGCCCCATCGCGGCGCGCAGTCCCTGCAGCGCCCCGGCCACCGCACGCGCCCGGCCCGGGCCCTCCGGATCGGGCACCACCAGCAGCGCGGGCTGCAGATCGAAGCGGGCGAGAAACTCCGGCGGCACGATCGGAGCCGCACCGGGGCCCGGGTCCACCGCCACCACCGCCACCGCCCGGGGCACCGTCCAGCGCGCGGAGTGCGCCAGATCGGCGATCGCGCCCTCCGGTGCCGGCGGGTCGGCGGTCAGCAGGTCCGCCAACCGGGCCCGGCGCTGCTGGAGTTCGCCGGCCGCGTGCAGCCGGGCCTCGGTGTAGGCCGCGGTCGCGGCGGCCGCCATCTCGTCCAGGTGCAGGAACAGCGCCTCACCGAAGGCGCCCAGCACATCGCGGGGGAGCAGCCCCTCGTCCACCAGCGCGTTGACCCGGCGCCAGGTCACCCGGGCGCCGAGCCGCAGCGCCGACTGGAACGAGTCGAGACTGCGCCCCTCCTCGGCCTCCCCGCGGCCGATGCGCTCGTACGTCTCCTTGACCGGCTGCCAGTCGGTGTCCGGCTGCGCCATCCGCTCCAGCAGTCCGCGCAGCGCGTGGTCCACGCCCCGGTGCACGCCCTGGATGTACGTGTCGTCCATCGGGCGGGCGTACTCGGCTATCTGGCTGCCGATGGCGCGGACGACCTCCTCGGTGATCTCGGCTGCGTACGGTCGGAGGCGGTCGGGCAGTCCAGGGGGCAGCGCCTTGAACGGGCCGCCCGTGTCGGCCCCCGCCACGGCGGCTCTCTTCGGCACGGCGGTGACGATACCCGCGAGTAACTCGTACGGGCTCATCACCTGGAGACAGTTGCGGAAGCCACTTCTGCGCACCGGTGACAAAGGCCCCTCGCGGCCGGCGGCCCGGACACGCCTGGAGCGCCTTTCGAGCGCGGACGCAAGGCGGACGGTCACACTTGACGCCGTCCGCACGTCCTACGAGCGAGAACCGATGCCGAGGAGGCACGACCATGACCCCGCCGCCCGCCCGCACCGCCGAACAGCGCAAGAAGGACACCCTCCACCGGCTGGAGCACGACGTGGACGCCTGGGTGGCCACCGCGGGCGCGGACGGCGGCGCCCCCTACCTCGTCCCGCTGTCCTTCGTCTGGGACGGCGCCACCCTGCTGATCGCCACCCCGGCGGAGAGCCCCACCGGGCGCAACCTGGCGGCCACCGGGCGGGTCAGGCTGGGCATCGGGCCGACCCGGGACGTCGTCATCGTCGAGGGCGCCGCCCGGGCCCTGTCCCCCGAGGACCTGCCGGAGGAGGACGCCGAGGTCTTCGCCGGGAAGACCGGCTTCGACCCGCGCCGACTCGCCACCCGCTACCTGTACTTCACCGTGCTCCCGCGGCGGGTCCAGGCCTGGCGCGAGGAGAACGAGCTGGCGGGACGGGAGCTGATGCGTGACGGAGCGTGGCTGGTCGCCGACTGAAACGGCGGGACGGGGATATCCGCAGGGAGACCGAGAAGGACGGAATTCCCCAGGAGGAAAGATGCCCCTCGTGACCGCGGGCGTAGTGGTTCTGGACTGCGCCGAGCCGGAGAAACTCGCCGAGTTCTACCAGCAGTTCCTGGACGGGGAACAGACGCACGCGTCCGCGAACCTGGTGGAGATCCGGGGCGGCGACGGCCTCCGGCTCGCCTTCCGCCGGGACGCCAACGCGACGCCGCCGAGCTGGCCGCGTCCGGAGAACTCCCTGCAGGCCCACCTGGAGTTCCTGGTGGCCGACCTGGACGAGGGCGAGCGCCGGGTGGTGGGGCTCGGCGGCCGGCCGATCGAGGCGGGGGACCCGGCGGGGACGTACGAGGAACGCGGCTTCGCCGACCCGGCCGGCCACTCCTTCACCCTGCGCCTCGTGCCGTCGCCGGCCCCGAAGCAGGGATGACGTTCCCGGACGCTCCACCGGGCCGGGCCGGGCGTCGTGAGCCCGGCCCGGCCCGGTGGAGCGATCCGGCCGGCAGGTCCTAGTCCCGGCCGCCCTTCTCCTTGGCCGGCCAGACGCCCGTGGTCCGCTCGATGGCCTTCGCCCCGGTGCGGTCCACGGCGCTGCGCACCACCGCGAAGATGGCGCCCTGGACCGCGGCGGCGAGCAGGATCTCGCCCCAGCCGCGGTCCGGGTCCAGCGCGTCGGGCGCGTCCTCCTCGTGCCGGAAGGCCATCCACGCCTTGCGGAAGGCCATCCCCGCCAGTGTTCCGCCCGCCCAGCTCAGCACGAACCCGACCGGCTGGTAGACGAGTGGGAGCTTGTTCTTCTTTGTCTTCGCCATGGAGGACTCCTTCCTCGTCATACGGTCCTCATGCGGGGCGTCCTCGCTCCGGCACCCGTTCGCCCGGGGGCGGCGGGCCCGGCGGTGTCCCGTCCCCGAACGGCCGTCCTCCCAGCTCCTCGCGGTGATGCGGGGTCAGCCAGCCGTCCAGGTCCGGGCCGAGCGGCACGATCCCGGTGGGGTTGATGCCGGTGTGCACCTGGTAGTAGTGCCGCTTGATGTGGTCGAAGTCGACCGTGTCGCCGAAGCCGGGCGTCTGGAACAGGTCCCGGGCGTACGCCCACAGCACCGGGTTCTCCGTCAGCTTCCAGCGGTTGCACTTGAAGTGGCCGTGGTAGACCGGGTCGAACCGGACCAGCGTGGTGAACAGCCGGATGTCCGCCTCGGTGATCGTGTCGCCGACCAGGTAGCGCCGGCCGGCGAGCCGTTCGGCGAGCAGCTCCAGCCGCCGGAACACCGCCGTGCAGGCCTTCTCGTACTCCGCCTGGTGGGTGGCGAACCCGGCGCGGTACACCCCGTTGTTGAGGTCCGCGTACACCTCGGCCATCACCGTGTCGATCTCGTCGCGCCGGCCCGCCGGGTACAGGTCCGGGGCGCCCTCGCGGTGCAGCTCCGTCCACTCGGTGGCCAGGTCGAGGGTGAGCTGCTGGTAGTCGTTGGTGACGAGCCGGCCGCTGGGCACGTCCACGACCGCCGGCACGCTCACCCCGCCCGGATAACCCGTCTCCCGCTTGTCGTACGCCTCGCTCAGGAAACGGATGCCGAGCACCGGGTCACGGCCGCCGGGGTCCAGGGTGAACCGCCAGCTCCGGTCGTCCTGGACCGGGTCGGCGACGGCCATCGGCAGGGCGTCCTCCAGACCCAGCAGCCGGCGTGAGACGACGGCCCGGCTCGCCCACGGACAGGCGCGGGACACCACCAGCCGGTAACGCCCGGCGGCCACCGGCCAGCCGTCCCGGCCGTCGGCGGTGATCCGGTCGTCGAAATGGCTTCTGGACCGGCTGAACGTCTTGTGTCCGTAGGCGCTGTTGCCGTCGCCGCCCATCTCTCCTCCTCGTCGTGCGCGGGCTTGTGTTCCCGCCACCACGCGTTCCCCTTTTTCGCCCTTCGGCACGGTGTGATCCGGCGGAGCGGGGGCAGTCGGCACCAGGTGAGTGGGACATCCTCTGAGCAGCAGACGGCCGCACGGACGGCCGAGGACTCGAACGGTGAGAAGGGCACCCGGCACAAAGGCGATTCGGGCGGTGACCATCACACCAAGGTCACCGTGCTGGTCGCGCTGGCCGCGAACCTGGTGATCGCCGTGGCCAAGGCCGTCGGCGGGGTGCTGGCGGGCTCGCCCGCGCT
Organism: Streptomyces sp. NPDC003720; assembly: GCF_042875075.1. NCBI lineage: Bacteria > Bacillati > Actinomycetota > Actinomycetes > Kitasatosporales > Streptomycetaceae > Streptomyces > Streptomyces sp. NPDC003720. Next base: position 525,017 of record NZ_JBIANZ010000005.1, read on the forward strand.
GCTGTCGGAGGCGGCGCACTCCGTCGCCGACAGCCTCAACGAAGTCTTCCTGCTGGCCGCGTTGCGGCGCAGCAGCCGTCCCGCCGACCGGCGGCACCCCTTCGGCTACGGCAAGGAGCGGTTCTTCTGGTCCCTCCTGGCGGCGGTCGGCATCTTCGTGATGGGCGGCTGCTTCTCCTTCTTCCAGGGCTTCGAGGCGCTGCGCAGCGGCACGGAGGAGAAGTTCAGCGGCTACGTCGCCGGTCTGATCGTGCTCGGCGTGGCGCTGGTCGCCGAGGGCGCCTCGCTGATGCGGGCCCTGCACCAGGTGCGCCGGCAGGGCGGCGGCCGCGACGCGCTGCGCGACCCGGCGCTGCGCACGGTGGTCGCCGAGGACGGCACGGCGGTCCTCGGTGTGACCCTCGCCCTCATCGGCATGGCCCTGCACATGGTGACCGGCCAGGTCGTCTGGGAGGCCTCCGCGTCCATCGCCATCGGCGCGCTGCTGGTGTACGTCGCCTACCGGCTGGGCCGGGACGCCCGGGACCAGCTCATCGGCGAGGCCGCCGACCCGGAGCTGAGCGGCAGGATCCGCTCGCTGCTGGAGGCCCAGCCGGAGATCGACAGCGTGGAGTCGCTGCTCACGATGAAGATGGGCCTCGACTCCACCCTGGTGGCCGCCCGCATCGACCTGGTGCCGGGCCTGGACAGCGAGCGGGTGGAGGAGGTCTCCGTGCGCATCAAGCGGTCGATCTCCAGCACGGTTCCGGCCGCCGACCACATCTACCTCGACGTGACCGACCGGCCGGCGCGGGAGGCGCGAAGCGGCCCCGCCGCGACGGGGGAGCGCGGCGGGGCCTGACGCACGGGTGCCCGGCCCCGGACGGGTTCATGCCCGCCGGTCCGGCGAATCTCCCGACGGCGCCCGCCGCCCCGGCCGGAACCCGGCTCAGGGCGGCGGGCGCCCCCGTCAGTCCCCGTCGACCGGCTCCAGCACGAACACCGGGATCTCGCGGGACGTCTTGCTCTGGTAGTCGGCGTACGGCGGGAACGCGGCCACCGCACGCTCCCACCACTCGTCCTTCTCCGCGCCGGTGACCTCCCGGGCCCGCATGTCCCGCTTCTCCGCCCCGTCCTGCAGCTCGACGTGCGGATCCGACTTCACGTTGAAGTACCAGACCGGATGCTTGGGCGCGCCGCCCAGCGAGGCGACCGCCGCGTACCGCCCCTCGTGCTCGACCCGCATCAGCGGCGTCTTGCGGATCTTTCCGCTGCGCGCGCCCCGGGTGGTCAATACGATGACCGGCAGCCCGGTGTCCCGCAGCGTGGTGCCCTTGGTGCCCCCGGAACTCTCGTACAGCTCGACCTGCTCGCGCACCCACTGCGTCGGGCTGGGCTCGTACTCGCCCTCAAGTGGCATGGATCCGTCTCCTTCGTCGGTCCGGCGGTTGGTGCTCCGGACGGCCACAACGCCTGCGGCCGTCCGGATCATCCGTACCGCGTGCCCCGTCATCCGCGCGGGTGAACCGGTCCGGCTACGCGGTCATCCGTACCGCCAGCACCAGGATCACGGCGCTGGACAGCAGCGCCGTCGTCAGCCGGCCCCGGTGACCGGTCAGCGAGCGGCCCAGCAGGGCGCCTCCGCCGGCCAGCACGAGCTGCCAGCTCGCCGACGCGGCGAAGGCCGCCGCCACGAACGCCACCCGCTCCAGCGGCCGTCCGGCCTGCGCGGCGCCGCTGCCGAGCACCAGCGCCGCGAAGTAGACGACCGTCATGGGATTGAGCAGGGTGATCCCGAGAAGGCCGAGATACGCCCGTGCCGCGCCGGGAACCGGCCGCTCGGGGCGGGTGGCCGGCCGCCGGGCGCGGTACTGCCGCAGGGCGAGCAGCGCGGTGCGTACCGCGAGTGCCGCGAGGACCAGGGCCGAGGCCCAGCGCAGCGGGTCCAGCACCGGCCGCAGCCCGGCCGCGAGCGCGGCGCCGCCCAGCGTGGCGAGCAGCGCGTACAGTCCGTCGGCCGTGGCGACGCCGAGCGCCGCCGAGGCGCCGGTGCGCAGCGAGGTGCGGGCGGTGAGGGAGACCAGGTAGGTCCCGACCGCGCCCACGGGCACGGCGATCCCGTACCCCGCGAGCAAGCCCGCGAGCAGCGCGCCCGTCATGGGCGCGCGGGATCGGGCCCTCCCGGACGGCCGGGCTGCTGTCGGCCCGGCACCGCGAGGACGGTGGCAGCGGGCGTCGGCAGGAGGGAGTCTGTAAGAGGCATGGGCCGATCCTGGGGCCGCCGCGCCCGCACCGGCAAGCGAATTTCGGCGCGTTCCCGTCCCCGGCCGGCCCGGTCTTCGGCCACATCGCGACGTACGCCGATCTGGCCGAACTTGCCGTCGCCTCATAGGTGCCTCGGGCATCTAATGAAGATCGGCACGACGCGTCTCATCGTCTGCGAGGTCTGCCCATGACGGAACTGACGGACATCACCGGCCCGGGGACCCCGGCCGACCCCGTCGCCTTCCCCCAGGACCGCACCTGCCCCTACCACCCGCCGACCGGATACGAACCGCTGCGCGACGGGCGGAGCCTGTCCCGCGTCACCCTCTTCGACGGCCGCGAGGTCTGGATGGTCACCGGCCACGCCGCCGCCCGCGCGCTGCTCGCCGACCCCCGGCTGTCCACCGACCGCACCCGCCCCGGCTTCCCCGTGCCCACGGCCCGTTTCGCGGCCGTCCGGGACCGCCGGGTGGCGCTGCTCGGCGTCGACGACCCCGAACACCAGACCCAGCGGCGGATGATGATCCCGTCGTTCACCCTCAAGCGCGCGGCCGGGCTGCGCCCGACCATCCAGCGGACCGTGGACGGGCTGCTGGACGCCATGGTCGAGAAGGGCCCGCCGGCCGAGCTGGTCTCCGCCTTCGCCCTGCCCGTGCCCTCCATGGTCATCTGCGGTCTGCTCGGCGTGCCGTACGCCGACCACGAGTTCTTCGAGGAGCAGTCCCGCAAGCTGCTGCGCGGCCCCACGGCCGCCGACTCGCAAGGGGCCCGCGAGCGGCTCGAGGAGTACCTCGGCGGGCTGATCGACGACAAGGAGCGCCAGGCCGGGCGCGGCGAGGGCGTCCTGGACGACCTCGTCCACCAGCGGCTGCGCACCGGCGAGCTGGACCGCCGGGACGTGGTGGCGCTGGCCGTCATCCTGCTGGTGGCCGGCCACGAGACGACCGCCAACATGATCTCCCTCGGCACCTACACCCTGCTGCGGCACCCCGGCCGACTGGCCGAACTGCGCGCCGACCCGGCGCTGCTGCCCGCCGCCGTGGAGGAGCTGATGCGGATGCTCTCGATCGCGGACGGGCTGATCCGACTGGCCCTGGAGGACATCGAGGTCGCCGGCACCACGATCCGGGCCGGTGAGGGCGTCCTCTTCGCCACCTCGGTGATCAACCGCGACGCGTCCGTGTTCGCCGATCCCGACACCCTGGACTTCCACCGCTCCACCCGCCACCACGTGGCCTTCGGCTTCGGCATCCACCAGTGCCTGGGGCAGAACCTGGCCCGCGCCGAACTGGAGATCGCCCTCGGCTCCCTCCTGCGGCGGTTCCCCGGGCTCCGGCTGGCCGCGCCCCCCGAGGAGATCCCGTTCAAACCCGGCGACACGATCCAGGGGATGCTGGAACTCCCCGTGACCTGGTAAGAGGCTCTGGTCATGCACATCGACATCGACAAGGACCGCTGCATCGGCGCCGGCCAGTGCGCGCTGGCCGCGCCGGCCGTGTTCACCCAGGACGACGACGGCTACAGCACGCTGCTCCCCGGCCGGGAGGACGGCGGGGGCGACCCGATGGTCCGGGAGGCGGCCCGCGCCTGCCCGGTGAGCGCGATCAGGGTGACCGAACCGGCGGGCTGAGGGAGCCGGGGCGGCCCCGGGCAGGCGGCCGCCCTCGCCGGTTCGGTCGGGTCGTGCGCTTTCAGTAGGGTCGTGCGATGACCTCACAGGCCGGCAGGCCCTTCCTCTACGTCATCGTCTGCGCGGCCGGGATCGCCGCCGGAGTACCCCGGCTGATCGCCGCGGCCCGTGACCGGGGCTGGGAGGTCGGGGTCATGGCGACCCCGGTCGCGATGGGCGGCTTCTTCGACACGGCGGCCGTCGAGGAGCTGACGGGCCGTCCCATCCGGTCGGCCTGGCGCTCCCCGGCCGATCCGCGCCCGTTCCCGCCGCCGGACGCCGTGGTGGTGGCGCCCGCCACCTTCAACACCGTCAACAAGTGGGCGGCCGGGCTCGCCGACACGCTCGCCGTCGGCACGCTCTGCGAGGCGGCGGGGCTCGGCGTGCCGATCGCCGTCCTGCCCTGCGTGGCGGACGCGCTGGCCGCCCACCCCGCGTACCGGGAGAGCCTGGTCCGGCTGCGCGGGATGGGCGTCCGCTTCGGCGAGCCGTACGCGGGCCCGCCCGGGGAGGACGGCGGACGGCCCGGGTTCGCCTGGGAGAGCGCCCTGGACCTGGTGGAGCGGCCCCCGGCCCCCCGGTAGCCGGCCGGGGCCTGCCGCGGGAGCCCGCCCGGTCCGGCCGGCCCGCCCGGCCCGCCCGCTCCGGGTGGACGACGGGGCCTTCGCGCCGGACCCTAGACGCAGGTCAGCGCCGGTCCGGCGAGCATCGCGCCGGTGTACAGGGACTGGCCCCGAGGCACCCAGTAGCCCAGCTTGGAGACCACGGTGGAGCAGTCGGGTCCGACGGTGACGCGGACCTTCACCTTCTCCGGGTGGCCGGGCTGCAGCGTGGTCAGCGCGCAGTCCAGGGAGTGCCGCAGCCGGGTGTTCGAGGGGTACCGGCCGACCAGCGGGTTGACGCAGCGGGCGTCGTCCGTGGCGATGCGCACACCGGTGGCGGCCTCGCCGATCAGCCCGAGCCGGGCGCTGCCGTCGCCCTCGTCGCCGTCCCGGCGGACCGTGTAGGTCAGCGTGGTGGTCGCGTTGCGCCGCAGCGTGGTCCGGTCGACGGTGACGGCGTGCGTGGGCTTCGCCTTGGGCGCGGTCACGGTGAGCGTCGCCTCGACGGTGCCCCGCAGGTCGACACCCGCGGGCGCCGACCGCACCCGCACGTCGGCGGTGACGTCGTACGTACCGGGGCCCGGGTACTCCTGGGCGTCCGGCAGCGTCCCGGTGGCGAGCGTCCGGCCGGCGCGGTGCGCCGTCCAGGTGCCCTCGGTCCGGCAGGTGTAGCGCACCCGGACGCCGGCGCGCCGGCAGCTCGCCGGGGCGGAGACCGTGAGCTGCGGGGTGCCGCTGCCCAGGCAGACGCTGACGACGGCCAGCTGGCCGTGGGCGCCGCGCAGGGTACCGGCGGGAGCGCACAGGGTGGACGGCGGCTCCTCGCCCGCCCGGGACGGCGCGGACGGCGCGGACCGCGCGGGGGTGGGCTGCCCCCAGGCGGGGGTCACCAGGGCGAGGGGCAGCAGCGCCGCCCCCGCCAGGCTTTTCAGGATGGTGGGACGTGTCGGCACCTGGTGTCCTCCGGGCGGCCGGACCGGCCGGCTGCCGGTCGTCTGGGCCGAGGATGAGCTGACGGTACGACTGTCGGACCGCGCCACGCCGGGCCGGTCACCGGCAGGCGGCACGGCGGGAGGGCCGGTCGGCCCCCTCAGCGCACCTCGCGGACGTAATCCGGCGCGTCCGGCGTGGAGACGTCCAGGTCGCGGCGGACGATGCTCAGCCGGCCGCCCCAGCGGGCCAGGGCCTTGCGCAGGCCCCGGTCGGTGTACTCGATGTCCACCACGAGGTCGTCGAACGCCTTGGCGTACACCTCGCACTCGTCGTACTGCCCGCACTCCTCGGTGACCGCGAAGTCCAGTCCCGCCGCCTTGCGCCGGGCGGCCAGTTCCGCGGTGTTCTTCTGCCCGACGGCCAGTTCGCGGGCGTGCGCGTGCCCGGTGAGCAGGCGAGTGAACGCGATGGCGTCGGCGGCGGTGAGCAGGTGCTTCGAGCGGGTGTAGCTGTCGTAGTTGTCGGGCTCCACGGCGTCGAAGCCCTTCTTCGCGCAGCCGTCGATCCACCGGTTCACCCGCGCCGCCACCCGGCTCCGCTTGGCGGGGGTGCCGATGTCCAGCAGCGGCTCGTCCCAGTCCTCGTCGACGACGAGCCTGCCGCCGCCGTCGCGCAGCAGCAGGTCGGCGGGCCAGTCGGAACGTTCCTGCGGCTGGGCCTGGAAGGCGTTGACGTAGCAGATGTTGTACAGGCCGGGCACGGGGGAGTCGGACCGGTCGCGGCTGACGACGCGGACCCCGCGGGCCGGGGGATAGGCGCCGCCGATCTGGTAGTCGAAGCCGGCGTGCCGCGGCGGCAGGCGGTACGTCTGGGGCTTCGCGGTCCTGACCGGGCCGTCCGGGCCGCAGCCGGCCGGCGCGGTCACGGCGAGGGCCACGGCGAGCACGGCGGCGCCGGCCGTCGTCCCCCGGCCTCCCTTCCGGGAGGCTCCCTTCGTCAGCACGTCCGCTCCGTCGTGTCCCGGTCCCGCCCCCGCTCCGGACCGGCGTGGCACGTCCGGAAATCCAACCGTCCGCCCGCGGCCGTGGTCAAGTCGGGTCCGGGAGCCGGACGTACGCTCCTGAGTGACCATCGCCCCTGAAGGCAGGAGCAGCAACGATGCAGTACGTGAAGCTCGGTTCGACCGGCCTGGACGTGTCGCGGATCTGTCTGGGCTGCATGACCTACGGCCTGCCCGACCGCGGAACGCACGAGTGGACGCTCGACGAGGAGGCGTCCCGTCCGCTGATCCGGCAGGCGCTGGAGGCGGGCGTCAACTTCTTCGACACCGCCAACGTCTACTCCGACGGCACCAGCGAGGAGATCGTCGGCAAGGCGCTGCGCGACTTCGCCGACCGCGACGAGATCGTGCTGGCGACCAAGGTGCACGGCCGGACCCGGCCGGGCCCCAACGGCGCCGGACTGTCCCGCAAGGCCATCCTGACCGAGATCGACCACAGCCTGCGCCGTCTCGGCACCGACTACGTGGACCTCTACCAGATCCACCGCTACGACCACAGCACTCCGATCGAGGAGACGATGGAGGCGCTGCACGACGTGGTCAAGGCGGGCAAGGCCCGGTACATCGGGGCGAGTTCGATGTACGCCTGGGAGTTCGCCAAGGCCCAGCACGCCGCCGACCTGGGCGGCTGGACGCGGTTCGTGTCCATGCAGAACCACTACAACCTGCTCTACCGCGAGGAGGAGCGGGAGATGCTCCCGCTCTGCGCCGACCAGCGCGTGAGCACGCTGCCGTGGAGCCCGCTCGCTCGCGGCCGGCTCACCCGTGACTGGGGCACGGTCACCGAGCGCAGCGCGGGCGACGCCTTCGGCAGCCGCCTGTACCTGGAGAGCGACCGCTCCATCGTCGAGGCGGTGACCCGGATCGCCGGGGACCGGGGCGTGCCGCGCGCCCAGGTGGCGCTGGCCTGGCTGCTGCACCGGGACACGGTGGCCGCGCCGATCGTCGGCGCCGCCCGGCCGGGGCACATCGAGGACGCGGTGGCGTCCGTCGAACTCGAGCTGAGCGAGAAGGAGATGGAGGAACTCGAGCAGCCCTACACACCGCGCGCGATCAGCGGCCACTGACCGCACGGCATCGGTCCGCGCGGGGCGCGCCCGTGCCGTGCGGACCGGCGCTGAGCCCCCGCCGGCCGCCCGGCCGGCGGGGGTGAACGGCGGTAATGCGGCGTAAAGGCTTTCTTGACAATTTGTCAAAAGGGCGGCCGCCCGAATTCCCATGCCGGGAACCGGGAGATCTCTTGTTACCCGGTGTCCGACTGTGTAAAAGTGTGCGCTGTCGGCGCGCAGAAATCTACATTTTCCGCTGTATGCGCCAGGCCGCTCCGTACGCCCCCCACGCTTCAAAAGAGCTGCCACGGCGGCGTTCGAGATGCCGAATCCCGTCCATCCGATTGGTATGGACTAATTTCCGTGTCGCGTCTGGAGGAATGCAGCGGTGAACGACGCAGGCAGGTCGGATTCCGCGCCGACCGGCCGCCGGTTCGATGTCCCGGACGAGCGGCTGAGCGCCGAACTGAGGAAGTGGACGGGAACGTCACCCGCGCTGCACCCGGTCGGTGAACTCCTGGACCGGCACTGGGAAGCCGCCTTCGCCTACGCCCGGCTGTGCACCGACGGGCCCCGGGCCGCGGGCATGCTCACCACCGCCGCCTTCACCCGGCTGTTCGGCGAGTCCATCAGGCAGTCCGGCCCGTCCGCCGCCTGGCGGCCCCATCTGCTGGTCACCGTCCGCCGGATAGCCGCCGAATGGGACGGCGACGGCCGGCAGGAACTGCTGCACCCCGCCCTGCGCACCAACCCCGCCACCGGTGAACGCGCCTCCGCCCGACTGCTCCCGCCCCCCGGCCGGCGGCTGCTCTCCCGGGCCTTCCAGCGGCTCCCCCAGTCCGCCCGCGCCGTGCTGTGGCACATCGAGGTCGAGGCCGAACCCCTGGCTGTACCGGCCGCGTTGCTGGGCCAGGACGAGGACGAGACCCGCGTCGAACTCGGCCGCGCCCGCGAACGCCTGCGCGAGGAATGCCTCCAGGCGCACCGCGAACTCGCGCCCGAGACCGAGTGCCGGCGATACCTGCGCATGCTGGACGTCACCTTCCGGCGCGGCGGCGTCGACGTCGACCCCGATCTGCGGCGGCACCTCGACGGCTGCCGGCACTGCCGGCAGACCGCCGACCAGCTCGCCCAGTTCAACGCGGGGCTCGGCCTGGCCCTCGCCGAGGCCGTCCTCGGCTGGGGCGCCCGCGCCTACCTGGAGGCCCGCGCCACCCTCCCCGAAGCGGCCGCCGCCCCCGCACCCGCACCGGCCGCCGCGCCGCCCGGAGGCGAGGCCTTCGCCCCCACGCCGTCCCGAGCCCCCACGCCGTCCCGCGTCGCCGCCCCGTCCCGCGCCGCCGAGGCATCCCGCCGGGCCGCGCCCGCCGACCCGGCCGGCCCGCCCCGGCCCGGGCCCTCCCGCCGGTCCGCGCACCGGGCCGCCCGCCGCGCCCGCCGCCGTGACCTCGCCCTCGCCGCCGCCGCGGTCAGCGGTCTGGTCGTACTGCCACTCGTCCTGTGGTCCGTGCTGAGCCCGGGCGACGACCCGGCCCCCGCGCCCGGCGCCACCCCCTCCCGGACACCGGGCAAGGGCAGCCCCGACGCGGGCCCGTCCTGGGCCGGTTCGAGCGGGACCACCCAGGGGGCACTGCGCGGCCGGCTGCGCAACCTCGCCTCCGGCCTCTGCGTGGACGTCGCCGGCGGCAGGGCCGTCAAGGGCGCCGAGACCGAACTCGCCACCTGCTCCGCCAGCCCCGCCCAGCAGTGGCGCTACGAGACCGACGGGCTGCTGCGCAACGCCTCCGCGCCGGACCTGTGCCTGGACTCCCACCTCGGCTACTCGGTCCGGCTGGCCCCCTGCTCGGCCACCGCGAAGTCCGCCAAGGACATCCGCTACGACTTCACCCTCCAGGGCGCGCTCGTGCCCCGCTCGGACCAGGACCTGGCACTGGTCCCGGCCGCCACCGACGGATCCGGCGCCCTCGTGCTCAAGACGCGGACCGCGGCCTCGGTCCAGCGCTGGAGCGTCGACACCGCGACCCCCGACCTGGAGATGCAGATCGTCAACTGGGACATCGGGAGCACTCCCGCGCCGGCCCCGTCGGCCACCGTCGCGCCCAGGGCCGCCGAGCCCCCGTCCCCGTCGCCCACGCCCACCCCGACGGCGGACCCGTCCACCTCACCGCCGACGGACACGCCCAGCCCCGACTACTGCTCGGTCCACCCCGATCACTGCTCCTGGGGCGGCGGCGGATACGGCGGAGGCGGCGGACGCCACCACCACTGATCCGCCGCCGGCTCAGTGGTGGTGATGCGGCGGCGGGGGCGGGATCGTCGCCAGCCCCGGGGCCGGCTCCGGCCAGACCAGCAGCACCGGGCAGGGCGCGTGGTCGACGGCGAACCGGACGGCCGGGCCCAGACTGCGGGGCCCGAGCCGCGAGCGGTCGCCGTCCCGCGCCAGCACCAGCAGATCGGCGCCCTCCGCGGCGGCCACCACCTCCCGCTCGACCCGCCCGGCCCGTACCGCGCGGACGCTCGGCCGCCCCAGCCGCTCCGCCGCCGCGTCCAGGATCCCGGCGGTGGAAGTGCCCTCCAGCGTCTCCAGCAGCCCGCCCGGGTCCCGTTCGGGATGGCCGCGGCCCAGAAGCCCCGCGAACGCGCCGTGCGCCACCCCGGGCACGTCCGGGCCGGAGACGTGCAGCAGCACCACCTCGGCGTCCGGCGGGGCATGGGTGCGTACGGCGTCCACACAGGCGGGCCAGGTGCCCTCGACGAGCCAGGCGATCACGCGCATCCGGCCGGCCTCCCTCGGCTCACACAATCCCTCAGAGAATCTGCAGCGCCCCCCACAGTGCCACCACGGACACCGCCAGCGAACAGGGCACGGCGATCAGACCCAGCCGGGTGAACTCCCCGAGGTCCACGCCGTGCTCGTGCTGGTGCACGATCCGCCGCCACAGCAGGGTGGCCAGCGACCCGGCGTACGTCAGGTTGGGGCCGATGTTCACCCCGAGCAGCACCGCGAGCACCGCGCCGGAACCGGCCGGAGCGGCGAGCGGCAGCAGCACCAGCACGGCCGGCAGGTTGTTGATGAGGTTGGCCAGCACCGCGGCCAGCGCCGCGGTCCCCAGCAGCGCGGCGAGCCCGGTGCCGCCGGGCAGCACCCGCCCGAGCACGTCCGCGAGCCCGTTGTCGACGACGGCGCGCACCACGACGCCCAGCGCCAGCACGAACGCCAGGAACGCCGGGGCCGCCGCCCGCACCACGGCCAGGGGCGTCGCCCTGCGCCGCAGCAGCGCCCGCCCGGCCAGCACCAGGGCGCCCGCCGCGGCCACCCACGCCGGGTCCACGCCGAACGCCGACGCCACCACGAAGCCCGCCAGCGTGCAGCCCACGGTCACCAGCGCGAACAACGGCAGCGGCGGCGCCTCGGCGGCCTCCCCGGGCACCGGGGCCGCGGCCGTCAGGTCCCGGGCGAAGAACCGCCGGAACACCAGGTACTCGGCGCCGATCGCCACCAGCCAGGGCAGCGCCATCAGGGCCGCGAACCGGGTGAAGCTCAGCCCGCTCGCCGCGAACGCGAGCAGGTTCGTCAGGTTGGACACGGGCAGCAGCAGCGACGCCGTGTTGGACAGGTGGGTGCACGCGTACACATGCGGTTTGGGCCGTACGCCGGTGCGTGCGGCGGTGGCGAAGACGACCGGCGTCAGCAGCACGATGGTGGCGTCCAGGCTGAGCACCGCCGTGATCGCCGACGCCAGTGCGAACACCGCCGTCAGCAGCCGCACCGGCCGGCCCTCCGCCCAGCGCGCCATCCACGCGCCGCACGCCTGGAACAGCCCCTCCACGTCGCAGAAGTGGGCGAGCACCAGCACCGCCGCCAGGAAGCCGACCACGGGCCCGAGCCGCTCCGCCTCCGCCCGGGCGTGCTCCAGCGGGATCGCGCCGGTCGCGATCACGAGACCGGCGGCGGGCACGGCCAGCGCGGCCTCCGGCCATCCGAAGGGACGTACGACGGCCCAGGCCAGCACGGCGACGAGCAGCACGGCCGACAGGGCCTCGGCGAGCGGGGTGTTCAGGGCGGGTCCTTCCGGATCGGGTCTCAGGTGGTGCCCGCCCATGAAAGCAAACGCCGGCGCGCGCACCACGCCGACCTGGTGCCCGCCGCGCCCGGGAATCCGTCCCGGACCGGCACGGCGGTTTCCGCCGTCAAGGCAGGACGGCGGAAACCGGCATGCCGGCGGAAGCCGGTCAGGCGCCGGTGCCGGGACTGAAGACGGTCAGGAACACGGAGGAGGAGTTACCGCCGACCGGGACCTCCCCGGCCGTCCACGCCACCTGCAGGTGGTCCCGCTCGTCCGGCGGGGTGATCAGCAGGCCGGCCGGCCTGGCCGTCTTCGCCTCGCTGATCTCCGGGTTGGAGAAGGTCAGGCCGGCCCAGGCGCTCTGCCCGGGCTTGAGCGTGACGGTCGCCGGGGAACCGGAGGAGCGCTTGGGGTCGGGGCCGAGCTGCGCGCCGGAGGCGTTCACGAAGGCCGCGCCCGGATAGCCGCGCAGGGTGCAGGTCCGGCCGGACTTGTTGGTGAGCACGAGGGGGTAGTTCTCCTGGCCGGCGCCCGGGTTGTTGCGGCCGACGGCGGCCCGCAGCTCCGAGGTGTGGCACCGGGTGCTGGTGGCGGCGGTCTTCCCGCCGCTGTCCGCGCCGGTGCCGGTCTTCGTGCCGCTGCCGGCGCCGCCGGACGCCGTGCCCGTCTTCGGGGCGGCGGACGAGGCCGTGCCGCCGGGGGTGGAGGCGGCGGGGGAGGAGACGGTGGTGGCCGGGCTGCCGCCGGCCTCGGTGGCCGGACCCGCCGTGCCCGACACCTTCTGGGGCGCGGAGCCGTCCTGGCTGCCGCAGGCGGTCAGCAGGCCCAGCACGGCGACCGCGCCCGCGAGCAGGGCCCCGCGCCGCGGGGACCGGGATGAGTACGCCATGTCGCTCACTCCTGGATCTTCACGGCACGCGTCGGGCGCGTGCCTCCGGCGCCGGGTGCGCCGTCACCACACTCCGATGCGCGGGGCGCCGGAAAAGTTCGCCTCGCCCGGAAATCCCTTCCCCGCACCGCCGCGCGCGGAACGTGTTCAGGTGACCCGCAGTGAGCGGAGTACCCCGTCGGTGCCGTCGGCGCCATCCCGCCGGCGGACCTGTACGTACACCTGGGGCCCCGCGGAGCCCCCCGCAGGCACCAGGGCCGACTCGGTGACCGAGCCGCCGTCCGGGCAGTCGCTCCAGGCCCGGACGCGGCCACGCCACCGGTCGCTCGCGAAGCTCCGGGAGCCGTCGTAGTGACAGCCCGGGTGGGTGAGGGCGTTCACCCGGGCGGTGACGTCGCCGTGCCCGCCGAGCCCGGCGAACACCCCGTCGACGCCCGCCCTCAGGTCGGCCCAGCGGGACAGGTCGCCGGCGACCACCAGACCCGGCTGGTGCCCGGCAGGCAGCCCGAGGACGCGCGGGTCCCAGCCGGAGTCGCGCAGCTCGCCGGCCCAGCCCGCCGGCACCTCGACCGAGATCCGGCCGGTGGCGTCCCGCACCTCGGTCCGGCCGCCGGAGCCGGAGCGGTGCAGCGCCAGTGTCACGGCGACCGCGGCCGCCACGGCGGCCACCACCGCGGCCAGTACCAGCGTCCCGGCGCCGAGCCGCCGCCGGACGCCGTCGAGTCGCCCGCCCACCCCGCCGCGGGCGGGCGCCGCGAGCCGGTCCAGCTCGTCCGCGAACGCCAGCGCCCCGGGCCAGCGCCGCTCCCGGTCCGGTTCGAGGGCGCGCAGCAGGGCCCGCTCGGCGTCCGCGCCCAGGTCCGGCCGCAGCCGGCCGGGCGGCACGACCTTCCCGGGCGGTCCCGGCACGGCGCCGGTGACCAGCTCGTAGCCGACCGCGCCCAGGCTGTACACGTCGGCGCGGGCGTCGATGCCCGCGCCCGGCTCGGCCTGCTCCGGCGGCTGGTAGCCCGCCGAGCCGGCCGCCAGGGTGAGCACCGAGGCCTGCGCCAGGCTCTTGGCCAGCCCCAGGTCGGCCAGCAGCACCCTTCGTTCGCCGTCCGGGGCGGTGTGCAGCAGCACGTTGGTCGGCTTGATGTCGCGGTGCACGATGCCGGCCTCGTGCAGCGCGGCGGCGCCGCGCGCGGCCAGCGCGGTCAGCGCGAGCGCCCGCGGCACCGGCAGCGGACCGGCCGTCAGCAGATCGGCGAGCGTGCCGCCGTCGGCGTACTCCATGACGAAGTATGGTCTGCCGTCGGGGAGTTCGCCCATGTCGTAGACCTGCACCACCCGGCTGGAACCGGCCCGGCGCAGCAGCCGCGCCTCGGACAGGAAGCGTTCGCGGACGTCGAGCCGGTGCGCCCAGTTCTCGGCGAGGACCTTCACCGCCACCGGGGCGTCGAGCTCGTCGTCGTGGGCGAGCCACACCGTGGCGAAGGCGCCGGTGCCCAGGCGCCGTTGGAGGCGGTAGCGGCCGATCCGCTCCAAGGAGTGCATACGACTATCATGCCTGCCCTGAGATCGACTTCCAGGGGGCCCGACGTGCCGGACGAGGCGACGGCCGAAGACCTTGCCCGGAGCGCCGCCGCCGGCGACCGGGAGGCGCTGGACCGGCTGCTGACCGGGCTGCGGCCCGAGGTGGTGCGCCGCTGCGGACGGTTCCTGCCCTGCCGGGAGGACGCCGAGGAGGCGGCGCAGGACGTGCTGCTCCAGGTGGCCCGGCACATCTCCGGCTTCGAGGGCCGCAGCCGCTTCAGCACCTGGCTCCACACCGTCGTCGCCAACTGCTGCCGGCAGAAGTACCGCGAGCTGAAGCGGCGGGCGGCCGAGCGGCCCGCCGTCATCGAGCCCGCCGAACACGTCGACCCGCGCACCACCAGCGTCATCGCCGGCTCCCGGGTGGACCTGCTGGAGGCCCTCGACCGGCTGGAGCGCGAGCACCCGCACCTGGTCGCGCCCCTGGTGTACCGGGACGTCTGCCGGCTCGACTACGCGGAGGCCGCCGAGCGCGCCGGCATCCCGCTCGGCACGTTCAAGTCCCGCCTGCACGAGGCCCGCAAGCGGGTACGGCCCTGGCTGCGGGTCTACTGAACCTCGGTCAGCGCCAGTTCCGCCCAGATGGTCTTGCCCTCCGGCGTGTGCCTGCTGCCCCACCGCTGGGTGAGCTGGGCGACCAGCAGCAGCCCGCGGCCGCCCTCGTCGAAGGTCTTGGCGCGCCTGAGGTGCGGCGCGGTGTGGCTGGCATCGGACACCTCGACGATCAGCGTGGCCTCGTCATGGATCAGCCGCAGCCTGATCGGCCGCGCGCCGTACCGGATGGCGTTGGTGACCAGTTCGCTCACCACCAGCTCCGCGGTGAACGCGACCTCGCTCAGCGACCACAGGTCGAGCTGATCCAGCACCTGCTTGCGGATCGGCGCGACCAGCGCCGGGTCGGCGGGGATGTCCCAGGTCGACACCTGGGAGGCGGGCAGCCCCCGGGTACGGGCCAGCAGCAGGGCCACGTCGTCGGTGGCCTCGCCCGGCGGCAGCAGGGTCTGCAGGACCAGGTCGCAGGTCTCGTCAAGGGAGCCCGCGTACGCCTTCAGCGCCTCCACGAGCAGCCCCCTGCCGACGTCCAGATCCCGCTTGCGGGACTTCACCAGACCGTCGGTGTACAGGGCGAGCACGGTGCCCTCGGGCAGCTCGACCTCCGCGGACTCGAACGGCAGCCCGCCCAGTCCGAGCGGGGGGCCGGAGGGCAGGTCCAGCTCGTGCGGCTCGCCGCCCGGCCGCAGCACCAGCGGCTGCGGGTGCCCCGCGCGGGCCAGCGTGCAGCGCCTGGACACCGGGTCGTACACGGCGTAGAGGCAGGTGGCGCCCACCTCGCCGGGGCTGTCGTCGCCGCTGTACTGCTCCGCCAGCCGGATCACCAGGTCGTCGAGGTGGGTGAGCAGTTCGTCGGGGGCCAGGTCGAGGTCGGCGAGGGTGCCGACGGCGGTGCGCAGCCGGCCCATGGTGGCCGAGGCCTGGATACCGTGCCCGACGACGTCACCGACGACCATCGCGACCCGCATCCCCGACAGCGGGATGACGTCGAACCAGTCGCCGCCCACCCCGGCCCGGGCCGCCGGCAGATACCGCGAGCGGGCCTGCAGGGCGGCCGTGCGGGGCATCGTGCGGGGCAGCAGGCTGCGCTGCAGGGCGAGGGCGGTCTCCCGCTCGCGGGAGTAGCGCCGCGCGTTGTCGATGCAGACGGCGGCCCGGGCGGTGATCTCCTCGGCCAGCAGCACGTCGTCGGCGGTGAAGGAGTCCGGCCGCCGGTGCCGGGTGAGGACCGCGACCCCGAGGGTCAGGCCGCGCGCCCGGATCGGCACCGACATCGTCGAGTGGATGCCGAACCTCCTGACGACCTGGTCGCGGGCGGTGTGCCAGCTGTGCCACCTGGCCATGTCACCGGCGGCCTCGGAGGCGATGATCGTGCGGCCCGCGGTCAGCGCGTCGGCCTGCGGGGAGAAGTCCGGGTACAGCTCCGCCCGCCCCGGCCGGACCACCGCCTCCGGCGCACCGCCGAGCACGGACTGGTGGGCGGTGCGGCGCAGCCGCAGGGGCGCCGTGACGCGCGCGGGGGGCTCGCCGTCGTACTCCTGCGGGTCCAGCAGGTCGATGGTCACGAAGTCGGCGAGCACGGGTACGCACACGTCCGCCAGCTCCTGGGCCGTACGCGTGATGTCCAGCGTGGTGCCGATCCGCGCGCCGGCCTCGTTGACCACCTGCAGCCGCCGGCGGGCCAGGTGGTTGTCGGTGACGTCGTGCGCGGCCAGGCACACGCCGACCACCCGGCCCCGGGCGTCGGTGATCGGGGCCATCCGGGTGAGCCAGGCCGTGACCCGGTCGTCCCCGCCGATGTCGCCGGTGTTCTCCATGTCCAGCGGCAGGCCGCTGGACAGCACCTGGAGCATGCCGCGCTCCACGTCCTCCGCCGGGGCCTGTCCGCCCAGCTCCGTGATCCGCAGACCCTTCACGCGCTCCTCGGGCAGCCCGATGAAGCCGGCCATGGCCTCGTTCATGCGCCGCAGGCGGAGCTGGTCGTCGTAGAGCGCGACCGCGCAGGGCGACTGGAGGAGGCTCGCCCCGGCCAGGGTGTCGTCGTCCAGGGCGTGCGGCCCGGCGTCGGTCAGCGGGGAGACGACCAGCCAGTCGGCGCCGTGGCCGTCGTCGGGCGGCCGGCGGTGGGCGAGCAGCCACACGGGGACGGTACGGCCGTCCCGGTGGCGCAGTTCCACCGTCCCGGTCCAGCGCGTGCCGAACGGCGCCGCCGGCATGCCCTCCCCGGCCAGCAGGGCGGCCGCGGGGCGGCCCACGACGGACTCCGGCGGGTGGCCGAGCAGGCGCCGCGCGCCCTCGTTCCACTCGACCAGTGTTCCGTCGTCGTCGATGACGGCCCGGGCCGTGGCCGCATCGTCGAACGGATAGACCCGGCTCATCGTCGCCGCTCCCAGCGCACACTCACAGTGAACAGGTGGTACCACGCGCATTCCAGCGTAGTGCGTGGCGCACCTCCCGCGGGGACGGCGAACCCGGCGGCCGGGTCGGTCCGCCGGACGGGGCCGGGGCGCCTTCCCGGCCGCCCGGACGCCCGGCCCCGTCCGCGGCGGACCGGGGGCGGGGACGCGGACACCGGGTCAGGCGCGGTAGCCGAGGATGGTCATCATGCCGCTCTCCGAGTGGTACTGATTGTGGCAGTGCAGCATCCACAGCCCGGGGTTGTCCGCGTCGAACTCGACGACCAGCTTGCGGTGCGGCAGCACGATGGCCGTGTCCTTGCGCGCGCCCGCGCCGTCGAGTCCCGCGACGGCGAACGTGTGGCCGTGCAGGTGCATGGGGTGCCACATGTCGGTGGCGTTGATGAGGGTGAGCCGCACCCGCTCGCCGGCGCGCACCGGGTGGCGCTGACGGACGGAGTACGGCCGGTGGTCGAAGCCCCAGTCGTACTTCTCCATCGTGCCGGTGATCCTGATGCGCATCTCGCGGTCGGGGTCGCGGTCGTCCAGGGCGACGGAGTCGTCCGGCCGCAGGCGCCGGGCCGGGACCAGGTTGCGGTCGAGCCCGTCCGGGCGGACGTCCGCAGGGGGCACGTTGCGGCCCTTGTCGGTGCGCAGGACGGCGAGGGCCTGGCCCCTCTTGCCCTCGGCCAGGGCGACGAACGGGAACGCGCCGTCCTTGGCGGTGACGAGGACGTCGTAGCGCTCGGCCATGCCGACGAGCAGTGCGTCGGTCTCGGTGTGCCGCACCGGGTAGCCGTCGGTGTGCGTGACGGTCATCGGGTGCCCGTCCAGCGCCACCCGGAAGGCGGTCTCGGAACCGGCGTTGATGATGCGCAGCCGCACGCGCTCGCCGGGCCGGCACCGGAACACCGACGGGTGGCCGGCGGTGCGGCCGTTGACGAGGTAGAGGGGGTAGTCGACGCTGCCGGCGTCCCCGTGCAGCATCTCGCTGTACGCGTGGTGCAGCACCCGGCTGGGCCCGCCGGACGCCCGGGAGTGCGCGGCGTGCGGGGCCGCCGTCCCGCCGGAACGGGTCGCGGCCGGCTCGGGGCCCATGGCCATGCCCTCCATCTTCATGCCCTTGGGCATGAGCTGACGGAGCACCTGGTCGGGCGTGGAGCCCTGGACGCCGTCGAGCCAGTCGTCCAGGACGATGACCCACTCCTTGTCGTAGGCGAGGGGTTCCCGGGGGTCGTCGACGATGAAGGGCGCGTACAGGCCGCGGTCGGGCTGCATGCCGACGTGGGAGTGGAGCAGGAACGTGCCCGGGTGCGAGACCGTGAAGCGGTAGGTGAAGTCGGTCCCGGGCGCGATGGCGTTCTGGGTCAGGCCCGGGACGCCGTCCATGTCACAGCGCATGCGCACGCCGTGCGAGTGCAGGGTGGTGGTGTCCGGCAGCCGGTTGGCGAGGGTGAGGCTGAGGACGTCGCCTGCGGTGACGCGCACCAGCGGGCCGGGCAGTTGCTCGTGGTACGCCCAGGTGCGCACCTGCCGGCCGCCGAGGTCAAGGGTGTGCTCGGCGGCCGTGAACCTGAGCATGCGCACCGGGCCGGAGCCGCGTCTGCGCTCGGCGGCACGCACCTCGGGACCCGACGGCTCGACATATCCCTTCGGCCCGGGCGGAACGAAGTCCCCCTGGACGGTCCCCGCGGCCGCTGGGCCGGAACGGGGGCGGGGGCGGGAGTCGGTGCAGGCAGCCAGCAGTCCCGCGCCGGCCGCAGCGAACGGGGCTTGGAGCAGGGTACGCCGCGAAGGTGTGTGCATAAATGAAATAAGACACGTTTCGATCTGATATGTGCGGGATCCCGGGCGGCGCGTCCGATGGTGTCGGCGGCTGGGCCGTGCGTGCGCCGACCCGTTCCCGCGCGCCGGGCGGCGGGCGCGCCGTGTTGCCCTGCCGGGGGCGGCGGCGCGAGAGTGGGGGCCACCGGACTGCTTGGGGGTGTGGACCGTGTGCGTGGGCCTCGTGTCACCGGCGGAGAACGGCCATGGCCCCGGAGTTCGGCAGGTACCGGGACGAAGTAGCTGTGACCTGCCGATATTTACGGGTGAGTACCCGAGCGGTACCGTTGGCGCATGCCAGCTCTCAACGTGGAGTTCACTGACCGCGAACTGGAGGACCTGCGCCAGATCGCCAAGGAGCGCGGTACGTCGATGAAGGCGCTGGTGCGCGAGGCCGCCGCCGCCGACATCGCCCGCCACCGGGCGCTGCAGGAGGGCGCGGAGGCGTTCCGGAGCTTCTTCACCGCCCACGCCGAGGAGTTCGCGGCCGCGTTCCCCGACGACGAACGCCGGGCCAGCGGCGAGGCCGCCTGAGCGATGCCACCCGTCATCCACATAGACGTCCCCTGGCTGCTGCAGCGGCACGAGGAGGTCCTGCCGGACCAGCCCACGGTCGACGACTTCTCCGCGCTGGTCGCCGCCGTCGCCCGGCACCGCGTCGACCCGCCCCGGCTCGGCGTGGCCTCCGACCCCGCCTGGCGGGCCGCCGCCCTGCTGCACACCCTCACCGTGCTCAAGCCGCTGCCGTCGGCCAACGCCCGCTTCGCCTGCGCGACCGCGGTGGCCTACATGTTCGTCAGCGGCGCCGGCATCGACGCGCCCTACGGCGCCCTCGTCGACCTCGCCCGCGACCTGATGTCCGGCAAGACGGACGTGTACGGCGCCGCCGACCGGCTGCGTTCCTGGCAGATCTGAGACGGTCCCGGCCGGCGGGGGAAGCCGCCGGGGCCGCCGGCCGGGGGCGCCCGCACGGAACGGGCCGCCGGCCGTGGGCAGTGGGACGGGGCCGGCGGCCGGTTGCGCGGGGGAGGGCTTCCTCCGGCTCTCGGCTTCGCCGAGCCGGGACCGTCCCGCCGCGCGGCCTTCCGAGGGGCCGGGGCCAGTCCACCACCCGGTCGCGCGCCCCGGGAGCGTGCGTGGCCGGCCGGTGCGTGCGCGGTGTTCACACGGGGCACGAGGAAATGGGAAAGGGGCGGCGGAGAACCGTTTCCGCGGCGCCCGTCCGGCTTCGTCCCGAAGGCCGCCGATGTCGTGCGAATGCCTTGTTCCGTGTGTGGAGGTTGTGCAAGGGTTGAAACACGGTGCGGGGGGTAATCGCCAGCAATCTCAAGGCAGTTGGGACGGGCCGGTCCGGAACCGGTGAATTCCCGCTCCCCGCGCGTATCCGGCGATCGGCAATCGACGCACCACACCCATCAAAGGATTCCGCTCAGTGCCAACCCCCCACCCCCCTCACCCTCCCTATCCGCCGCCGGGCGGCGACCCCGGGGAGTCCGACGAGTTCCTGGCCGTCCCGCTGCGAGCCGGTTCCGACGCGGAGGCCGCCCGGTCCACCGCGCTGCTGATGGCCCGCCACTGGCATGCCGCACACGACTACGCCGTCGTCTGCCTGGCCGCACAGGGACCGGTCGCCCACATGGTCACCGGCGCCGCCTTCCACCGGACGCTCGCCCGGCTCGCGCTCGGCGAGCCCGCCGAGGCCGTCCGGCCCCGCCTGCTGGTGGCCGTCCGGGACACGGTCCTGAACTGGTCCGCCGAGGACCGGATAGCCGCCGTACTGCCGGCCCTGCGAAAACCCGCCGGGGGCCGCGGTATGCGCAACGCGAAGACCCTGATACCGGAAAACCGCGCCCTCTCCGAACGTTCTTTCCAGAGCCTTCCGCGACTCGAACAGGCGTTGCTGTGGCACGTCGAGGTCGAGGCCGAGCCTTTGGACATACCCGCGGCCCTGCTCGGCCTGGATCCCGGCAGCGCGGCGGCGGCACTCGAACAGGCGCGGGAGAAATTCCGGGAAGGCTGCGTGCGGGCCCACCGGGAACTCGCGCCGAGTTCCGACTGCCGTCACTACAACCGCCTTCTGGACGCGCCGATCCGCCGCGGCGGCGCCCTGCTGCCGGACGTCCGGCAGCACCTCACCGGCTGCCGCTACTGCCGGCACGCCGCCGAGCAACTGGGCCGCATCGAGGGCGGACTCGGCGTACTGCTGGCCGAGGCGGTGCTCGGCTGGGGCGCCCGGCGGTATCTGGAGTCGCGCCCCGGCCGGTCCGGACCCGCCCGGGGCGCCTCGCAGGGCCCCGCCGGACGAGGGCGCGGCGGCGGGCGGCGCGGACCGCTGGAAGGGGCGCCGCCACGGACGTCCGGCGGACGCCGCAGACGCGGCAGGGCGTCCGGGCCGTTCGGCGCGGTCCCGACGCCCGCGTCGGGATGGCCGGCCAGGACGCTGCTCGTGGGGGTCGCGGTCGCCTCCGCCGCGCTGCTCGCCACCGTCGTCGCCCTCAGCGCCTGGCCCGACGGCGGCGACCACACCGACCCGGTCGCCTCCGAAGCGGCCCCGGGCGCCGGCGTCCGGCCCCCGACCGGGGCCGACGGCTCGCCCGGCACCGCGGGCCTCCCCACGGCCGGCCGGCCCGCCCGGCTGCGCAACGCCGCGACCGGTCTGTGCCTGGACGTGCGGGGCGAGGCGCGGGCGGGCGCGAGCGTGGTGCTCGCCGCCTGCTCGGCCGCGCCGGCACAGCAGTGGACGTACGAGGCCGACGGGCTGCTGCGCAGCGCCGCCGACCCCCGTCTGTGCCTGGACTCGCACGCCGACGCGGGCGTGGTCATCCTCGGCCGGTGCGCGGGGGCGGGGGAGCGGAGGGGCGACGACGTGCGCTACGACCTCACCGTGCGGGGCGAGTTGCCGCCCCGCTGGGACCCGACCCTCGCGCTCGCTCCGGCCGGCGACGGGGCGGGCGCCGACGTCGTCGTCAAGGTCCGCGACGGCTCCGCCGCCCAGCGCTGGCGCACCGACGCCCCGTCCGCGAGCCCGGGCTCCCTGTCGGTCGCCGGCGGCGGCTCCCCGGGGTCCGGGGCGGCGCCGTCCGCCGGGCGCGCCCCGGCCCGGCCGGCCGTGCTGCCGGGGACGGGGACGTAGCGACTACGGCCGGTGCCGCCGCCGTCGGCGGCGGCACCGGCCGGTCAGAGCGCCGCCTCGACGAGGTCGTCCCGCGAGACCGTCGCGGGCGTGGCGTGGCCGGACAGCGCGAGCGTGAGATCCAGTTCGGCCAGGACGCAGCGGACGACGTGCTCGACGCCCGCCTGCCCGTCGAGACCGAGGCCGTACACGTACGGCCGGCCGAGCAGCACCGCCCGCGCGCCCAGGGCGAGCGCCTTGAAGACGTCGTCGCCGGTGCGCACCCCGCTGTCGAACAGCACGCTCAGCCGGTCGCCCACCGCCTCCGCGATCGCCGGCAGCGCGTCGGCGGCCGCGATCGAACCCGCCACCTGCCGGCCGCCGTGGTTGGAGACCACCACCCCGTCCATCCCGGCGTCCGCGGCGAGCCGGGCGTCGTGCGGGTGCAGGACGCCCTTGAGAACGATCGGCCCGTCCCAGTGCTCGCGCAGGAAGGCGAGGTCGGGCCAGGTGTGGCCGGCGTCCCCGAACAGGCCGAGGAAGTGCAGCACCGCGGCGTTCGGATCCTCGTGGACGGGCTTGGCGAGGCCCGCCTGGAAGGCCGGGTCGGTGAAGTAGTTGGCGGTGCCCACCCCGTGCAGGAACGGCAGGTACGCCTGGTCCAGGTCGCGCGGGCGCCAGGCCAGCAGCGGGGTGTCCAGGGTGACGACGAGCACCGAGAACCCGGTGGCCCGGGCGCGGGCCAGGAAACTGCGCGTCACCTCGCGGTCCTTGCCCCAGTAGAGCTGGAACCAGCGCTCCGCGTCCCCCATGGCCTCCGCCACCCGCTCGAGCGGCGTGCTGGACGCCGAGGACAGGACGAACGGCACGCCCTGCGCTGCGGCGGCCCGGGCGGCGGCCGTCTCGGCGTCCGGGTGCATGATCGACAGCACGCCCACCGGGGCGAGGGCCAGCGGCGCCGGCAGGGTGCGGCCCAGCACCTCGGTCGTCAGGTCCCGCTCCTGGACGTCGCGCAGCATGCGCGGCACGATCCGGCGCCGGGCCAGGGCCGCCCGGTTGGCGCGGGCGGTGCCGCCGTCACCCGCGCTGCCCGCCACGTAGCCCACCGGGCCCGGTCCGAGCCGGTGTTCGGCGAGCTCCTCGAGCCGGGTCAGATCGGTGGGCAGCCGGGGCACGGCACCCGTCATCCCGTTCAGGTAGATCTCGTACTGGAAGTCTGCCCAGTGCTTGGCCATCCGTCCCTCCCACCACTCGCACCACGCCGCACGTCAGCGCGTGCCGACGATACTCGCGGGTAGGCCGGCGGGGCCCCACCGGGACGCGTCCGCAGCGACGGGACCACGCCGGCTCCCTGGACGCTCCATGAACGCGAGAAGTCGTGAAGGGGTCGTGAAGGGCTCGCCGTGGGGTTGGGGCGTTATGTTTCAGGCCGATTAACAAGTGGATGTTTTTCGGCCATTCGATCGACCCCTACGATCAAGAACCGCTCAGTTATGGGGTCGACGCGTTCAGTTTCCGTGACTTCACGCCACTGCTTCAACACGCAATGTTACTGAAAGCCGTGGGTTGGATGTGTGTTTCGGCGCGGGACTCGGCAGAGTGGCGCTCGCCGCTCCGGCGCCGACCGGGCCGGAGGGCACCCGTCTATTCGAGCGGAAGGATGCACACAATGCGGAACACCGCGCGCTGGGCAGCGATCCTCGGCCTCACGGCCGCCGTCTGCGCACCCCTGACCGGGGCCGCCCTCGCTGCACCGGGCGCCGCCCCGTCGTCGCTCTACGCCCCCTCGGCGCTGGTGCTGACCACCGGCCACGGCGAGACCGCGGCCGCGGCCACCCCCGAGCGCGCCGTCACCCTGAACTGCGCCCCGACGGCGTCCGGCACCCACCCGGCGGCGATCGACGCCTGTGCCGAACTGCGCGCCGCCGGCGGCGACCTGTCGGCCCTGAAGGCCCGCGACGACGTGCGGTGCACCAAGCTCTACGACCCGGTCGTGGTCACGGTCCAGGGTGTCTGGCAGGGCAAGCGCGTCTCGTACGAGCGCACCTTCGGCAACTCCTGCGTGAGGGACGCCATGAGCAGCAGCGTCTTCGCGTTCTAGGACCGGGATCGCAAGGTCCGCGCGCCGCCGGATCAGGCTCGCAACTGGGGAGTGCGGCCCCTGGAGCGTGGACGTGCGATCTCGCACCGGGACCGACGGGCGGAGTGGGGCCCCCGCCGGATTTCCCGGGCACACAGCCGCTCCCCGGAACAGGCCCGTGGGGGGCCTCTCCGGGGAGCGGCGAAAAACGACCGGTATCGAAAAACAACCGGTTTCAACTGAAGACCGGACGTCAGGCCTTGCGCCGGTGACTCGTGTCGCACCAGGGGTAGCGGCGACTGCGCCGGCAGGTGCACAGGGCCACCCGGAAGCGGTCGGAGGAGACCGTGGTGCCGTCGTCCAGCTCGATCTCCACCGGGCCCTCCATCAGGAGCGGCCCGCGCCGCTGCATCCGGATCCGGCGGGGCTGTTCAGCAGGGTCGTTCGGCACGGATCACCACCAGCTCCTCCTTGTCGTCGGCGGCCGTGAGCAGACCGCTCCGGCGCAGCCAGTCCTCCCGGGAGCGCAGCACCGGACCGAACTCGATCCAGCGGCGCCGGACGACGGCGGCCTTGAGATCCGCCGCGCGCAGCAGTTCCAGGGTCCGCTCCGGGCCGCTGAGCGCCGAGTGGACCAGCAGCAGCACCCCGCCGGGCCGCAGCAGCCCGGGTGCGTCCCGGCAGATACGGTCCAGCAGCAGCCGCCCGTCGTGGCCCGCGTCCCAGGCCCGCGACCTGCCGTGCGGCTCGCCCCCGGAGCCGGGCGCCGGCACGTACGGCGGGTTGGCCAGGATGAGGTCGTACGATCCGTCCGCGACGGGGCCGAAGAGGTTGCCGCGCCGGATCCGCACCGGCTGGCCGGTCAGCCACGCGTTCAGCCGCGCCGTCCACACCGCCCGCCGTGAGACGTCCACCGCGGTCACGTCGGCGCCGTGCCGGGCGGCCGCCAGGGCCAGCGCCCCGCTTCCGGTGCCCACGTCCAGAACCCGCGCGCCCGGTGCCGGCGCCTCTTCGTCCAGTGCCTCGGCCAGCAAGGCGGTGTCGTCCTGAGGGGCGTACACGCCCGGAAGTACCCATGCTGTCACGCCGGCCCGGGTACCCCCTTCATCAGGATGTATGGGCCATTTCCCGGGCAAGGGGAACGCGGAGCGACGACCGCCCCGCACGCCACTCGCCGAGCAGCCGCCGCGCCAGCCGCTCCTCCACGAACTCGGTGGCGTCGATCCCGAAGGCGATGTCGGCCGCCAGTTCGGGTTCCTCCGCCAGCAGCCCGCCGATCACGTCGTGGCGGACGACCTGCTCGTGCACCGCGTCCGCCTCGACGTGCTCGTCGTAGAAGAACTCGGCGGCCGGCCCGGCCCCGGTGCGGCGCATCGCCTCGGCCAGCCGGCGGGAACCGGGGGAGGAGGTGATCTCCACGTCCGCGAAGTGGCCCACCAGCGCCCCGCGCAGCCGGCGGTGCAGCCCGAACAGCGACATCAGGTTGACGACGGTGAGCATCTCGGCGCAGGCCGCGTCCAGGTGGCGGCCGTACGCGGTGTCCAGGCCCAGGTCCGTCATCAGATCGGCGAAGAGCCGTGCGTGCACGCGCTCGGTCCGGCCGCCGCCGAACTCGTCGAACTCCACCGCCGCCATCGCCGCCTTGGCGCGGCCCCACAGGCGGGGCAGCACCCAGGCGTGCGGGTCGGCCTCCTTCAGGTGGTACAGGGAACGCTGCGCGGCGTACTCCCGCACATGCCACAGCTCGCCCTCGTCGCACAGGAAGTGCGAGACGCCCGTCCCCTCGGCCGGCTCCACCAGGAGGGCGGCCAGGGCCTCGTCGAGGCTGTCGTGCACCGGCGTGTCGGCGCGCAGGGCGGACAGGAAGCGGTTCTCCAGCGCGCCCCGCAGCGCGAGCAGCCCGGGATCCCACTCCAGCTCCGGGCGGACGCCCGCGAAACCGCGGTAGTGCAGCTCGTAGCACAGGTAGAGGGCGAGCTGGAGATCGTCGCCGTAGGGATCGGCCGCCTCGGCGCCGGCGGCGTCGGGCAGCGGGCCCGCGTCGCGCAGGAAGGCGGTGACGGCTGCGGACAGGGGCCCGCGCGGCGCGGGCAGCTCGGGTCCTCGCAGGTGGTGGTTCATGGCAGCCGGGTACCCGGCCGCGATGAAAGCACTAGTGATCAACTGCACTCTCAAGCGGTCACCCGACGCCTCCGACACGGAGGCGCTCGCCGGGGTGGTCACCGGGCGACTGGAGAAGGAGGGCGTGGGCGTCGACCTCGTACGGGCGGTGGACCTGCCGATCGAGCCCGGCGTCACCAGCGAGCCCGTCACCGACGGCGACGCCTGGCCCCAGGTCCACGGCAAGCTGCTGGACGCCGAGATCCTGGTGATCGCGTCACCGACCTGGCTGGGGCGCCCGTCCTCCGTCGCCCAGCGGGTGCTGGAGCGGATGGACGCGATGCTGTCCGAGACCGACGGCGACGGCCGCCCGGTCGCCTACAACCGGGTCGCCGGTGCGGTCGTCACCGGCAACGAGGACGGGGCGCATCATGTGATCAGCGAGATCTCCGGCGCCCTCGCCGACATCGGCCACACGATCCCGGGCCAGGCCTGGACGTACTGGCACCTCGGCCCGGGGCCGGGTCCCGACTACCTGGACGAGGAACGCGGCCGCGAGTGGTCGCACCGGACCGGCCGCGCCATGGCCGCGAACCTGCACGCGGTCGCCCGCGCGCCGGCGGAGCACCCGGTGGGTGCTCCGCCGGAATAGCGGGAGGGCGCTCAGTCCCCCTCGGACTGCTCCTGCGCTCCGGTGTTCGGGGTGATGGCGTCCGCCGCCTCGCCCCGGTTCCGCTCGTCCTCGCCGTGCGTCTCGGCCTCCTCGGCCTCGTGCAGCACTTCCCCCAGGGCCGTATCGGGCCGCTTCCCCTGGTCGTTCCCGCCCGGCATGGCGTCTCCTTCCGTCGCCTGGTCTTGATCCACTACGGGTTACCCGTCGGCGCGGTCTCAAGCGCCCCGGCACGGGTCCGGGAAGGCGGAGGCGTCGTCCACGGGCCCGGCGTGCGGACGCGCGGGGGAGTGGGCGGGTAGCCTCGGCACGCCGAGGGGGGCCCGCACCGCGGAGGACCGATCACCATGCCCGCCGACCTCACCGGCACCTTCCTGACCCTGGACGACGGCCGCCCGGCCGTCCGCTTCACCCGGATCTACGACCTGCCCCAGGACCGGGTCTGGAGGCTGGTGACCGACCCGGGCGAGCTGGCCGGCTGGTTCCCCTCGCGCGCCGAGATGGACCTGCGCCCCGGCGGCGCCATCACGTTCAGCGGCGACCCGAACATGCCGGAGTCGACCGGCACGGTGCTCGCCGCCGACCCGCCCCGCCACCTCTCCTTCGAGTGGGGCGGCGACGAACTCCGCTTCGGCCTGGAGGCGGAGGACGTCCGGCGCACCCGGCTGACGCTCACCGACGTGCTGGCCGACGACAAGGCCGCCGCCCGCAACGCCGCGGGCTGGGAGGTGTGCCTGGCCGCCCTGGACGCCAGGGCGCGCGGCGAGCACCCCGACGGACCGCACGCCGGAGCGGGCGCGGCCTGGCGGGAGTTCTACGACGCCTACGTCGCGGCGGGAGCGCCCTCGGGCGCACCGGTGCCGGGCCTGGACTGACCGCCCGGCCCGGCCCGGTCCTCGCCTACGCCATTTGCCTGCGCACCAGTTCGTGCAGCCGGCCCCCGGTGTCGGCGAGCAGCTCGGCGGGCGGCCCCTGCTGGATCACCCGGCCGTCCTCCATCACGATCACCCGGTCCGCGTCCAGCACCGTCGAGAGGCGATGCGCGATGACGATCCGGGTGGCGTTCAGCTTGCGGGTGCTGTCGATGACCGTGCGCTGGGTGTCGTTGTCCAGGGCGCTGGTCGCCTCGTCGAAGAACAGGATGCGCGGACGCCGGATCAGCGCCTGGGCGATCATCAGCCGCTGCCGCTGGCCTCCGGAGATCGCGCCGTTGCCGGCCACGATCGTGTGCAGGCCCATCGGCATCCGCTTGATGTCCTCCGCGAGGCCCGCCAGCTCGGCCGCGGCCATCGCCTCCTCCGGCGTGTACGGCTCGGTGCCGCAGATGACGTCCAGGATGGAACCGGTGAACGGCTGCGCGTGCTGGAGCACCACACCGCATTGGCGGCGCACCGCCGACTGGTCCAGGGCCGCCAGGTCCTGCCCGTCGTACAGCACGCTGCCCGAGACCGGCCGGTCGAAGCCGATGAGCAGCCGCAGCAGCGTGGACTTGCCGCAGCCGCTCGGGCCGACGACCGCCACGAACTCGCCCGGACGGACGGCGAAGGACACGTCGTCGAGGACGAGCGGCCCGTCGTCGGCGTACCGGAACGACAGCCGGCGGGCCTCGACGGCGCCCGACAGCGGGCCGGGCCGGGTGCTCGCGGTGCGCACCTCGGGCGTGGCGTCCAGCACCGGCCTGATCTCCTCGAACAGCGGCAGCGCCGCCACCGCCGAGACGAAGGAGCCGGTGAGCTGGGTGACCGAGGTCAGCACCATCGTCACCGAGGTGTTGAAGGTGAGGAACGCCGCCGCCGACATCGCGCCCCTGGCCGGCCCGGCCAGCAGCATGAACATGAGCAGCGTGCACACCGGCAGGTAGACCGCGCCCAGCACCGAGGTGAGGTTCTTGATCCGGCCCACCTTCTGCTGGAGCTCCCGGCTGTGCGCGAACTGGCGCGCCCACGCGGCGTACGCGTAGTTCTCCGCCGCCGCCACCCGCAGCTTGGGCAGACCGCGCAGGGTCTGGAAGGCCTGGTTGTTCAGCTTGTTGCCGAGCACCACCAGGCGCCGCTGCCAGCGGACCTGCCACAGGCCGAGCCCCAGGAACACCGCCGCGATGACGACGAGCATGCCGATCGCCGCCATGGCCATCGCCGGGCTGTACCAGAACAGCAGCCCCAGGTTCATCGCGCCGACCGTCACCGACTGCGCGACCACCGGGCCGGTCCCGGCCAGCAGCCGGCGGATCGCGCTGATCCCCATGGCGGCACTGGCCAGCTCACCCGTGGAGCGCTGGGTGAAGAACCGGGTGGGCAGCCGCAGCAGCCGGTCCCACACGGCCGGCTGCAGCGCCGACTCGATGCGGCCCTCCATGCGCAGGATGGTCAGGTTCTCCAGCAGTGTGAAGGCGGCCGACACCACCCCGCTCACCATCACCGCGAGGCACACCTGCACGATCAGGCCCGTCTGGGCCTTCGGCACGTACTCGCCGAGCACCTTGCCGGTGGCGATCGGCACCAGCGCGCCGATGACCACCGTCACCAGCCCGGCCAGCGCCAGATTGCCCAGGTCGCCGCGCGTGCCGCGCAGACTGAACCGCAGCAGCCCGAGCGGACCGAGCCGCCGCTCGGGCAGCGGCCGGTAGAACATCACCGCGCGCGGCTCGAACTCCTCGGCGTTCGCCTTCTCCACCGGCGTCTCGCGCCCGGTGCCCGGATGCACCGCCACATAGCCGCCGCGCCGCCACAGCAGCGCCACCGGCGCCCCGGACAGCGCCCGGTGCCCCACCAGCGGGCCCACGTTCTCCCGCCACCAGCGCCCGTCCAGCCGGACCGCCCGGGTCCGCACCCGGGAGGCGAGCGCCACCCGCTCGACCGGGTCGAGGCGTTCGCTCTCGGTGCCGCTCTGCGCGGGGGCGGCCAGCTCGATGCCGGCCGCCTCGGCGACCAGCTTGCAGGCCGCGTAGCTCGCGTCGGCGTCGGCGGCCGTCGCCGGACGGGCCGAGCGCCTGCCGATGGAGGCCAGCAGCGTCTGGTCGGCCTGGGCGCGGACCGCCTCACCGGCCTTGATGCCGGCCGCCGTACGCGTCTCGTGGGTGCGCTCAAGCTGCTCGATCCACCGGTCGAGCGCGGTCAGCAGCCGGTACTGCTGGTCGACCATGCTCTGCCACAGCGCCGGGTCCATCAGCAGATCGGCCGCGGCCTCGGCGCCGTACAGCGAGCCGTACTGCACGCTGCCCGGCGGCACCTGCATCCAGAACACGTCGTCGTCGGCGGGCGCGGCGGCGCGTTCCTCGGCCATCGGCGCCTGGAAGAGGACGGACAGACCGCGGCCCACGCCGAGGGCGAGGGCGTACTCCAGCGGGCTGGTCGTGGGCGGCACGTACTGCGGGTTGCCGTACTCGTCGTACGACCAGGTCTGGGTGTGGGCGGGCTGGTACAGCTCGCGCAGGTTGACGCGGTGCAGCACGCAGTCCCGCACCGGGCGGGCCACGAGCGTGTGCTGGGGCCCGGCGACCGGGCCGAGCAGCAGCGCGCCCGCCTCCAGGCGGCCCAGATGGTGCCAGTGCCCCTGCTGCTCGGCGTCCACCGCGAACAGGTCGAGCCCGCCGGCCGCGACCAGCCACAGCACCTGCGGCCCTTCGAGGTCCACGCGGCTGAAACCGGCGCAGTCGACCCGCGTGCCCAGCGAACCGAGCGCGCCGAGGACGAGGTCGCCTTCGTGCACGGACGTCATCTCACCGCTCCCTGACCAGCGCGGCGTACGCGCCACCGCGCGCCACCAGCTCCTCGTGCCGCCCGCGTTCCACGACGGTGCCGTGCTCCAGCACGACGATCTCGTCGCTGTCGCGGACCGTGCTCAGCCGGTGGGCGATCACCACGCAGGCGCAGCCGCGCCGGCGCAGGTTGTCCATCACGACCAGCTCGGTCTCCGCGTCCAGCGCGCTGGTCACCTCGTCCAGCACCAGGATGCTCGGCCGGCGCACCAGCGCCCGGGCGATCTCCAGGCGCTGCCGCTGGCCGCCGGAGAAGTTCCGGCCGTCCTGCTCGACCATGCTGTGGATCCCGCCCGGCCGGCGCGTCACCACGTCGTACAGGGCGGCGTCCCTGAGCGCCTCGATCACCGCCTCGTCGGGGATCGACGGGTCCCACAGGGCCACGTTGTCGCGGATCGAGCCCTCGAACAGGAACACGTCCTGGTCGACGAAGGACACCGAGGCGGCGAGCGCGCCGCGCGGGATGTCCTCCAGCCGGCGGCCGTCGATGCGGATCACCCCGTCCCACGGCGTGTACAGGCCCGAGATCAGCCGGGACACCGTCGACTTGCCGCTGCCCGAGCCGCCGACCAGGGCCACCTGCCGGCCGGGGCCCACCGTCAGGTCGAACCCGGTCAGCAGCGGCTGGTCCAGCGGGCTGTAGCCGAAGGTGACGTTCTCCAGTTCGATGTGCCCGTGCAGCCGGCGGGTGGAGTCGCCCGAGCCGGGCCGCGCGTAGAGCGGGTCGGCCTGGAAGTTCTCCACGTCCTTCAGCCGGGCCACGTCCGCGGCGAAGTCCTGGATGCGGCCCGCGACGCCGTTGAGCCGGGTCAGCGGCGCGGTGAACCGGGTGACCAGCGCCTGGAAGGCGACCAGCAGACCGACCGAGATGTGCCCCTCGACGGCCCGCATCCCGCCGATCCAGAGGATCAGCGCGCTGTTGAGCGTGGCGAGCGTCGGCGCGACCACGCCCAGCCAGGCGCTCGGCACGCCGAGCCGCTGCTGCTCCTCCAGCGTGGCGGCGTGCTGGCCGGCCCACTTGCGGAAGTAGCCGTCCTCGCCGCCGGTCGCCTTCATCGTCTCGATGAGCTGCAGCCCCGAGTACGAGGTGTTGGTGAGCCGGGCGGTGTCCGCGCGCAGCTTCGCCGTCCGGGTCGCCCGCAGCCGTACCACCAGCCGCATCGCGACGACGTTCAGCAGGGCCACGCCGATGCCGACGAACGTCAGCTGCGGGTCGTACGTGTACAGCAGCACGGCGTACAGCACGACCACGATGGCGTCCACGCCCGCCGCCGCGAGGTCGCGGGCCAGGGTCTCGGCCACCTGGTCGTTGGACTGCAGGCGCTGCACCAGGTCGGCCGGGGAGCGCTGGGAGAAGAAGGTGACCGGCAGCCGCAGCAGATGGCGCAGGAAGCGGGCGCTGGAGAGGGTGGAGGAGATGATCCGGCCGTGCAGCAGGTTCGCCTGCTGGAGCCAGGTCAGCACCAGGGTGAGCGCGACACAGGTGGCCATCGAGGCGAACAGCACGCCGAGCAGCGAGGTCTGCCCGCCGATGAGGAACATGTCGATGTAGGTACGGCTGAGCGCGGGCACCGCCGCCCCGACCGCCACCAGCAGCAGGCTGGCCAGCACGGCGGCCGGCAGGGTGCCCGCGGTGCCGCGCAGCCGGGCCGGCATCGCGCCGAGCACGCCCGGCCGGCGGCCGCCCCGGGTGAAGTCCGCGCCCGGCTCCATCACCAGCACGACACCGGTGAAGCTGCCGTCGAACTCCTCCATCGGCACGAACCGGCGGCCCTTGGCGGGGTCGTTGATGTACACCCCGCGGCGGCCGAAGCGGCGGCCCATGCCGTCGTAGACGACGTAGTGGTTGAACTCCCAGAAGAGGACGGCCGGCGCCTTCACCTCGGCGAGCGCGGCCAGGTCCATCTGCATGCCCTTGGCGGTCAGCCCGTAACCGCGGGCGGCCTTCAGCAGGTTGCTGGCGCGCGAGCCGTCGCGGGAGACGCCGCAGGCGATGCGCAGCTCCTCCAGCGGGACGTGCCGGCCGTAGTGGCCGAGCACCATGGCGAGGGAGGCGGCGCCGCACTCGACGGCCTCCATCTGGAGCACGGTGGGCGTACGGACCGTGCCGCCGCGGGACTTGGGCACCGGCCTGCGGGCCGGGGCGGCGCGTCTGCGGCCGCGGGATTCCTGGGCGGTGGTCACGGGAGCAGCCAATCGACGGGACGCTGGTCGGCCAGCTTGATCGAACCGGAGGCGAGGGTCATGGAGTCGAGCCGGTACGGCGGCCCCTCGGCGGACGACCAGCGGTAACCGCTCTTCGCCGACGCCGACTTGTCCAGCGAGACCAGCACCGCCACCGGGCGGCCCTTGCGGGTGAACTGCTCGCCGAGCTGGCTGTCGCCGAGGAACGCGGCGATGGACTGCGGGGACTGCGCGGCGCGGTCCACCGACTTTACGTGCCCGCGCAGCACGCCGTACCGCTGTGCGGGCACGGAGGACACGGTCAGGTCGACCGGGGCGTGCGCGGGGATGGCGGCCGCGTTCTCGGCGGGGACGTACACGGTCGCGTACAGCGGGTCCGAGGCGTGGGCGATCTTCTCCACGGAGGCCACGTTGGCGCCGGTCTGGACGATCTGCCCGATGGTGGCGGCGAGCGCGGTGATCCGGCCCGCGGCGACGGTGCGCACCACCGTGTCGCCCTGGCCGGTGCGGACCTTGAGCACGGGCGCGCCGGCCGGCAGCCGTTCGCCCTGCTCGGCGAGCACGGCCGTGACCTGGCCGGCGACGGGGCTCTGCAGCAGGTAACTGCCCTGCCCATGGGTCAGGACGGCCTGTGCGGCGACGGTGGAGGCGACCGATCCGGTCACCGCCCACACGGAGGCCGCCGCCATGACGACGACGGTGACGCCGAGCGCGAGCCAGCCCTGGGGGCGGGCCAGTCGCACCGGGAGGTCCAGCTCCTCCGGCGACTGGAGCTTGGCGAGGGCCTGTTGGCGGAACTGCACGGAACTTCCCTCACCCGAGGAGAGACATCGTCACGACAGGAACGCGGGCACCCGAGAGTCCCGGAGCCGGGGGGCGGCTCCGGGACCTCGGTGACACCGGGGTGCGATCAGAGACCGGCGACCAGGCCGGTGATCGGGGCGGTGTTCAGGCCGGTGACACCCTCGACGGTGCCGACGGCGGTGTCCACCAGGCCGGCGACGGGGGCAACGCCGTTCACGGCACCGGTCACGGTGTTGAGGGCGTTCAGGGACAGACCGCCGGAGACGTTGTCCAGCTCGGCGTCCGAGATCTCGACGGTCTCAACCTGGGGGGTGGAGTTCATGGTGGAACTTCCCTTCGTATGGATATTCATAAGGGGGGAAGCGGCCCCCTCTGGGGACAGACGGACGGCCGCCACCGCGGGCTCCGGGCCCCCGTTTCCGGAAGGCCCGGGGGAATGCCCGCGGTGCGATGGATCAAAGCACGCCCGCGCTTCTGGCTTCCAATCAAACATGCCTCTCACCTGCGCACTTGGAGTACCGAAGAGTCCAACGGTGCAGGTTTGCGCACGCCGTGTCGGCCACTCCTTCACATGCCGCACGGCATCGGCGCGGCCGCGCCCTTGCCCACCGGCCGGCGAATCCGGCACTCCGCGCCAAAGGAGTGCCGGGGGGCGCGCGGATGTGCAGATACGACGGCGGCGGTGACGCGCTTGGGCAGTCGATGTGCAGATTCCCTGAAGCAGGGATTCCGGTACGTGTGCGGAACTGGCTGTTACCGAGCGGTAGCCGAGCGTGCCCGTTCAGGGGCGCGCGGAGCGCCGGCCCGGGAAGGCGCGGACCGTCAGCCCAGGAGCGCGTAGACCGTGCTCGCCCGGGCCGCCAGTGCGCCCGACTCCGTGTCGCGCAGGGTGATGTCGGCGAACGCCGTCCGCCGCCCCAGCTTGGTGAGCACCGCCTCGATCCGGACGTCGGAACCGGTCACCGCGCGCTGGAAGGACGTCGACTGCTGCACGGTCGTCATCGGCACGAAGCCGCCCCGGGCGGCCGAGACCGCGATCACCGTGGCCGTGTCGGCCGCCGCCATCAGCGCCTGGCCCGACAGCCCGCCGCCCTCCCGGGCCAGCCGCTCCGACCAGGGCAGCCGCAGCACCGCGCGGTCCTCGGCCAGCGACTCGACCACCAGGCCCAGTTCGAGGACCCAGGGGGCGAAACAGGTGGCGAGGATCTTGTCGGCCTCGGCGGTGGTCAGCGTCATGTCGGCGATTCTTCCCGGCCCGGCGCCGGGACACGCGCGACGCGGCCGATTCGCCTCGGTGGCACGGGAGTCGGCAACCGGAATTGAACGCACCGCCTGACCCGCCCGTACCTGTAGCCATCCAGGCGCCCCGAACGACTGCCCGACCGCGGCAGATTCCCCCGCTCCCAGGAGGTCGAGAAGTTTGAGTCACAAGCGAATGCCCAAGCGCAAGGCCGCGATAGCGGTGGGCGGTGTCGCTGCGCTCGGCGCGGCGGCCCTCCTGCTGCCCAACGCCAACGCGTCCCAGGACAAGGCGTCGGGCGCCGCCGGCACCGCCAGGACCCTGAAGGCCGCGGACGCCTCGGATCTCGCCGCCCAACTGCAGAAGGCGCTCGGCGACGCCGTCGCCGGGTCCTACTACGACAGCGCCAAGCGGCAGCTCGTCGTCAACGTGGTCAGCGGCGACAAGAACGTGATCGTCCAGGCGGAGAAGGCCGGCGCGGCCGTGCGCCAGGTCGACAACAGCACCGCCGAACTCCAGGCCGCCGCGCGGACCCTGAAGAGCAAGGCCACCGTCCCGGGCACCGCCTGGGCCGTCGACCCGCGCACCAACAAGGTCGTGGTCACCGCCGACTCCACTGTCACCGGCGCCAAGTGGGACCGGGTCCAGTCGACCGTGCGCGGTCTCGGCTCCGGCATGGCCACCCTGAAGAGGTCCGCCGGTTCCCTCAAGACCTTCGTCTCGGGCGGCGACGCCATCTTCTCCCAGGTGCAGGGCGGCAACGTGCGCTGCTCCCTCGGCTTCAACGTCACCGCCTCCGACGGCAGCCCCGCCTTCCTGACGGCCGGTCACTGCGGGGTGGCGGCCAAGCAGTGGTCGGACTCCCAGAACGGGCAGCCCATCGCCACCGTGGACCAGGCCACCTTCCCCGGCGAGGGCGACTTCTCACTCGTCAAGTACGACGACCCGAACACCCAGGCGCCCAGCGAGGTCAACGCGGGCAACGGCCAGACCGTGCAGATCAACCAGGCGGTGGACGCGACGGTCGGCCAGGCCGTGTTCCGGATGGGCTCCACCACCGGGCTGCACAACGGCCAGGTGACCGGCCTCGACGCCACCGTCAACTTCCAGAGCGAGACGGACCCCAACGGCGTCGACACGGTCACCGGCCTCATCCAGACCGACGTCTGCGCCGAGGCGGGCGACAGCGGCGGCTCCCTGTTCACCCAGGACGGCGGCGCGGTCGGCCTCACCTCCGGCGGCAGCGGGGACTGCACCAGCGGCGGCGAGACCTTCTTCCAGCCGGTCACCGCGGCCCTGCAGGCCACCGGCGCCACCCTCGGGAACGGCGGGAACGGCGCGGGCGGCCAGGCGGGTGCCGGAGCCGGGGACCAGGCGGGCGCGGGCGACCAGGCCGGCGCGGGCGACCAGGCAGGAGCTGGTGACCAGGCCGGCGCCGGTGCCGGTGACCAGGCTGGAGCCGGGGAGCAGGCGGGCGCCGGGGACGGCTCGGGCGCCGGTGACCAGGCGGGCGGCGACCAGATCGGCGGCGGCGCCGACCCGTCGGCCACGGCGGGCGGCCACCAGAGCGGCACGGGCGAGGGCGCGGGCGACCAGGCGGGCGCGGGCGACGGGTCCTCCTCCGCCGACGGGTCCCACTGATCCCACCGGGGCCCGCCGGCTCGCGCCGGGCGCGACCGGGGCCACCGGGCCGCAGCACGACTCCCCGCCCGGCCCACAGCGGTTCCGGCCGGGCGGGGACGGTCCGGTCCTCCGGCGGGAGGGCCGGACCGCGGCCGTCGCGGCACCCGGGACTCGCCGCTGTCGTGGTGCCTGGGACTCGCCGCTGTCGTGGTGCCTGGGACTCGCCGCTGTCGTGGTGCCTGGGACTCGCCGCTGTCGTGGTGCCTGGGACTCGCCGCTGTCGTGGT